>NC_019703.1:3464365-4072738 GCF_000317045.1 Geitlerinema sp. PCC 7407
TATCTTTTTCTTTGGGTTCCTTCTTTTTCTTGGAGGAATAAGTGGCTTTAGTGGCATTGTCTGCTTCGTCAGAATCATCCAGGTCCTTTTCAAGCAGTTCATCCTGGTTCAGTTCTGAAGAATTTTGCGTTACATCTGAATCTGCTTCCAACGATGTATTATTAGCCACAATATTTCTCTCAAGTCTGATTAATACACTTTTTCTACGTTGCAACGGATAGACGAGAAATGTGGAGCACATATCTCTGTCCACATAAGTTCGCTTGTACTACATAGTAAAATCCGTTTCGGAAAAAGACAACTATTTCGTGAAATATGGGTAGCCCCTGAAAAAACGTGTTTCTGGAAAACGACAACTAATGTGTGACACGTATACAGATTTGCCACAAGTAAGCTCGAAAAGCCTAAAACCGTTTACCTGTAAGAATTGCAGAAATTTTCATCGCGACATTATTGTGTGAAAAAGCGACAAATAATTCGTACTTGTACAAGAATTTCTGCCTAAATCAGGCGGGTGTTCAGAGCACCTGGACTTCACCGCAGCGATTTGCAATGCCCGCTGACAGACGCTCGACAGAAAAGACCGGAAATCTGCTTCAGCACCTTCGTGCTCGAAAATTCGACGAACTACGCTTCTCGCAGACATCCAACAGACTTAGTTTTAGGCTCTGCCAGCACAAAAATACTGGGTAATGCCAAGATTCGTGAGCCATATCGGGCAAATTCGGGATAACTGGGAGTAGTCATTTCAATTTCTCCCATGTCAGAACAATTGCCGGAGAATTCGATCATTTCAGTGGAACGACAGGGTTCGTCGCCACCCAAACTATGGGAAAGCGAAGCCTTGCTAAAAGCGATTGAGTCTGGCCTGATTAGCCGCGTTGACTCTCCCCGGGCCAAAGAACTGGCAAGGGTCGGTATGCCGTGCAAGATACTTGCACCAAGGCAGGAATGGAGAACGGGGTATATCCGGGTGAGGGTTGAGTTTGTGCCGGGTGAGCTACCTCAAGAGCAAACCGAGCAGTAATAGACTGCAACGTCAAAAAGTTGTCATTTTTGGTCTTTTTCCATGTCAGAAGAATTGCCAGTAGATGCAGTAATCGCAGTGAACGATGATGTTCCAATGCACGAGCGGTTCTTTACCAACGAGTGGTTTCTAGAAAAAATCCGTAGTAGTTGTGATTACAGAATTTCGTCAGCCAGCCCCATAGGCGAGCGTCTTCTTGCGGAAGGAATACCATGCAAAGTGCTTGAACCAGGCCAATTTTGGGAAACAGGGTATATCCAGGTACGGGTTGAGTTTGTGCCGGATGAGTTACCTCAGGCATCGAGCGAACAGTAACGGACTGAAAGTCGAAAAGTAGATATTTTGAGCTTTTTCAATGTCAGAACACTTTCCATTAGATGCAGTAATCGCGGTCAACTCCGAGGTTGGCATGTACACTAAGCTTTTTAGATCTGACTGGCTAATATCTCAAATTCAAAAAGGTGCAAATGCTGAGCTAGGTGGCTCAGCTGGCAATTTTTTGTCAGATGATGGATTGCCCTGCGAGGTTCTCCGGCCTGGAATGCATTGGCGGTCAGGAAAACTTCACATCAAGATCAAGTTTGTACCTGGTGAGCTGCCACAAGAGCAAAGCGATCAAGCTAGCGATCAGATTTAATTAAGCAGCTAGACATTAAGAGAGGCTATGGCTTATGCATCATAGCCTCTCTTATTTTTAGGTTATTTCTTTAGCTATTGAGACTATTTTCAAAACTAATACTTGATATTTATGAGTGTACAAATAGTAATTTTAAAAATACGAAAAAGGTGAGTTTTTAGGCTCACCTTTTCAGGAGTGTGAGAGGTGCTAGAAGCGTAAAATTAAGCTTCGGGCAAACCCAAAAGCTGCTTGTTGCCAGGTACGACTTTACCGATTTGATAGGCCAGCAGACCTGACTGTGTGCAGTGCTGAATTACGGCTTCGGCGGCATCGGGTGGCACGATCAAGACAAAACCGATGCCCATATTGAAGGTGTTGAACATTTCAGCTGGAGCGACTTCACCCGTTTTTGCAAGCCATTCAAAAACCGGCAACACAGGCCAAGCCTGGACATCGATTTCAACTGTTTGATCGTCTGCCAAACAGCGGGGCAAATTCTCCGGCAGGCCGCCTCCCGTGATGTGAGCCATGCCGTGAATGGGGAGGCCAGACTGCCGCAAGGCGAGGATGGGCTTGACATAGATTTGGGTTGGCGTCAAAAAGACCTCGCCTAGGCTGGCACCGCCCAGATCCGAGGGGCGATCGCCCCAATCAAAGCCGCGATCGCGCACAATCTTGCGCACGAGACTATAGCCATTGCTGTGCACGCCCGTACTGGCAATGCCGATCGCCACATCTCCCACACACACCTGCGAGCTATTCAGCAGCGCACTCTTTTCAGCGATGCCCACACAAAAGCCCGCCACATCATATTCTCCGGGCGGGTAGAAATCGGGCATCTCCGCCGTTTCCCCACCCAAGAGCGCACAGTTCGCCAGCTCACACCCCTTAGCTACCCCCGAGACAACCTGGGCCAGCTGCTCCGGATCAAGTTTTCCTGTCGCCAGATAATCCAGGAAAAACAGCGGCTCTGCCCCGCAGGTCAGAACATCATTTACACACATTGCCACCAGATCGATTCCAATGGTGTCATGGCAATTGACCGTTTGAGCGATCTTGAGCTTGGTGCCCACGCCATCGGTTCCCGACACCAAAACCGGTTCTCGATAGCCGCTGGGGAGCTGAAACGCACCGCCAAATCCCCCCAAGCTTCCCATGACCTCTGGACGGTAGGTCTTTTCGACCATCGATCGGATGCGCTCCACAAAGGCGCGCCCCGCCTCCACGTCCACTCCCGCTTCCCGGTAATCCATAAGAATTACTAATCCTCGTCAGGCAATGATTGCCGGATTATTCTACTGCTCTCCTCCCCCTCATGGAGAGGTTGAAATTGCCGGAACGATCTTTGCAAAGAGCGATCGCATCTAGCTTGTGTCCTTTCGCACTGGTATAGAGACGTCAGTCTGCGTTTTCTGCCGAAAAGCGCAAAAAATCCCGGTTGGGCGATCGCAATTGCTTATTGCTGTTGTTCTTTAGGACACCTGAGGGAAAGATCTCTTACAGTCACTTATGGGGATTTCAAGCAAAATGACTGTAAATCTTTCGTGAAGTTTTCCCGGAGCGCTCAAGACCCGCAAACGCAATAGGAGAGAAACATTTCGCAATATTTTGACATTTTTCTCATGTAAAGTTTCGATAAAGTTGCGAACGGTTTCAGCGATACCCTGATCCCGGGAGCAAAAAGTTCGTGTTAATCTGTTGCAGTTCCAGACCAAAAGGCAAAACCGGAACGAGTACGAGTTAGAGAGAGCGGCTGGCTGATGCACAGCGCTTTCACCTCCGCTCAAGCTCTTTTCCCCAATGCCCTTCATCGTGGACATATGAATCGAAAACTTTGGAGCGGTTTCACCACCGCCTTGCTGGTAACAGCGTTCGGCCCGCTATGCGTGGGTCACCTAGAGCCAGTCAAAGCGCTCGAGCAGGCCTCTAAGTCCAACCCATCTGCTCACACGGAAGCCACTGAGGAAGCCGAAAAGCTGGCAGAGTCTGTGGTTAAGGTTGGTACTTCCCTGTCCGATGCGATTTCCGGTGAAAACACGGCAGCTGTTGCCAAAATCCAGGCGCACACGCTCAATGGAAAGCAGGCCGCAACTGTCTACGTTCGGGACATTCCCGTCGTTACCTTTCTCAGCGACCAAACAGCAACGCTAGAAGTCTCGGGCCAAACCCAGTCTTCGGCAGACAGTGTCAAAGTCGCATCTACCGAGCCAGTGTTTTCTGGCAACAAAGAGCTCAATTCTTCTGAAGTTGCAGCTAATCCAAACGATCCTGTATGGCGAGCTACTGAAGCTGCCGCCCAGATTAACCAACTTCACCGCAACAACTTTGACGCGACGGCCATCAATGTTCGCTGGGACGCCAGCCGCAAGTTAGCTGTCATTAAAGTTGGGGAGGATGAGCTGCTCCCCATCGATCGCGAGACACAGCTCCCTGATACGACGAAAGATCCAGACCGAGACGCGATCCAGATTACCAACCGTCTCCGTCGCTTGCTTGGAAACGCGCCCCCCGTTCAAGACATTTCCGGCAAGCCAGCTCCTGCTCCTACGACCGTTGCCCTCGGTCCTGTTCGCCTCCGATTGACCGGTCTGGCCTCCTGGTACGGCCCCGGGTTCCATGGTAATCAGAGTGCAAGTGGCGAAGTTTTTAATCAGAATGCATTGACCGCTGCCCACCGATCGCTGCCGTTCGGCACGATGGTGCGCGTTACGAATCTCGACAATGGTCGCTCGGTCGTTGTGCGCATTAACGACCGTGGACCCTACAGTGGCGGACGAGTTATTGATTTGTCGGCGGGTGCCGCCCAAATGGTTGGCATGATGCAAACCGGGGTCGCTCCTGTCCAGCTAGATGTTATCGATGGTCAATCTGCTACGTCGGCACGTTAGCAAGATTTTTGAGATGCCCAAGGACACAGATGCTTTGCTGAGGTTTAGTCGCTTGCGACTCCTGGGTGCATCATCCGGCGAAGCAGCCCCTTTCGCCGTCTTCATGACTAAACCACAGCTTGTTTGAGGCTAGCCCCTATCCGTAGACAGTTTTTGCAGTGTCCCAGGGCAATCGCTTGCGAGATGGGCGTCCCAGAGGATTTACCACTTACTGACTCGCTCATAGCGCACGTTATTCAGAGAGGTGTATCTCTCTTCCGGAATAAATCAGACTCTTCCTTTAGACAGGAGTGAAGTCTAGCAGGGAAAAAGCTTGAGCTTTCTAGAAGATGTCTAGGATGCCTCTTTTAATTGATTGTTGTCTGGCAGCGGGCCATCTAGCGCGATCGCCCGCTGTTTTTGCTGGCGGATTTGGGTAAGCCGTGTCGGGTGACGGCTAGACCGCGCGATCGCCGATAGCATTGAAAGGGAAGTTGGCCAAAATTGCTGGGGAGGCGATGTGCACTACAGCGCTGAGACGGCTGATAATGATATGGGTTTACACGGCGTCATGAAGTGAGTGGGGGTTGTGGTGCGACTGTTTAGTACGGTTGCAGCTTTGCGTTGCTACCTAGATCAATATCGGTTGCAACCGGAGTCGACTGATTCTTCGCAGACGCAACGGAATTTTTCTGGTCCCGGCCGGGACACTTTTCCCCAGCGAACGATTGGTTTGGTGCCGACAATGGGAGCCCTCCATGCCGGTCACTTGAGCCTCATTCAGCGATCGCGCCAAGACAACGATCTGGTGGTTGTCAGCATTTTTGTAAACCCGCTTCAGTTCGGCCCCAGCGAGGATTTCGCGCGCTATCCACGGACGCTGGAGCAAGATATGGCCCTGTGCCGCGAGGCGGGGGTCGATGTCATTTTTGCGCCGACGGTCGAGGAGCTGTATGGCGATCGCGTGAGCTCAACGCAGATGCTGGTGGGCAGGACTCAGGTCCTGCCACCGGCAGACATGACGCAGGTCCTCTGCGGGCGATCGCGCCCGGGCCATTTTCACGGCGTGACCACGGTGGTCACCAAGCTTTTTAACTTGGTGCAGCCAACGCGGGCCTATTTTGGCCAGAAAGATGCTCAGCAGGTGGCCATTCTTCGCCGGATGGTTCATGACCTGAATCAGCCGGTGGAGGTGGTGGTTTGCCCGATCGTGCGCGAGAGTAGCGGCTTGGCCCTCAGCTCCCGCAATCAATACCTCAGCCCCCAGGAGCGAGACGACGCGGCAGTCCTGTATCGGGCGCTCCAGGCGGCGGTGCAGGTCGTTCGTCAGGGCACTTACGGGCGCGAAGCAATTTTGACCGCCGTCAAGCGTGAAATTGCGACGGTTCCTGCGGTCGAACTGGAATACATTGAGTTGGTTGATCCTGTTATTCTCAAGTCTTTGGATACTGTGCAAGATTCTGGGTTACTGGCGATCGCCGCGCGCTTAGGAAATACGCGGCTGATTGATAATGTGGTGCTTCGCAATCGTCAGCCCATCGTGGCGATCGACGGTCCGGCCGGCGCAGGCAAGTCAACGGTGACGCGGCGCGTGGCGGATGCGCTTGGGCTGACCTATCTGGATACAGGGGCCATGTACCGGGCGGTCACCTGGCTGGCGCTCACGACCGAAACGGCGATCGACGACGAACCGGCGATTGCAGAGATGGTGTATCGCTGCCAGATCGAGTTCCGGCTCGGGGAGGCAGACGCAACCTCAGGGGCGATCGCAGGCCAGCGAGTCTTTATCAATGGCGAAGACGTGACTACCGCCATCCGCAGCCCCCAGGTCACTGCGCAGGTATCCGCGATCGCCGCCCAGCCCGCCGTGCGCCAAGGCCTCATGGAGCAGCAGCGGGCCTACGGTCTCCATGGCGGACTCGTCGCTGAAGGCCGAGACATTGGCACCCACGTTTTTCCCGATGCCGAACTCAAAATCTTCCTGACTGCGTCCGTACAGGAGCGCGCCCGACGCCGCCAAATTGACCTCAAAAATCAGGGCCACGGCGATATCGATCTCGACGAGCTCGAGCGCGCCATCTACGAGCGCGACTACAAAGACAGCACGCGAGAGTCTGCTCCCTTGATCAAAGCGCCCGACGCCATCGAGATCCAGACCGACGGTCTCACCATTGCCGACGTGGTCAATCAGATTGTCGGGCTGTATCAAGAAAGATGCGTCCAGGTCTGATCAAAGCCCAACGCTGCATTTTGCCAAATAAAAACCGGGGAAGTTTTTCCCCGGTTTTTTCGTTTGATGACTTTGATAAAAGCGATCGCTTGAGGGGCAGCTTGGCCCCTCGGCTTTAGGCGCTTACTGCACCGACGTCAGCACTTTGGTCTCCGAAGGATTGGGATTGGCTTCGGGGGTTTCTGCCTCTGACGGCGGCACCACCTGCCAGAACTTGGGCAGGTAGCTGCTCCAGTCCGCCAAAATCGCCTTCGCTTTCGGGCTGCCGGTGCGCTCGGCGTGAGCCTGGATCAGGGACTTCAGCTGTTCTTCACCAGCCGCCGTGATAACCCGCTGCACTTTCACGATTTCTGGGTTGACCTTCGTGGGGAAGGAGCCATCTTCATCGAGGAAGTAGGCTAGACCACCGGTCATGCCAGCACCCACGTTACGACCTGAGCGGCCCAGAACAACCACAATGCCACCCGTCATATATTCGCAGCAGTGGTCTCCGGCCCCTTCGATCACGGCTTGGCCCTTGGAGTTGCGCACTGCAAAGCGCTCGCCGGCCTGGCCGTTGGCGAACAGGACGCCACCGGTGGCGCCGTAGAGGCAGGTGTTGCCGACGATGACGTTTAGAGACGGGTCGTAGGTGGCGGCGCTAGCGGGCTTGATGATGATTTCGCCGCCGTGCATGCCTTTACCGACGTAGTCGTTGGCTTCCCCTTCGAGCTTCAGGGTCATGCCCGGCAGGTTGAAGGCCCCAAAGCTCTGGCCCACAGAGCCCTGGAAGTCGAGCTGGATATGGCCTTCGAAGCCAGAGTCGCCGTACTGCTTGGCGATCGCCCCAGCGAGACGCGCGCCGATGGTGCGATCGGTGTTGACCGCCGTCAGCGACTTTTGCACGCTGCCTTGGTCGCGCACTGCCGCCTGAATGGCGGGGTCTGCTAGGAGCTGGTCATCGAGGACCGGACCGTTGCTGTGGACGCCGCCATGGTTGAGCCAAGCGCGATCGCTGCGGGTATCGGGCAGCTGGGTGATACAGTCGAGGTTGAGAGACTGGGTCTTGCTCAGGGTCAGATTGTCCTTCACCTTCAGCAGATCAGCCCGGCCGATCACTTCATCGAGGGAGCGGTAGCCCAGACGCGCCAGGAGCGAGCGGACCTCTTCTGCCACGAAGTAGAAGAAGTTCACGACGTTCTCCGGGATGCCCCGGAAGCGCTTGCGCAGGTCTTCCCGCTGGCTCGTGACGCCCACCGGGCAGTTGTTGGTGTGGCAGATTCGGGCCATGATACAGCCTTCGGCGATCATGGCGATGGAGCCGAAGCCGAATTCCTCAGCGCCCATCAGTGCGCCAATGAGGACATCCCAGCCGGACTTGAGACCACCGTCAACGCGCAGCACCACGCGATCGCGCAGGCTGTTTTCCATCAGGACGCGGTGCACCTCGGTCAGACCCAGTTCCCAAGGGCCGCCGGCGTGCTTGATGGAGCTGAGGGGCGAGGCACCCGTGCCGCCGTCGTGACCCGAGATTTGGATAATGTCGGCGTTGGCCTTGGCGACGCCAGCGGCCACCGTGCCGATCCCGACTTCAGCAACGAGCTTGACGGACACCTGAGCCAGGGGGTTGATCTGGTGCAGATCAAAGATCAGCTGGGCCAAGTCTTCGATGGAGTAGATGTCGTGGTGGGGCGGCGGCGAAATCAGCGTCACGCCGGGCTTCGATCGCCGCAGCATGGCAATGTAGGGGCTGACTTTCTTGCCGGGCAGCTGGCCGCCTTCACCGGGTTTCGCACCCTGGGCCATTTTAATTTCGATCTGCTTGGCGCTCATCAGGTATTCGGGCGTGACGCCAAAGCGGCCCGAGGCGACCTGCTTGATGGATGAGCTAGCGGTGTCGCCGTTCTTGAGGCCCCGCAGGTGGGGCAGCACGGGGGAGTTACCTTCGGCATCTACGTCCGAGAGCACCTTGAAGCGCACAGGGTCTTCGCCGCCCTCACCGGAGTTGGACTTGCCGCCGATCCGGTTCATGGCGATCGCCAGGGTTTCGTGAGCTTCTCGGGAGAGAGCCCCTAGGGACATACCGCCGGTGCAGAAGCGCTTCGCGATGTCAGCCACCGACTCCACCTCTTCGAGGGGGATCGAGGGGCGATCGCTCTGGAAGTCCAGCAAATCTCGCAGCGCCGTTGCCGGTCGGTTGGCCAGGTGGTTTTGGTAGACCTCATAGTGGTCGTACTGCTTGTCTGCCACGGCTTTGTGCAGAGACTTGACCACTTCCGGGCTGTGCATGTGGTACTCACCACCGGGCTTGTACTGGACAAAGCCAAAGTTCTCGAGCTTCTTGGCCGTCAGCTCTGGGAAGGCCCGCTGGTGGAAGGACAGAACTTCCTGCGCGAGTTCCTGAACGCTGAGGCCGCCCAGACGAGAGGCTGTGCCGTAGAAGCCTAGGTGCAGCAGGTCGCCGCCGATACCGATGGCCTCAAAAATTTGCGCCCCGTGGTAGCTCGACAGCAGCGAAATGCCCATCTTGGACAGAATCTTCAGCAAGCCCAGCTCCACCGCTTTGCGGTAGTTGTCTTGGGCGCCGGTCAAGGAAATCGCCTCTAGCTTGCCGCGCTCCATCAGCTTTTGGGTCTTGGAGTCAGACCACCAGTGGCGGATGGTTTCCAGGGTGAGGTAGGGGCAGACAGCGCTCGCGCCGTAGCCGATCAGGCACGCGAAGTGGTGGGTGCTCCAGCACTGGGCCGTATCGCTGACGATGGAGGCCTTCATGCGCAGGCCCTGGCGAATCAGGTGGTGGTGCACAGCGCCCACGGCCAGCAGAGGCGGGATATAGCTGTAGCCAGCGCTTAGGCCCGCTTGACCGGCTGCATCGGCGCGATCGCTCAGGACCAGCACCTGCTTGCCGCTGCGCACCGCTTCAGCTGCCTTCTGGCACAGCGCGGTGACGGCTCGCTGCAATCCCTCAGGACCATCGGCGATCGCAAACAGCGTCGACAGCGTCTCTGTCGCAAAATCCGACCGGCGAATGGCCTCTAGCTCAGCCTCGTTCAGCACGGGCGACTCCAGCTTGATCAAGCGAGCCCCCTCCGCCGAGGTCGCCAGCAGGTTGTGACGTCCGCCGAGCTGCATGCTCAGGGACATCACCAGGCTTTCCCGCAGCGGATCGATGGGCGGGTTCGTCACCTGAGCAAAGCGCTGCTTGAAGTAGTCGTAGAGCAGGCGGGGTTTGTCCGAGAGCACCGCCAGGGGAATGTCATCGCCCATACAGAAGGTCGGCTCCTTCCCTTGGCTGGCCATCGCCTCGATGATCATCTCGACATCTTCAGCCGTGTAGCCAAAGGCGGTTTGCTGCGTCAGCAGCGTCGAGGCGTCCTGCAAGCAGTTTTCCCCAAAGGATTGGGGGCTGAGGACGAAGCGGTTTTCCTTCAGCCAAGTGCCGTAGGGGTACTGAGCTGCAACCTGCTTCTTGATGTCCCAGTTCTTGAGGATTTCGCGGGTCTCCAGATTGAACGCAATCATTTGACCTGGGCCTAGGCGGCCTTTTTCAATGATTTCCGTTTCGGGCAGGTCCACTACCCCAGCTTCCGAAGACACTGCGATGTAGCCATCCCGCGTGATGCTGTAGCGGGCAGGGCGCAAGCCGTTGCGATCGAGGGTCGCGCCGACATGCTTGCCGTTGCAGAACACCAGCAGCGCCGGGCCGTCCCAGGGCTCCTGCAAACCGCTGTAGTACTCATAAAAGTCGACGATCTCGGGATGCTCGTTGAGATCGGGCTGGTTTTGGTAGGCCTCCGGCACCATCACCATGAGGGCCTCGAGGGGGCTACGGCCAGACTGAACCAGCAGCTCCAGCACGTTATCCAGGGTCGCAGAGTCGCTGTTTTCGGGATTGACGGTGGGCTTGAGCTCATCGAGGCGATCGCCCCAGATGGGGTGCGCCAGATCCGCCTCCCGCGCCATCATCCAGTTGATGTTGCCAAGCAGCGTGTTGATCTCGCCGTTGTGACCCAGGAAGCGCATCGGCTGGGCCAGGGGCCAGCGGGGGAAGGTGTTGGTGCTAAAGCGGCGATGGTAAACCGCAAACGGACTCTCGTAGGCAGCGTCTTGGAGGTCGGTGTAGAACTCACCTAGAACCGCCGATCGCACCATGCCCTTATAGACAATGGTGCGGTTTGAGAACGAGCAGAAGTAAAAGTCTTGCTGAATTTGGGCGGCCTGCTCTCCCAGAGCCTTGCCGACGCGGCGGCGAATCAAGAAGAGCTCGCGCTCGAGGGCATCCCCTTGAAGCGTGGGGGATTGCACCAAAATTTGTTCGATCTTCGGCTGATTTTCTCGAGCCTGCACACCCAAAATCTCGGGGCGAACCGGCACCTCACGCCAGCCGAGCACGGTCAGGCCCGAGGTAGCGCAGCTCTGCTCGACGGCTTGGCGGGCGATCGCAGCGAGCTCAGCATCTTGAGGCAAGAAAGCCATCCCCACAGCCACCTGCTCAACGGGAGGCATGGTGATCCCCTGAGCTGCACACCAGCTTTCTAGCAGGCGCCAGGGCACCGCGGTCATGATGCCGGCCCCGTCTCCAGAATCTTGGTCTGCGCTGCAGCCTCCTCGGTGCTCCAAGCAGGTCAAAGCACCCAGCGCTTTTTCCACCAGTTCATGGCTAGCCCGACCCTGCTGGTCAGCCAAGAAACCGACTCCACAGGCGTCCCGTTCTTCTACCAGCCAGCGCTGACCTGCATACCCTTGCTGGGGTTCGGGACTCTGCTGGAGAGATTGATGTGCGCTCAGATTTTCCATGATAGGAGGGTTGACTTGGTTCATATTCAAGACCGGAGGTGACTGACTAGCTGCTATCTCGGCCTTGGTGAGGCGCTGCGACCACACCACAAGCCTTTGGTTCGAAAATCAGCGCGGAAGAGCTTTGCCGCGGCAGCAATGCAGCGCCTAGAAGCTAAGCGCTGCATGGTTAGCTATTTTTCTGTCTCAAAAGGACGATGAGGCTTGAGGGTGGCTGCGCAAGCCCAGAGCGCCTGAATGTATTGACAGAAGATTGTTGCAAGCCTGGAACTGATTGAAATTCTCTCAGCAATGCAGGCAGCCGCAAGGAAGTTGCTGGTGGCAAGCTGTTTCAACCGTAGGGTCTCTGACAGGGCTGCGAACCGCCTCTCAACAGCTGGACCGAAGTTTCGTTGCTCAAGGCTGCGGATTGAGTAGAAGTATTATAGAAGATACTTCGGTTTCGGACTCACTCACGGCGAAAACGGTTGTTCCGCTAGCGGCTTTTTGATCCCCAAGGCAACTTCGGTAGGGATTGCGGGAGAAAGCAGCTAGACCTTTCGACGTTGCGTGATGGGCGCTACAAGCTCCAGCGAGGGGAAGCGGGCGTTGATAGCTATACAAATTATGGCAAATTCGGGCGATCGCTAGGGGAGCTAGGTCATTATTCCTTGATAGTTTGGCGCTGCTAATCAGGGCTCCCAGCGATTTTCGGGAAACTGGCCTGTATCGTTTGGTGAAGAAAAGAACTTTGTCCTGAAAGGCAGACACAAATAATGTCTGACGGGGGTCATAACGGCCACGCCTTACGCTCCGCTGTGAGAGGTTTTCATGGGATATCGTCGGACGAATTCTGGGAGAGATGATCAAGGTTCACTGAAGCCGCGCTCAGCGGTGGCAGGGCGATCGCGGCATTTGCGCTGGCTACTGCTAGGCAGCTTGGCTTTGCTCGGGCTGGCAGCAGCCTTACCCAAGCCGGATATAGCGGCAGTCCCTGCGGCGCGCGAGACCGTTACGCCCACCTGGACCGGCGTGGCAAAGGCGATCGCCCAGACACCCTCTAGCAGCGCAGCCCAACCCCTCCAGGAGGGCCGACGAATTTCGATCAATGGCCGCAGCACGAGCGCGGCTTGGGGCCAGTGGGCCGCCAGCGGCAATTCGGCTCAGCCCCGGATTGCGATTAGCGATAGCGATTTGCCGAAGGTGCTGGGAATCGACCTGCTCAACACAGACAGCCTCAGCCAGCAGCCTGTTCAGTGGTTTGCCCAGGGCGGAGTTGCGCTGCCGACGCGGCTCACGGGCCAGCATCGGTATCTGGACATCACGGACTTTGCTCGGAGCCTGGGCTGGACCACAAGCGTCAACGGCGACACGCTCCAAATCCAGACACCCACGGCCCAGGTGATCAATGTGCGAGAAGGCCGCCACAGCTGGGGCGATCGCATTGTGCTGGACGTCGATGGACCGATCCCCTTTGAGATGCAAGAACAGGCCCAAGTGCTGACCCTGAGCCTCGATGCGGCGATCGCCCCTGCCCTGGGACCCGCGATCGCCAAAATGAGCGCTGCCCCCTCTTCTGGCACCAAACCCTCCGCCACTCCCGCCAACAATCGCCGCTTCCGCAGCATCACCAGCATCAAGCCCAACGGTCGCCAGACCCTCTTGCAGCTGAGACTACCAGCGGACTCCGCCTATCAATTTTTCACCCTGGCCAACCCCAACCGCATCGTGATTGACGTGCGTCGCGACGCACTGCCCAACCGCAGCATCGCTTGGGCTCCCGGCGTTCGCTGGCGTCAGCAAATGGTCTCTAGCGGCCGCCGTTCCCATCCCGTTGTCTGGCTTGAGGTGGACCTGCGCCAGCGCGGCCTGAGTCTTCAGCCGATCACCAGCAGCGCCAGCACGATCGCGGGCATTGAGCCGCTGCTGCGTCTTGCACAGCAATCACGGGCAATCGCGGCCATCAACGGCGGCTTTTTTAATCGCAACAACAAGCTGCCCCTAGGGGCTATTCGCCAAGAGGGACGCTGGCTCTCGGGTCCGATTCTCAATCGCGGGGCGATCGCCTGGGATAGCCAAGGCAACATCCAGATGGGCCGCCTCAGCCTTCAGGAAGTCTTGAGCACCGGCAGCGGTCAGCGCTTCCCCATCACCACGCTCAACAGCGGCTACATCCAGGCAGGTTTTGCGCGCTACACGCCCACCTGGGGCCCCTACACCCCCCTCAGCGACAACGAGATCTTGATTTTTGTCGAAGGCGATCGCGTCCTGCGTCAACAAACCACGGGCAAAGCAGGCAGCGGCACCGTCACCATTCCGGCCAACGGGTATCTCCTCGTCGCGCGCTCCAACCGCACTGGCGCCGCCGCTCTTCCTGCGGGCACCACCCTTACCCTCACCAACGCCACCAATCCCAGCAGCTTTGGTCAATACCCGAACATTATGGGCGGCGGCCCCCTGCTGATCCAGAACTCTCAAATCGTCCTGAACGCAGCCGGCGAGCAGTTCAACGCCAACTTTACTCAAGGGGCCGCCGCTCGGAGCGCCCTGGGTCAGACCGCCAACGGCACGCTACTCATCGTTGCCACCCACAGCGGCGGTGAAACCGCAGGCCCTACACTGCCAGAAATGGCCCAGATCATGCGAAATTTGGGAGCCGTCAACGCCCTGAACCTCGACGGAGGCAGCTCCACCACGCTTTACTTGGGCGGGCAACTACTCAACAAACCTCCCCAGAGCGCGGCCCGCGTTCACAACGGCTTGGGTCTTTTCTGGACCCCCTAAGACCCTCCGCCAGAGGCCTCAGCTTTGAACTCCTTTTACGGAGTGCCCACATTGCTTAAAGAGTTAGTGTAGATTTCCCATCGCAGCGAGATTACAGATGACATCGGCCCAGATCAGTTTGTTATGGTAGGCCTCAGACCCCCCTATGCGAGGCCTTGGGGATTCTTCAGACCGCCAAGTCCCTCGCCTTAAAACCGTTCACCTAGGGCTATTTTCAAGGAGAAACCCGTGGCTCAACCCCAAGAAATTGCTCACGTCCCCGGCCTTGCGCTCCCAGCTCCTGGAGCACCCAAAGGCGTAGCAGCAACCGAACTTCGCCCTTGGGGTTCCTTTACGGTCCTAGAGGAAGGCAGGGGCTACAAAATTAAGCGTATCGAGGTCAAACCCGGTCACCGTCTGAGCCTCCAAATGCATCATCATCGGAGTGAGCATTGGATCGTGGTTTCAGGCACCGCCAAGGTCGTCTGCGGCGATCGCGAACTGCTGCTGTCGAGCAACCAGTCCACCTACGTCCCGCCTTGTACCAGCCATCGCCTCGAAAACCCAGGCGTGATCTCCCTCGTGCTGATCGAAGTCCAAAACGGCGAATATCTCGGCGAGGATGACATCGTTCGCTTCCAAGACGACTATGCCCGCGCCGAAAGCTGAATCAGAACTCGCGCCTTGTAGGCCTGATCGCCAAGTGGCCTCTGGTTAGCCGCCCCAGCCAAGCCATCTCTAAAACCTAATAGCGTCTCTCCAAAGCCTCGCCTTCCCAGCGGGGCTTTGTTGGGTTGACAAGCTTTTTGGCGATCACCCCTCAGCCTATAAACTAAAGAACATCGCTTTTTCCGTCTGCTTCGCAGTCAGCAGAGGTCCATCAGCTGTCTCCAGCAAACAGGCGATCGCTCCGACCATTCGCTCATCCTCCGACCTTCTGATTTCCCCATGGTTCATTTGAGCAAAGCAGCAGCCAACGAAATTCGGCGTTTGAAATCTCAGCAAACCAGCGAAAACGCTCGCGTTCTTCGCATTGGCATGCAATCTGGAGGCTGCTCTGACTGGTCCTACACGCTTGAATTCATTACCGAGCCCAACCCCAGTGACCAGCTCACCACCTCAGAAGACCTCACCATCGCGATCGCCGCAGACACCGCTCCCTATCTGGGCGACCTGAGTCTCGACTACTCCGAAGACCTCATGGGCGGCGGCTTCCGCTTTCACAACCCCGCAGCCGCCAGCACCTGCGGCTGTGGCCACTCCTTTAGCGTCAGCAGCAGCCTAGACTCGTCGCCAGTTTGACAATACTCCTCAAAGCTCAGTATGATTAGAATTTGTTGAAAGTTGGAACGGTTGAAGACCTTACACGCCACAGCTCATGCCCACCATTCAGCAGCTAATTCGTAGCGAGCGCCAAAAGGCCAAGAAGAAGACTAAGTCGCCAGCCTTGAAGAGCTGTCCGCAACGCCGAGGAGTTTGCACTCGGGTTTACACCACCACCCCCAAGAAGCCTAACTCAGCCCTGCGTAAAGTCGCGCGGGTCCGTCTAACCTCCGGTTTTGAGGTTACCGCCTACATTCCCGGTATCGGCCACAACCTCCAAGAACACTCCGTTGTGATGATTCGGGGAGGCCGGGTCAAAGATCTGCCGGGCGTACGCTACCACATCATTCGTGGCACCCTAGACACCGCAGGCGTGAAAGACCGCCGTCAAGGTCGTTCTAAGTACGGCGCCAAGCGGCCAAAAGCTTAAATTGTTAAGGCTTGGTGACAGCAAGGTTCTCAAGCGCATTGGATCCTCGCGACAGTCTCAACAGACAAGCATCAAGCCCCAAGGGCTAGTTTATTAGCCTTTTGCCTAGGAGTTTTCGATAGCTTCCAGAGCATCAGCAAATTAGCGCTGCTACAATATTCGGGCCACTGAGGGTGTGGCAGACTGAGCCTAAAGCAGGTTCAGTTTTATCATGTACATCGACTTACAGGTTTATTCAGTTTAAGGCTCAGCTATGTCTCGTCGCGGTGTTATCCAAAAACGCTCGGTTCCCCCAGATCCAACCTATAACAGCCGACTCGTGAGCATGATGATCCGTCGCATCATGCACAGCGGCAAAAAATCCACTGCACGACGGATCGTCTATGACGCCTTCAAGGTCATTGAAGATCGTGTTGGCTCCGATCCCCTAGAAGTATTTGAGCGGGCTGTACGCAACGCAACCCCTCTCGTAGAAGTTAAAGCTCGCCGGGTTGGCGGTGCGACCTACCAGGTTCCCATGGAAGTCCGCACAGACCGAGGAATTGCCCTCGCTCTGCGCTGGCTCATTCAATACGCTCGTCAGCGTCCCGGTCGCGCTATGTCCTTGCGCCTTGCCAACGAGCTCATGGACGCAGCCAACGAAACCGGTAGCGCCATCCGTAAGCGCGAAGAAACCCACAAAATGGCTGAAGCAAACAAAGCGTTTGCGCACTATCGCTACTAATTTTGGAAACTGCATCCCTAAACAATTCAGTTGTGTGCGATGCAGTTTTCAATAAAAGTATAGAATCTTAACAAAGCCATAAAGTGCACATCCGCGACAGAGACGAAGGAGTTAGCTGTGGCACGCACCACCCCGCTTGAGAAAGTAAGGAATATAGGTATCGCCGCGCACATTGATGCGGGCAAAACGACGACGACGGAGCGGATTTTGTTCTACTCCGGCGTTGTCCACAAAATTGGTGAAGTCCACGAGGGCACAGCCGTCACCGACTGGATGGAACAGGAGCGGGAACGGGGTATCACCATTACTGCTGCTGCTATCAGCACCCAGTGGAAAGACCACCAAATCAATATCATTGATACGCCTGGACATGTAGACTTCACCATCGAAGTAGAACGCTCAATGCGTGTACTCGATGGCGTGATTGCAGTCTTCTGCTCTGTAGGCGGTGTGCAGCCCCAATCTGAAACCGTCTGGCGTCAAGCTGACCGGTACAGAGTTCCTCGCCTAGTGTTCGTCAACAAGATGGACCGTACGGGCGCGAACTTCTTCAAGGTTTATGGGCAAATTCGCGATCGCCTTCGCGCTAACGCAGTTCCCATTCAAATCCCCATCGGTGCAGAAAGCGAATTTCGCGGCATCGTAGATCTCGTGCGGATGCGCGCCAAGATCTACACCAACGACATCGGAACTGACATCGAAGATGTTGACATTCCGGAAGATATTCGTGAACTGGCCGAAGAGTATCGCCTCAAGCTCATCGAATCTGTCGCCGAGACAGACGATGCCCTAACCGAGAAGTATCTGGAAGGGGAAGAGCTGACAGAAGAGGAAATTCGGTACGCCATTCGCAAAGGCGTCATTGCCGGCACTCTTGTTCCCATGCTGTGTGGCTCAGCTTTCAAGAACAAGGGAGTCCAGCTAATGTTGGATGCGGTAGTAGATTACCTACCCTCTCCTACTGAGGTTCCTCCTATCCAGGGCATCCTGCCCAACGGCGAATCTATAGTTCGTCATTCTGATGACAGCGAACCCATGTCAGCTCTGGCCTTCAAGATCATGGCTGATCCCTATGGCCGTCTGACCTTTGTTCGGGTTTACTCTGGCATCCTGAAAAAAGGCAGCTACGTCTACAACTCGACCAAGGGCAAGAAAGAGCGCATCTCTCGCCTGATCGTCCTGAAAGCCGATGATCGTATTGAAGTCGACGAACTACGGGCGGGTGATCTAGGCGCAGCCTTGGGATTGAAAGACACCTTCACCGGTGACACCATCACCGACGAAGATTCTCCTGTCATTCTCGAGTCTTTGTTCATCCCTGAGCCTGTTATTTCAGTCGCAGTCGAGCCCAAGACAAAGCAGGACATGGAGAAGCTGTCCAAGGCACTCCAATCTTTGTCTGAGGAAGATCCCACCTTCCGAGTCAGCATCGACCAGGAAACCAACCAGACTGTAATTGCTGGAATGGGCGAGCTTCACCTAGAAATTCTCGTCGACCGGATGATGCGAGAATTCAAGGTTGAAGCCAACATCGGTGCACCTCAGGTTGCCTACCGTGAAACCATTCGCAAATCAGTTCGGGCAGAGGGAAAATTTGTCCGGCAGAGTGGCGGTAAGGGCCAGTATGGCCACGTAGTCATCGAGCTTGAGCCTGGTGACACTGGTTCTGGCTTTGAGTTCGTCTCCAAGATTGTTGGCGGTACTGTTCCTAGGGAATACGTTGGCCCGGCGGAACAGGGTATGAAAGAAGCTTGCGAATCTGGTATTCTTGCAGGCTACCCCGTCATCGATGTCAAAGTAACGATGGTAGATGGCTCCTACCACGACGTTGACTCCTCTGAAATGGCCTTTAAGATTGCTGGCTCTATGGCAATCAAAGAGGCTGTGATGAAGGCTCAACCTGTGCTGCTTGAACCCATGATGAAAGTGGAAGTCGAAGTTCCTGAAGACTTCCTCGGAGATGTCATGGGTGACCTCAACTCTCGACGGGGTCAGATTGAGGGCATGGGCTCTGAGGACAGTATTGCTAAGGTGTCTGCAAAAGTCCCCTTGGCAGAAATGTTTGGATATGCCACCGACATTCGGTCAAAGACTCAAGGTCGCGGTATATTCTCGATGGAATTCAGCCACTACGATGAAGTTCCTCGGAACGTGGCTGAAGCAATCATCGCCAAAAGCAAAGGGAACGCATAGTCAGGAAGAGGAATAGATAACTCATGGCACGCGCAAAGTTTGAACGGACTAAGCCTCACGTTAACATCGGCACCATCGGTCACGTGGACCACGGCAAGACGACCCTAACGGCTGCTATCACCATGACCCTCGCGGCCGCTGGTGGTGCAAAGGCTCGTAAGTACGACGAGATCGACGCTGCTCCCGAGGAGAAAGCTCGGGGTATTACGATCAACACGGCTCACGTGGAATACCAAACCGAGAGCCGTCACTATGCTCACGTGGACTGCCCAGGCCACGCTGACTATGTGAAGAACATGATCACGGGTGCCGCTCAGATGGACGGTGCCATCCTGGTTGTGTCTGCAGCTGATGGTCCCATGCCCCAAACCCGTGAGCACATCTTGCTGGCGAAGCAGGTTGGCGTTCCCAACATCGTGGTCTTCATGAACAAGCAAGACCAAGTCGATGATGAAGAACTGCTCGAGCTGGTTGAGCTGGAAATTCGCGAGTTGCTGAGCTCCTATGACTTCCCTGGCGATGATATTCCCATCGTCTCTGGCTCTGCGCTTCTGGCTCTGGAAGCGCTCACCGAAAACCCCAAGATCGCTAAGGGTGAAAACCAGTGGGTTGACAAGATTCTGTCTCTGATGGATGAGGTCGACCGCTACATTCCTACGCCTGAGCGTGCGGTTGATAAGCCTTTCTTGATGGCTGTGGAGGACGTCTTCTCCATCACCGGTCGTGGTACGGTTGCAACCGGCAGAATTGAGCGTGGAAAGGTCAAAGTCGGTGAGACTGTTGAGCTTGTTGGTATTCGCGATACCCGCAGCACCACGGTAACGGGTGTTGAGATGTTCCAGAAGGTTCTGGACGAGGGTATGGCTGGCGACAACGTGGGCGTTCTGCTGCGTGGTATCCAAAAAGCTGACATTGAGCGCGGCATGGTGATCGCCAAGCCCGGCTCTATCACCCCTCACACCAAGTTCGAGTCTGAGGTTTACATTCTCAAGAAGGAAGAGGGTGGTCGTCACACGCCTTTCTTCTCGGGCTATCGTCCTCAGTTCTATGTGCGGACTACCGACGTGACTGGTACCATCGCAGCTTTCACGGCTGATGATGGCACCGATGTTGAAATGGTCATGCCTGGTGACCGTGTGAAGATGACGGTTGAGCTGATCAACCCGATCGCTATTGAGCAAGGAATGCGCTTCGCTATCCGCGAGGGTGGCCGCACCGTGGGTGCAGGCGTTGTTTCTAAGATTCTGCAGTAGCATCTTGAAGACAGGCAGAGGATACCTCAATTCTGATTGAGGCCTCTGCTTTGTAGAGATTGCCAGCCTTCAGATTGTTTTTGTAAGGCAGCGTTGAGCCTATTGCCTCAACGCTGCCTTATAGCGGGCGTCTCGCCCTGTATTCAAGGTCAGTATTCCTTCTTCTGAACCTAAACAACCGAAATAAAATTCCATGGCAACTATTCAGCAGCAAAAGATTCGGATTCGTCTGAAAGCGTTTGACCGTCACTTGCTTGATACTTCTTGTGAGAAGATTGTGGACACTGCCAATCGCACCAACGCTACAGCAATTGGCCCTATTCCTTTGCCCACAAAGCGTCGTATCTACTGCGTCTTGCGATCGCCCCACGTGGACAAAGACTCCCGCGAGCACTTTGAAACTCGGACACACCGGCGCATTATCGATATTTATCAACCTTCTTCCAAGACAATTGACGCTTTGATGAAGCTTGATCTGCCTGCTGGCGTTGATATTGAAGTAAAACTCTAAAGTCGATCGCCCGTCACTTTATTAATTCCTTTGCAGAAAAAGCACCGTGTTTATTCAAAACGCGGTGCTTTTAAGCTTTAAAGCAGTCTTGGGAAGTGTACCAAGGTTTTTGCCCAAAGACCCGATTCTGGTAGAGGAATGGGCTAGAGTAAAGAAAGCTGCAAGCTTGTTTACATCACTGATACATGGCGTCTTCATCTTCGATCGCTGTTCGTGAGTTGCCCTTATTTCCTCTGCCAGAGGTTGTGCTTTTTCCTGGCAGGCCGCTTCCTTTACATATTTTTGAGTTCCGCTACAGGATCATGATGAACACGATCCTCGAGAGCGATCGCCGATTTGGTGTACTGATGTGGGACCCTGTGCAAGGTCAAGCTGCTCCTATTGGCTGCTGTGCAGAAATTGTTCAGTATCAACGCCTTCCAGATGACCGAATGAAGATTCGGACTTTGGGGCAGCAGCGTTTTCGAGTTATTGAGTACACCCGTGAAAAGCCTTATCGAGTTGGCCTGGTGGAATGGATCGAAGACGCTCCGACAGACGATGACTTGAGACCACTCACTCATGAAGTCGATCAGCTCTTGCGAGATGTTGTGCGTCTTTCGGGCAAACTCACCTCTCAGGAAATTGAGCTGCCGGAAAATATTCCAGATTCTCCGATCGAGCTTTCGTATTGGATTGCCAGCAATCTATATGGAGTTGCTTCTGAGCAACAGACTCTTCTGGAAATGCAGGATACAAAAGCTCGCCTAGAGAGGGAAGCAGAAATTTTGACCTCTACCCGCAATCACCTAGCAGCAAGAACAGTTTTAAAAGATACGTTTCCCGACCCAAATTGAGCCATCGAGACTCAGAAAAAAGGTACTCTCTGAAATTTTTGAGAGGACTATCATGCCTGGATTTGTGAATATGCCAAACCTGAGCAGCAAACTCCTTTTTAAGCCATCGATTTTGCAGGGAAGACTGCATAGCTGCCGAAGATTTTGAGTGTCTCTGTATGAGCCTTCAAAAGCTGCAAGGCTGTTTGCAGCGTCTCATGGTTGGCATCTCCTTCTAAGTCCATGAAAAAGAGATAGTCTCCAAGCGATCGCTTAGTAGGCCTTGACTCGATTCTGCTGAGATTAATATCTCGGTCGGCGAAAATCTGGAGCGGCTGCACAAGAGCACCAGGAATATTAGCCCTGACACTAAAGGCCAAGGAAGTATGGCTCCCACCCGGAGATTCGTTCAAGCCGAGAATCCAAAAACGGGTGCAGTTGTCTGGATAGTCATTAATTGGGCAAGCAATAACCGGTAGATTGTAGAGTTCTGCTGCTCGCTGAGAAGAGATCGCGCCGACGGTTTCATCGTCACCCAGAGATTGCAGCGCTTCAGTTGTGGAGCGCGTTGGGATCAGCTGAACCTGCGGCAAGTGTTTTTCAAGCCAGCCTTGGCACTGGGCTAGAGCCTGGGGATGGGAGTATACCGTTTGAATCGTACTGAGGGTCTTTGAGTGAGACAGAAATGCGTGAACTATCGGCAAGTCAATTGCCTGCTGAATACGCAGATTGTCTAGCTGCCACAAAGTATCGAGGGTCATGGTGACACTGCCCTCAATCGAATTTTCAACAGGAACAACGGCCAGATTAGCTTTGCCCTGAGCAACCGCTTGTAAAGTTTGAGCAATACTGGGGTAGGGGCACAGCAGAGGTAAGGTTTCTTGCTTTTTATTCAGCCAATTTGCCAATAAAAGTGCGGCTGTTTCTGTATAGGTGCCCGTCGGTCCGAGATGAGCGATCGAGAAACTCATAGGATTACAAGTTAGTGGGAATCATTATTCACTAATTTCTCAGAAATCAGAGATGTTGTTGGCAGATTTTCCAGCTGCTTTTTTGTTATGTCTGAAAAGGGCTCCACAGCATTTATACTGCATGAGATAGACTCAGACCTTCTGAGATAAATCGTAAAATTTTATTACAAGCAGACTGCTATTTTCCAGTTTTCCTATGCTCACTCGATTCGCCGCCTCTCAATCTGTTGAATTGGCTGTACCTGAGCAGCCTATTTCTATTGAGCATTATTTGCGTCAACCTCAGCGCCTAGTCCAAGCGCTGGTTGATCCAAGCCGAGTCGAGATTTTGAGTGGGGAGCACTTTCGGCTGAAGATGAAACCTCTCAGCTTTATGATGCTGAGCCTGCAACCAACGGTAGATATGCGCGTTTGGTCTAGCCGTCGCAATGTTATTTATCTCCAGTCCACAGGTTGTGAAATTCGCGGGATTGAATACATCAACCAGCGATTTTCGTTGGAGCTAGTGGGCGAGCTGCGGTTGAAGCAGCGGGAACAAGCAGCGTATCTGGAGGGGCGGGCGGATTTGGCCGTGAGTGTTGAGATGCCGCCAGCGCTGCAGTTTACGCCGCGGCCCTTGCTGGAAGCAACGGGCAATGGACTTTTGAAGAGTGTTTTGCTGACGGTTAAGCAGCGCCTGATGCATCAGCTGCTGCTTGACTATCGCCATTGGGTACAAACTCAAGCAGCCAACGAGCAGCTTCGAGCGTCTAGCACGCCACTATTGGGGTTCACAGAACAAATTTAGGGGGAGTTGGTCGCTGGTGCTTGCTGGCAAGATTTGGCAGGGCGCGAAGGAGCGGCGATGCTGGGGGGTCAGACCGTGCTGCTGTAGGGCTTGGCGATGAGTTAGGGTGCCGTAGCCTTTGTGGCGGTCTAGACCGTAGTTTGGATAGCGCTTTGCTAGGCGAATGATCAGGTCGTCCCGCCAGACTTTGGCGATGATGCTGGCGGCGGCGATCGCCAGAGAGCGGCGATCGCCTTGCACAAGGGTTTGCTGCTCTACCGCGAGATGGGGGATGCGCTGGTTACCGTCCACGAGGCAGAAGGTAGGCGCTACGCTGAGCTTGAGGAAAGCTCGGCGCATCGCCAGCAAACTCGCCTGGAGAATGTTGAGACGATCAATTTCCCCGACTGAGGCTAGGCCGATTTGGCAATCAAGGGAGACCTGCTGAATTTGGGCGAATAGGCGCGATCGCTGGGTAGCGGAGAGCTGTTTGCTGTCGGTCACGCCGAGGGTGCTCAAAAGCGCGTAGCTGTCGGGAGGCAACACGACAGCAGCAGCCACGACTGGCCCAAAGAGAGCACCCCGCCCGACCTCATCGAGTCCTACGAGCAGGCGATCGCCGTAGTCTTGATCAACCCAGGCGGAGGTCAGGGAGACTGGTAGCAGCGTCCCTGACTCAGATGGCGGCGGCTGTCGGCGTTTGACCATAGTGATTGGTCGCTTGGCGCTCTTCTAGACCAGCATCGCTGCGCGCTTAGCTGTCGCTTTCGTTGCCTGACTCAGCCGCTGAAGAGCGACGGCGGCGACGGCGGCGATTTTCGGGGGCGCTGCTGCGGGCTGCCTTCACGGGGCGATCGCTGCTAACAACCGCAACCACTTCGGGCTCTTCAGCGGGTGATTCTGACGATTCTGCTTCGGGCTCCTCCGCCTCGAAGGACAACAGCGTCACCGGTTCGGCTGTTGTGCCTTCTTCACCAGGCAGCACAACAGAGACAACCGCTGTCTTGGGGTTTTTGACTTCTTGAGGCGCCAAAATCAACGGAGAAATTCCCATCAGAGCATAAACGTCTTGCTCTTCGGCAGTCATTTTGACAGTGACTTGCTCTGGTGGGGCTGAGGGTTCGGCACTGCCGCGGCGGCCTCGGCTGCGCTCTGGGCGATCGCTCCGTTCGGGGCGCTCACTGCGATCGCTTCGCTCTAGCGTCCGCTCAGCGCGCTCCGGCCGAGGCGTAGCAGCCTCCTGATCCCCAGGCTCCTCGTCAGGTTCGCTCACAGGATTCGAGGCGCGATCGCTCACTCCTTTGGGAGCTTCTTCTCGCCTGTCAGTGCCCCCTTCCGGGCGGCGACGGCGACGGCGACGGCTACCATTGGAGCTCGGCTGCTCTGGAGGCTGCTCATACTCCTGCGCCTCAGTTTCTGGCATCTCCGCCAAGAAATCTTCATCCTCAGACAGATCCGGCTCATCAACCACTTCCGGCGCAATCACAGGCCGGATACTCTTGCGATTGACCGTCCGGCTGCCGTAGGAATCAGAGCGCTGGGGAAAACGAGATTCGCTGCTGGAGCGATCGCCCAGGCTCTCAGCCTTGGTATCGGCATCTCCGATCAAGTGCACCAGGTGACCTAGGCCGTCGCAAGTCGGGCAGCGCCGCCCAAACAGCTCATAGATATTCTGGCCTTGGCGTTTCCGCGTCAGCTCAACCAAGCCCAGCTCCGACAGCTGGGCGATTTGGGGGCGGGCCTTATCGGCCTTCAGCGCCTTATTAAAATGCTCCAGCACCTGAAGCTGATCGCGGCGGGAGTCCATGTCGATAAAGTCGACAATAATCACGCCAGCCACGTTGCGCAGCCGCAGTTGACGAGCGATCTCCGTCGCCGCCTCGCAGTTCGTCCACAAGACCGTTTCTCGGGCCGTCGCCGAGCGCGTAAAGGAGCCCGAGTTAACGTCAATAACCGTCAGCGCCTCGGTCGGCTCAATGATAATGTAGCCCCCCGATGGCAGGTCTACCCGGGGCTTGAGAGCCTCTCGAATCGCAGCATTCACCCGGAAGTACTCCAGCAGCGGCGTGCGATCGCGATGATGGTCGATCAGCACCCCCTGGGGAGACTTACCCCCACCCCAGTTCGTCAGATGCTGCTTAACCCGCTTCACGCCCGTACTAGAGTCCACCACAATGCGATTGACATCCGCACTGTAGACGTCGCGCAGAACCCGCTGAATAAAGTCATCATCTCGGTTCAGCAGCGCCGGAGCCCGAGTCGAGCTCGCCTCCTGCTGCACCGTCTCCCACTGACGCTGCAAAAACTCTAGATCCTCAATGATGGCTTCCTCAGCCATCCCCTCCGCCTCGGTGCGCACCAGCAAGCCCATTCCCGCAGGCTTGACCAAAATCGCCAGAGCTCGCAGGCGATTGCGCTCATTTTCATTGCGAATGCGGCGGGACAGGTTAACGCCTCGGCCAAAAGGCATCAGGACCAGATAGCGCCCGGGCATCGTAATGTTGCCTGTCAGGCGAGGCCCCTTATTGCCCGTCGGCTCCTTCATGACCTGGACCAGCACTTTTTGCTGGGGCGTCAGCAGCTCTGTGATTGCTCCCGCAGACCGCTTCAGGCGCAGCGGTCCCAGATCGCTCACATGGATAAAGCCATTGCGCTCAGCATCCCCAATATTGACGAAGGCCGCATCAATACCAGGCAGAACATTTTCGACCACCCCAAGGTAGATATCACTAATCTGGTGGGTGCCCTTGGCAACAATCAGCTCTTGAATCTGATCTTCTGAAAACACAGCAGCAACACGATGCTGCTCAGCAATCACAATTTGTTTCGGCATTCAATTTCCTCAAAGACTGGCAGCATCGAGGGCACAGAGAACTGTTGTGCAACCTAGGCTGGCAAATGTGAGATTTCTACGACGCGGAGGGTCAAACCTTAGGGGGAAGTCACAGATTGCCCACTGACCACAGATGAGGGGAAATGTGACAATCCAGAGATATCCAGGTATTGCAGTGAGGACCGAGGAGGTAATCCCACGGGATGTTTGAGCCGTTTGGAAGAAGCTCCTTAGGGGCTGATCGGATATTGAAACCCTGACATATGCAAGGGCTCAACCCCTGAGAAGCGCCTCAATATCTACCGCTTCTTAATCTGAAAAATATCACCCCAAAAAGCTTATCGTCTCAGACGCTTTTGGAGGGCACAGCTCTGGTCCACTCAAGAGCCCTGGCTTTATGGGTTTTGCAATTGTTAGGGCCTATCAGCTGATGGGGGACTAACAATTTTTTGGCTGAATAGAATTTAGGTTGGCCCTAGATTTCGATTCAGGCAGGTTCCCGCGAGACCGTTAGGGTTTGAAGGTGGAAGTGCCCCTGCACTCGGCGCAGAGACTTTAGATGTCAATGTACCACATCTACAGAATTTCCTGTGAGATGGGCCTAGATCTTTTGCGCGAGGAAGGGGCCTAACTTCTGTTGGTTGGGATGCACCGGTCACAAACTAGGGCGATCGCCCTTGAGAGCGCGATCTAGATCGGCTGCTCAGCAGGGTCTCCCAGGCGCAGCTCAGCGCGGTGTGCCCGGATCAGCTGCAAGGGGCGAGCGGCGATCGCCTCCAGCATGTAGACCAGGTTTTCGGGCCGCAGCAGCGTACCATCGTTGCGACAGCTTCCCACGTAGCGAAAGACCGTCGTTTCGGGTGTCACCTGGAGGGCCGTCCGTACCGACTCGCTCAGCTGCTCCGGCGCGCACCACGCCAGTTCGTACAGGCGATCGCGCAGATTTACCTGCTTGAGCTTGCCAGACTTCGTTTTTTGCTCGATTTCAATCGAAGGGGCCGCCAAAACCCCCTCGCACCACTGCTGCCAGTGAGCCTGCGTTGGTATGTCCGCCGACGCCAACGGCTCGGATCCGTCCTCGGCTTGTAGCGCCAAGAAGTACTCTGCAAACTCCAGAGACTGAGTCGCCGCTGGGGCACCCAGTGGCACCACTTCCACACAGTGAATCGGAATATCTGCGGGCAGCTGGGCCACCAGCTGTTGCCGAAACACCTCCGGATCCATCGGCCGAGTCAGCTCAAAGTCCACCAGTTCACCGTCACTCGAGAGGCCCAGGGACAGCGCGTTGGCGACCGAAATGCGGGGGCTCGGGTGGAATCCGCCGGTAAAGGCGATGGGCAGTGACGCCCGCCGAATCGAGCGATCGAACAGGCGCATCAAATCTAGATGGCTCACCAGCGTCATGTCACCCCGCTTGCCAAAGGTCACGCGCAGGCGCTGGGCACGCGTCTGGTCGGGGGCAAAATGTCCTTCAAACGCGGGGATCGCCGGCGGCGGCACCACCACGTTGTGCCCAAAGTCCACGCCGCACACGCCGCAGTGAGAGCAGCCCTCAAAGGAGCAGTCCGGCACCACCGCCGCCTCTAGGGCACGCTTGAGATCCTCTTGTAACCAGCTTTTCTCGATGCCGGTGTCCAGGTGGTCCCACGGCAGCGGGGCAGACAGGCGCTCATCGGCGATCGGCTCTAGGGCCGATGCGCGCTGCTGCTCCTCCATCAGGTTCCACTCGCCCTGCTCTACCTGGCGATACTTCCAGGTGAGGTCCGCTTCGGCGATCGCCTGGGTCCAAGCCCCAAAGGCCCGCTCCAGGCTCTCCCACCAAGAATCCATCCCGGCACCCAGTTCCCAAGCCCGCCGCACCACAGAGGCCAGACGGCGATCGCCCCGACCCACAAAATCCTCCATGGCCGAAATTCGCACATCCGTGAAATTTACTTTCAGGCCGCGAATAGTGCGAAAAGCGTCTCGCAGCAGGTTTTGCTTGCGCGTAAACTCCGCCGTGGACACCGAGTGCCACTGAAAGGGCGTGTGGGGCTTGGGTGTGAAATTGGAAATGGTCAAGTTGAAGTTCAGACGCTTGCGGCCCGGATTGAAGCACTCTCGCTGGAGCCAGCGGACCGTTTCCGCAATTCCCAACACATCTTCATCCATCTCGCCCGGCAGACCGATCATGAAGTAGAGCTTGATCTTGTTCCAGCCCTGCTCATAGGCCGTTTTCACGCCCCGCAAGAGCTCTTCATTGGTCAGCCCCTTGTTGATAATGTCCCGCATTCGCTGGGTTCCGGCCTCCGGGGCAAAGGTAATCCCCGTATTCCGCGTTCCTCCCAGGATATTGGCAATATTTTCATCAAAGCGATCGACTCGCTGGCTCGGCAAAGACAGCGAAACGTTCTCATTTTTGAGGCGGTTCTTGACCTCCAGACCCACCGCCGGCAGCGCCAGATAGTCAGAGCAGCTTAGGGACAGCAGCGAAAACTCGTTGTAGCCCGTCGCCCGCATTCCCTTCTCGATGGCGTCTACCACCGACTCTGGGGCCACGTCCCGGGCAGGGCGAGTCAGCATCCCCGGCTGGCAGAACCGACAGCCGCGGGTACAGCCCCGCCGAATCTCCACCGTCAGGCGATCGTGGATGGTCTGGACAAACGGCACCAAGCCGATGGAGTAGGCCGGGATCGGCGTAGACACCCGCCGCAAAACCCGTGCTGGGACTCCGGGCCGGTTGGGGTGGACCGAGCCATCGGGCGCCATGTCATAGAACTGCGGCACATACACCCCCGGCACCTGGGCAAGGTCTAGCAGCAGCTCAGTCCGGCTCAGCCCTGCTACCTTGCCTTCCTCGATGACCAGCCCAATTTCGGGCAGCAGTTCCTCGCCATCCCCGAGAGCAATAAAGTCGAAGAAATCTGCATAGGGCTCGGGGTTAGACGTGGCCGTTTGTCCCCCGGCAAAGATCAGGGGATAGCTGCCCTGATCCACATTCCAGGTATCCTCCGCCGCGCGATCGCGCCACGTCAGGGGGATCCCAGCCAGAGACAGCATCTCCAGAATATTCGTCGCTCCCAGCTCGTAGCTGAGATTGAAACCCAAAATGTCAAAATGCGTGAGCGATCGCCGAGACTCCACCGCGAACAAAGGCGTTTGGGTCGATCGCAGACGCTCCGAAAGATCTGCCGCCGGTAGATAAGTGCGATCGCACAGCTGACGCGGCTGAGCATTGAGCACGTTGTACAAGATAATGTGCCCAAGATTCGATGCACCCAGTTCGTAGACTTCTGGATAGCTCAGCACCCAGCGGACTGCGGCAGTCTCCCAAGATTTATGAATCGCTCCTAACTCATTTCCCAGATAGCGCGCAGGGCGCAGGATTTCAGGCGTGAGCAACTCTTCAACGGTAACGGCCACAGCTGCACTCTCTTCCTAAACGTGATCACGGGGTCATAGATCATAGGCTATCAGGAGCAGACCCAAGATAGCCGCTCTCTTTCCTTCTCTTCCCAATTCCCCCAGATCCAGCCGCTAGGCGTTTCCCAGACCACCATCTGTCCTGATCGGAATTTTCTTCACCGACAAAATGACGAGTCAATGAGGTCTGATCGCGAGTCACTCAGCTACGGCAGCGTTGCTTCAAACGCAGCCACGCTCTCAAACATCGCAAAGGCGCGATCGAGCTGAGTCAGCTCAAAAATAATGCGGATAGACGGCGAAACAGAGCACAGCGCAAAACGACGATTGAGCGTATTCGCCAAGCTCAGACTAGCCACCAAAGCCATCAAGCCAGCGCTGTCTAACGACTCCACTTGCGCCATATCCACCAGTACAGCATCCCAATCCCCAGTCGAAACCACAGCGGTCAGCTCTTGCTTGAAAGCCTCTGCGTTAGAAGCATTGATATGTCCCACAGGGGAGAGCAGAGCGACATCAGGACGAATTAGAACGTTTTGCATGAGTGACATTCTCGAGGATAAAGGATTCGCGAACAGCAGAGGCAAGATGTCTTCGACCATAAACCTCGCTTCTTGGACATGGCCACTGGCTAGGATTCTTTTTGCTAAATCTTTATCCGTTTTCGCTGCTTCTGTAAAGTTTTTCGTAAGTATTTGTACGGGACTGTATTACTGACTACGGTCTGCATTTCGCAGCACACTCCCACTCACAAGTAATGTTTATTGAGATACACAAGTGCATTTTTCAGCATAATTGCGGAGACTGAGAATTATATTTATTTTCGTGTTACGGGTTTATTCTGATTAGACATTCGTTAATCGTGACTCAGATCACGATTGCATCAAGACTGCTATCACAGGGAAGCCCCTTGATTTAGCCGAAGATGTGAGGTAGTTGCAGTTTTTGAGCCCCTATGCATGCCCCCGCTCCCATTCGTCGCCTAGTCGAAAAGGCTCTTCATATCCGGCGGTTGACACCAGAGATCGAGAACGAGATTAACTATGAGCTGACCCGTCTTGGATACATCTCCGACGTTGACTACGAAGCGCTGGAGCTGCTGATGTCCGAGATGGATGCAGGACGCATCAAGCTCGTTCCCAACCTTTAAGATTTTTAGCCTTTAACTATGTTCCGGGCTGCTGGTAGAGCGGCTTGCTGAGCGCAACTCGCTTGGGCGAGAGAGCGCTGGTTTTGTTGGGCAACCGTTTTTACGAAGCGGCAAACAGCCCTGAGTGAGCGTGCCAGATGCGCTGGACAAACCCCTGAAGCTGCTGTCGAGCAGCGGGATTGCTAGGAGCAGGATCCACAAGAGCACCCAACAGCGGCAATAGCTCAGTATCTAGGGCAGGGCGAAAAAGCTGGGCAGGCCATAGCAGGTCTGCGCTCTGACGCAAGTCATGAAGCGTGCGGCCCTCTAGCGGATCTGCATAGGGCGAGGCCAGGGAGGCAGCAGAGGAGGCAACGGCCAGCAGCAGCGGCCGCACCCAGCAGATTTGGCGCTCGGGAACCATTTGAACCACTTCGCCATACAGTTGGTCTTGCTGGTGCTCCAAGCAAACAATCTGACCCGATTGAAAGTCCATAGCAGTCAACGCGCAGCAGTCCAAGCACAGAGGGAGGCTGGGGCAGTTTAGGCATTGCCTCACAGCCCTTGCGATCGCAAGTTATCTGAATTTGATTTTGACATTCTTGGTGGGCTTTCGGCCTGCTGGTTTTCATGGGACTTTGGGAGCGTGACGCGGCGATCGCCCATGAGCCACCGACCCAACGTTGCAGCATGGCCCCTCCATGGGACGGTCATGGGAAATTCCAGGGAACTCAGGTGCGGGTTCCGGAAAAAGCGCTGTAGGATGGGAGAGTGTTTTCCCAGAGCCTGGGAATTGCTTCAATCTTCATTAGTTATCTGAATAAAGAGGAGATTTATCGTGTCTGTCGAGACCATTGAACAGCGTTCAACGGCCCGCAAACACGCGCCCCGATACCGGGTTTTGCTGCACAACGACGATTTCAATCCGATGGAATACGTTGTGCAAGTCTTGCTGCAAACCGTGGCAAGCCTCACGCAACCCCAAGCGGTCAGCATCATGATGGAGGCGCATACAAATGGGCTTGCGCTAGTCATTACGTGCGCGCAGGAGCATGCAGAGTTTTATTCCGAGACCCTGAAGAATCACGGCTTGAGCAGCTCAATCGAGCCAGATGAGTAGCGATCGCCTGGGGATAAAGCTGGGGTAAAACGACTTTGAAATCTCGCTTTGCGGTGCTGGCGGACCGGCCAGCACCGATTCGAATTGCGGCTTTTTTGGGGGTTTTGCTGGGGGCATGGTTGCCCCTGGCAGCCCCGATCTACCTCCTGGGGCAAGATGACAATCAGGTCACGATTGCCACCATGGGACTGTTGTTTGTCGAGTTTCTGGTGTGGCTAGGGCTGTGGGGCCGGTGGGTCTACGGCAGTCGCGCGGGATTTCGGCGCTATGGCTTGGGCTGGAGCCGCCAGAATGGAGTCGAGTACTTGCTAGGGCTGGGCCTAGGTGCGGTTAGTCTAGCGATGCTGCTGGGTCTGGAAGGATGGCTTGGCTGGCTTCGCTGGCAGGAGCCGAGTTTGCCTTGGCTGCGGCTGGTGATCGAGGGGCTGATTTCTGCATCGGCGATCGCCACGGCGGAGGAGCTGGTGTTTCGCGGGTGGCTGCTCGAGGAGCTGAGCTGGGACTATCAGCCCAATACGGCCCTTTGGGCCAATAGCGTGGCTTTTGGGGTCTTGCACTTCCTCAAGCCCCTAAACGAAATTTTGCGAACGTGGCCTGCGTTTCCAGGGTTGGTGCTGCTGGGCTTGACGCTTGTCTGGGCGCGGCGATCGCGCCAAGGCCGCCTGGGGCTGTCAATTGGGCTCCATGCAGGTTTGGTGTGGGGGTACTACGTGGCCGATGTGGGCAAGCTGCTCACCTATACGCAGCAGGTTCCCGTGTGGGTGACGGGAATTGACCGTAATCCGCTGGCAGGACTGATGGGCCTGATGTTTTTGGGGGCGATCGCCGCTGTTTTGCAGCGCCAGAGCGCCAAGAGTACCGCAGCGAAGTAGCGTGTAACGCGGCGATCAGCGCCCCTCAGCGCTTGGTAGCAGCTAGGCGAGTGCCAATCAAGCAAGCACCCGTCACGCTGACGCCGCTGAGATTAGCATCGTCTAGGTCGGCGCACAGCAGATTCGCGCCGGTCAGGGTCGCCCCGGCAAGGTTGGCACCGTGCAGGTTCGCTTCTTCAAGATTTGCCTCGTTGAGCAAAGCTCCCTGGAGGTCCGCTTGGCTGAGGTCGACGCCGCGCAAGTTCGCACCGCTGAGGTTGGCACCGCGCAGATCCACACCCCGCAGATCCACGCCTTGCAGGTTGACGCCCATGAGGTTAGCGCCATTGAGAAACGCGCCGGCCAGGGAAACCTGGCTGAGCTTGGCCCCCATCAAGTTGGCGCCGCGCAGGTTGCTGCCCCGCAAATCAGCGCCGGTTAGGTCCGCTTGCATGAGGTTGGCGCCCCAGAGATTGGCTCGCAGGTCTGCCGCCACGAGCTGCGCCCCCATCAGGTTGGCGCCATCCAGGCGCGATCGCTCCAGCTTGGCATAGCTGAAATTTGCGCCGGTCAGGACCGCGCCGGACCAGTCCGTGCCCCGCAAGTCAGCGTTCGAGAAGTCCTCATCGCTGAGATCCACACCACCAATGTGCTTGACGTTCCCTGCGCGAATGGCCTCAAGATTCATAACGTTGACCTGTGGTGTAGAAATTCGCAGTTTGACCGGCGATCGCCTCTTGCTTGGCGTCGGCATCGAGCAGCCAGAAGCTCGAGGTCAGTCTGGGCGGCGAGGTTGAGAGGCCCAGACCTTGCTGGAAGCCGTGGGCCAGCAGGGCTAGAGTCTCGACCAGCTTGGGGTCCCAGCGCTCTCCCTGCTGGGCGCGGCAGTCGGCTAGGGCCAGGGCAAACGGGCTCTCTGCCGCGGCCTCAGCAGCCTGCTGCTGGGCGCGGTGCGCCACAACTCGCTGCTGGAAGTGGGCAACCAGTCCCAGGATGCGCGACTCAATGGGAATCTCTTCTCCAGCCAGGCCCGCCGGCTGACCCTGGCCCTGCCACCACTCGGTTTGATGGGTAATGATTTCGGCCACCACTCGCAGGCGGGGCATGGTGCGCAGAATCTGGGCCCCAGGCACCAGAGGACAGCAGGGTGCCGCTTCTGTCTCTTCGCCCGTAGCCACCAGCAGGCTGTCCATGCCTTGCAGCGGCGCAATGCGGTGGAGCAGGCCTGCCAAACGCAAATGCTTGAGGCGCCAAGCGGGCAAATCGAGGAGCTGGCCCATCATTTCGGCGATCGCCCCGACCTCTGCCGCCGCCATGGGATTGGCGGCATCCGCCTGGTCTACGAGCTGGGCCATCCGCAAGAAGGCCTGGACTTCATTGGAGACCAGGTTGTGATCGAGGGCGCTCCGGTGGGACGACGCCAGCTCCCGCATCTGGAGCGAGAGGTCTTGCTGGTAGGCGTGCAAGTAGTCAACGACCCGCGCCACGATCGCGCCAAAGTCTTCGGTCTCCTGGGTCTGGGCCGCCGCAGCTTTGATGGTCTGGAGCTGACTGGCCAAATGGGCTTCTAGCTCTGGGTCGTAGCGGCCGATGTGGGCGATCGCCAGCTCCATCGTCTGGGCCACCAGCGCCGGCTCAAAGGTCCAAAAGCCATAGAACTTGCGCTCTCGGTCCTCTGTCGGCAAGCCTTCGGGGCCGTAGTCTGCCTCAGATAGCTCCTGGCACAGCACCATCGCCGTGTAGGTAGGCGAGTAAATCATCAAGTGCCATTCCTGGGCCACCGGATCGGTCGTCTCTAGGGGCACCAGGGCCACATTTGGGCGCTGGCTCGTGGGATGGTCCGCAAACCCCGTGTCTGGAGCGGCCATGATCACCACTTGGTGCGATCGCTCAGCCAGATCGCCGTAGCGATCGGCCTCTTGGAGATACCACTTCCCCTGCTGGAAAGCCGTAATCACCAGCGGAGCCGTCTTAGCTTGCAAAATGCTGTCTTCGAGCGCGTGACACAGCGCCACCAGCGTGTTTTTGTAGTAGACACCGTAGCTAAAAGGTGCCTGATTTTTTGGGCCAGTTTCCCGAGCCAACGCCAGCCGCTGGAGAATAGAGCCTTCCAACATTGTTTAATTACAATCCACGCACTACAGCCGATCCTTCGCCCAATCTAAGGCAAAACTCTCCCCAAGGGCTTCCCACAAAGGTTGAGTTTTGCGACTTTTATCCCGTGAAAACACCTTCCTTTTCGCCCGCCCAGGAGCATCAAGAAAGACCCTAACGACTCGCGATCGCCGTCTGCTTCTCCGGTAGCGGAGCGCTCAGAGCCGTCTCGAGATCCGTCGTTCCCAAGCGCCGCTCCAAAATCGCCATCACCTCGCGCCCAAAATCATCGGGGTTACGCTGCCAGGCCTGGAGGCACACCTCTCCAAAGAATGCCCCCATCGGCTCTGGATTCCACAGGAGCTTTTTGGCCGTCCAGGGCATCAGGCTCATTGGATCGTAGCCAGGCTTGAGGATGTCGTTTTTGAACGCATACTCTTCGAGGTGCGTGTGGGGCTGCAGGCCAATGAAGAAGATCGCTGGCTCCACCTTGTCCGCACCAAAAATTCGCTCCAGCTCCCGGTGATAAGCCACGGTCTGACGAATCGTCTCGGGGCGCTCATCGATGACGTTGAAGGAGTAGTTCACCGACACTAGGTCGTTGAAACCCGACGCCTTGAGGTCGCGGCAGTTTTCGAGCACCGTGCGCAGGTTGTAGCCCATGCGCATCTTGCGCACCAGCTCCTGGGAGCCGCTGGTGATGCCGATTTCGAAGTAGTTCATCCCGGTCTTGACCATGAGGTCGCACAGTTCCGGGTTGAGGTTGTCGGCGCGAATGTAGGCCGCCCAGTGGATGTCGGTCATCCCGGAGGCCTGGATCTTCTCGAGCAGCTCGCTGGCGTCGTCCATGTAGCGGCGCGCCGGGATGAACTGGGCATCGGTGAACCAGAAGTTGCGCACGCCGCGATCGTAGAGCTGCCGCATTTCCTTGACCACCTCGTCGGCGGGGTTAATGCGGACCTGCTTGCCTTCAATGACGGTGTAGACGCAGTAGCAGCAGTTGTGAGGGCAGCCGCGCTTGGTTTGGACGCCGATGTAGAAGTCGCTGTCCTGGAGATAGTACTGAAACTCTGGCCAGACGGCTTCGATGTAGTCGTAGTTGCAGGCGGTTTTTTCCAGGGGGCTGGGGGGCTCGTGAATCAGGCGATCGCGGGGTTTGTCTTCGCCAGCCACATAGCAGCGCTCGCTGCGAAACTCTTGGCCCCGGAGCAGTTTTTCGAGCAGGGTTTCCCCTTCCCCCACCGAAACAATCGTGCCCGCTGGCAGCTTGTCCCCGAGCTGCTCATAGAACACACTGACGGCACCGCCGCCCACCACTGAGCGAGCCTGGGGGTTGTAGCGCTGGGCTCGCTTCATACCGCGCTTGATCAGGCCTAGGTTGCGCCACAGCTCGGTGTAGTAGGCCGTGGTGACCTTGAGGCCGCCGAGGGCGCCCCGCAGTTTGATAAAGGGGTTGCGGGCGTAGTAAAACTCAAAGGCGTTTTGCAGCGGATTGCCGCCCCGGCCACCCACAGGAGCGTAGATCTGGATGTCGCGCCAGGAGAAGACCAGCAAGTCTGGCTTGAACTGGTCGATGTGGCGATCGAGGGCCTTGGCAAAATCCAGGGGAGGAACGGTACCCAGGTCTAGAATGGACTGCTCGACATCGGGAAACAGCTTGTGGACGTGGTCTGCCAGGTAGACAACCCCAATCGGAAAGATGGGGTTGCACGGCAGGCGGACGTAGAGGATGCGATTCTCCATGGGTAGACTCTGGAATCGGGACGTCAGAAGGGGCCTGTATCTGCGGGGGCGATCGCGTTCAACAAGAAGGCGAATCCCCCTCTCTGGGCAGGGGTCAGTGGGGTGCGCGAACAGGAGAATTCCTTTTTCCTGAGAGCCACTGTTATATAAGTTCACGATACCACCGACTTTTCCTTGCTGCATGGCGGCCAGGATTCAAAATTTGTAATCTGCCGGATCGTCAGAGAATTTTTGGGCCGTGGGGCCTGTCAGCGCAAGGCCTGGAGGGATTCGTCGCCTTTTGGGCCTAGAGTTTTGCGGCAGAGCCAGAGCGGCAAGGGGGCAGGGGCTAGCGGTTGGTAGTCGGATTTACAGCGCACGGGGATCGGCTGGTGTTAGGTTTCCGGATGTACTTGACAATTGCCCACGGCTCCTCAACTGCTATGGCTCAGATTCTTGATCCGCTGCCTCCCGATCGCTCCAATCCGGTGCTCTGCTGCTACGTGAATGCCACCAGCAAAATCCAAATCGCCCGCATTACCAACATTCCCAACTGGTATTTCGAGCGGGTGGTGTTTCCAGGGCAGCGCCTTTTGTTCGAGGCGCTGCCCGATGCTCAGCTCGAAATTCACACAGGCATGATGGCCAGCGCGATTTTGTCAGATACGATTCCCTGCACCCGGCTCCAAATTGAGGACCCGAACGGGGAGGTGGGGGAGGAAAGTGCAAAAAAGACGCCAACCATGACCACGCCGCCTAGAAGCCCATCGCCCTCTCGTCAAGCTGCGTTTGCGGCGGCAGATTCCTAAGCAATCAATGCTTTTTTCATCAAAAGTATTGATGCCTTCTGTGTCGGTATTCTGCTTTAGTTTGAACCCTTAATAAACCATTTCAGTGAGCCGTTTGTCTGAGACCGTTGCAGCTTTAGAGATTTTTGGATAGACCGATTGCACTGCTGAGTCCTTAACGCTCCAGGCTTTTAGACTCCGGTGCGATCGCCCCTAGACAGAGTTCTCCCCTCCAGGCGATCGCCCCCGGCCTCCTCTACACGTTGATTTCTTCCGCTGTTGAGGTAAGGCCCGGAACAGGCGATCGCCTTTTTTGTGGCTTACGCTCCCAAAAACCGGGAGTATCCTGAAGACACGCAACAGGACATTTAGCCTGCAACTTCGTGGATTTACCTTCTTTTCTCTGGCTTTGGAAAATTGCTGCCTGGTCTATGGGCTTTTCGCTGCTGGCCTACCTACTCCTGGCAGGCACGGGGGGCTGGATTTTTTGGACCCGCACCCAGCAAGAGCCCCGACCGAGCTGGCTGCGATCGCTGCACTTCTGGATCGGCGGCGTGCTGGTGGCTCTGGTACTTTTGCTGCTGGCCATCGGCATCGTTGGCACCCTCGGGCACTACGGCAGCCTGGGCCACTCGTGGCACCTGCCCGCCGGCCTGGCGGTGGTTGCCTTGGTAGGCGTCTCGGCCTGGAGCGCCACCCAGATCGGCCCCCGGCGGCCCTGGGCGCGATCGCTTCACTTGACCCTCAACGCGATTTTGTTCGTGGGCTTGGCCGCCGTGTCCTGGAGCGGCTGGGAGGTTGTCCAGAAGTATCTGCCCTAGGTCCTAGCGGCGCGATCGCCGCTGCTCCCCGCGATAGCGGATCACCTCACCCACCGACGCCACCAGCCCCGACGCCATAATCAAAATCACGCTCAGGGCATTCACGTCTGGCTTGACCCCCGTGCGGATGCGGCTAAAAATCTCCAGAGGCAGCGTCGTCGCGCCGCTCCCCGACGTGAAGCTGGCAATCAAAAAGTCATCGAGACTCAGCACAAAGGCCAGCAAGCAGCCCGAAACAATGGCCGGCATCAGCTCCGGCAGCAGCACCTGGATCAGCGCCTCCGTCGGCGTCGCCCCCAAATCGAGGGCCGCTTCTTCGAGGTGCGGATCGAGCTTGGAAAAGCGCGTCGAGACGACGATCGCCACGTAGGACAGGCAAAACACCACGTGGGCCGCCACAATCGTCCAAAGACTCAGGGGAATGGCCGCCACCGCCAAAAAAATCAGGGTCGCCACCGCAATGGCAATATCTGGAATGATCAGCGGCAGATAGGAAAGGCCGCGATAGAGCGTCTTGCCCCAGAAGTCGTAGCGGGATAGGCCCACGGCCATCAGGGTGCCAAGGACTGCCGAGATACCCACCGCACAGATCGCCACCACCAGGCTATTTTGCAGCGCCGTCAAGATGCGCGCATCCCGAAAGAGCTGCTGGTACCACTGGAGGGTGAATCCTTCCCAAGCCGCACTGTAGGGCGATCGGTTGACGCTGTAGACAGACAGCACGCCGATGGGCAGGTACATAAACAAAAACAGCAGTCCCGCCATGACCCAAAGCCACGATCGCCGACAGACCTCTAGTAACCAAGCTGCGTTCATAACCGTCTGTGCCAATACGTCAGAGAACGGGCGATCGCGCCCTAGCGGCGGGGCGTTGGGTCCCCGTATTTCACCAGCAGCGCCACCGCCAAACTGATGACCAAAATAATCACCATACTGAGGGACGAGCCAAAGCCCCAATTCTGCGTCGCCCCCAGAAACTGGTTATAGATCAGGCGCGCAAGGGTCATGCTCGACGCTCCCCCCAGCAGCTCCGGATCCACAAAGTCGCCCAAGCTCGCGATAAACACCAGCAAGCAGCCCGCCGTAATGCCGGGCCAAGTCTGGGGAATCGTTATGCGCCAAAAGGCCGTGATCGGCGCGGCTCCCAGATCCGACGCCGCCTCCAGAAGCCGCCGATCTAGCTTCTCCAGAGATGCGTAGAGAATCAGCACCATGTAGGGCAAAAAGCTGTAGCTCATGCCGATGTAAACCGCGCCCGTTTGATTGAGCAGGTCCAGCGGCGGCAGGCTCAGGGCCGCCAAAACACTGTTGAGGAGGCCTGTGGGGCGCAAAATGGTGATCCAGGCATAGCTGCGCAGCAGCGAAGAGGTCCACAGGGGCAGGATAAACGCCAGCAGCAGCAGGTTGCGCCACCGCTTGGGCACCACCAAGGCGATCCAGTAGGCCACCGGAAAGCCGAAAACCAGACACACCAAGGTCGTGACCGCCGCAAAGTCGAGGGACCGCTTGATCACGTTCAGATAGACCGGCTGAAAAATCTGGAGATAGTTCTCGAGGCCCGAGGGGTTCACCACCTGGCCGGGGCGAATTCCGGGCACCAAGCTCAGCTCAAAGATCACCAGGGTCGGCAGCACCAGCAGCAGCAGCAGCCACAAACCGGATGGCCCCAGGAGCGCCACCGGGCCAAGCCATTCAGGCCAGCGCCGCTCGGGGGGAGCGATCGCCTCCGGCTCAGATTGGGAATCGGGGGGGTGCAGAAGTCTAGACACAGAGGTTTGAAGCCGGGTAGAGAAAACTGGGGTTGACCACTAGCCGCTGGTGAGGCGGTTCCAGTAGCGCTCATAAAGCTCGATCGCTCCGCTCACCGGCGCGATGCCTTCACAGCGGGCCAGGACCTGATCCGGGGGAAATAGCCCCGGATCGTTGCGTAGCTCGGTCGGTAGCAGATCGGCCGCAGCGCGACTCGGCGGCGTGAAGCCTAGGCGCTGGCACAAATCGACTAGCACGCTGGGCTGCATCATGAAATTGAGCCAGGCGTAGGCGGCCTCGACATTGGGCGCAGACTTGGGGATCACCATGGTGTCGACCCACAGAGAAGAACCGCTCTGGGGAATTAGGTACTCCAGGTCTGGGTTCTCTTCGGTGACGAGCTGAGCGTCGCTAGAGTAGCTCATGGCGATCAGCAAGTCTCCGGTAATGATTTGGCTGCGCCATGCGTCGGAGGTAAAGGAGGCGATCGCCGGTTTGAGCTTCACGAGCTCCTCGTAGGCCGCCTCTAGCTGGGCGGGATCCTCCGCATTGTAGGAGTACCCCAGCATTCGCAGCGTCGCCCCCATCACCTCCCGCATGTCATTGAGGAGGGTGATCCGCCGGGAAAGCATGGGCTGATTGTCCCAGAGATAGCGCCAGTCCTCCGGCACCGTTTGCAGCTTGCGACGGTTGTAGACCAGTCCGGTGGTTCCCCAGCTCATCGGCACGCTGTGGCGATTGCCGGGGTCATAGCGGGGATCTTGGAACTGCTCGAACAGCTCCGTCAGGCCGCTCAGGCGCGAGGTCTCCAGCTCTCGCAGCAGCCCCAGCTCGAGCATGCGCCGCACCATATAGTCGGACGGGTAAATAATGCTGTAGGCCGCGCCTCCGCCCGCCTGGAGCTTGGCCAGCATCGCCTCATTAGAGTCGTACACATCCGCAATCACCTCAATGCCGGTTTGCTCGCGGAAGGCGTTGAGGAGGGCTTGGTCGGTGTAGCTCGACCAAGTGAAGATATGCAGGCGATCGCTCTCTCCCTGGGGAACCGCCTGCGTGCGGACATTCGCCAACGTCCAGCCACAGCCCGAGAGCGCCGCCGCTGACAGCGCTGCCGCTGAAGTTCGCAAAAATTGACGACGACTCGAAGGCAGGCGAGGGGGCCGATTCGGTCGCGGTCTTGTTGGAGGCACGCTCTTTTTCCTCTAAACCATCAATGAAGGGGCGTTTAAGGGGCGTCAGGCAGCCAGCACCAGGCAGTCCGATGCGGCCCAGTAGACATAGACGGTGCTGTCATAGGCCGGCAAACTGCTGTTGTTGGGCTGCAGGATCGTCAGGCGATCGCCCGATTGGAGCTCCACCAAACACTGCACATGGGTCCCCAAATACATCACATGCTTCAGACGCCCCTCAAAGCAATTGGCTTGGGCATTGGGCGAATAGGGACTAATCTGAATTTTCTCGGGGCGCACACTGACCATCACAGGCAGCGCCACCCCCTTGGCCTCTAGCTCACCAGGAGACGCAGCAACCTGCAGCCCCGTCTCTGTCTCCACCTGGAGCAGCGTGCTGTCCACCGTCGCCACTCGGCCCTTCAGCAAATTCGTATCTCCAATAAAATCCGCCACAAACGGCGTTTGAGGGCGCTCGTAAATTTCCGTGGGAGAGCCGATCTGCTCGATACGTCCCTCATTCATCACCGCGATGCGATCGGACAGGCTCAGGGCCTCCTCCTGATCGTGGGTCACCATGATGAACGTCACCCCCAGCTGGCGCTGCAAATTCGACAGCTCCACCTGCATCTCCTTGCGCAGCTTGAAGTCTAGAGCGGCTAGGGGCTCATCCAGCAGGACCACCGCCGGACGATTGACCAGCGCCCGCGCCAAAGCCACCCGCTGCTGCTGGCCCCCCGATAGCTGGGAAGGATAGCGGCCTGCGTAGGCTTCCATCTTGACCAGGCGCAGAGCCTCCTGGACCCGCAGGCGAATTTCTCCGCGGCGACACTTTTTGATCCGCAACCCAAAGGCAATGTTTTCTTGGACCGTCAGGTGATTAAACAGGGCGTAGCTCTGAAAGACCGTATTGACAGGGCGCCGGTAGGCAGGCGTATTGATCATGGACTGCTGACAAATCAGCACCTCGCCCGCCGAAGGCATCTCAAAGCCTGCAATCAGGCGCAGGGTGGTTGTCTTGCCGCAGCCGGACGGCCCCAAAATACTGAAGAATTCTCCGCGCTGGACCGCGAGGTCAATGCCGCAAACCGCTGTTTCGCCATGAAAGATCTTGAAGACTTTACGCAGCTCAACATCTAGCAGCGAGTCTGCTGTACTAAGACGCTGATTCTGTGTGGCAGTCTGAGACATAGTGATGATCCCCCGCCATGATTCCCTGAGACACGGAGCGCTGGCCCCGAAGTGACCGCGCGCTTTTGCTGAATCGTTGATGTCAGATTAATGCCTCACATTGTGGGCCGAGAATTTCGCTCAAGCAATGGAGGTGGCACCCGTGATCTGGACTGCGCAGCTCTGCGTTAGCGCACTGCTGGCGATCGCGCACTCGTCCATAAGTTTCCCTTAGAAAACCCCGAAATTCATATATACCAGCAATAAATCATTATTAAGTGCTGGATTCAGTGCTGTCCCCTGCAGACTGCGGGCTCAGGGCATCGCAATTTTTAGCGCGGCTCACTTCATGCTGTGACTATCAACGAACCTCGAAATTTTCCCTGGAAATCAAAATACCGAGTGGCGTGTAGCGTCAGTCGCTTCACCACATCCCACGCCCAAAAGTGGTGGGCTTTGCTTGAAGCTCTGTAAACTGAATGACAGAACTTCCGGCAAAGTCTGTCCTTTTTCTGAGAGAGCATCGTGTGCGGACGCTTTCTAGCGTCGTTGTCTCTTGGTACCCTTTCCCTAGCTTCTTTGACCTCCTTAGATAGAAGACACTCGCAGCGCTAGAGCAGCATTATTTCCCAAGGCCCGCTAGGGGGTGGTCTTGGCCGATGAACTAGCAACCTCGAGTCACCAAGGGTAAAATTTGGACTTCGCCTAGTTGATCAGCTTTGAAGAACGAAAATTAGGAACGAAAAATAAAAATTCGTTTTGGTTATTGAAGGAATCCCCTGAACAAGACGCTGTCCAGGGTGCGAGAAAGAGGCCAGACCGCCTTTCCTTCCGTTTCTTTCGCTAGTCGCGCCAAATCCCCTACACCTTGATCGTAGGAGTCCCCCTAGATAGGCGATCGCAGCCTTTTCGCTGCGGACTCCAACCCTCGTGTTCCCTCACCCTGCGCACCTATGACCCTCACCAGACCTCCTCTCAGCAAGCAGCCAACGGCCAATCCCCGCACCGTCGGACAGCGCTTTCAATCCCTGATTGTCATGCTGATGGTAAGCCTGCTGTTCGCCGGAGGGCTGGCCGCCCGTCTCGCCTACCTCCAGCTCATCGAAGGGCCTCGCAATCGCCAGCTCGCTGACAACAACCGCATTCGCCTGATTCCCAAGCAGCCCGAGCGCGGCCGCATCCTCGATCGCAACGGCAAAGAACTCGCAGGCAGTCGCCTCTCCTACTCTGTCTTCCTATGGCCGATCGCCCTCAACGAAAAAAATCGGTCCCAGACCCTCAAGCGGCTGTCCACCATCATCAAAGTTCCCGAGGCCGAAATCCAGAAGCGCCTTGACCAGGCAGGCTACAACTCTCCCTTCTTGGTGCGCGTTGCCCGAGGCATCAGCCCCGCCCAGGTAACCGCCATCGAAGAGTTTAGCCATGAGCTAGCAGGCGTTGAGGTCGACGCAGAAGCCGTCCGCTACTACCCCAACGGCGATCTGGCCGCTCACGTCTTGGGCTACACCGGCGAGATGAGCGACGAGGAGCTCGATCGCCGCCGCGACGAAGGCTATCGCCTAGGGGACGTGATTGGTCAGATGGGCGTTGAGGCAGCCTTTGAGGACCGGCTGCGGGGAGAATGGGGCGGTCAGCAGGTGGAGGTCGACGGCACCGGCCAAGTGGTGCGGATCTTGGGCGAAAAACCCACCCGGGCTGGCGGCGACGTGCGTCTGACCCTGGATGTGGACTTGCAAAAGGCCGCTGAGGCTGCCCTAGGGGATACCCAAGGGGCGATCGTGGCCATTGATCCCAACAATGGGGCCGTGTTGGCAATGGTCAGCCGCCCTACCTACGATCCGAACCTGTTCTCAACGCGCATTTCCGAGGAGCAGTGGCAGCGTCTCCAAAGCGAGGACACGCCCTTTGTCAACCGCGCGCTGCAGGGCTTTCCGCCAGCCAGCACCTTCAAGATCGTCACGACGGCGGCGGCGATCGAGTCTGGCAAGTATTCTGCCGACACCGTGCTGCCGACCTATCCCTACATCCAGGCAGGCGGCATTCAGTTTTGGGACTGGAACCGGGCAGGCTTTGGCCCCCAAGGCTTTGCAGGCGCCCTGAAGTGGAGCAGCGACACGTTCTTCTACCAGATCGCCATGGGCATCCAAGGCCCCACGCTGATCGAGTGGACCCGGCGCTTTGGCTTTGGGCGCAAAACGGGCATCGAGCTGTCCAATGAGGAGGCAGCGGGTCTGGTGCCTGACGATGCCTGGAAGCGCAAAGAGCTCAATGAAGGCTGGTTCTTGGGCGACTCGATCAACATGTCGATCGGTCAAGGCTTCTTGCAGTCGACGCCGCTGCAAGTAGCGGTCATGTTCGCCGTTCCAGCCAACGGCGGCTACCTCGTCAAACCCCATGTTCTCAAAGACAATGAGGCCTCGCGGAACTGGCGTCAGTCCCTGGATCTGGAGCCTGAAACCCTAGACGTGATTCGCCAAGGCCTGCGGGATGTTGTGGACGGAGGCACCGGGGAAGCCCTCAACGTTTCCAATCTGCCACTGGTGGCGGGCAAGTCCGGCACGGCTGAAGACCCGCCCAGACCGTCTCACACCTGGTTTGGAGCCTACGCACCGCTGGACAAACCTGAGATCGTGGTAGTGGCGTTTGGGGAAAACTCGGGCAGCGGCGGGGGCGCCTTTGCGGCTCCCAAGGTGCGCCAAGTTCTGGAAGCCTATTTCAACAATCCGAAGCGTCGCCAACAAGGACAATAGGCTTTGGGGAGTCGCGAGACCGAGGACAGAGGGTTTGGCTGCAAACTTTTTGGCTGTGACTCAGGGTGCGCAGGTTTCATTTTGCTTTCGTGACATACTCCTACGCTGATACTGACGCATACAGCGTAGGCTTCTCAGTGACCCCTGCTATTGCATCGGGCGTATCCTGAGCTTTACTTTGAGTCCACGGAATGCCCTACCGCAGACTTTGAACAAGTACCAAAGTATGTTCAACCTCGGTACTGTCAAAGTTTTACGCATCCACAGAAACAGGAATTCGCTATTACTGGATGCAACCGCGTACTTTGAGTTGTCGTGGTTCAGATTTTAGGGCGGCGATTAGCTCAAACCCTTGCCCTGACTATATCACACCTACTTTGTGCCATGAAAGATTTGCTCGTTTCCTCCCCCTTCCCTTCCCGCGCCTGGGGCATAGGTCAGGGGAGCGTCGTCATCTCACTCGCATTCATCTCACGCCAAGCCAAGGATGATGGCGTGAGGCTTCTGCTGCTTTAGCTAAAATGGAGATTTGGAGAGAAGTGCTAGCCTGTGCCAACCTAGAAGAAGCGTCTACCTACTGGTACATATCTAGGCTCCTTAAAGCCACTAAACTAGACTGAATAACTCTTCTATAAAGTGGCAACTATTGCCCTTCTCTTTATCCATCCTGTTCTGTTCAGCAGGGTCGCAGCAGCAATCTGTATGAGCCAGTCATTTGCGTCTTTTTTCACTGTTTACGAGACCAAAGACGCGATCGAACTTCACCCCGGTTGCCGCGATATCCAGGATGTTCGCGTCATTTGTAGCTGCTTGTCTTACGAGAGTGCTTGTACGATCGCTCAGCTGTCAGCCAACCTCAAGCAGCTGCCTGTTTTAGACTATGTCGTGAGTGGCGCTCTATCTTCGGATAATCCTTCAACAGTCAGCTAGTCCCCAGGCTATGCCTCCCTTGATCTTGGCGATCAAGGGATGACCATCGGCTGCTGTCAAAGTTTTTTACTGCGACCTTGAATCACTCCACTGGGTAGCAAAGTTTTGCTTCCTCTTTGCTGCTTCTCAAAGGACTATTTTGAGTTCGTTGAGAGATTTTCTGTCTCAGGGTATCGATGTTCGCTGCGCTGCCAAACGCAAGCGAGTCTGGACGCTACTGACTCTGCTGGTAGCGGCGCAAGGCTGCCCGGAAATTGTTCTTGCTAACCTTTTCTCCTAGGGCCAGGGAAAGCGATCGCCAAAGACGCGCTCCTACATCCCGGATATAGCCAGCGTCATAACCAGAAGCATGGGCAATCTCCAGGTAGGAATGGCCGTCCCAAGCATGGCGGAAGATCACTTCCTGAATATCGGTCAAGCCTCGCGATTCATTGCTTTTCAACAGGTTATCTACAATCTCAAGTGCTTCCTGAACAGTCATGGACTCCAAGACCCTAAAATTTTCTGGAAAGAGAGTTAGCTCTTCCAGCCGATGCAGTTCTTCCGTTTTCATCTAGAATCTGCAGCAAAGCGACCGCACAATTGTCGGAGACCTACCCCAAAGACTCGATTCCTAGAATTTCTTGTGCATCATAAATGCTAGTTACTTGTATTTTCCATCTTGGAAAGCTTTCAATTAGTTAAAAAGCCCTAAAAAGCAAACTTTTTCTGACATTTTCAAGCTTTTAATTACAGAGAGATTACTTAATGTCACTTGCTAGATTGGACCAACTCTTACCAAATCTACATAAGTTTCTATGGAATTCTAGGCAGTCCATGATTTCAGGATATATCCGGACACTATTGGGCGATATCAGCATTTTTCAGGAGAATGACGGCCAAATTTGACGGCGATCGCCATTAAGTGTTGCAGCAATTTTTACCGTTGTAGGGGTTTGGCAGAAGCGATCGCCGCTGACTGCATTGCTCTTATGCAGTTAATGCAAGTCATTTTGGGCATGGTCCACACTTCTTGATGACTGAGGCTGCTCAGGATTCCCAACCGGCCGTACACCAGCCTACGGCTACACTCAAGGCAGCAAAACCACTTTTAACTTTTTTTCTCCGGCGGCATCATGGGGCGAGATTCATAGGGCAGCGGAATGTACTGCACCGTCGGACGATTGTTTTGGGGCTGCGGATAGAGGTCCATCAGGGCATAGATAATTTTGGGTAAGCCGGCCGTCACTGGCAGCCCTAGCGCTGTCGCCTCCTCCACCGGGATTGGGTAGTCGTGGGTCACACGACCGGTCGTCAGGGCCTCAACAATCTCGTCGATCTTCTCTGGCGAAATCTTTTGGCGCGGCATGTCGTCCTCGAGCAGCGTTCGCACGAAGCGCTGAACTTGATTAATCGCCTTGCGCGACAGGTCCGCCATGATTAACGTTTGATCCTCGACGGCGCTGACGGGCTTTTGCTCAATGACCCGCAGCACGCTGGCCGCCGGGAAGTTGCCGAGCTGCGGATCCACTGGTCCCAAAACCGCATTTTCATCCATGACAATCTCATCGGCGGCAAGGGCCAGCATCGTACCGCCGCTCATGGCGTAGTGAGGCACAAAGACGGTGACCTTAGCAGAATGACGCAGCAGGGCCCGGGCAATCTGCTCTGTGGCTAATACCAATCCACCCGGTGTATGCAAAATCAAGTCGATGGGGACGTCCGGCGGGGTCAGGCGAATCGCGCGCAGCACCTGCTCTGAGTCCTCGATGCTGATAAAGCGGGAGACCGGAATACCCAGCAGGCTGATCGATTCTTGACGATGGATCAGCAAGATTGCGCGGCTGTTGCGCTGCTGCTCAAACTCGCGAATGCACTGGACTCGACGGCGCTCTAAGGCCCGACGCTGAATTAGCGGCTGAAGAGAGCTTAGAACCAAAAAAATCCAAAAAAGGTCAAAGAAGTGGAAATTCATGCATTTAGACTATAAAGCCTGTTTTTTTGACCATTATTTCACTGCGATCGCCCCAGGCAAGCTGTCTACGGCCCGAGGGGCTCTATCCTCCGCAGGCATCTACGATTGCTAGCAGAGTATCTGCGCCGAGGCCATGGCCTTTGAAGCGGGCTTTCAGATCTTTGAGGGATTTGAATTCGCTTTTCTTGCGCTCGGCGATCGCGTGTTTGTGGATTTTCTCCGCTGCTTTGCCTTTCACGTTGGCCTGCTGGAGCATCAAGACAAAATCAGGGGACTGAGGATTATTGAAGACTTCTAGCGGCTTGATTGGCTTTGGCAGAGAGTTTTCAACACCCAACATTCGCTCTACCAGCTGTTGATTTTGCTGCAAAAAGTTTTCTCGTAAAGCTGCCAGCTCTTGGGTTAAGTGAGTTTCTAGGTTGGTGATTCGGTGCTCTAGGTTGGCAGCAGGCGCTTGAGGCTGGGCGATCGCCTCTGGTGCAGCAGAACCGGCGGGCGATCGCCCCAAAAGTTCTAGCTGGCTGAGAATCTCAGACTCATGTTTCGCCGCCAGGACAAAAGCATTGACCGTCTCTCCCTTTCGGGAGTCTTTTTGTTTTGCTTTTGCCGCCGCATAATACTCCAGATGACCTTCAAGGATTTCAAAGCTTTCTAAGCCGGTTCGCTTAAGCACCAGGGGTTTTACTAGGCCACCGCAGGCCAAAATCAGCTCAGCAAGCTGATCAATCGTCGCTTCAGAAAAGTGCGATCGCGGCACACTTGAAGAAATATCTTTGACATCCACGAGCTCAAAACGAATCATTCGCCTACATCCCCATTTTTTCAGCAACTTCCTTGGCCAGCAGCTGAAACTCCTCCGCTGACGGGGAGTCCGGCGCAAACTCTAGTACCGACTTTGGATCCGGAATCTGTAAATCGCCAACCACAATCATTTTGTCCATGCAGTGAGACAGCGCAACACGGTCATAAATCACGCTTTCCATGAGCGGAAACTGGTAGCGATCTACAATAGTTTGGCGCTGCTTGGGAAAAACATATTCCAGAAAGCGAGAATTCGTTGCAATCTTCGACGGCAAAACGCCTAAAATTTGAAGCGAATCTTTGCCAATCATTTCTCGAAACTCATTGGCTTCTTGAACAAAAGTTCGGACATTATTGAGACCTTGATTGGCAAAAGGCTTGAGGTCCGACGGAATAATCAGGTAGTCAGCCGCAATCAGCGCCACCTGGGCATAAAAGTCCCGAGAAGGCGGGGTGTCAATAATCACAATGTCATAGGTTGATTCGACTTGCTTGAGCTTTGATAGAAGTCGAGTTTTGCCGGAGGAGAGGCGATTTAGGGTGTCTTGGACATCAATGAGGGAAACGTGGGCCGGAATTACATCAATTTCGGGCGTGTTGAAAAAGTGCGATCGGCGAGCCACATCACCAATGGAATAGGCGTCTCCAGACTCTAAGACATGGCGAACATTTTTATCTTTTAAGTCGTCATCTTCATCAAACTGAAATTTAATCAATCCCGCAGCAAAGGTAGTATTTGCTTGAGAGTCGAGATCAATGAGCAAAACCTTTTTGCCAAGCTTGCGAAAAGCAGAGGCTAGGTTCACAGAAATCGTGGTTTTTCCGACGCCGCCTTTGTTGTGATAAATCGCGATAACTTTCACAGTTTCTCCTCGTTCTTCAGCCTCCAGCGTCCAGTCTTTTGACACTGGTTCAGGGCGATCGCCCCTATCAGTCGTCGCCAACGGATCAAGATCCCGCGGCCCAACCGTGCCTGCATGTAGATGCGCCAGCGTTTCGCGACCAATCAATGCGCGAATCTGATCAATGTGTGATTCAATCTCTCTGCCTCGGCACTGAAAGACTAAGTGCAAATCTGTTTCAGTTCGAGTAAAAATTCGGATTTCTCGACCATTGGTTAAAAGACCATAGCGAGCATTGAGACTGACCAAATATCGCTTGAGTCTTTGGGAATGCTTGTCGAGATTTTGCTGAGGGCTTTTGGCCTCGATCACGAGGCTCAGTACCCCAACAGAATCCACTACAAAAGGTAGTACCTGAGTCGCGAAAGCCAAGAAGTCGAGACGAATACTGCCAAAGGCAACTTCCTGATACCAGGTATCCGGCGTGTAGCCGAGGGTTGGCAACAGGTATTGAACAATAAATTTGCTTTCAACCTCGCTTTCGTTTCGACACTGCTCTGGATCAAAAGAGATACTCATCAGATCGCGTCAATTATCCCAATGGGGTCCTGGCTGAGTGTCAGGACTCTTTCTAAAGTTCCCATCAAAGGAAAACTCTTAACACCTGGGCGCAATCAGATATGAATCCTTGGAGGACCAGAAGTTAAAAAGACTGGCGTTTAGACACGCCTGAAGCAGGCCCCAGCGCTTTTGGAGAAACGACAAAGAGGGATATCGTCCTTGACTCAAGGGCGATACCCCTCTTTGTGCACACTGAAGATTGACGGAAGATTTGCCGCTGACAGAAGCCATGCCGCTGAAGCGAGTGGGCAGGCTGGCAGGTCAGAGGGTGATTGGGCTAGGACGTGGGCTCGGTTCCAGGGAGGCCCGCCGCTCAGCTCTCAAAAATTTTGGAGGCTCGGATGGGGTGACGTCTGGCCTGGGGTCTCTGGGACGGAGCAAGCACAGGCCAGACATCAGCCTTGAGGATGTGGGTTTAGTCGCGCTTTAGCAGGGAGGTGAAGCGATCGCGCACCTGTGAGAAGACGGACTGGAGAGCGCCCGCTGCGCCGGGGGCGGGCTTTTCGGCCAGCTGCACCGGCTCATCCGGAAACTCCTTGAGGCGGTAGCCGTATTCCAAGTCGTCTGTGTGCTTGCGCAGGTGGGGCGACAGGCGGAAGGCACCCTTGAGGAGCTCGTCTTCGTTCGCGAAGATCGCCTGATTGATTTGGTTGCTGCGGCCAACGGCAATGGAGCCCACCGGGAACCAGTTTTTCTTGCCTCGAACCCGTACAAAGACCACAAACTCTGGCATACCGTCGGACTTCATTTTGTCGTACTGGGAAGCGGCGGCTTGCCGCTTTTCGGCGCTTTTTGCCACCTTTTCCTTTTTCTGAGCATGCTTGGGGGTACCAAAGCCGAGATTGGATGCCATGTTTGGTGTCTCCTAAACGTTATGCAGCAACGTCATTAACAAAAGTTTACTGGATTTTCAGACTTTGTTTTTCGGTAGGATGACTTCGTTCTCTTCGGAGCCATTGTGATGTCTGCTGAAAACAAATCTTCCCTCGGCGCTGACGCCGTTGACGCGGCGATCGCCCAGGGTCTAGACCTCGACGGTACCCCCATTCCAGCCGCCAAGCTCGAGCTCTATAACGAGGTCATGGGCTTTGAGGCGGGTCGCCAGCGCAGCGGTGTGAGCAACACCATGCGATCGCGGATTGTCCGCATCGGCGCCAAGCACCTGCCCCAAGAGGAGCTCAACCAAAAGCTCCTAGCCGCTGACTTCGCACCGCTAAAAGACAAAGAAATCGCCTTCTACTACGGCGGCAAATAAAAACAAAAGCCCCCGCCTTTCAGGAGCGGGGGCTTTGATTTTGGGGTTGTAGTCAGGGCAGCAACCCTAGAAGTTGCCAGCCAGGGCTTCTACGCAGCGATCGCAGATCGTGGGATCTTCTGACGAAACGCCCACCTGGGTCGAGTAGTTCCAGCAGCGATCGCACTTTTCGCCGTCGGCGTTCACCACACCCACGCCCAGGGCATCGGACTGAGACTGGTACTTCAGCTCCGCCAGCGGCCCAGGCGTCTCCAAGAGCTCCACCTGGGAAGCCAGGAAGAGATAGCGCAGCTCATCGACGCCGTTGGCCGCCAGGCTGCTGGCCGGGTTGAGGGCCGTCAGGGTTTGCCGCAGCGACTCGTCTGCCACGTACAGCAGCACCTTCGCCTCCAGGGAGGAGCCAATCATCTTCTCGGCCCGCGCCGTTTCCATGACCTTGTTGACCTCGGTGCGGATGCGGCGCAGCTCCTGCCAGCGCTGGGCGATCTCGGGCTGCTGCCAGCGATCGTCTAGGTGCACCCAGCCTGCCTGAAACACAGACTTGTAAGGGGTGGTGTAGGGCAGCGACTGCCAGATATCTTCGGCCATGTGGCACAGCACCGGGGCGATCGCCCGCGCCAAGCACTCGATCGCCTGGGCCAGCACCGTCTGACAGCTGCGGCGGCGGAAGGCGTCCGGAGCGCTGATGTACAGCCGATCTTTAGCGATGTCGAGGTAGAAGTTCGACAGGTCCACCACGCAGAAATTTTGCACCGTCTGGAAGAAGCGGAAGAACTGGAAGGTCTCAAAGGCGTCCTTCACCTCCGCAAACACCTCCGTCATCCGGTGCAGCATGTAGCGATCAAGCTCAGGCAGCTCGTCGTAGGGCACCGCGTGCTGAGCTGGCTCAAAATCGTGCAGATTGCCCAGCAAGAAGCGAGCCGTGTTGCGGATCTTGCGATACACATCGGCCAGCTGCTTGAGGATGTTCTTGCCCAGGGGGACATCCGAGGAGTAGTCCACCGACGACACCCACAGCCGCAGCACATCCGCGCCGTAGGGGGGGTCTTCTTTCTGGTTTTTGCCCCCTTCGATCACCACTGCCGGGTCAACCACGTTCCCGACGGATTTGCTCATCTTGCGGCCCTGCTCGTCCAGCGTGAAGCCGTGGGTCAAGACCGTCTTGTAGGGAGCGATGCCGTTGACCGCCACGCTCGTCAGCAAGCTGGACTGGAACCAGCCCCGATGCTGGTCCGAGCCCTCGAGGTACAGGTCCGCCGGATAGGTTAGCCCCTCGCGCTGCTGGACCACTGCCGCCCAGGACGATCCAGAGTCAAACCACACGTCCATGGTGTCGGTTCCCTTGCGGTAGCGATGGGCCTCCGCGCGGTGCTGTTCGGGCAGCAGTTCCTCCACCGACAGCTTCCACCAGGCGTCGGAGCCCTGGTCAGCCACGATGGCCTGGACATGGGCGATCGTCTCTGCTGTCATCAGGGCGTCACCGGTCTCCTGGTCATAGAACACCGGAATGGGCACCCCCCAGCTGCGCTGGCGCGAGATACACCAGTCCGATCGTTCGCTGACCATGGAGGTGATGCGGTTTTCGCCCTGGGCCGGGATCCACTTCACCTGGGCGATCGCCTTCAGCGCATCTTCCCGGAAGCCGTCCACCGACGCAAACCACTGCTCCGTCGCCCGGAAAATCGTCGGCTTCTTGGTCCGCCAGTCGTAGGGATATTTGTGAACGTAGGGCTCCTCTTTCAGCAGCGAACCCGCCGCCTTCAGCGCCTCGACCACGGCCCCGTTGCCCTCACCCAGGACGTTTTGGCCCGCAAAAGGCCCCGCCTCCTCCGTGAAGTGGCCGTTGTCATCCACGGGCGAAAAGATCGGCAGCCCGTAGCGCTGACCCACCATGTAGTCTTCTTGGCCGTGGCCCGGCGCCGTGTGGACCAGGCCCGTCCCCGACTCGGTGGTCACATAGTCGCCGCCGATCACGACGGGACTCTCGCGATCGAACAGCGGATGGCGATAGGTGCTGTGCTCCAAGGCCTTACCGGGCACCACCGCCTTCACCGTCAGCGCCTTGCCAAAGGTCTCGGACAGGCGCTCGACCAGATCCGCCGCCACGATCAGATATTTGCGGTTGACCTGGGGCAAGTCGGCCTCAACCACGGCGTACTTCAGGTCCGGGTTCACGCTGACCGCCAGGTTGGCGGGGATGGTCCAGGGCGTCGTGGTCCAGATGGCCACCCCCAGCTCCGGCAGGTACTCGCCGAGGTCTTCTTGGACCGCTGGGGCCAGCCCCGTCATCGGAAAAGCCGCAAACAAGCTGCGGGAGGTGTGGCCTTCGGGGTATTCCAGCTCGGCCTCTGCCAGCGCGGTTTTGGAGCTGGGGCTCCAGTGCACCGGCTTGCGGCCGCGGTAGATGTGCCCTTTCAGGACCATCTGGCCAAACACGCCAAGCTGAGCCGCCTCATACTCGGGCGAGAGGGTGAGGTAGGGATGATCCCAGTCGCCCCAGACGCCGTAGCGCTTGAAGCTTTTGCGCTGCTCTTCGACGGTCTTGAGCGCAAATTTCTTCGCCTTTTCGCGCAGGGTGATGGGAGTCAGGCCCTGGCGCTCTTCGCTGCTCATGGCCTGAAGGACTTTCAGCTCAATGGGCAGCCCGTGGCAGTCCCAGCCGGGGACGTAGGAGATCTTGCGCCCCTGGAGCAGCTGGTACTTGTTGATGATGTCTTTGAGAATCTTGTTGAGAGCGTGCCCAATGTGCAGGGAGCCATTGGCATAGGGGGGGCCGTCGTGGAGAATAAACGGCGCACCTGGATTGTTCTGCGACAGGGTTTCATAAATCTCGTGATCTGCCCAAAACTTTTGCAGCTCGGGCTCACGCTTGACGGCGTTGGCCCGCATGTCGAATTTGGTTTTGGGAAGGTTAACCGTGTCTTTGTAGCTCTTTGCTTCTGTCACAGCCAAATGCCAATGGGGGTCGAGTGTCCTCGCCCCATTATCCGTTACAGACTCCCCCAGCTTCAAGTTTGGCGGGTTTGGCGAAGGAGTTTGGGCTGCCCATAGCAAGCAGGGGGGCGATCGCCCCCCTGTTTAGCTAAAGCAGCAGAAGCCTCACGCCATCATCTTTGATTTGGCGTTGAGATGAATGCGAGCGAGCGAACGACACTCCTCTGACCTATGCCGCAGGCGCGAGGAGGGGAGATGGAGGAAACGAGCAAATCTCTCATGATACAAAACGGGTGAGATAATCAGGCTAAGGGTTTGAGCTAATCGCCGCCCTGAAACTTGAACCTTGACAACCTGGAATAGGGGGTTCTGCCTAGAAACAGACGATTCGTCGTCGCATCTGTGGGCAGGTAAAATTCCAGCAGTACAAAGGAGAGAACAACACTCTTTGTATTGTTCCGGTGCGGTGGGGCATCCCGTATCGTCAATAAAGCTCAGGAAACGCCCGATGGGATACCAGGGGTCACTGAGAAGCCTACGCTGCATACGTCAGTATCAGCGTAGGAGTATGTCACCTTGTATCTGTCGGTTTCTAGAGCGAGCTGCTGGGCCTACTCTAGGCCGCTTTCTTTTTCCTCTTCTTCTTTGCGGCGAGCGGCCTCGACGATGGAGGGATCGGGAGGGTTGGGCCGCTTGAGACGCGGATCGTCCGCGTCTGTAGCGAATTCTTCCGGTTCGGATGCGCTCTCGTCAGCGCGAACCTCGGCTTCGATGGCTTCGGGCTCCGGGGTCCAGGTTTCAACAGGAACCTGAGGCACCGGAGAGACCTCGGTTTCGATGGCTTCGAGGGTCGGCGTCGGCTCGTAGGTCTCGGCTTCAGGGTCGAGGGCCGCAGGGGGCTCGGCGGGAGGCGCATCGAAGGAAGACTCGTCGATGGGCGGCTCGGCGATCGCGTCTGGAGCAGGCTCAAAGGCTTCAGGCGTTTCGGCCCCTTCGGGCAGGTCCGTCACCACCGGGACCACTTCGGGCACGACTGCCTCGGCAGCTTCGGCTCCTTCGATCGGCGTCTCGGGCTCGGGCGGCGCAGAGCGCGCGAAGCTAGGGGGCGTTTCGAGCAGCAGGGTTTCGTCGTCGTGGGTGTCCGTTGCGATCGCCGGTGGCGTCTCCAGATCGTCATCCCAAGAATCGGCGTCATCGTCAGCCTCAGCGGCGATCGGCTCAGCGATCCCTGGAGCGGACCCAGCAGCGGCCGGTTCGTCGCGGTGGAGCGTCAGCATCGGCCGACTGGGCTTTTTGCGAGTGACGGACGCGATGAGGCCTTGCAGCTGACCCTTGAGGCGGGTCACCAGGTCACCGGCGATCGCGCTGGCTGGCTGAGACGAGGAGGAGGGAGCCACCGACGGCTGGGGCACTGAGGCAGGCTCAGCCGGCGCTGCCGCCGGGGATGCGGGCTCTGCGTCCGGCACCTCGGCTTCTCGCGTGGCCTCAGCGGGCGGCACCGACGCAGCAGGCTCGGGCCGGACCGCCTGGACGTCGAGGGTCGGCGTGGTCGACGGGCGACCGGAGGACTGGGAGCCTAGCTGAGGCCCAATCGGGGTTTTGGCCAGGAGGCTGTCAATTTGCGATCGCGCCTGATCCAAGAACGTGGCAGCCGACCAATCCGCCGGCAGGGGCGTCTGGCTTTCCTCCGGCACTAGGCCCCGGCGCAGCCAGAAGGTCTGCCAGGCCAGCCAGCCGAGCAGCGCGACTCCCGCCATCTCGCCCAGCAGCAGCGCTCCCCGAATCTGGCCAGCGCAGGCCCACAGCACCAAGGCATAAAACAGCCCCACTCCACTCCAGATAAAGTCATTTTTGCGATGAACCTCTGGAAAGAAGAAAGCGGCCATGTAGAGCGCGAAGCTGCCTAAACCCACAGCCAACGCCAGGAGATATGCAAGCATCGTCCAGACTCCCTCTCGCGTTTGAAAACTTCCAACTCTTCTATTGAAATCGAATCCCGGCCCTCTGAGCGCTGTCTTTTCAACAATTTTCGCTGCGATCGCCCTCCGCGAAGCCCCAGAAGGCCCCAGAAGACCCCAAGCTTCCAAGGTGCGATCGCCCACCCCGCATCCAGCCAAAACGTGAATATTTTTGAGGATTCATAGCAGTTTCGTTACAAAACCCCTGAATTCTTCAGAGCAAATACTTGCCAAAAATTCAGGAATCCTCGGGAATTAATTTCTTCTTCCAAATCAACTTTGGGGGATCGAGCTAACCTGTAGGTGACTTCACGGTTCCCAGCCCACGCAGAATTAGCAAAGACGTTATGGCACAGCAGAGCTTTGGTCTCATCGGTCTCGCTGTCATGGGAGAAAACCTGGCGCTGAACGTAGAGCGCAACGGCTTCTCGGTGGCAGTGTACAACCGCACGAGCGAAAAGACAGAAGCCTTCATGGCGAATCGGGCGCAAGGCAAAAACATCAAACCCACCTACTCCATCGAAGAGTTCGTCAGCTCCCTAGAGCGGCCTCGGCGCATCCTGATCATGGTGAAGGCTGGCAAGCCCGTCGACGCCGTTATCGACCAGCTCAAGCCCCTTCTTGAGCCCGGCGACATGATCATCGATGGCGGCAACTCCCTCTACGAAGACACCGACCGGCGCGTAGCCGACCTCGAAGCCGCCCAGCTTCAGTTCATCGGCATGGGAGTCAGCGGCGGCGAAGAGGGAGCCCTCAACGGCCCCAGCCTGATGCCCGGCGGCAGCCGAGGCGCCTACGAAACCATCGAGCCCATCGTCCGGAAAATCGCGGCCCAGGTCGACGACGGCCCCTGCGTCACCTACATCGGTCCCAAGGGCGCCGGCCACTACGTCAAGATGGTCCACAACGGCATCGAGTATGGCGACATGCAGCTGATCGCCGAAGCCTACGACCTGCTCAAGAATGCGGCGGGCCTGGATCACACCCAGCTTCATCGGGTCTTTGGCGAATGGAACCAGACCGACGAGCTGAACTCCTTCTTGATCGAGATTACGGCCAATATCTTTAACCACATTGATCCCGACACCCAGCTGCCGCTGGTGGACGTGATCCTAGACCAGGCGGGCCAAAAGGGCACCGGCCGCTGGACCGTCCAGAGCGCCCTCGAGCTGGGCGTGTCGATCCCCACGATCACGGCGGCGGTGAATGCGCGAATCATGTCGGCGATCAAGGGCGAGCGGGTGGCCGCCTCCAAAGTGCTGTCAGGGCCGACGGGCAAGTACGACGGCGACATGTCAGGCTTTGTGGACAAAGTGCGCGACGCCCTCTACTGCTCCAAGATTTGCTCCTATGCCCAAGGCATGGCGCTGATGGGCAAGGCGTCTCAGGAATTCGGCTACGACCTGAACCTGAGCGAGATTGCTCGGATCTGGAAGGGCGGCTGCATCATCCGGGCTGGCTTCCTAGACAAGATCAAGGCAGCTTTCAAGGACGATCCGGCACTGCCGAATCTGCTGCTCGCGCCGGAGTTTCGCCAGACGATTCTCGATCGCCAGGAAGCTTGGCGCGAGGTGTTGGCGGTGGCGGCGCGGCTAGGGATTCCGGTGCCGGCCTTCAGCGCGTCTCTGGACTATTTCGACAGCTATCGCCGCGATCGCCTGCCCCAAAATCTCACCCAGGCCCAGCGCGACTACTTCGGGGCGCATACCTTCGAGCGCACGGACAAGCCTGGCACGTTCCACGCGGAGTGGTTCTAGGCGGTTCTAGGGTGAGGCGATCGCCCTAGAGAAGCTTCTAGAAGCTGCAACTGAGATTTTCCTCCCGACAAACTCCCTAGCTTTCCCCCTTGCTGGTATCAGCGAGGGGATTTTTTAGGGCTAGGGCAGGGAGCGGGATTAGCGGCGCGTTTGGGTTTTGGAGACGGTGCGGTGGGCCTGGTGGCGCTCTTCGATGAAGTCTTGGGCTATGGCCGCATCGAGGGGCGCGGAGAACAGGTAGCCCTGGGCGGCTTCGCAGTTGAGCGATCGCAGCTGAGCGAGCTGCTTGGGGGTTTCGACGCCCTCAGCGATGATGTCCATGCCCAGGTGCCAGGCCAGGGTGACAATGGTGCGCACCAGCTCCAGCTTTTCGCCGTCGCTGTCGATGCTTTTGACAAAGGAGCGATCGATTTTGAGGGTGTCGATGGGCAGCTGGTGCAGGTAGCTCAGGGACGAGTAGCCGGTGCCAAAATCATCAATAGAGAGCTTGATGCCGCGCTCTTGGAGCTTGCGCAGCAGGAGGGCCGCCGATTCGGCGTTGTCCATCAGCACGCTCTCGGTAATTTCGAGCTTGAGGCTGCTGGCGTCAAGCTGGGTTTCTTGCAAAATGGCTTCGATTTGCTCCAGCAGGTCCTGCTGAGAAAACTGGCGGCCCGAGAGATTCACGCTCATCAGGAGCTGGGACTCGGGAAACTGGTCTTGCCAGCGGCGCAGCTGCTGGCAGGCTTCGCGCAGGACCCACTGACCGATGGGGATGATCAGGCCAGTTTCTTCGGCCAGCGGAATAAATTCGGCGGGCGAGATCAGGCCGTGCTGGGGATGGCGCCAGCGCACTAGGGCCTCGAAGCCGACCAGATACTCGTTGCCCAGGGTGACGATGGGCTGATACTGCAAAAACAGCTCCTCCTGGTCGAGGGCGCGTCGCAGGTCGGTTTCGAGGTGCAGCTGGGCGATCGCCCGCACGTGGAGGCTGGGCTCAAACACGACATAGCGCGATCGCCCAGCCTGCTTGGCGCGGCGCATCGCTAGGCCCGCGTCGCGGACGATTTCTTCGAGATTGTGATAGTCGGGGCGGACCATGACGATGCCCACGCTGGCCGTCACAAACAGCTCATGCTCACCCAGGCGCAGGGGCTGGGCCAGCGCTTGCAGAACCTGGGTCGCAGCGTTCGTGGCGTCGGCCACATCCGCGACCTCAGTGAGCAGCAGACCAAACTCATCGCCGCCCAGGCGCGCCACCACGTCGTGGGGCTGGACGCTGTCGATCAGGCGCTGGGCGATCGCCCGCAGCAGATCGTCTCCCAGGCCATAGCCCAGGCTGTCATTGATCACCCGAAAGCGATCGACATCCAGCACTAGCAGGGCGATCGTCTGCCTCTCAGCGGTTCGCAGCAGCCCACAAACGCGGTGCAAAATCTCTAGCAGATGGCGACGATTGGGCAGCCCTGTCAGGGGGTCATGGCGCGCGTCGTAGTGGAGCCTCGCTTCGAGGGTGTCGAGCCGCGCCCGCAGCCGCATCTGCTCCGTCCAGTCCCGCACGATGACGAGCACGAGATCTGATTCTCCAGGCAGCGGCGACCACTCGATTTCGAGGCAGCGCAGGCCGTCTGCCCGCTGCCATTCGTAGCGATCGCAGCCGGCGCTGCAGCCGTTGAGCGCTAGAGCCACCGGGTGATCGTCGAGCAGGGGCTGGCCGAAGCGGCTCAGGGGCAACAGCTCCTGGAGGCGCTGGCCCTCGGGGGCGATCGCCCCAGGCAGCAAATCCCGAAAGGCGGCATTACTCCCCCGCAGCATCCCCGCGCGATCGATCCAGGCGATCGCCTCCCGAGTCCGATCGAGCACCTGCTGAAGCGGCATCAGCGCGGACTCAGAGCAGTCTTGGTGCTCCTGTCGATTTGCACTCTCCATTACCCCAGCCTCGATTCAGAGCGGTAGTTCACCCTTGATCCCTGTGAGATTGCCTCAAACCCTCAAGCGCTTTCCCAAAAATCCGCGATTTTTGAGCCGCCTTTTCCTTCGCTGTGCTCCGCACTGGCCCAGTTTTTGAGATGGAAGCTCAGCAGCGGCGCATCCTGCAACGAAGGCGTCTGCGACGCGATCGCCGTGACTTTGGCTCCGGAGCAGCGCCCGCTGCCGCAGTCAGCACACTGTGTCAACATCAAGGCGATCGCTGGGTTCTTCGGACAACCAACCCTACCGAATTCCAAGATCTTTGACGATGATCTGTGACACAGCGCACCGCCGCCGCCCGACCGGAGTCCAGACTCCGAGCCAACCAAGGGGCGATCGCCGCCAGCAATGATCGATGCAGCCCGCTGGCCCCTATTTTTTGTCTTCTTCTTGTTGGCCCGAGGCCATTTGCCACAGCAGTTTCGGATCTGACGGCTTTGTTTCTGGCGTCTTGCTCGAAATCGTCGTCACTTGGCTAACGCTGCCGTTCGGCAAAATGGTCCGGTCCATTTTGGCCCCTTCCAGGTCGGCCCCCTCAAATCGCGCTTGGAAGAAATAGGCCTCTCGCAGCGTGGCATCCCGCAGCTTGGCCCGCTTGAGATTTGCGCCGCTCAAGATCGCCCCGGTCAGGTCAGCCCCGCTGAGGTCGGCACCGGTCAGGTTCGCTCCCGTCAGATCGGCTCCGCTGAGGTCAGCCTTTGCTAAGTCGGCACTGCTCAAGTCCACCTTGACGAGCTTGCAGTCTCGGCACTGCTTGGTGGAGAGCAGTTGCTTCACCCGATCGTTTTCGCAACCAGCAGCCACCAGCGCCACCGCAAGGGCAACAAACAAGGGAAAGGGTTTCATAGGAATTGCCAATTTTGGGCGTGACCTCTGTGTACTAGGATGCCCGCACTTGGCAGTAGTTTCCTCAGTTTCTTAAGTTTTGGAAACCTGCTGGGGAGATTGTGGGAAAAGCCGAGTCGGCGCAAAGTTTTCTCGACCTGATCTTTGTTTGATTGATTTTGTTTGCGCTGAGGCATAGGACGGACATTGAGGGGCATCCTTAGTAGGGTAAGGATGCCACCGCCAGCCATCAGCAGGAGTGGCAGGGGGTGCGATCGCACGGCAGGGCTGCCCAAGAGGCCCAACTCAGCGCCTCAAAAAGGTGAGGTGAGATTCTCAAAAAAGGACTTGTCTTTGGGGTCCTTTCGTGGCTTAATGGAGCGACCAGCACGCTGAAAAGCGCTCTGAGAGCCAACTTGTCGGCACAAGAAAACCCCAGACTCCGGTGGGAGCGCTGGGGCAGTGATTGAGTCTGTCTGCTTCTATTTTAAAGAAACAAGTGACATTCGCCTGATGCTCATTTGGCTAGATAGGGTGCAGGATTTCGGAAAGTGATGGGCATCAGGCCGCCCTTGGCGCTAATGTGCTGGCGCTAGAACCCTTATTGGGCAACGCATGAAGCGGCTTTTGGGGCAGCGATCGCGGCAAGATCAATCAGCAATTTTGTTGGGATTGATTTTTCTCGGCACGCTGTTTTTCGCATCTGCGGTTTCTTCTATGCCACCTCAGCCGTCTCCGGAGCTTTTGAGCGACCCATTTTTGCAGCTGCCGACCGCCGATGGTGTGCGGGTGGTGTGGTTCACAGAGTTTGAGGGCGAGCGCCACGAAGTCCACTACGGTCCCGATCTCGGGCAGGTTGCGATCGCTCACACCCGCCGCCTCAGCCGCACCCGCGAAGACCAAAATTCTCAGATTTCTGTCCAAAACCTGACCCTGCCTCTCAACGGGCAGCCGGTGCCTCGAGCGATCTGGCGGCATGAGGCGACCATTACGGGCCTGAGGGCGGGGGAGCGGGTACCCTATCGCGTGGTCAGCGTCCACCAAGATGGCCAGACGGCCCGTAGCGAGGTGTTTGCTTTGGGGCCGCTGCCTCGGCCAGAGGCGCCGCTCAAGATTTTGCTCACGTCTGACCACCAGCTCAAGCCGATGACGGCGGCCAACGCGCAGAAGGTAGTGGAAACGGTTGGCCCCGTGGACGCGGTGTGGTTTGCGGGGGATTTGGTGAATGTGCCGGATCGGGCTTCGGAGTGGTTTGACGACCGGCGGGGCAACGCTTTTTTTCCGGTTTTGCAGGGGCGCGCGCACTACTCCGTGGGGGAGGGCGATCGCGCGGTGACCTATCGGGGCGGAGCGCTGATCCAGTCGGCGCCGCTCTACGCGGCGATCGGCAACCACGAGGTGATGGGGCGCTTTAGCGGCGATCGCAGCCTGAATAGCCAGTTTGCCGATCCGGTGCCCCGGGCGATCGCTGCTGCCCAGGCAGAGCCGATGGATTTCGCCGATCCGGCAGAGCGCGATCGCTGGCTTGAAAATCAGTCGTTTAACACCAAAACCTACGAGGAAATTTTTACGCTGCCCCGCAGCCCCTCCGGGGACCAGCGCTACTACGCCGTCACCTTTGGCAGTGTGCGCTTGGTGGTGCTCTACGTGACCCAAATTTGGCGATCGCCCAGCCGCGAGCCCACCATCCGAGGCCGCTACCAGGAGCGCACCCAGGACCTCGAGAACCCGCAGCAGTGGGGCCACGGCCAGCATATCTTTGAGCCGATCAGCGCAGGCAGCCCCCAGTACCGCTGGCTCCAGACCGAGCTCGCCAGCCCAGAGTTTCAGCAGGCCCGCTACAGGGTCGTCATGCTGCACCATCCGCCCCATTCCCTGGGCGAAAACTCGGTGCCGCCCTTCACCGACCCCGTCGCCGTCCGGCAGTACGCCACCGATGGCGCGCTGACGGCGATCCGCTACGAATACCCGCCCGAGCGGGACTACTTGATTCGGGATTTGGTGCCGCTGCTGGAGGAGGCAGGAACCGATCTGGTGTTTTACGGGCACTCCCACCTGTGGAACCGCTTTAGGAGCGATCGCGGCTTGCACTTCCTCGAAACGTCCAATGTCGGTAACTCCTACGGGGCCTATGTGGGCGACCTGCGACGCCCGGTACCGACGGATCACAGCGTCTCCTACGCGGCCACCGGCAACCCCAACGGCCTCGCGCCCGTGATGCCCACGATCGCGCCACTGCTCGACGCCCAGGGCCAGCCCCAGCCCTACATCGCCAGCAACCACATCACGGTTTTCAGCGTCTTCGAGACGGCGACAGGGACAATCAGCAGCTATCGCTTCGACACGCTGCGGCCAGACAGCCCGGTGATCAAGTTTGATGCGTTTTCCCTGGGACGCCCTGCGCCCTAGGGCCGAGCGCCTTCAAAGGGTTTGGGCTGAGCAGACGGGCCAATGCTCCCGTGGTTTGATCACAGCACTGGACCTGGAGTCGGTCGGCAGCAGGCGGCGATCGCGCTAGGATTAGTCACAGCATTTTGGCTTGATAAACCATTAATCACTTGGCTCGAAAGGGCTGAAAAACGGGCGATCGCCGGAAAATCTTAAAAACTGCCGCGATTAATTTGGTTTTTTACGAAAAACCTCTAGCTTAATTTTGGTAAAAAGCACTATAATTGAGCTATCGAGAAGAACCATCACCGGAGCGATCGCTTCGAAGCTCCCTTCTCACAGTGGATCGACCCCGTTCGATTCCTCTGGGTGTCCCGCACGCTCTGTCATTTGGCGAGGCTTCCATGTTAGATCCCGAATTGACGCTGACTCCCGAAAATTACGGTCTGTTGACGGACCTCTACGAGCTCACCATGAGCGCCTGCTACGTGGGCGAAGGGCTCGACCAGCGGCGGGCCAGCTTTGAGCTGTTTACGCGGCAGCTGCCCGAGAACTATGGCTATCTGGTGGCTATGGGCCTGACCCAGGCGCTGGAATATTTGCAGCAGCTCCAGTTTGGCGAGGAGCAGATCGCGGCCTTGCAGGCCACCGGCATTTTTGAGCAGGCGCCAGCAGCCTTTTGGGAGCAGCTCCGAGCGGCCCGCTTTAGCGGGGATGTGTGGGCGGTGCCCGAGGGGAGCGTGGTCTTTGCCAATGAGCCCATGCTGCGCATTGAGGCGCCCCTCTGGCAGGCCCAGCTGGTGGAAACCTACCTGCTGTGTACGCTGAACTATCAAACCCTGGTGGCCACCCGCGCGGCGCGCCTGCGGGATGTGGCAGGCCCCGAGGCGGCGCTGCTGGAGTTTGGGTCGCGGCGGGCCTTTGGTCCCCAAGCGGCGCTGTGGGCGGCGCGAGCGGCGATCGCCGCTGGCCTAGACGCCACGTCCAATGTTTTGGCAGCCCTGAAACTGGGCCACAAACCCAGCGGCACCATGGCCCATTCTCTGGTCATGGCGATCGGGGCTCTAGAGTCCGGTGAGGACGCTGCTTTTGAGGCTTTTCATCGCTACTTTCCGGGCGCTACTTTGCTCATCGACACCTACGACACCGTGGAGGCGGCCCAGCGCCTCGCCCAGCAGCAGCGCCAAGGAAGAACCGTGGTCAACGGGGTCCGCCTCGACTCTGGGGACTTGGTCAGCCTGTCCCAAACCGTGCGATCGCTCCTGCCCGATACCCAGATTTTCGTCAGCGGCGACCTGGACGAGTGGGAGATTCAGCGGCTGCGTCAGCACGGCGCCGCCATCGACGGCTACGGCGTGGGCACCCGCCTGGTGACCGGGCAGCCGGTGAATGGCGTCTACAAGCTGGTGGAAATTGACGGCATTCCGGTCATGAAGGAGTCGCGCCAGAAGCTCACCTACCCTGGCCGCAAGCAGATCTTCCGGCGCTACGACGAAGCCGGCCAGTGGCAGGGCGATCGCCTGGGCCTGAGCACCGAGCTCCCCGCCGCCGCTGAGCAGCCCCTGCTAGAGCCCGTGATGGTTGGTGGCCAGCGCCTCGGCCCCCACGACTCCCTAGAGGCGATCGCCCGCCGCACCGCCGAGAGCGTCGATCGCCTGCCCCAGAGCCTGCGCCAAATCACCGCCCCGGCCACCGCTACCGTCGAGATTTCGGAACCGCTCCAAACCCTGACCCAGCGCACCCAACACCACCGGCAACCGTCCTACACTTAGCAATATCGCTTCATTAATTTTCGTCCCTCTTTTCTGGCAAAACCCTCCCTGAACTATGGTCCACGTCGCCCTTTTTGGTACCAGTGCCGACCCCCCCACCGCCGGTCACCAGGCCATCCTGCGCTGGCTCGCCCGCACCTTCGACCAAGTCGCCGTCTGGGCCTCGGACAACCCATTCAAGTCCCACCAGACGCCCCTCCAGCACCGAGCCGCCATGCTCCAGCTGCTCATCGATGACATCGAGCCGCCCTGCACCAACATCCACTACTACGCCGACCTCAGCCACCCCCGCACCCTGACCACCGTTGAGCACGCGCGCCGCCGCTGGGGCAGCGCTGCCGAGTTCACGCTGGTGATCGGGGCGGACCTCGTGAGCCAGCTGCCCCGCTGGTACCGCATCGACGAGCTGTTCGAGCAAGTGAGCCTTTTGGTGGTTCCCCGACCGGGCTACACCCTCCAGCCTCAGGACATCGAGCAGCTGCGCCGCCTGGGGGCTCGGGTGGCGATCGCCGATCTGAGCGTCCCCAATGTCTCCTCCAGCGCCTACCGAGAAGGCGGAGACCAGGCCATCCTCACGGCCCCTGTCGAAGACTATATTCATCGCGAACAACTCTACGCATGTCAGAACGCGGCTCCAAACAGACGGCAAGCTTGATCAGCAAACCAGCCCTTGCAGACTTCAAGGTGGGCGTGGACAACGTCATCTTCTCGGTGGACACCGCCCAAAATCGGCTGCTGGTGCTGCTGGTCATGCGCCAAGACGAGCCCTACGGCGGCTTCTGGAGCTTGCCCGGCACCCTCGTGCGCCAGGGCGAAACCCTTGAAGCCGCCGCCTACCGCGTCCTGTCGGAAAAAATTCGGGTCCAGAGCCTGTACCTAGAGCAGCTCTACACCTTCGGGGGGCCGGGTCGAGATCCGCGAGAAAGCAGCGACAGCTATGGCGTGCGCTACCTGTCGGTGAGCTACTTTGCCTTGGTCCGCTTTGATGAGGCGGAGCTGATCGCCGACGGGGTCAGCGGCATCGCCTGGTATCCCCTGGCCCAGGTGCCCCAGCTTGCCTTTGACCACAACCGCATCTTGGAATACGGCTACGAGCGCCTGCGCAACAAGCTAGAATACAGCCCCGTCGCCTTTGAGGTGCTGCCGGAGCAGTTTACCCTGGGCGACCTCTACCAGCTGTACACCACGGTTTTGGGCGAAAATTTCTCGGACTACTCCAATTTTCGCGCTCGCCTTCTCAAGCTGGGCTTTTTGGCGGATACAGGCTCGAAGGTGACGCGAGGCGCGGGCCGGCCCGCCAGCCTCTACCGCTTTGATCCGGAGGCCTTTGCGCCGCTCAAAGACAAGCCCCTGGTGTTTATCTAGCCTCTAGATCGCCCTGTTTCTTCACCCCCCTCCCTCACCCACAATGAACGCTGCCTCTGCACCGCTTTTGATTGGCATTGCGCAACTCAACCCCACCATTGGCGACCTCGACGGCAATCAGGCCCAGATTTTGGCGGCGGCCCGGGCAGCAGCGGCCCAGGGTGCCCGGCTGCTGCTGACGCCGGAGCTGTCTTTGTGCGGGTATCCGCCGCGAGATTTGCTGATGAATCCGGGGTTTTTGGCGCGGATGGACGAGGCTCTGGAGGCGCTGGCCGCTGAGCTGCCCCCGGAGATCACGGTGCTGGTGGGCACAGCTCGACCCAATCCCCGCGCCCAGGACAAGGGCGGCAAGCCGGTCTTCAACAGCATGGCCCTGCTGCACGGAGGGACGGTTCAGACGTATTTTCACAAGCGGCTGCTGCCGACCTATGACGTTTTCGATGAGCAGCGCTACTTTGAGCCGGGCTTGCAGAGCAACTTTTTCCAGCTGGGTGATTTGCGCATTGGGGTCACGATCTGCGAGGACCTGTGGAATGATGAGGAGTTTTGGGGGCGGCGCAGCTACCCGGTCAACCCGATCGCGGACCTGGCTCAGCAGTCGGTGGACTTGATCGTGAATCTGTCGGCGTCGCCCTACACGGTGGGCAAGCAGCGCCTGCGCGAGGCCATGCTGCGCCACAGCGCCTGTCGGTATCGCCAGCCAGTGGTGTATGTCAATCAGGTGGGCGGCAATGATGATTTGATTTTTGATGGCAACAGCGTGGCGGTGAATCGGCAGGGAGACGTCGTGTGCCGCGCCCGGAGCTTTGGGGCGGATTTGCAAATCCTGGCCTACGATCGCGACCAGCACGACTGGAAGCCGGGGGCGATCGCCCCTTTGCCGGAGACGGAGGACGAGGAAATCTGGTCGGCGCTAGTGCTGGGGGTGGGCGACTACGCCCGCAAGTGCGGCTTTTCAAACGTGGTGATCGGCCTGAGCGGCGGTATCGATTCGACCCTGGTGGCGGCGATCGCCGCCGAAGCCCTCGGTCCCCAGAATGTCCTCGGCGTGCTGATGCCGTCGCCCTACACCTCCGAAGCATCCATTGCCGACGCCCTCGATCTGGCCCAGCGCCTCGGCATCCCCACTCAGATGCTGCCCATCGCGCCGCTGATGAGCGACTATGACCAGGTTCTAGCGCCGCTGTTTGGCGATCGCCCGCCGGATATCACGGAGGAAAACATCCAGTCGCGGATTCGCGGCAACCTGCTAATGGCGATCGCCAACAAGTTTGGCCACCTGCTGCTCTCCACCGGCAACAAATCCGAAATGGCCGTGGGCTACTGCACCCTGTACGGCGATATGAATGGCGGCCTAGCGGCGATCGCCGACGTCCCCAAGACCCGCGTTTACTCCCTGTGCTACTGGCGCAACACCGTCCAGCGGTGCCTCGGCAACAGCTCAACGCCCCTCGGCGACGTGATCCCCAGCCGCGTCCTCACCAAAGCGCCCAGCGCCGAGCTCAAGCCCGACCAGCGGGACCAAGACTCGCTGCCTGACTACGAGATCCTCGATGACATCCTCCATCGCCTCATCCATCAGCATCAAGGAATCGACGACATCATTGGCGCAGGCCACGACGCAGCCACTGTGCAGCGCGTTCTACAGCTGGTATCGCGCGCCGAATTCAAGCGCCGACAAGCGCCGCCGGGCCTGAAAATCACCGATCGCGCCTTTGGAACAGGCTGGCGAATGCCGGTGGCAGGGCGCTGGCCTATGGCAACCATTCGAAAAAAATAAAGACAAGTTGAAGAATCCCTGAGATTTCCTTACCGGCGTAGGTTTTCTGCGGAATCTGCGAGGGTTTGCCGATGTCAGGCTTCAGTTTTATCCGTAAAGTTGGCAATTGAATGGGCTTTTGGAATGGGTCATGATGAGCGACAGAAGCCCCGCTTTTCACTTTGTCTTTGAGCGGCGATCGCCTTGCGCAGGCTGTCCTCTGCGCTGGGGATCTTGCTGCCTACCCAAACGCTCTGAGGATTTTTTGACGTTTTTTGCAGCGCCCTTATGGGCAATTTTCTATTGACACCTTTTAATCAGCGATACTCTGTTGTTTTAGATACATTGAACAACTGAAAAGCTCAGATTATGGTCTTGATCCCCTTTTTAAACTGCACTTAGTCAGGGCTTACTCCATTCGGGCCTATCAAGGACAGTCTTCGCCATCGGGTCTGTACTATCCGGTTCGTTTGCCAAAAGCGGGGCGATCGCTCAGCCATCCTCAGCCCCCCAAAAGCATCGCAGCGGCGCGGACTGCCCTGATGCTTTTCTTGAAAATGAAGCCTTTGTGTTCGTCCTGTCCACCTAATTTTTAGGCCCCACGTGAAACGCCCTCTCCGCGCAATGCCCCTATGCCTTATGGGCGGCGATCGGACTATTAGGTTAGCCTTATGACCAAAATTCTCGTGATCGAAGATGAACAGGACGTTCGAGACAACGTTCTAGAGCTCCTAGAAGCAGAGGGGTTTGACGTTCTGGGTGCAGCGAATGGGCAAATGGGCGTCCAGATTGCCTTTCAGGAGTCGCCGGACCTGATCCTTTGCGATGTGATCATGCCGCACCTAGATGGCTATGGCGTACTTGAAGTCTTGCGGCGCAACGCTTCGACCGCCACGATTCCGTTCATTTTTATGACGGCCAAGGCTGACATGGCGGATCTGCGCCTGGGTATGGAGCTGGGTGCCGATGACTACCTGACCAAACCCTGCACACCCAAAGAGCTTCTCCGGGCGATCGCCGTTCGGCTCCGCAAGCAGGAGATGCTGGCCGAGCGCTATGGCACGCAGCTACGGCAGGCGGAGGAGCGGCTCAATCACCTGGTCTACTACGATAGCCTGACTAACCTCCCCAATCGGCTCTTGCTACAGGAACACTTTGAGCAAGTTGCTTCACCCCTCTGCGACCAGCGAATCGGGATTATGGTGATTGGGCTCGATCGCCTGAGCCGCATCAATGAAACGCTGGGCCACAGCTGCGGCGATCTGCTCATCAAGGCCGTGGGCGATCGCCTCGCCTCCCACCTCGAAAGCAGCGCCATCCTGGGGCACCTCACCGCCGACAAGTTCGCTATCTTGCTACAGCGCGATCGCCCCAGCACCGAAGCCCTCGCCAAAGACCTAGTCGATGCCACCGCCAAACCTTTTTTCATCGGCAACCGCGAACTCTTCATCACCAGCAGCATCGGTATCGCGTTTTACTCCCAGCACGGCGCTCAGCTCGACAACCTCATCCAGTGCGCCAACGCCGCCATGAATCAGGTCAAGCAGCGGGGCGGCGACGGCTGGGAGATTTACCAGCCGGGGATGAATGCTCGATCCTTTAGTGACTTCATGCTGGAAACGGATCTGCGCTACGCCCTCGAGCGCGACCAGTTCGAGGTGTATTACCAGCCGAGGGTGAATCTGCGGACCGGCCAGGTCGTGGGAGCAGAGGCTCTGCTGCGCTGGCCCCATCCGGACTACGGCTTTGTTTCGCCCACCCAGTTTATTCCGCTGGCCGAGGCAAATGGCCTGATCGTCCCCATTGGCGAGTGGGTGCTCCAAACGGTGTGTCAGCAGGCCAGGCGCTGGCAGGATGCTGGATACCCGCCGCTGCAGCTAGCGGTCAATCTCTCGGGACGCCAGCTCAGCGAAGCGGGCCTGTGCCAGCGTATTGACCACATTATTCGCCAAGCCGACATCGCACCGGAGTATCTGGAGCTGGAGCTGACCGAAAGCATCATTGTGCAGGATGTGGAGGCGACGCTGGCTAAGCTCAATCAGCTCACGGACCTGGGCCTCCAGATTTCGATCGATGATTTTGGGACGGGCTATTCGTCTTTGAACTATCTCAAAGAGTTTTCGTTTCACTGCCTCAAGATCGACCGGTGCTTTGTCCGGGGCATTGCGTCTGACAGCAAGAACAGCGCGATCGCGATCGCCATTATTCAGATGGCCCACGGTCTGGATTTGCGGGTGGTCGCCGAAGGGGTGGAAACGGAGGCAGAGCGCGCCTTTCTGCATCAGCATCACTGCGATGAAATGCAGGGCTACCTGGTCAGCAAGCCCCTGTCAGCCGAGCAGTTTGAGACCGCTTTTCGGAAAATGCACCTGATGCACGAAGCGTCGTGAGACCGAGATTAGCCAAATCGCAAAACCAAGACGCAACGTTGGGCAGCCCCAAACGTTAGGTAAAAATTTTTAGAAGAAATTTTGAAGAACCTCTAGGGGCCATCGAGCGGCGCCCACAAAAGAGATTTTAGGCGCGATCGCCCAGCACCAGACATAGGACAATTGGAAAGCCAAGCCAGAGCCTCATCCTTCTGGCCAGCCACCGGCCGCTCATCTTGCGATCGCCCCTTTCTCAGTCACCATGTCCCAAGAAATCATTCAAGTCACGGTCAAACTCTTCGCTGCTTACCAGGAAGCCTACGGCGTTCCTGAGCTAACCCTCGAGTTTCCCGCTGGCACGCCAGTGGCTGCGGTGCGCGATCGCCTGTTGCAGGCCCACCCCGAGCTGGCCCAGTGGCGCGACGTGACCCGATTTGGCATCAACTACCAGTTTGTGGACGCAGACACGCCGCTGCAAGCTGGCGACGAAGTCGTCCTGATTCCCCCTGTTAGCGGCGGCTAGAGGCCTGTGCCCGCGATCGCCCTCGGAACTTTAGGAAGCCTAATCACTGGGCTTTTGATCCTTCGTTTTTAGTTATTATTCTTGAGTTAAAAATATTTTTAATCTCAACTTTACGAATTTATTTAAAAGCTTCACAAACTATCTCTTGAATTCTCCGTACTTGATTTCTAGGTAAATCAATTCTTTTCAGGGTTAATCAAAAAGAATCCGCAAGAAAATTCAGAGTTTTTCCGCAAATGATTTCGGCCTAGGTGAATCCCTCATCCAGGTAATCCCTTAGGACATACGGTTACGAAATAGCGCAAAAGCTTCTTGCGTTAACCCCTTTCGTAATCGGTGATGCCAAAGGTTTTGCTGCGCATTTCTTGCGAGACCTACGACCAGAAGGAGAGACCAAATGGCTACTATTGTTGGAACAATCGGTAATGACACTCGCCTTGGCACTAGTTTTACCGATTTTATTTATGGCCGAGGGGGCAGCGATAGCCTGTTTGGCCTAGCTGGCAATGACGTCATTTATGGCGATCGCCGTCCTCCCTTTTCTCCCTATAATTCACTGCTGGTTTATAACGGAATTTCAGGCAACGATAGCCTCTATGGCGGCAGTGGCCTGGATATTTTGTATGGAGATGAGGGCAACGATTATCTAGATGGTGGCACCGAAGCAGACACCATGTACGGCGGCGTCGGCAACGATACTTATGTGGTTGATAACGTCGGCGATCGCGTTTTTGAGTTCCTTAATCAGGGGATAGATACGGTCCGCTCATCGATTAGCTATACCCTGGGCAGCAACCTCGAAAATTTGACCCTGCTAGGCGCCGCGATCACTGGCAATGGTAATAGCCTCAACAACGTTATTTTGGGTAATGCTGTTAGCAATACCCTGCGGGGTTATGAGGGCAATGACCTAATTTATGGCTTTGGCGGAAACGATTTTATCGATGGCGGTACCGGTGCAGACACTATGTACGGCGGCACCGAAAATGACATCTACTATGTTGATAACGTTGGCGATCGCGTTTTTGAATTTTTGAATCAGGGGACTGACACGGTTCGCTCTACCATTGGCTACTCTCTGACGGATAATGTCGAGAACCTTGAGCTCTACGGCACCGCGGTCAACGGCACCGGCAACGCCCTCAACAACCGCATCACCGGCAACGCTTCTAGCAATGTCCTGCGCGGCTTGGCGGGCAACGACGTGATGTTCGGCCTCGGCGGCAATGACATCATGGACGGCGGCGTGGGCGTCGATACGATGTACGGCGGCCTCAACAACGATGTCTATTACGTCGACACCGTGGGCGATCGCACCATTGAGTACGCGGGCCAGGGCACCGATCGCACCATCGCCAGCATCAGCCACACCCTCGAAGTCAACGTCGAGAATCTGACCCTGACGGGCTCCGCCTACTACGGCATCGGCAACACCCTCAACAACATCATCGTCGGCAACAGCACCAGCAACTTCATTAATGGGGCGGCGGGCGCAGACACCATGTACGGTGGCATTGGAAATGACATTTACTACGTCGATAACGTGGGCGATCGCACCATTGAGTACGTAGGCCAGGGCATCGACACCGTTCGCTCCACCATCAGCCACACCCTCGAGGCCAACATCGAGAACCTCGAGCTCTACGGCACCGCCATCGTCGGCAACGGCAACGCCCTCAGCAACCGCATCACCGGCAATGGTCTCAGCAACACCCTGCGAGGTTATGTTGGCAACGACCTGATGTACGGCCTCGGCGGCAACGACGTCATGGATGGAGGCACCGGCATCGACACCATGTACGGCGGCATTGGAAATGATCTCTACTACGTCGATAGCATGGGCGATCGCACCATTGAGTACGCCGGCCAAGGCGTCGACCGAGTCATCTCCAGCGTCAATCACACCCTCGAAGTCAACGTCGAGAACCTGACCTTGACCGGTACTGCCATCAGCGGCACCGGCAACACCCTCAACAACGTCATCGTTGGTAACAGCGTCAGCAACTTCATCAATGGTGCGGCGGGCGCAGACACCATGTACGGTGGCCTCGGCAATGACATTTACTACGTCGATAACGTGGGCGATCGCACCATTGAGTACGCTGGCCAAGGCACCGACACCGTCCGTGCCACCATCAGCCACACCCTCGAAGCCAACGTTGAGAACCTCGAGCTCTACGGCGCCGCGGTCGTCGGTAACGGCAACGCCCTCAGCAACCGCATCACCGGCAATGCCCTCAACAACACCCTGCGGGGTTATGCTGGCGACGACCTGATGTATGGCCTCGGCGGCAACGACGTCATGGACGGAGGCGTGGGCGTCGACACTATGTACGGCGGCCTCGGCAATGATGTCTACTATGTCGATAACGTGGGCGATCGCACCATTGAGTACGCAGGCCAAGGCACCGACACCGTTGTCTCCAGCATCAGCCACAGCCTGGGCGTTCATGTTGAGAACCTGATTCTGACCGGCACTGCCTACTACGGCATCGGCAACACGCTCAACAACAGCATCACCGGCAACAGCGCCAGCAACTTCCTGGTAGGTGGGGAAGGCAGCGACAGCCTCACCGGCGGCCTGGGCAACGACACCCTGCGAGGCGTCAACGCCGCAGAAGCAGCGCCGGGCGTGGGCGAGCTCGATCGCCTAACTGGTGGCGGCGGCAGCGATCGCTTCGAGCTCGGCACCGTCGGCAAGAAGTACTACGACGGCGGCGCCGTGGGCAGCGACTACGCCATCATCACCGACTTCGAGTTCAACGGCACCGACAAGATCCAGCTCCAAGGCTCCAACACCCAGTACACCTTGGGCGCCATCGGCACGGGCACCGGCATCTACATCGAGCGTGGCCTCAACGACGAGCTGATCGGCATCGTCGAAAACGTGAGCGTTGCGAACCTCAACCTCAATAACGCTAACCAGTTCGTCTACGTCTAGTTTCGTCCCCTTCTCAAGCGGCGATCGCGTTCACCGATTGATCTCAGGCACACGGCACCTTTAACCCTCTCACTGCAAGGGCTATTCCTCCCAAGGGCTAGCCCTTTTTCATTGATTTTTCTTTGGATCGGGATATTAAAACTTTAGATTGCGAATTGTCCCAAGGACGACTCCAGCCGCCTATCTTTTTGCGTAACCCAGCGGAATTTTCGTGAATTCCCATCCAGCAAATCTCGGCGGGGTCACCCCCAAATGCTTCGTTCTGGCGATCGCCGGGTCAACCGAGATCTCTGTCTTGCTGCTGTGTATATTCGCAAATCGCCCAAGGAAAACACCTGATGGCCGGCACATTTGGAAATGACACTCTGTTTGGAACCAACAACAACGACATCCTGGAGGGCTTTGGCGGCAACGATCTGCTGTACGGGCTCGGCGGAAATGACGTCCTCTACGGCGACGGCGACAACGATGATCTGTACGGAGGGTCCGGGGATGACACGCTCTACGGCAGCTTTGGCGCTGACTATCTGAGCGGCGGCTCGGGCAACGACGCGCTGTCCGGGGGCTCCGAAAATGACCTGCTCGACGGCTGGGACGGCAACGACTGGCTAGACGGGGGCACCGGCGCCGATACGATGTATGGCGGCCTCGGCAACGACACCTACGTCGTGGAGAACGCGGGCGATCGCCCCCTAGAAGCCGCCAATGCAGGCACCGACACCGTCCGCGCCAGCATCAACTACACCCTCGGCGACCACCTCGAAAACCTGACCCTGCTCGGTGCGGCAACGCTGGGGATTGGCAACAGCCTCAGCAACGTCCTCCTGGGCAACAACCTCAACAACGTCTTCTATGGCCAAGCCGGCAATGACTTCCTGCTGGGCCTCGAAGGCAACGACGTCCTCGACGGGGGCGTCGGCGCAGACTCGATGTACGGCGGCGTTGGCGACGATGTGTACATCGTTGACAACGTGGGGGACGGCGTCTTTGAGAACCCGGGCCAGGGCACCGACACCGTCCGGTCCCTCGTCAACTACAGCCTCACCAGCAACGTCGAGCACCTGGAGCTCTACAGCACGGCCACCAGCGGCATCGGCAACGACCTCAACAACATCATCATCGGCAACAGCGCCAACAACGTGCTGCAAGGCCTAGCCGGTAACGACATTCTCAATGGCGGCGTCGGCGCAGACTCGATGTATGGCGGCCTCGGCAATGACTCCTACATCGTTGACAATGCGGGCGATCGCGTTTTTGAGGGCCTCGGCCAGGGCACCGACACCGTCCGCGCCTTCGTCAACTACACCCTCGGCGACCACCTGGAAAATCTCCTGCTGGTTGGCACCGCCGCGATCGCCCAGGGCAACAGCCTCAACAACCTCCTCAACGGCAACGCCACGAACAATCGCCTATCGGGATTAGGAGGCAACGACATCCTGGTCGCGCTGGACGGCAACGACGTCCTAGACGGGGGTGTCGGCGCAGACTCGATGTACGGCGGCGTTGGGGACGACTTCTACATTGTTGACAACGTGGGCGATCGCGTTTTTGAGGGCCTCGGCCAGGGCACGGACACCGTCCGCGCCTTCATCAACTACACCCTCGAAGCCAACGTCGAGAACCTCGAGCTGTATGCCCCCGCCAGCAATGGTCTGGGCAATGATCTCAACAACCGGATCACCGGCAACGCCCTCAACAATATCCTCTCTGGCCTCGCGGGCAACGACCTCCTCTACGGCCTAGCTGGCGACGACGCCTTGAATGGGGGGCTGGGCGCTGATTTCATGGACGGGGGGCTGGGCAATGACACCTACACTGTCGACAATGCGGGCGATCGCGTGATCGAGGCCATCGGCAGCGGCACCGACACCGTCCGCTCCTCCATTAACTATGCCCTCGCCGACAACGTCGAAAATCTGACGCTCTTGGATACGGCCCTGGTCGGGACCGGCAACGCCCTCAACAACTACATCTTTGGCCACAACGGCAACAACACCCTGCGCGGCCTGGCCGGGAACGACTGGTTTTCGGCTCTGGGAGGCAACGACTTCATCGACGGCGGACTCGGCGCAGACACGATGTACGGCGGCCTCGGCAACGACATCTATGTCGTGGATAACCTGGGCGATCGCCCCCTAGAATCCGCCAACGCAGGCACCGATACCGTCTACGCCTACCTCAACTACGCCCTGGGCAACCACCTCGAAAACCTCGTCCTCTATGGCTCCGCCATCATCGGCGACGGCAACACCCTCAACAACCGCATCGTCGGCAACGCCCTCAACAACACCCTGCGCGGGTTCGTCGGCAACGACACCATCTTTGGCGAAGGCGGCAACGACTTCATCGATGGGGGCCTCGGCACAGACATCCTGTACGGCGGCCTCGGCAACGATCTCTACTACGTCGACAACGTGGGCGATCGCGTTGTAGAGAGCCTCAACAGCGGCACCGACACCGTCCGCGCCTCGATCAACCATGTCCTCGCAGCCAATGTCGAGAACCTCGTTCTCTACGGCACCGCCGCCCTCGGCAGCGGCAACACCCTCAACAACAGCATCACCGGCAGTGACCTCAACAACACCCTGCGGGGCCTCGGCGGCAATGACACCCTCCGAGCCCTCGCTGGCAACGATACCCTCGACGGCGGCCTGGGCATCGATACGATGTTTGGCGGCCTGGGCAACGACTTTTACTTTGTTGATACCGTAGGCGATCGCGTTTTGGAGCTCCTAGACGGCGGCACCGACACCGTCCGCGCCTTCATCAACTACACCCTCGAAACCCACGTCGAAAATCTACAGCTCCACGGCACCGCCACCGTCGGCAACGGCAACGCCCTCAACAACATCATCACCGGCAACGCCTTCAACAACACCCTGCGGGGCTATGACGGCGCCGACATCCTCTTTGGTGACAGCGGCAACGACATCCTAGAGGGCAGCATCGGCAACGACACGCTGAGTGGCGGCCTCGGCAGCGACACCCTGATCGGCGGCGCCGACAACGACCTCTACATCGTGGATGATGTGGGCGATCGCGTGGTCGAAGCCCTGGGCCAAGGCACAACGGACACCGTGCGCGCCAGCATCAACTACACCCTGGGCAGCAACGTCGAGAATCTGGAGCTCACCGGGGCGATCGCCACCCTCGGCAACGGCAACGACCTTAGTAACCGCATCGTCGGCAACGCCCTCAACAACACCCTGCAAGGCCTCGGCGGCAATGACTCTCTGTTTGGCCTCGCTGGCAACGACACCCTCAACGGCGGCCTGGGCAATGACACCCTCGATGGCGGTCTGGGCGCTGACTCCCTGATCGGTGGCGCGGGCGACGACCTCTACTACCTCGACAACGATGGCGATGTAGTGGTCGAGGCCGCTGATGCAGGCAACGATACCGTGCGATCGACCGTCAACCACAGCCTGAGCAGCAACGTCGAAAATCTCATTCTCATCGGCACCACCGCCACCCTCGGCAGCGGCAACGCCCTCAACAACAGCATCACAGGCAACCTCCGCGACAACACGCTTCGCGGCTTCGCGGGTCGCGACACCCTCGACGGCGGCGACGGCCAGGACTTCCTCTTCGGCGGCTTGGATAACGACTGGCTCACCGGCGGCAGCGGAGACGATTCGCTCCAGGGAGCCGACGAAACCGGCGCAGGAGTCGGTGAACTGGATCGGCTCACCGGCGGCGCGGGCAGCGATCGCTTTTACCTCGGCAACATCGGCGTGAAGTACTACGACGACGGCAGCAGCGCCGATGAGTTCGACACCACGGACACCGACTACGCGATCGTTGCCGACTTCGAGTTCAGCGGCACCGACAAGATCCAGCTCCAAGGCGTCGCCACCGACTACACCCTCAAGACCCTAGGCCCCGGCACTGGCCTCTACCTAGAGCGCGGCTCCAACGACGAGCTGGTCGCCATCTTGGACAATGTCAGCATCACCAACCTTGATCTAACCAACAGCAACCAGTTCGTCTACGTCTAGGGTTTCTCCCCTATCGCGAAATCCTCAGTTCAAGGGAGTTTTCGGGCGATCGCGTTGGCGATCGCCTTTTTTCTACGAGAAAATCAGCGGAATTTTTTAAGAAATTTTGAGGCGCAGGACACAGCCAGGAGCTGATCGGCCCCCAAAGTCAAAATTCTCCCGAGGAAACCAAAGGCTGCGATCGCCTGCCAGCAAGGGTTTCAGCGATTGGAGCGATTTGAATCAATAAATCCCGACTAAAAAAATCGGGTTTATTTGACGGCCCGATTTGCCCGTGCTACCATCCGCTAAGCATTGGACCCAAGACCGCTTTTTCTCCCCGCTTCAGGAGCATTTGTGACATGACCCAAACAGCCGATCGTCAAGCTCAAACCCGGACCGCTACCTTCTCCGGCCTCAAGTGCAAAGAGTGCGGCGCTGAGTATGAGCCCCAGGCAATTCACGTTTGTGAGCAGTGTTTCGGTCCCTTGGAAGTCGCTTACGACTACAACGCCATTCGTAGCCTCGTCAGCCGCGAAAGCATCCAAGCCGGCCCCAACTCCATCTGGCGCTACCGTGCATTTCTGCCCGTCGAGACCGACACTCCCATCGACGTGGGCACCGGCATGACGCCCCTGCTCCAAGCCAATCGCCTCGCGCGCCGGTTGGGTCTCAAAAAGCTTTACATCAAGAACGACGCGGTCAACATGCCCACCTTGAGCTTCAAGGATCGGGTGGTCTCCGTGGCCCTGACCCGAGCTCGGGAACTGGGTTTCAGCACGGTTTCCTGCGCTAGCACGGGCAACCTCGCCAACTCTACAGCGGCGATCGCAGCCCACGCAGGCCTAGAGTGCTGCGTCTTCATTCCCGCCGACCTCGAAGCCGGTAAGGTCCTGGGCACCGTGATCTACGGTCCCACCGTCATGGCCGTCGAGGGCAACTACGACCAGGTGAACCGCCTGTGCTCCGAAGTCGCCAACACCCACGGATGGGGCTTCGTCAACATCAACCTGCGCCCCTACTACTCCGAGGGCTCCAAGACCCTGGGCTACGAAGTCGCTGAGCAGCTCGGCTGGGAACTGCCCGACCACATCGTGGCGCCCCTCGCTTCGGGCTCTCTGTTCACCAAGATCTACAAGGGCTTCCGGGAATTTGTGGAGGTCGGTCTGGTCGAGGACAAGCACGTGCGCTTTAGCGGTGCTCAGGCCGAGGGCTGCTCGCCGATCGCCCAAGCCTTCCAGGAAGGCCGCGACTTCATCAAGCCGGTGAAGCCCAACACTATCGCAAAGTCGATCGCCATCGGCAACCCCGCAGACGGCGTCTACGCAGTGGACATCGCCCAAAAGACCAACGGCAACATCGAGTCTGTGACCGACGCCGAGATCATCGAGGGCATGAAGCTCTTGGCCGAGACCGAGGGTATCTTCACCGAGACGGCAGGCGGCACCACCATCGCAACCCTCAAGAAGCTGGTGGAAGCTGGCAAAATCAGCCCCGACGAAACCACCGTGGTCTACATCACGGGCAATGGCCTCAAGACCCAAGAAGCGGTCCAGGGCTATGTGGGCGAGCCGCTGACCATCGAGCCGAAGCTCGAGAGCTTTGAGCGGGCGCTGGAGCGAGCTCAAACCCTCGATCGCCTGGAGTGGCAGCAAGTTTTGGTGTAACTTGGCTCTCTGGACACACCGTTTTTACCCTTTCAATTGCGACTGAATTTCTGATAAACCATGGCCGTTAAAGTTCTTATCCCGACCCCGCTGCAAAAATTCACCAATAACCAGGCCACCCTAGAGTGTGGTGGCGCTAGCGTTGCAGAACTGCTAGAAGCGCTGGAGCAGTCTTGCCCTGGCATCAAAGCGCGCCTCTGCGATGAGGAGGGCAAGCCCCGCCGTTTCCTGAACTTCTACGTCAATAGCGAAGATATTCGCTTCCTGGAAGGGACGGAAACGCCGCTCAAGGATGGCGACGAAGTTAGCATCGTTCCTGCGGTGGCAGGAGGCTAACCGCTCAAAAAGTTTGGGTGTCACACAATGCTATTTTGCCTGGCCGTTGGCCAGGCTTTTTTTGTATGGCGATCGCCCCCCGAGTGGCCCATTGGCCGGAGGCATTGAAGCGGACGCTGAGATCCCGTGGTCTGGGTACAGGTAGACTGGTTATCAAAGGCTGAATCCCCAGCGATCGTGGCGATCGCCCGCCGCGCGTTTAGCCAGTCAGACGACGCTCTAGCGTCTCGTAGCGGGCATCTCCCGCCCGGTCAACAGGGACTTCAGACCGGACATACTGCTGCAAGCCGAATTATTCGAGGACAAACCGAAGCAATGGCAGACGAGAATCGCAAGGCAAACGGAAAAGCTGCCCCCGCCAAAGCCGGGGAAACCCCAGAAAACGCCGAAGCCCAGGCCCAAGCAGAAACGTCTGGTGCTGCCCAACAAGGTGAGCAAGCGGCTCCCAAAGCCAAAAAGGAAAAACCCCCCGCCCCCGAAGACAAGCCCTTTGCGGAGTTCATTCAGCAGGAGTATCTGCCAGCGCTGCAAAAGGCGATCGCCGCCACTGGCATTGGTGATCTCGAGCTGACCTTTAGCCAAGAGACCCTGCCCAGCGCTGGAGAAACCTGCTGGCAAGTGCGCGGCCGGTTTGCCGGTGGTCAGCGTCTCTTTGGGATTGCCTTTATCAAAGAGGACATCAACGGGCCTAAGTTTTTCTTCTGCGCAGACAACAGCTCCCACCCCAGCACCCTGGAGCACTTTATGGGAGACGAGCGCAAAGTCACCCTCGATCTGCTCGTCCTCTACACGGCGCAGCGCCTAAACGCCCAGAAGTGGCTAGCACGAAACTAGGGCCAGATTCAGGGAATTTTCGGGAGACGGGGGCTGGAGCGCCGCGAAGTTGGACCGTTTGGGAGCCAAATTCCGAAATTTCAGTCACTGTCTTCTGAAAAAGCCATAGGGCGACTGCTGTCACAGATTCCTTGCGGGTGGAAACCATGAAATCAACGTTGTTGGTCCGTTGGGTGTTGGGGAGTGGGGTTCTCTTGAGCGCGCTGCTGGCAGCCCCAGGGGCGATCGCCCAGAAAGAAAGTCCGCTCGATCCGACTATCTCGACAGCAGAGCCCGCGCCGGAACCGGACCCCACAGCGGTTGTGGTGCCGACAGAGACGCTAGCAGACCCCAGCGAACCCGTTGTAGAGGAGTTGCCTGCCCCCGCAGCAGAGCCCAACTCTTTAGAAGGGACAACATTAGAAGAGCCAGCGACGGCAGCTAGCCCGGAACCGGCGATCGCCCAGGACGCCGTACCGGAAGACTTACCCGAAGCTCCTCCCAGTCCGGAGCCCCTGCCCGAAGCCGCGCCCGCCGACCAGCCCGCTGCGTCTGCGGACCCCACAGAACCGCCCGTTTCCGCAGAACCGCCCGCTGGCGACGCGTCCGAGAATTCCGTCGAGGGCTCTCAACCCACCGACAGCAGCGCTGACAATCTCGAAGATCTCGATGATCTCGACCCCCAGGCCCTGGTCCGTCAGCAGATGCTCATTGAGGGCGATCGCCTCTATCTCGGCGGCCAAATCGCCGAAGCCGAAAAGCGCTATCGGGCCGCCAAACCGCCTTTTGAAAACGAGCAGGAGGCCAGCACCCGGACCGAAGCCATCACCGATCCGGAGGCGCTGTCGCCCGCAGGGCGCGTCTACTGGCGCGAGGCCCAAGCTGGCTACGAAAAAGGGCTCGCCGACGCCACGATGATCCCGCTGAGTCTGCTGGTTGAGGAGTCTCCGGCCTTTGTGCCGGGCCAGCTGCTCTACGCCGAGGTGCTCGAGTCCCGCGATCGCCCAGAGGAGGCCTTGGCCGTCTTGGAGCGCGCAACGGCCCTCTATCCAGACCAACCCGACCTGCTAAAAGCCAAAATCGCCCTGCTGGCATCTCAGAAAAAATGGCTCGACGCCTCCCTAGCAGCACGGCAGTTTGCGCTGCTCAACCCCACCCATCCTGAAGCCGCTGCTTTCGAAGAGGTCGCCGACGACAATCTCCAAAAGTTTCGGTCGTGGCTAAAGCGAGAGCTCACCGGCAACACCATCGCCAACGTGGTCACCGGCGCCCTGGGCTATGCCCTGACCGGCAGCCTGTTTGGCCCCATTTCGGCCATCGAGTCCACCGCCCTCATGCTCCAGGGCGAGTCGGGGGTCGGCGAGCGGGCCTCCGAGTCGATCAAGCGACAAGTCGAGCTGGTTGATGACCCTGAAATCGTCGCCTACATCAGCGAGCTCGGCCAGCGCTTTGCCCAGGTGGCAGGGCGCAAGGACTTTGAGTACGAGTTTTATGTGGTGATGGACGAAGGCCTAAACGCCTTTGCGCTGCCCGGCGGCAAGATCTTTGTCAATCTGGGGGCGATCGCCGAAACGCGCTCTGAAGCCGAGCTGGCCGGTCTCATGGCCCACGAAATGTCCCACGCGGTCCTGTCCCACGGCTTCCAGCTCGTGACCAGCGGCAACCTCACTGCCAACATCGTCCAGTACCTGCCCCTCGGCGGCACCATTGCGAACCTGATCGTCCTAGACTACAGCCGCGACATGGAGCGCCAAGCCGACATTCTGGGTACTCGGATGCTGGCCTCCACAGGCTACGCCGCCGACGGCATGCGCAACTTGATGGTGTCCCTGGCCACCCAAGAAAAAGGCACCCCCTTCCCCTGGCTGTCGAGCCACCCGGTCAGCCGCGATCGCGTCCGCTACCTCGAGCAGCTCATCCAGGAGAACGGCTACAACCGCTACGCCTACGAAGGCGTCGAGCGACACCTCAAAATGCAGGCCAAAGCCCAAGAAATCTTGGCGGCTCGGCAAAAGAAAACCGAAAACGACGCCCAAGAGCAAACCAATCAAGCCCCAGAAACCAGCGCTCCCAGCGAGACCGAGCCGCCCACAGAAGAGGGCGAAACCCGCAATCCCTGAGCTGGCAGCATCGCGCACAGGCGAGACTCTCCCATCCGAAACAGGGTCGCTTCGGACCTCTACAGCTCTTCGAAGTGGTACTTCACAATGCCAGTGCGGGGATCGTTCTCAGAGTTGACATAGCCGGACTTGACCATCTCCTTGAGCAAGGATTCGACTTCCTTGAAGCCGAGCTCCGTCGCCATGACGCCCTGAGTCACCGATATCTGGCCGCCATTGGCTTGAGCAGCCTTGAGCAGCTTGACCATGAGCTGCTCTCGGGTGGGCGGCGTCACCGTTTGGGAGGCCACGACTGGCTGCTGGACCGGCACGCCCAGCGTCATATAGCCGCTGCGCGCCATTAGCTTCAGGCGATAATCCTCTGCCATCCCCGGAATCAGCATCAAGTCAATCAGCTGGCCAATCCCAAAAAAGCCGAAGGTACACAGCCACAGCAAACCTGTCGCGATCTTGCCGTTATATATTCGGTGGGCACCATTAATGCCACATAGGCACAGCAGCCACAGCAGGTAAGACGCGGTGACGCGGGTGCTGTTGTCTGGGCTGGTGGGTTGGGGAATGCTGCTCATAGCTCTTTACACTTTTGATCGGCGGCTTCCGCTATACGCCCATTCTGCCTTGATTCTAGGGAGATTGCCTTGATCTGCTTTCCACGGGTCAGGGAAAATAGAGGAGCACTCAATCGCGAGATGGGCGCGAGATCGAGCGGGTTTTTGACCGCCTGTTCTCTACAACTCCCAAAGGGTTGCCTGCGGCTAGGCAAAACTGTCATAAAAGTTGAAGCGATGTTGCAACTCTTAACGCGATCGCTGTCCCTCGCTCCTACTGCCATTGGTAGACTATGGGAGATAGAAAAACGCAGCGATCGCGTCTGGGCATCGCCTAGGGCACGGTTCATCGCTAGGGTGTGTTCCCGGCGAAAGCGTTCTTAAAATGAAAATGAACAAGAGCGTTTTCTGCACGCCCCCGTGCTTTCCCCTGTGTAGCGCCCCGTTTGAGGCGTAGCGTCATAACAAAGAGCAAAAGGACCCATGGTAGATTCCCTGAAAAAGCCTGGCTTCGATGAGATAAGACCGGGGATTAAAGTCCCTGCCAAGGAGACCATCCTCACGCCTCGGTTCTATACCACCGACTTCGATGAGATGGAGAAAATGGATATCTCCGTCAACGAAGACGAGCTAAGAGCGATCCTGGAAGAGTTTCGCGCTGACTACAACCGTCATCACTTTGTGCGGGATGCCGAGTTCGAGCAGTCCTGGGATCACATCGATGGTGAAAAGCGCCGCCTCTTTGTTGAATTCTTGGAGCGTTCCTGCACCGCTGAATTCTCGGGCTTCTTGCTCTACAAGGAACTTGGGCGTCGCCTCAAAAACAAAAGCCCGCTGCTGGCTGAGTGCTTTAACCTCATGTCGCGGGACGAGGCTCGTCACGCTGGCTTCCTCAACAAAGCCATGTCGGACTTCAAGCTCTCCCTTGACCTCGGGTTTTTGACCAAGAGCCGGAAGTACACCTTCTTCAAGCCGAAGTTCATCTTCTACGCGACTTACCTGTCTGAGAAGATCGGCTACTGGCGCTACATCACGATTTACCGCCACCTGGAAGCCCATCCCGAAGACCGGATTTACCCAATCTTCCGCTTCTTTGAGAACTGGTGCCAAGACGAGAACCGCCATGGCGATTTCTTCGACGCCATCATGCAGGCTCAGCCCCAGTTCCTCAATGACTGGAAGGCGCGGCTGTGGTGCCGTTTCTTCCTGCTGTCGGTCTTTGCGACGATGTATCTCAATGACCTTCAGCGCTCTGGCTTCTATGAAGCGATCGGCCTCAACGCTCGCGACTACGACATCGAGGTGATCAAGAAGACCAACGACACCGCTGGTCGCGTCTTCCCGGTGATTCTGGATGTTGAGAATCCAGAGTTCATCGAGCGCCTCGACCAGAGCGCAGCTCTCAACACCAAGCTGGCGGCGATCTCTGAGTCCCAGGCGCCTGCGCCGGTGAAGCTTCTGCAAAAGCTGCCTTTGATCTTGGGCATTGCGGGCCACATGGTGAAGCTGTACCTGATGAAGCCCATCAACCAAGCGAGTTTGGTTGGCACCGTTCGATAAAGGAAGGCACTCAGTCTTCATCTGAAAGCGGCCCTGCAAGATTGCAGGGCCGCTTTTTTTGGGGGTTGGGTGGGGATGTGGGCTATGGTAGTGAGCGCAGTGTGGTGAGTCTGGGGACGAAAAGCATATGGGATCGGGATTTGGAGCGGGCTGGCAGGGATGGGGCGCGGCGATCGCCCTCGGACTGGGGGTCGCCCTGGGGTCTGAAGCGATCGCCCAGGACGCGCCAGCAGACCCGCCTTCAGCCGCAGAGCGCCTAGATCTCGATCCCAAAGTCCTCGAGGAGAGTCCGGTTTTGCAGCGCTGGAGCCAGGAGGTGCCGGACGTGATGTCAGATATCCGCCACGACCCCAGTTTTCGCACTCGCCTGCGCCTTGGCTACTCCCAGTTTCCCTCCACCAACCAGCAGGGCGGCTGGAATGTGGGCGTGGAGGATGTTTTTATTGGTCGCAGCGGGTTGACTGTCAGCGGGGATTATCACGGCAGCTTTGAGGGCGATCGCCAAGCCGCGGGGGTCGACCTGCGGTATTACGTGCGGCCCCTCGGCAGCTACGTCAATCTAGCCCCCGTGGTCGGCTATCGGTTTCTCCAGACCGAAGACTACAGCACCGACGGCCTAAATTTGGGCCTCAAGCTCCAGCTCGCCCTCTCCCGCACCGGAGCGGCTGACTTATCCCTCGCCCAGACCTGGGTGAATCCCGGCGGCAGCGAAGAGGTCGGCCTCACTACTTTGTCAGTGGGCTACGCTCTCACCTCTCGACTGCGCCTCGCCACGGACATCCAGAAACAGAACTCTCGCGAAGCCAAGGACAGCCGAGTCGGCATTGTCCTCGAGTGGACGCCTTAAACGACAAAAGCAGCTCCAAACCATTGGAGCTGCTTCTATCAACCTTCTCCTTAGCCAGGTTCGGGAGGGGCGATCGCCCTTAGAGGCCCTCGCGGCGCTCACGGCGCTTGCGCAGAGCCCGCATCGTCACAATCGCCAAGGTAATGGCGGTCAGCGGCAGCACAAAGGCCAGCATCACCGTGCTGAAAATCGGCAGCGCGTCATGCTCAGTCGATCGCAAAATCAGGTAGAGCGTGTACACACCGTAGTAGGCCAGAAAAAAGATACCTTCTCGACGGGAAATAAGATTGCCGGTGAAGAAAATCGGCAAGCAGGCGATCGCCACCGCAATCATGATCGGGATATCAAACCGCAGCGCCGCAGGCAGCACGGGAATGCCATCGGGTGAAATAATGCTAGACAGCCCAATAATCGCCAGAATATTGAAGATATTGCTGCCCACGACATTGCCAACCGCAATATCGCGCTCGCCGCGCATACTGGCAATCACCGACGTTGCCAGCTCTGGCAAAGACGTCCCTGCCGCCACGATCGTCAGACCGATCACCAGCTCACTAACGCCGATCGCCTGAGCAATCACGATGGCACTGTCCACCAGCAGACGCGAGCCTGCCAGCAGCAATCCCAGGCCGCCCACCACCAGCGCCAGATTTACCAGCCACGTACTCAGCGATCGCGTTGGTTGCGCGCCATATTCTTTGGCGTACTCATCCTGCACAGCCGCATCCTTCTCTTGGCGGCTCTGATAAATCAAAAAGGCAGTGTAGCTCACAGCCCCCAAGAAGAGAATCACGCCGTCTGAAGTGCCGATATTGCCATCCAGACTAAACAGCAGCATTAGGCACGAAACCCCGATCATGATCGGCACATCCAGCCGAATGAGCTGCTGAGCCACCAACAGCGGCGACACCAACGCCGAAACCCCCAAGATAAACAGCACATTGAAAATGTTGCTGCCCACCACGTTGCCGATGGCAATGTCAGACTGTCCCGCCAAACTCGATTGGATATTGACTGCCAGCTCCGGCGAGCTCGTTCCGTAGGCCACAATGGTCAAGCCAATCACCAAAGGCGAGATGCCCAGCACCGCCGCAATGCGAGATGCACCCCGCACTAGCGCCTCAGCTCCTACCACCAACAGCACAAGGCCAACCAATAACAGGGCAAAAACCGTAATATTCATGCTTTCAACGCTGATAAAACCCAAGCCGTCCTTCTCTCACTTCTACCAAAGATCATCCATCGGCCTCCAAGAAACCTGCGTGCTAGGCGAGAATGTCCCACAACCAAACTCCCACGAATGCCTCGCTTTGCGCTAGGTGTCTGCCCGCGATCGCCCCTGCCTTGCCAGAAAAGCGCGATCGCCGTATGGTCAGGAAAATACGCTGTTTCCTGAGCCCATTACCATCAACCTATGAGTGACGCCTGTCAGTGGACCCCTGAAGCCGAAGCCCGCCTGAAAGAAATTCCCTTCTTCGTGCGTCCCGCTGCCCGCAAAAAGATTGAGAAATTTGCCCAAGATGCCGGCATCACCGAGATCACAGCCGAAGTCTACGACCAGGCAAAGCAAAAATTTGGCTCCAATTAGCTCATTCCAGAATCAGACCAAATTTAAAACCACAAAAAAAGGGGCCGCCGTAGCGAGCCCCCTTTTCTAGAAATTCCTTGGCTGCTCCATGAGGAGCAGCCAAGTTCATTGACTTAGTAGTCGAAGTCGCCGCCCATGCCAGCGCCAGCGCCAGCAGCTGCGTTATCCTTCGGCTCAGGCTTGTCGACCACGATGCACTCGGTGGTCAGCACCATAGCCGCGATGGAAGCTGCGTTCTGGGTAGCAGAACGGGTCACCTTCGCAGGGTCCACGATACCCGCTTCGAACATGTTCACGAAGTCGCCGTTCGCTGCGTTGTAGCCGCTGTCAAAGGACAGTTCCTTCACGCGCTCAGCGATCACAGCGCCGTTTTGGCCAGCGTTTTCAGCGATGCGCTTCAGAGGAGCGGTCAGGGCGCGAGCCACGATGAGAGCGCCGGTGAGCTCTTCGTTGACCAAGTTGGCATTTGCCCACTCTTCGACCTGGGGAGCCAGGTGAGCCAGGGTGGTACCGCCGCCAGGGACGATGCCCTCTTCCACAGCTGCCTTGGTTGCGTTGATGGCGTCTTCCAGGCGGAGCTTGCGGTCCTTCATTTCGGTCTCGGTTGCAGCGCCCACTTTGACCACAGCAACGCCACCGGCCAGCTTGGCCAGACGCTCTTGGAGCTTCTCTTTGTCGTAGGAGGACTCGGTCTCGTCCATTTGACGGCGGATTTGCTCACAGCGGGCCTTCACTGCCTCTTCGTTGCCTTCGGCGACGATGGTGGTGTTGTCCTTGGTGATCGTGATGCGGCGAGCCTTGCCCAACATGTCGATCTTGGTGTTGTCGAGCTTCAGACCAGCGTCTTCGGTGATCAGCTGACCACCGGTCAGGACGGCGATGTCCTCGAGCATGGCCTTACGGCGATCGCCAAAGCCAGGAGCCTTGACAGCAGCGACGTTCAGCACACCCCGCAGGCGGTTGACCACCAGGGTTGCCAGGGCTTCTTTCTCGATGTCCTCAGCGATGATCAGCAGAGGACGACCGGCGCGAGCCACTTGCTCCAGTACGGGAACGAGGTCTTGAACCAGCGCGATCTTCTTGTCGGTGATCAAGATGAAGGGCTCGTCGAGCACTGCTTCCATGCGCTCGGTGTCGGTGGCGAAGTAGGGAGAGATGTAGCCCTTCTCAAAGCGCATGCCCTCGGTGACCTCCAGTTCGGTGGTCATGGACTTGCCTTCTTCTAGGGAGATCACGCCTTCGCGACCCACTTTGTCCATCGCTTCAGCGATCATCTGGCCGACTTCTTCGTCGTTGCCGGCAGAGATGGAGCCCACTTGGGCGATCGCCTTGGAGTCCTCGACGGGGCGAGCGTGCTCAGCGATTTTCTCAACGATGAAAGCCGTTGCCTTCTCGATACCGCGCTTGAGGGCGATGGCATTAGCGCCAGCAGCAACGTTGCGCAGGCCTTCCTTCACCATGGCGTGAGCCAGGACGGTTGCCGTGGTGGTACCGTCACCAGCAGCGTCGTTGGTCTTGGAAGCAGCTTGGCGAATCAGAGAGACGCCGGTGTTCTCAACGTGATCTTCGAGCTCGATTTCCTTGGCGATGGTGACACCGTCGTTGACGATCTGGGGTGCACCGAACTTCTTCTCGAGGACGACGTTACGGCCTTTGGGGCCAAGGGTCACGGCGACTGCTTCAGCCAGGATGTCGATACCGCGCTCCAGAGCACGACGGGCGTTTTCGTTATAAATGATGCGCTTAGCCATAGTCTCAGAGTCCCTGTCCTAAAAATGCGTTGTAGATTTGGGAAATAGGTTCGAAAGGTCGAATCTCTTTCGGCACTTGCTAGCCCTGCATTGAGGAGGTCAGGTGTTGAGCCTGCTGCTCGACGAGGGTTGCCGAGGAACATGCCATCGCCGAGTTTTGGGTCCGGGCGAATGGGCTTCTCAGAGCTGCCAACAGTCTGGCAGGCAGCCTGAGCGTTGCTTTGAGTCCACGGGATGTTCTACCGCAGACTGGGATAGGGTTAGGGTCCTAGGGGATCTAGGCGACGACAGCGAGGATGTCTTTTTCAGACAGCAGAACGAACTCTTCGCCACCGAGCTTGATGTCGGTGCCAGCGTACTTGGAGTACAGCACTTTGTCGCCGACTTTCACTTCGAGCTCTTGGCGAGAGCCGTCGTCGTTGCGCTTGCCGGGGCCGACTTGCATCACTTCGCCGACTTGGGGCTTTTCCTTGGCCGTTTCGGGCAGGAGGATACCACCAGCGGTCTTCTCTTCAGAAGCAGCAACCTTGACGAACACGCGATCGCCGAGAGGCTTCACCGTGGAAACGCTCAGAGATACAGCTGCCATAAAAAATTCTCCGAATAATTTAGACGAGAACGATCAATTACTGTGAAGTCAGTTGAGACACTGATTGTCTGCGCTGGCAGACTCGTTCAAACTTGCGGGGTTGATTTAGCACTCTCAACTCCTGAGTGCTAATTTAGCGGAGCCCACTGACGATCGCAACTCGCGCCTTAGTACGGTTTCCCGAACTGAGGACGATAAACGGCCACAATTTCGGCCCTGCGGGGGAAGATCTGAGCCGCAGACCCTAGGGCGATCGCAAGGCAGACAGGGCGCGAGCAGCGGAACTTTGGCCCCTCCGAAGGAGTCTAAGATGAGTGCTATATCTACGGGGATGAAGGGGGTTGCCAATGAACTCTTTGACTGTGCGCCATGCTTGGCAATCGGGTACTAGTTTGGCTTTGAGCCTGAGCCTCATCGCCGCCGGGGCAGCGCCGTTTTTGGCGGTTAGCGCAGCTTCTGCCCAGACCCAGCGCACGCCCGATCTGTTTGCTCAGCCAGCGGATCTCGTTCTGGCCGCTGGAACCACCCTGGCCGTTCGCTATGACGAGGCCGAAAAGATTGTTGTGACGCCCCAGGAAACGGCTCCCGTAACGCTCACGGTGGCAGAGGCCGTCCGCTCAGAGCAGGGCGTGCTGGTGATCCCCGAGGGCAGCAAGGTCATGGGTGAGCTACGACCCGTGGATGGGGGCACCCAGTTTGTCGCGCAATCCATCATGCTGCGCGGCAGCGATCGCACCCAGGATTTCGAGGCGACCTCCGAAGTCATCACAGAGACGGAAACCATCAAAAAAGGCCGTGATGCCGACCAAATCCTGAAAGGGGCTGCTATCGGAGCTGCTGCGGCCGCTGTCTTGTCAGAGATTTTGGGCGACCTTGATCTGGGAGAAGTCTTGATTGGGGCGGGGTTGGGCGCTCTAGGAGGCTTGATCTTGGGCGAAGATGAAGCTGAAGTCGTGGTGATCAATCCTGAAACGGACCTAGAGCTGACCCTGGAATCTGATTTTTCGTCGCGTTAGCTGTTTTGAAGCGTCCCAAATCTTGGAACGGATTCGTCTTGAGGTTGCCTCTCGGAGCGCTGGGGGGCAACTTCGACGCTGTTATGGGCGATCGCCATCAGCTATCTTTACTTTTCTCTGCAAGGCTAAGGCCTACTACTTCCATCATCAGTGCCGAACCCATCAGACTAGCAGGCACTGCTTCTAGAGCCAACAAACCGGCAAGAACGCTAAAACCGCTGCCAAAAAAGATAACAGCGCCCGCAATCGATAAGATACTTCCCAAGTTTTTCTTCACGGTAACAAATCCTTACGCAGATTAGCGAAATTATAGTTCATACAGCTTCACATTCCAATTTCCCAGGCTGTACGAAAATGAGATTTTTACAGAAACCCTAACAAGAAGAGCGACCCACTATAGGTACTATTAACTAGTTTTTGAAGCTGCCTAATGGCTGCAACAACCGTTAATGCCAATCAAGGTCGCTGCGGGCGATCGCCTCGTCCAAAAGCCACTTCGTGGTTTCTGACTTCAGAGCAGTATCTGCTAATTTCGTGAGTAATCATCAAGAACGCGTGAAAATCACCCAAGCGGGTATCCAATTGGGTGCGAGAGACGCGCAGCCTGCTTCGGTGCTTTTTCCGACTGCAACAGCTTCTTGAGCTGGCCATACCCAGTGTGAGCACGATCGCCTCATCGGCTTTGGGGGCGCTCATTTCAGCCTTTTAGCTCACGTATTTCTATCTTCCTTCTACTGGGTGATCCAACTGGAGGAGGACGCTAGAAAACAAAAATTTTTACAATAATGAACGTCAGCGAAAGGATGGGTAGAAGTTTCGCCCAAACGAGCTTCCGCTCTGTCATCCTACGCTCCAAAACCCCATTTGGTCTCTGGTCGTAGCCTCCCTACGGCCTTTTTTTTGGCTTCAATATCCCAGCCAGGATCGTACTGGACTAGAGGCACCCCTCAGGGCTTGGGTATGGCAGAAGGGTGGGCTTTGGCGATCGCGCTTCGATTGTTCCATCAAGCTGGAGAGACGCCCTGAAATTTTTTATCCATGGGACTAAGTCCAAAGATAGTTTGCACCCACAAGGCAACTGAAACACTTTGAAAAAATAAGTATTTATACTTAATTATTTTTCCTTCAGACCGACCCGAGAGCGATCGCCTCTAGAGCAATCTTCTTCTGTCCCTTCCTCCGCTTCAACAGTGCCCAATCAGGAGATTTTTCAAAGTTCACCTGATTGGGGGAGGACAGATCACCATTAGGGTGAATTGTTTACTTTTTAAGCAACAAATCTTTTGGTTCAGCGTCTGAGAGTTTTAGGCAAGATGGACAAAGGTAAAGCAAATTACCTGAAAGAATTTGAAAATTTTTGGTTTTCTTGCCTGAAAGGCCGCACTATCTACATATAGATTGACGTAGGAACCTTTCATTCATTCTAGGGTCTATTTAGTCAGCTAATCACTCAATCGTTTTCTGGAGAACGCGCCTCTATGGGTCACATCACTCGTTGGCAATCTGGCACCGCAGTTTTTCTCGCTCTGGGTATCGCATCGGGAGCCGTCGCTCCGATGATTGCGCCTGCACCGGCAGCAGCTCAAAATGTTAGCTTCAGCGACGTTTCATCGGCGTACTGGGCCTCTGACTTTATCCGCGCTCTGGCATCTCGGGATATCATTGCTGGTTTCCCCGATGGCACTTTCCGCCCCAATGATCCGGTTACGCGGGCTCAGTTTGCCGCTATGGTCCGAAAGGCTTTCCCGAAGTCCCGAATTCGGAACGCTATTAACTTTGTTGACGTTCCTTCGAACTATTGGGCCTTCACCGCTATTCAAGAGGCTTATACCACGGGTTTCTTGGCTGGTTATCCCGGGAACGTCTTCAACCCCAACCAAAATATTCCTCGGGTTCAGGTACTGGTTTCCTTGGCCAATGGCCTGAACTACACCGCCAGCGGCTCGGTTAGCAATGTCCTGGGCATCTATGATGATGCATCTGGCATTCCGGACTATGCTCGCAGCAGTGTGGCAGCCGCTACGGAGCGCCGCATTGTTGTGAACTACCCGTCGCTGGACATGCTGAACCCCAACCGGAACGCGACTCGCGCTGAGGTTGCTGCGTTCATTTACCAGGCTTTGGTGAGCTCTGGCCAGGCCCAAGCGATTAACTCGCCTTACATTGTGGGTCAGCCGCCGGCTCAAGCTCAGACCGTTATTCCGTCGGGCACGACGATTCCTGTGAAGTACACCAAGGACAAGATCCTGGTAACGAAGGATGAGACGGCACCGCTGACGCTGACCGTGGATCAAAACATTGTGGATCGCCAAGGCAATGTCCTGATTCCGGCGAACAGCGAGATTGTGGGTGAGCTGCGTCCCTCCAATGGCGGTTCTCAGTTCGTGGCTCAAGAGCTGGTGCTGACCGATGGTAGCCGCTTGGCGATCAATGCGTCTTCGGCTGTGATCACTGAGACTGAGACGATCCGTAAGGGCGCGAGTGTGGGTGATTTGCTGGAGGGTGCGGCTCTGGGTTCTGCTGCGGCTGCGGCTGTGGCGGCAGTGACGGGTGACCGGGCGATCGCTACGGAAGAAGTGCTGGGTGGCACGGCGATCGGTACGCTGATTGGTCTGTTCCTGGGACGCGATCGCATTGACCTGATCGTGGTCAACCCGGATACCGATCTGGATCTGCGCCTGAACTCTGATCTGCGCTTGCCCAATAAGTAAGCTTACGCGTCTACTAGCAGCCTCGTGGAAGGCTGTGAGGAGTAGTCATCGCCTAACCAACCCCCTGCAAGGCTTTTGCAGGGGGTTTTCTATTAGGAGGGCAGGGGCGCGATGGGTAACCAAATCTGGAGGGTGGTGCCGGGAGAGGCGATCGCCGGGTCTCCTTCAGCTCCATTGGCGTCAGGAAGCTCGGATGCGTCGGCTTCGGTCAGCCATAGGGAGGCGATCGCCGGGCTATGCAGCTCGACGCTGCCCTGCATCTGCTCGATGAGCTCTTTCACAATCGCCAGCCCCAGCCCGCTACCGGGAATCGAGCCTTGGGCCTGCACGCCGCGATAGTGCCGCTCAAAAAGACGTCCCTGGTCCGCCAAAGGAATCCCAGGCCCGGTATCGGTGATGGCGATCGCCTGCTGTAGGCCCGTTTCGGTGCTGCGCGTTGCTCCCACCTCAAGCTGCACTCTTCCGCCTGGAGGGGTGTACTTGAGGGCGTTGTCCAAAAGGTTGCTGAGCACCTCCCGCAGGGCCTGAGGATTTGCCAGCACGGGCTGAATAACGTCGGGCAGGACAATATGCAGGGTGATTTGGCGCTCTTGGGCGATCGCCTGGGTCGACATCAGCAGCGGCTCCAGGACCTCCAAGATTTCGCAAGGGCGCACATCGGCTGCCGAAAGCCAGCCGGTCGATGGCAGGAGCTGAGGCTGAGGGGCCTCCTGCTGCTCTGTCCGCTGAGCCACCACGTCTAGGGCCTCTGGGTCGGGGCTGGGGGCGATCGTCCTGGGCAACGCTGTTCCCGGCGTTGGCTGGAGGGTCTGGCCAATTTGCACCAGCAGCTCTTGTAGGCGATCGCTCTCCCGCACAATGCTCGACGCCACGTCTCGATTGGGATCTCCCATCCCCAGTCGCCGCAGCAGCAGCTTCCCAAAGGTGCGGAGCGCCGTCAGGGGATTGCGAAACTGGTGCACCAGCGTATCGAGGGTTTCATGCTGCTGGCGCTGCACATCCTGCTGCTGATGGTAGTGACTTTGGAACCAGTGCGATCGCCGATCGAGCACGCACCCAGCCGCCAGCGTTTTTGCCACCAGCTCAATCTGGCTCTGCTCCTGAAGGCTCCAGGGCCGATCTTCCCGAGCCGTCACCAGCAAGCCCAGCAGCACATTTTCGCGCATCAAGGGCAGCACCACCTGACCGGGCACCTCCAGCACAGGGTCTTTCGCAGCCGATGGGTCTCCATCTCTTAAGGTCTGAGCACCCAGATCCTCCAGCGTCAGCTCCGCGTCATCGATCCGGGGCAGAGCGGGCCGCGCATCCTCAAACGGAATCGGCGAAAGGGCAGGGGTTAGGCCGTCACGCAACAGCGTTTCGGGATAGGCCACGACCGGCACCAAGTTGGGCTCTGTTCCCTCCGCAAAGTCCTCAGTCAGGTACACCACGCTCAAAGACGCGCCCAATCCCTGGGTCAGCAGCGCAATCTGAGACCGACAAAGAGACACAAATTCTGTGCTAACGGGCAAGAGCATGAATCCAGAGGCCGTCAACGTGGGGCTAGCTTGACTCAGAAAAAAGCGATCGCAAGCTCTAGGCAGCCGTCAGCATCGCCAAGTAGCAACATCTGGGCGCGATCGCCCTCTGTAATTAACTGTAAACTACGCCGCCCCAAGAGGGACGGGGCTTTCAGAGGTGCAGGCGATGTCTGTTCGTCCCAGGTCTACGCCCAGCACCTCATCGGTTTTTGAAATCTCAGAGGGCTCAGATTCTAGCTGAATTTGCAGATAGAACCTGCCATCTTTACGTTTGACCAGGGTGGCTGATTTGGGATTTTGGGCCTGGAGGAGATACTTTTGGTCGTTGCCGATATGCAGCCTGAGCTTTTCTCGTCCCTTCAGCATGATGAGGCTGACCATCCAGCCAGGCTCTTTGCAGGTGAAAGTCCGGGCGTCATGGGTGGGAGCAAACCTTTTGACAGGCCTCCCTTTTTGCTTGGCTGTCTTCCGGTTGGCGCAAACTCGCCGGATGGCGTGGATGGTCATCTGGGCAGACAGACCCAAATGGACTCTGGCTTCCTTGTAAATCAGGGACTGAACGGCAATCCGTTTAGCCTTTTTGCCACAATCCTTCGTCAAATCTCATAAAAACTTGAAGAGAATTAAATTTTTTGATCTTTTTATAAAGTGTTTTTTGAGGGAAGAATTTCTTTTTAATCGACCAATCCCTTGCCACAAACAGCTTTCAAGTCTTTCTGAAAATGTGTGACTTTAGATTAAAAGAAGTTGAAATTTTGAACCCAAGCAGATATACTTTCGACGGTTTTTGTAGCTAACACTACACACATTCTTGGAAATGGGAGGTAAGGAGGTTGGCTAGGAGACGCAAGCGCAAGAGCCGTCGACGCCTAGAAGGGCGTAGAATTCTAGAGCAGGTACCACAGTATAGTATCGAGAGCGGGGAAGACAAGCCCGTTACCGCTGCTCGGAAGTTCATTCACGCCGAAGGAATCGCTCCGCCCGCCCTCCTGCTAGTCAAGCGGAACGAGCATACCACGGATCGGTACTTCTGGGCTGAGAAGGGCCTATTCGGAGCTCAATACGTCGAAGAAAATCATTTTCTGTTTCCCAGCCTCAAAACTGCAGAAGATGAGGAAGAAGAGGAAGAGCTCTACGCTACTTCTTCGAGCCGCTAACCTGCCGATATCTGGTCTTGAGTGTCCTTGCTTGGGCTACGTCTGAAATTTGCTTTTCAACGTGATTGCGTCATGTTTGGGAAAGCGGTAGCCCTAGCCAAAGACACGTTCACTTCAAGCAACGCCCCCCATTCCAAGTTGCTGGAGTGGGGGGTATTGCTTTAACAGCCTCCTTTCAATATCCCTCAGGGTGCTTCTCCGTTTTCGACTTTTCAGCTACAAACCCAAGCTGGCCCTGGGCCGTTTTCCCTGGGGGATTTTGCATCCATTTCATACTTGCTGACTTTGTCTGGAGTCAGCCCTAAAAATACTTCTAAGCAGCGATTTCTAAGATTTTTTTTTTTAAGTTTTTGAATATTGATTGGTGGAATTTTTCGTTGGCGATCGCCCAGGTTTAGCCAATGTTTTGGGCGATCGCCCTAGAGCGCGATCGCCTTTCTAGTCCTGGGGTTCGAGGGACAGTGCTTCTTGGAGAGCCAGCAGCTCGTCGCGGTGAGCCGTCACAGACAGTATGCTTCCGCCGCGCCCAGTCGACGCCGCATCTCCTCCGGCCTGGAGCCGCAGAGAAACCTGCTCAGGCCGCCCAGCCCGCTGCCAGTAAAACCAGCCCGCCAGGGGCGCTAAGGCCACCAGTCCTAGGGACAGCAAGCCAACCTGGGGCAGCACCATCGACAGCACCAACGCCAAGCAGAGCATGCCTAAGGCAGCTAGCAGCGTGAGAAAACCTGCCAGGAAGCGGCTTGGACGCACGAATCCCTCGAAGGTGACCTGGTTTTTCTGTTTGTCCACAGATGTCACTTGATAGGCCCGCTGGGCAAAATACTGGCGCAGCTGGGGCATGAGCACTTCTTCCGGCTGCTCTGAGGCCAAAGCAACAGATTGGGTGCGGTCCTTCACCGAAGCGCGGATAAAGAAAAATAGACCAATCGAGAGTAAAACGGTCAAAAACAGGGTAGACGGCAAAGTCGCAAAATCCATAGGTCTTTCGGCAATTCGCAGGGCAGCGTGCAAGATTTGGGGTTTGAGTGCAGGCGGTTTGCTGGCATGAGCAGCCATTTTAACCCCGTGACATACTCCTACGCTGATACTGACGTATACAGCGTAGGCTTCTCAGTGACCCCTGCTATTGCATCGGGCGTATCCTGAGCTTTATTTTGAGTCCACGGAATGCCCTACCGCAGACTTTGAACAAGGACCAATGTATGTTCAACCTCGGTACTGTCAAAGTTTTACGCATCCACAGAAACAGGAATTCGCTATTACTGGATGCAACCCCATACTTTGAGTTGTCGTGGTTCAGATTTTAGGGCGGCGATTAGCTCAAACCCTTGCCCTGACTATATCACCCCTACTTTGTGCCATGAAAGATTTGCTCGTTTCCTCCCCCTTCCCGCGCCTGTGGCATAGGTCAGGGGAGCGTCATTATCTCACGCCAAGCCAAGGATGATGGCGTGAGGCTTCTGCTGCTTTAGCTAAAGCGTAGCAAGCGTTAGCAGCCAGAGCCACTAACGCTTGATGTCACTTCCATCGGCTTCGGTTATGCGCTAAGAATCCCCGTCGCAGGTAGCGAGAGCGCAACCTGTTGGGTCAGCCGGACCCAACGGGGCTAGGCATTCACTGGGGCACTACGACTTTCGCTGGGCAGTGTAGGTTTGCCACAGCTCAGCAAGCGATCGCGCTTTTGCATCGTGCTCGGGCCGAACTTGATACATGCGGCGCGGGCGGCCTCGCCCTTCCACTTTTTTCCAGTACCCTGCGATGGTTTTTTCGTCCTCTAAGAATTTCAGGGCACCGTAGAGCACGGTATCAGACAGGCGGTAGGCTGGATACTCCGTTTCGAGCTTTTGAATGAGCTCGGTTCCGTAGGAATCGCCTTGGAGCAAGACCGACAAAACGTAGCAGACTGCCAGCTCTTTATTGAGATACAGAGGTGGCGGATCGCGGAAAAATTGGTAAATGTCTTCGAATTTCATGGTTGCAGGCCGAGTCATAGTACGAATACTCCACTGTCAGTTCCCATCAAGCGCAATGCCGGGCGAAGTTTCCGCTTGGGACGGAAAGGGGGCGATCGCCTGCACCCTGATGGTGTTCATATCAGCGTTAGGGAAAGCTGAAGGAACAAGCGTGAGACCAGAGCACTTTTGTTTTGATCGTGCTAACGAGCCAACACTGCTCAGAACACTCACACTTAGGGGCTTATTCGCTCAAAACCGAATCTACCGGGAGCTTCGGCGGTTCTTACAGGAGTCCTTGATGGCCCTGAAGTGGAGTCGATGATTTGCCAAGATTGGCACTCAGGAACACTAGATGTTCATCAACTCTAGCTATTTTAATTCTAGATATTAAAATTTGGATTCGCTCACTAAACTTCCATAACGTTTTTCCAGCATCCCTTGCACAGACCTCTCGAGAGGGGAGCAGTATTTCTGAGCGGTCCATTAGTAGGCTGAGCTAGAATTCGCAAGGTAGCAATGACGGATTTCAGATCCGGAGACTGGCGGGATCTTTTAATAGCTTTCGGAGCGGTTGTTCGGCACAAATAGCTTTCGGACAGAGAGCGCCTAGGGCCGAAAGCCTTGTCAGAACAACCTCAGCAGGTTAGTCTCTGGCGAGAATAAACAGTTTAATCCGGCGATCGCCCTTGAGTTAGGATTTTTTAACTTTTTGGTCTGCCCTAGTCAAATCATCAGGAAATCAAAGGCGCGAAGCTTGTCGGATTGAAGGCAAACAATGACTGTCAGTTCAGGCGTTTCCTAGAAGGACGGTTCACAATAGAAACTATCCGTCGAGGCTCATCGCCAGTTGTCATTGTTACAGCAGTAGATCGGTTTAGCCGGTGGACGGCAAGCCTCACCTGGAGCGACCCTTGCCAGCAGAATCAGGGAGAACTATGCTTTTAGGTGCTTTTCGGCGGTGTCGAAGCAGTAGGTTTTGTGAGAGTCTATGGCCGACCTTCCCCCCACACTGAAACAGATTGCGTTTCAATTTCGCATTGCTGGCTGGATCAGCTTTTGGATGCAGCTAGTTCTGGGCGTTGTGGCAACCCTAGTTTTGATTTTTGCCACGGCTAGCCGCAGCATCGGCACCCAAACCAATAGTGCCGGGACGGGTGCGGGCATTCTCTTCGCGCTAGGGGGAATTGCAGTCTTGGGTGCAGGGGTTTACTGGGCGTTTCGCTACACTCGGATTGCGCGGGGGCTGCGATCGCCGGATGCCAGCGCTCGCCCCAGCAAAGCCAGCACAACGACAATTTTGCGCCTCGGCTTGATTATCAATCTGGTCGGTATGCTGATCACGATTTTGGGAGCCCAGGCGATCGTGGGCAGCATCTTGGCGCGATCGCTCTCCCAGCCCCAGGGCCTGACGGTTTACGACCCTTCTCGTTTTGTGCAGTCGGTGGATCTATTTGTGGTGCAAGCCAACACCAACACGATCCTGGCCCACTTTGCCGGTATCGTCGGCTCTCTTTGGCTCTTTAATCGGGTGAATCGCTAGGCATCAGCCCAGCGCAGGAGCTGGTCGATCATGCGGTTGGCCTGGCCCTCGTAGCTGCCGCCAAACAGGTTGAAGTGATTGATGACGTGGTACAGGTTGTAGAGCACTTTGCGGCGCTCGTAGCCCGGCTCCAGGGGATAGGCAGCTCGATAGCCCTCGTAGAAAGCTGCCGGGAAGCCGCCAAATAGCTCGGTCATAGCCAGGTCTACTTCGCGATCGCCGAAGTAAATTGCCGGGTCCAGGATGATCGGGTCACCGGTGCGGGCGATCGCCGCATTTCCCGACCACAGATCCCCATGAACCATCGACGGCAGCGGATTGTGGCCTTCGAGCAGCGCCGGCAGGGCCGCGATCAGGGCATCCTGCTGCGGGAAGTGGCCGCCCCGCCGCTTAGCCAAGCGAAACTGATAGCCGAGGCGTTGCTCCGCCCAAAAGGTCTGCCAGTCGGGCGTCCAGGGGTTGAGCTGGGGGGTCGAGCCAATGGTGTTGTTGTGGTGCCAGCCAAATCCTTGGGAGCTGTGGACCCGGTGCAGGGCAGCCAGCTGCTCGCCCATCCGCGCCCAAGCCTGGGCGTCGCGGCTCCCCCCAAACTCGATCCACGTGGTCACCAAAAACGCCGCATTTCCGGCAATGTTCCAGAGCAGCGGCCTGGGGACTCCGATGGTGTGGGTCTCGTAGATCGCTTTGAGGGCGTGGGCCTCCGCCTCGAACATCGCCAGCTGGTTGGCCTGATTGACCTTCACAAAGTAGGTCGCGCGGCCATCGGTGACGGCATAGGCTTGGTTAATGCTGCCGCCCCCCACGCTTCGTCGGTCTTGGAGGACGAAGGTTTGGCCCGTGGCCTGGGAGATTTGAGCGGCGATCGCATCCCACATAGGAGACCCAGCTGATTCCAATACGACAATTTCCACAGCCTACCATCTAGGCTGCGGGTCGCTGAATCACGATGCCGTAGGCCTCGGGGTCTAGGTAGCGCTGGGCTGCTTTTTGCAAATCGGCCGGTCGCAGGCTCTGAATGCAGGTCGGGTAGGTCAGCACCGGGGTCAGATCGCCCAGCAGGGTCTGGTAATAGCCGTAGAGTCCAGCGCGATCGCTCGGCGTTTCGCTGCCAAAGACAAACCGGTTGGCGACCTGGGTGCAGACCCGCGCAATCTCCTGGGTTTTGACCAGGGCTTCATTGATATCGCGAATGTGCTGGGCGATCGCCGCTTCGACGGCCGCCACATTCTCCACCGGCATCTGAGCCGACACGTAGAACAGGCCCTGCAAGGCGCTGGTCATATTCGTCGCGTGAATGCCAGAGACCAGCCCGCGCTCTTCTCGCAGGTCTCGCACCAGGCGCGAGGTGCGGCCGTGGCCCAGCACCGACGCCAGAACGTCCAGAGCGTACGTGTCTTCCAAGTCTGCCAGCCCCGGCACCCGCCAAGCCATCACCAAGCGGGCCTGCTGCAGGGTATCGTCGACCACTTCCTGGCGGACAATGCCACTAAAGGGCGTCTCAGGCGCATGGGTCGAGCGGTGGGGCAGGGGCGATCGCGCCTCGGAGTCCGCGAAGCGCGTCCCCGCCAGTCCCCGCTCAATTACCTCGATCATCTGCTCGACCGGCAGGTTGCCCACCGCCACCGCCGTCATCGACTCCGGCTGATACCAGCCTTGATGAAAATCTCGCATTTGCTGGGGCTTCAGGCCCTCAATCACGGCGCTGGGTCCCAGAACCGACCGACGATAGGGCAAATGCTCGAAGGACAGCTCCATCAGGTGCTGGAAAGTCCGGCGGCGCGGATTATCCTCAGAGCGGCGAATTTCTTCTAGGACCACCGATCGCTCCCGCTCAAAGGCCTCATCCGGAATGCTGGCGTTGAGCACCACCTCAAGCTGGAGCGGCGTCAGCTCGGCAAAGTGCTGAGGCGCCGTGGTGATGTAGTAGTGGGTGTAGTCCTGGCTGGTTGCAGCATTCGTCACCGCCCCTTGCTCTTCGATGCGGCGCTCAAACTCGCCACTTTCGAGCCGAGCCGTCCCTTTGAAGATCATGTGCTCTAGAAAGTGAGCCATGCCGTTGATGTCGTTGGACTCCACCGCAGAGCCAACGTTCAGCCACAGGCTCAAGTTCACGGCTTCTACCGGCATTTGCTCTGCCACAATCACCATCCCATTGCTGAGGCGATGGATGGTCGGAGCGTTGAGACGAGGGGCCGAAGCAGACTTGAGGAGGGTTGAGGTCATGAATCTTCCGGTGAGCCGTTCTTAATCTATCTTAGTTATTTCAGCCAGCGACGTCGGCCCCTGAGCGGCCTGGCGGCCTTCAGAGAGGCTGGGATCTTGGCGATCGCCTTCACGCCAGCAGCCGTCTTAGAAGCGATCGAGGTCAACACCCGCAGGCGCTGCGATCAGTTGCCTTCGAGGGTTGCCGCTAGCGGTGGGCCAGTCAACCTCAAACGTACCCCAAGAATGCCCAGAATGCTTGGGATTCAGAAGTTTTCGCGCTGCGGCTTTGCGATCGCCGTTCCTTCGCGCAACGGCCAGGCCGCCTTTCTCGCCCGCACCCTAGGAAAAGGAAGCCTTGGGCCTCTTCAGACCTCGCCCCGTAGGACGATAATGAAAGAAGATTGTTAAGAAATGTAATGCTATGTCCGAGCAGCCAACCCCGGCCCAGTCCCCCAAAGTCGTCGTCGTTGGGGGTGGAATCGGAGGACTCACAGCAGGCGCGTTGCTGGCCCGGCGGGGCTACTCAGTGGTGATTTTTGACCAGGCCCTGGTACCGGGAGGCTGCGCTTCGACGTTTCAGCGGCGCGGCTTCACCTTCGACGTCGGAGCGACCCAGGTGGCTGGCCTCGAGCCCGGCGGCATCCACGAGCGCATTTTTCGAGAGCTCGCCATCGAGCCGCCTGCGGCCACCCCCTGCGATCCCGCCTGCGCGGTGTTTTTGCCGGGAGAGAGTCGCCCCATCTCCGTGTGGCGCGACCCAGAGCGCTGGCAACAGGAGCGATCGCGGCAGTTTCCCGGCAGCGAGACGTTTTGGCAGCTGCTGCAGCAGCTTTTTCGGGCTAGCTGGGCCTTTCAGGGACGCGATCCGGTCCTGCCGCCCCGCAGTCTCTGGGATCTTTGGCAGCTTGTTCGGGCCGTGCGGCCTGGCACCCTGATCACGCTGCCCCACACCTTTTCGACGGTGGGAGAGGTGCTGCGGGCCTACGGCCTGGGCGCCGACCAGCGCCTCAAAACCTTTTTGGATTTGCAGCTCAAGCTGTATTCCCAGGTGGACGCCGACGGAACGGCGCTGCTCTATGCGGCTACGGCGCTGGCCGTGTCCCAGGCGCCCCAGGGACTGTTTCACCTCCAGGGAAGCATGCAGGCCCTGAGCGATCGCCTGGTGGAAGGTCTGGAGAAATTTGGCGGCGCGCTCCGAATGCGGCACACGGTGGAGAGCATTGTGGTCCAGGATGGCCGCGCGGTGGGGGTGCAGGTCCACAACCAGAAGACCGGCGATCGCTGGCTTGAGACCGCAGATCACGTGGTCGCCAACGTCACAGTGCAGGACCTTGTGCGGCTCCTGGGCGAGGCGGCGCCGACCGGCTACCGGCGCCGCGTCGAAAAAGCGCCCGATCCCTCCGGTGCCTTCGTGGTCTATCTGGGGGTCAAGGAAGCTGCTCTGCCTGGGGACTGTCCGCCCCATCTGCAATTTTTGTACGACTACGAGGGGCCGATCGGCGAAAACAATTCTCTGTTTGTATCGGTGAGCAAACCCGGCGACGGGCGGGCTCCTGCTGGCATGGCCACGATTACCGCTTCTTCGTTTACGGATGTGCGGGCCTGGCAAGGGGGCGATCGCTATGACGCCCTCAAGCAGCAGTACACCGAAACGGCGATCGCCCGTCTGGGCCAGTATTTCCAGCTCAACGCTGACACTCTCGTCCACGTTGAGGCAGCGACACCCCGCACCTTTCAGCGCTACACCGCTCGGGAGATGGGCATCGTTGGCGGATTGGGCCAGCGCGTGTCAAGTTTTGGTCCCTTCGGCTTCGCCAACCGAACGCCACTGAAAAAGCTTTGGCTGGTGGGCGACTCGACCCATCCGGGCGAGGGAACTGCGGGCGTGAGCTACTCGGCCTTGACGGTCGCGCGGCAAATTGAGGCAGACTCTTAGGGAAGCCATTCTGCGCCGTTATGCCGGATTTTTCCTCCCTCTGCCAAGCCGCTCTTGCCCTGCACGAAAACCAACGCTTCTTGGAAGCGGAGCAAGCCTATCGCAGCGCGCTCCAGGTCAACGACCAAGACGATCCGCTTTGGCACGGCCTGAGTCGGGTCTATGAGGCGATGGGACGTCCGACGGACGCGGCCAAGGCCATGGCAAAGGCAGTGAGCCTCCAACCGCGCCATGCGCCCTATCACAACCGCATGGGCCGCTTGCTGGGGGCCATTCAGGACCCGGACCAAGCGCTGCGGGCCTATCGCAATGCGATCGCCCTTGATGCCAGCTTTTTTGAGCCCTACCTCCCACTGGCTGAGCTGTTGATGGCTCAGGGAGAAACGGACGAGGCGGAAGCGGTGTTGCGCCAGGCCAGCGCTCTCCAGCCCCAAAACCCAACGGTGTATCACCATTTGGGACAGGTGCTGGGCCAGCAAGGGCAACTGGATGAGGCGATCGCCGCCCTAGAAAACGCCCATACCCTGCGCAGCAATGATGCCGAAATTCTGGAGGATCTGGGCCAGGCCTATCAGCAGCGGGCCGCCGTGAACCAGATGCGGGCCGACTTGTGCCTCGGCTTCGCAGCCTATCGGCGCAGCGACCATCCAGTTTCAGTCACCCACTTTCAGCGCTTTCTGGAGACGCCGGGCGCGGGCATCGCCGCCGATGTTCTGGAGCAGGCTTACCGGGCGCTGATCAACAGTCTCCAGGCCCTCGGACGGCAGGAGGAGACGATCGCGGTTTACCGGGCTGCGGTGCAGCACCTGCCCCAGGCGGCGCGCCTCCACTACAATCGGGTCTTGTTTCTGCGGGACTCTGGCCTGAACGAGGCGGCGGCGACTGCTGGCCAAGAAGCGGTGCAGGCGCTGCCCGACTCTTTGGCGGCGCAGCTGGCCGATAAGCTGCTGCTGCCGATCCTGTACCGGCAGCCTGAGGAAATTCCCCGGACGCGCCAGCGCTTTCTCCAGGGACTCGAGACGCTGGGCCAAATCTCTTTGGACACAGCCCAGGAGCGCCAGAGCGCCCTGGAGGCGATCGAGCGCCACGCTAACTTTTATCTGGGCTATCAGGGCTACAACGATCGGGGCTTGCAGGCGGCCTATGGAAAGCTGGTGCATCGGGTACTCAGCGCCAATTTTCCGGACTGGATGCAGCCGCGACCGGTCCCGCCAGCCACGGGCAAGCTGCGCATTGGGTACTTGTCGGACTGCATGCGCCGCCAAACCGTCGGCAAACTCTCGATTGGCTGGCTGCGTCACTGCGATCGCCAGCGGTTCGAGGTGTACTGCTACTCCATCAACTCGGCCCAGGACGAAATCACGGCGGAGTTTCAGCGGCACAGCGACTCTTTTCGTCAGCTGCCCAATAACTTAGCGGCGATCGCCCAACAGGTCTTGGCCGATCAGCTCCACGTGCTGGTGTTTCTCGACATCGGCATGCACCCGAAGGTAAACGCGATCGCGGGGCTGCGCCTGGCACCGGTCCAGGCCGTTACCTGGGGCCATCCCATCACCTCAGGCCTGCCGAACATAGACTATTTTCTCTCCTGCGAGCTGATGGAGCCGGAGAATGCCGAGGAGCATTACTGCGAGCAGCTAGTGTTGCTGCCCAATATTGGCTTTTCCTATGAAAAGCCCAGCATTCCAGCCCTTAACAAGACGCGGGCAGACTTCGGCCTGCGCGATGACGCGGTGGTCTACCTTTCCTGTCAGTCGCTGTTCAAGTATTTGCCGCAGTACGACTGGATTTTCGCGGCGATCGCCCAGCAGGTGCCCCAGGCCCAGTTTGCCTTTTTGGAGCACTCCGCTGCCGCCGTCAATCAGCTTTTCCAGGCGCGCTTACAGCGGGCCTTTGGGGCCGTTGGTCTGCGCAGCGAAGATTTTTGTGTGATGGTGCCCCGGCTAGGCCACGTGAGCTATTTGAGCCTGAACCAGCGATCGGACATTTTTTTGGACACACTCGACTGGTCGGGGGGCAATACAACGCTGGAGGCGATCGCCTGCGGGCTGCCGGTGGTCACGCGTCCGGGTGCTTTCATGCGGGGACGCCACGCCTACGGAATTCTGCGCATGCTGGGCGTGACCGACACGATCGCCGCCAGCGAAGCTGAGTACGTCCAGGTGGCCGTTCGCCTCGGCCAAGAGCCAACTCTGCGCCAGCAGGTGCGAGAGCGCATCATTGCCACTCACGACCGGCTCTACGGCGATCGCGCCTGTGTACAGGCCCTAGAAACCTTTTTTGAGCAGGCGGTGGGTCGCACTCGCCCAGGCGGAGTCTCCTAGGGACCCACCGGCACTGGTGGTTCCGCAGGCGTCTCAGGGGACGCAGACGGCGGCGGCGGTTCACTGACTGCACTCTGCCAGGTCTCGATTTGGCTTTGGGCTGAGGCGTAGGCCGGCGTGCCAGAGGGCACCTGCTGGGCAATGGCGATCGCCCCCGGCAGGTCATAGGAGGCGCGATCGTTGGCCAGGGTGAGAATTTGCTGGCTCCAGTCGGCGATCGCCGCATCTGCCTCAGCGCGCGATTGGCTGTTGGCAGGGACGCGCTCTGCGGCCCGAATGGCCGCCGCCAGAGAGCTTGGGGTCGCGGGCGAGATGGCCAGACGCCGCGCCTCCGCCATGCTTTGCTCGCCCTGAATCTGGGCTCGCCAGGTGGCGATATCTCCTTGGGCTTCGTCGTAGAGAGCTCGACCCGACTGGATTTGCGACGCCACCGAGATCGCCTGGTTGATGTCGCCTCGCTGGGCCGCTCGCCGCGCCTCATCGAGGATCGGGCGATCTTGCGTCTGCTGAATCTGCGATCGCCACGTTTGAATTTTTGTCTGGGCTTCGTCGTAGAGCGCCCGCCCTGACTGGATTTGCGACGCTTCATTGATCGCCGCTTGCAGCGACTCCACATCCCCTGCAAAGGCGACTTGCTCTGCCCGATCCAGGTAGGGCTGGTCTTCCTGGGTTTGAATTTGACTGGTCCAGCGGCTGATTTGCTCCTGGGCCTCCTGCCAGCGGGGGTTCCCCTGGGGAATCAGCGACACCTCGGCGATCGCCGAAGAGAGCGCTCCCACGGTCCCCGTCAGCGCCAAATCCTCCGCCTTGTCGAGACGGGCCACATCCTCAATTTCGAGCTGCCAGCGCGTAATCAGCGACTGTGCTCGACCATGGAGGGGGCGCTGGGGTCCAATGCGCTGAGCCTGCACGATCGCGTCCTGAAGTCCGGCGATCGTCCCTTCCCAGGCGCGCCCGTAGGCCCCCGCCAAACTGGTAAAGTCCTCAACTTCCCCTTGCAGCTCCGCACTCGCCGGAATTCGGCGGGCGATCGAGAGGGCCTCTGTCGAATTTTTGTCCTCTAGCTGCGCTTCCGCCAAGTCCAGCATCTGCCGGCCAAACTTCTTGATTTCCGAGCGCGCCTCCCGGTAAATGTAGCTTTTCTCGCCGATAGACTCCGCTAGCTTGATGGCCTTGAGCAAATTCTCAACACCGCCCGCATCTGCCAAGCGCCGCGCCTCCGACAGCTTGCTGCCGTCCTGGCGCGCCGTCTGGATTTTCTGGTTCAGCTCGTTGTACTTCGTGGTTTCCCAGTAGCGATTGCCCACCGAGAGCAGCCGCACCGCTTCCCGAAACGCTTCGCCCCACTTCTCTTGGCGCAGGAAGTCCTCAGCGTTTTGATAAATTTCTTCCGCATCTGACCAGGTTTTTTGCCACTGCTGAATGCGCTCCTGCACCAACCCAGCCGCTGTCGTGTCCTCCGGGACTCGCCGAGCCGTAGAAATGGCTTCTGACAGCTTACCCTCCTGGAACGAAACCTCTCCTAAGTCCAGAATGCCTTGGGCCCACTCTTCGATGTGGCGATCGATTTCTGGGCGCAGCGGGTGGTTGGCAGGCAAATCCTTGACCAGGGCGATCGCCTCCAAAAAGTCCCGCACCGTCTGCTTATTGGCAGCGAGCTGGGCACAGTACAGCCGCATCGAAGCTGACGCCGTGGGCCAAAAAATCGACGGGCAGTTGGGCAGGGCAGGCAAGCGCAGCATCAGCGCCGCCGCCAGCAGACCCACGCCGCCGGTCGTCAAGATTGCGGCGATCGCCACGGCCGACCAGCCGAGTCGACGGGGCCGGCGAGTCACAGCCGTCGCGCCGGTCGCCGACGGAGAGCCATTCACCCCAGCCGTTGGTGGCTCGGCTGGATTGGACGCCCGTGACGGCCTGGGAGGTTGGGCAGAATTTCCTGCGTTCGGCGGGCGACGAGGCCCTCGGCCAGTCGCTCCCACAGCGCGGGGACGGGAATCTGGAGGCCAACGATCGGGCAGTCTGGGATTCTTGGTCATAGCCACACCATAACAACCGTGCCGCGCGTCGGGCGATCGCCCGCCGACAGGAGTTGCCATATCCTACCGCCCCCTCTCAGAGAAAGCCAAATGTCTCCCGCTTCCTTTCCCTCCGCCAAAGGCTCACCCCATCCCGCCTCAAGACTGAGACTCAGTGCGCAAATCCGACAGCAAGCGCTCTAGATCTGCTTCCGTCGCGCGGTAAACCTCCGCGCAAAAATGGCACGTCGCCTCCGCCCCGCGATCCTGCTCCAGCATGTCTTGCAGCTCCGCCTCGCCCAGCATCTTGAGAGCGCCGATCATCCGGTCAAAAGAACAGCCGCAGTGGAAGCGCAGCATTCGCGTCTCTGGCAAGAGCGTCAAACTCATGTCACCCAGCAAATCCTCCAGAATTTCGGGCAGCGACTTCCCCGCCTTCAGCAGCGGCGTAAATCCAGACAAAGAGCCCACCCGAGACTCTAGGGTTGCCACCAGCGCTTCATCGCGAGCCGCCTTCGGCATCACCTGCAACAGCAGGCCGCCCGACGCCGTCACCCCTTCCGACCCCACAAACACCCCCAACAGCAAAGCCGACGGCGTCTGCTCAGAATTCACCAGGTAATGGCTCACGTCATCACCGATTTCACCCGAGATGAGTTCCACAGTGCTGGAATAGGGGTAGCCATAGCCAACGTCTCGCACCACGTAGAGGTAGCCATCAGAGCCGACAGCACCCCCAACATCGAGCTTGCCTCGCTGATTGGGCGGCAGCTCCACGTCTGGATTATCCACATAGCCCCGGACCGTGCCGTCGAGGCCTGCATCCACCAAGACGCCACCTAGAGGGCCATTGCCCTTCACCCGAATATTGACTCGGGATTCATTACTTTTCATGCTCGAGGCCAGCAAGAGCCCTGCCGCCATCGTCCGCCCCAAAGCAGCTGTTGCCACGTAGGACAGCTGGTGACGCTTCCTAGCCTCTTCTGTCAAGCGGGTCGTCACCACCCCCACTGCCCGAATCCCGCCGTCTGCTGCGGTCGCCCGAATCAACTGGTCTGCCATGAACCCTTTACCTTACATTTCTTCATATCTCCGCTATCTCTATTCTAGAGGTGCGGTTTTCCTTCCCAAAGGACAGACCGCAGAGTTTCCAGTGCTCTCATCGAAACCTCCTAGGTCCGAAACTCCGCCCTTCTAGGGCGACTTGATGCGTTAGCTAAAGCAGCAGAAGCCTCACGCCATCATCCTTGGTTTGGCGTGAGATGACGACGCTCCCCTGACCCATGCCCCAGACGCGGGAAGGGAAAGTGAGCGAATTCGTGTTTCTGTGGATGCGTAAAACTTTGACAGTGCCGAGGTTGAACATACTTTGGTACTTGTTCAAAGTCTGCGGTAGGGCATTCCGTGGACTCAAAATAAAGCTCAAGAAACGCCCGATGGGATACCAGGGGTCACTGAGAAGCCTACGCTGCATACGTCAGTATCAGCGTAGGAGTATGTCACAATTTGCCTGATCACTAACCCACCCCAGACGATGGGTCAGATAGCCCATACGAGCGAAGTCCAGTTAGCTCTGGCGACGCAGCAAAATCGGTAGACTGGGAAAAGAAAGCGGGATAATGGGTCAGCACATCCCCCGAATCAACAAGCAACATAGAATTCTCTGAATTCGACCAACAAGAACCGTGGGACATGCGGGGTTAGTCTGCGGAGCACAAGCGTAAGGCCGTCAAACTTTTTGGAGAGTAGAGGCAGTTGCTCGGAAGCAGAAAACCCAAGTCGTGAGACTTGGGAATCACTGTGGGTTTACCCGGTGAGGATGTCAAACTAGAGGGAAATTTGTCCACTTACTTGCGATCGCCCCATGCTAGGGACGTTTCAACAAAGCCATCTGCGCATCGAACTCAACGCTTCAGAAGCCAACCTTCGCGCCAGCCTCCTGTGTCCCGAAGAATTTCGCCAGTGGCTCTGGCCGCAGCAATTTAGCGCCAATCTGCCCGACAAGCTCCAGCCCGGGACGCGCTTTACCAGCTGGATCGGGCCGATCGCCATTCAGCACTACGTCGAGGCGGCGGACGAGCACCATCTACGCATGCTGCTTAGTCAGGGTATCGACGGCTTTCATGAATGGCATTGGGGAGAAGGCTGGGTCCAGTCTCGCCTTGAGGGCATCTCGGCCTTGCCGCTCAATCTGGGTCAAACCCTCAGCCTGGCTAGGCTAAAGCAGTTCTTGACAGCTTCAGCTTCGTAAAGACTTGATCTTCAGCCATCGCCTTTAGCACTCGCTTAAACGCCGGTTTTGTTGGCTCATTGCCTCAAGAGCGAGGCTTGACGACCAGCACAGAGCAGGGGGCATCCGCAACGACCTGGCTACTGACGGAGCCTTGCAAGATCCGATTTAGTCCCGTCAAGCCTCGACTGCCAATGGCGATCAGGTCCGCTTGATAAATATTTGACAGCCGAATGATTTCTTCTGCCGGATCTCCCAGGGCGATCTCGAGTTCCGTTACACAAGAAAACTGGCCCTGGTAAGCCTGCAAACGCTTTTCAAGCTGCCGATAGGACAGGTCTTGGGCGTCGTGGGGGCGGTCTGCCACCACATCTTGGTCCGCCTCTGTTCTGGCAACGACATGGGACAGAACCACCTTGGAATCCTTTGTCAGCGGCAGTTCCAAGACCATTTGCACAACTTGATCTGACAAATCAGAGTCATCAAGGGCTACGAGAATCGTTTTGGGCACAGACAGTCACTCCCCATGAGAGAACATGTACCCCTGGACTGCTTGCGGCGGATTAGCGGCAAGGCGCTACGACACAAGCAACAAGTGCCAGGGGATACAGATAACTTACCGGGTCACGCAGGGTTCTCAAGACTCGTTTTCTGAAGTTCGCGCCTTGAGGGAGCTATTTTGCGTGCGCAGCCGGACTGAGTCGGCATGAGACGGCAGTCCTTCGGCGATCGCCAGGGCCTCGACCGCCCCAGCTACGTTCTGTAGAGCTGCTGGAGAATAGTGAATGATGCTGGAGTGCTTCATAAAAGTTTCGACACTCAAAGCAGAGGCATAGCGCGCAGAGCCAGACGTTGGCAGGGTGTGGTTGGGGCCAGCTAGGTAGTCGCCGACCGCCTCAGGCGTCGAGCAACCTAGGAAAATCGCGCCAGCATGGCGAATGTGCTCTAGCAAATCCCACGGTTCAGCCACTTCGAGCTCTAGGTGCTCTGGCGCAAACTCATTGGACAGCTCTGCTGCCTCTTCGAGGGATTCAACAACAATTACTACCCCATAGTGGGCGATCGCCTTCTCGGTGAGCGTGCGGCGAGGATGATTGGCCAGCTGCCGGTCCACCTCCGCCACCACCGCCTCTGCCAGGCCATGATGGGTCGTAATCAGCACCGCTGCCGCCATCGGATCATGCTCCGCCTGGGCCAGGAGGTCCGCCGCGACGTGCACCGGATCCGCTGCCGTATCCGCAATAATCAGCACCTCCGAAGGCCCCGCCAGGGAATCAATCCCGACCGTCCCATAGACTAGCTTTTTGGCCAAGGTGACATAGATATTGCCAGGCCCCGTGATCACGTCCACCTTGGGCACCGTTTCGGTGCCATAGGCCAAAGCGCCAACAGCCTGAGCCCCCCCAACCCGATAAATCTCTTGGACGCCTGCCTCTTGAGCCGCCACCAGCACTGCCGGATTGATTGTTTTATCAGGACCCGGCGGCGTCACCATCACAATGCGCGGCACCCCAGCCACCTTCGCCGGTACAGCATTCATAATGACTGTGCTGGGATAGGAGGCCCGGCCACCCGGTACATACAGTCCTGCGCGATCGACGGGCGTGTAGCGCTTCCCCAGGACAATTTCATCTTGACCAAACTGCACCCAGCTTTTGGGCGTACGCTGGCGATGGAAGTCCTCCACCTGGCGACAGGCAAGACGGATGGCGTCTAGAAGCTCTTTGGGCACCTGCTGATAGGCAGCATCTAGCTCCGAGCCACTGACTCTGAGTTCTTCTGGCTTGAGATGCTGTTGGTCAAACTCGGCCGTGTAATGCAGAAGAGCCTTGTCGCCTTGGCGCTTGATGGATTGAAGGACTTCTCGGACCGTGGCTTCTTTGTGAACCACTTGGTCATCGTGGGTACGCTCACAGATGCGCCGAAGCTCATTCTGTGCCTCAGTTCGCTGAGTAATAATTCGCAGCATGGAATTGATACGCCAATCGTGAGGGAACCGGCTAGGGATATGGGTCTTCTCAGTTAACCATAGCGAGAACCGCTACGCAGACCTATACTCGTCTCTCTAGCTTAGCTCGGATTTTTATTTTCCAGGCGATCGCCCTATCTTGCGAGCGGATGCTATGATAATACGTCTAGCATTTTGTATAGTTAATCTCTGTAGACGCATTTTCGGGGCTGACTGTGGCAAACATCAAGTCTGCAATCAAACGGGTTCAAATTGCCGAGCGCAATCGTCTTCGCAACAAGTCGTACAAATCGGCTGTGAAGACTCTCACGAAGAAGTATCTGAGCGCCGTTGACGAGTACGCGGCCAATCCGAGTCAAGATCAACTGAAGGTGGTCCATGAGCGCCAAGCTGAAGCCTTCAGCAAAATCGACAAGGCCGTCAAGCGTGGCGTCTTCCACACCAACACCGGTGCCCGGAAGAAGTCTCGCCTAGCCAAGGTTCTCAAGCACCATACGGCTCCTGCGGCAGCTGCATCCTGAGCTCTTTAGTTTCGACGACAGTGAGGCTGTCTTGCTGGTTCTCTGAGAACTTATCTTCGACAGTTCACTGTTCCCGTACATCAGGTTAATCGCGGCAGTAATGACGACTTCGCTCATTGATACGCACGTTCATATCAACTTTGACACCTTCAAAGAAGATATAGAGGCTGTGCGACAACGATGGATAGAATCAGGTGTTGAACACCTGATTCATTCGTGTGTTGAGCCGTCTGAATTTCAGAGCATTCAGGCTTTGGCCCACCGGTTTCCCGAGGTCTTTTTTGCCGTGGGGCTACATCCGCTGGATGTGGATCAGTGGACCGCTGATATGGGCGAAGAAATCTGCCGACTGGCCCAGTCTGATGCCAAGGTTGTGGCCATTGGCGAAACGGGACTGGACTTCTACAAAGCTGACGACCGCGATCGGCAAGTTGCTGCTTTTAGGGCGCAGCTCGCGATCGCCCACCAGCTCGACTTGCCAGTCATCATTCACTGTCGCGACGCCGCCGCAGAGATGGCTCAAATTTTGCAAGAGTTTTGGCAGCAGCAAGGTCCAGTCAAGGGCGTCATGCACTGCTGGGGTGGAACTCCCGAAGAAACACAATGGTTTCTAGACCTGGGACTCTACATCAGCTTTAGCGGCACCGTGACCTTCAAGAAAGCAACGCAGATTCAAGACTCTGCTCGCCTGGTTCCGGGCGATCGCCTTCTGGTCGAAACTGACTGTCCGTTCTTGGCGCCCGTGCCCCAACGGGGCAAGCGCAACGAGCCGGCCTTCGTTCGTCACGTCGCCGCCCAAGTCGCTCAGCTACGAGAGACATCCCTCGAGGCGATCGCGGCTCAAACCAGCCAAAACGCCCGGTGTCTTTTCAAGCTGCCTGTTGCGGTCACTCAATAATGCCTCGTGGTGGTCAGTTTTTCCCCATCGGCATTGACGTCTTCTCCGAGCTCGCCCCAAAGCAAATCGGCCCACTCTAGCGCGATTGCGTCATAATGAACAATGAACAGCCGCCCGTCGACGCCTACCCCCTTTGGCCTTTGGTTCAAACATTCTGCGCATTAGGCGATCGCTATCTATTCACTGACCAGCCACCCTTTCAGGCCAAGCGATACCGTTCTTTTGCAATAGCGACTCGTTAATCTGAATAGCTACGGGTCTGGGTCTTCTCACGTAGGACCTAGACTTTTTCTATTGACATTTTCACGTACGTAGTGTAATATCTGGGACTCGCGCTGGGCGTGACCCGTTTGAGGAGACGCATGACTGATCAACTTAATACTCTACCCGCTTTCACTCTGCCAGACTTAGTTGAGATTCAGCGGGCTAGTTTCCGCTGGTTCCTGGAAGAAGGGCTCATCGAGGAACTTGACAGTTTTTCCCCGATTACGGACTACACCGGCAAGCTAGAACTTCACTTCATTGGTAAGGACTATAAGCTCAAAAGTCCCAAATACGATGTAGATGAAGCCAAGCGGCGCGACAGCACCTACGCCGTCCAGATGTACGTTCCGACTCGCCTGATCAACAAAGAAACCGGCGAGATCAAAGAACAAGAAGTCTTCATCGGCGATCTTCCGCTGATGACCGAGCGCGGTACCTTCATCATCAACGGTGCTGAGCGAGTCATTGTCAACCAGATCGTCCGGAGCCCTGGCGTCTACTACAAGTCCGAGATCGACAAAAACGGTCGCCGGACCTACAACGCGAGCTTGATCCCCAACCGGGGCGCCTGGCTAAAATTTGAGACCGACAAAAACGATCTTGTCTGGGTTCGCATCGACAAGACCCGCAAGCTCTCGGCTCAGGTTCTCCTCAAAGCCCTCGGCCTCAGCGACAACGAGATTTTTGACGCCCTCCGTCACCCAGAATACTTCCAAAAAACCATTGAGAAAGAAGGGCAGTACAGCGAAGATGAAGCTCTCATGGAGCTCTATCGCAAGCTGCGCCCCGGCGAACCTCCGACCGTCTCGGGCGGCGCTCAGCTTCTAGAGTCTCGTTTCTTCGATCCCAAGCGCTACGACCTAGGCAAAGTGGGTCGCTACAAGATCAACCGCAAGCTGCGCCTGAGCGTTCCGGAAGGAACTCGCGTCCTGACCCCCCAAGACATCTTGGCGGCGATCGACTATCTCATTAACCTGGAGTTTGACATCGGATCTATCGACGACATTGACCACCTGGGTAATCGTCGGGTCCGCTCCGTGGGTGAGCTGCTCCAAAACCAAGTGCGCGTCGGCCTCAACCGCCTAGAGCGCATCATTCGTGAGCGGATGACAGTTTCCGATGCCGACTCCCTGACCCCCGCATCCCTGGTCAACCCCAAACCGCTGGTGGCAGCCATCAAGGAATTCTTTGGTTCCTCCCAGCTGTCTCAGTTCATGGACCAAACCAATCCTCTGGCCGAGCTGACGCACAAGCGACGCCTGAGCGCCCTTGGACCGGGCGGTCTAACCCGTGAGCGCGCTGGCTTCGCTGTCCGCGATATTCACCCGTCTCACTACGGACGTATCTGCCCCATCGAGACCCCTGAAGGCCCCAACGCGGGTCTGATCGGCTCTCTGGCCACCCACGCCCGCGTCAACGCCTATGGCTTTATCGAGACCCCCTTTAGCCGGGTCGAGAACGGCCGCGTCCTGAAAGATCAGGCGCCCATGTACATGACGGCGGACGAAGAGGACGATCTGCGGGTTGCCCCTGGCGACATCCCGATGGACGAGGAAGGCTACATCCAGGGCGAAACGGTCCCTGTCCGCTACCGCCAGGACTTCACGACGACCACCACCAACGAGGTGGACTACGTCGCCGTGTCGCCGGTTCAGATTATTTCTGTTGCAACGTCGCTGATTCCGTTCCTTGAGCACGACGACGCAAACCGAGCGCTCATGGGCTCGAACATGCAGCGGCAGGCGGTTCCTCTGCTGCGGCCTGAGCGTCCTTTGGTCGGCACGGGCCTAGAAGCCCAGGCTGCCCGAGACTCTGGCATGGTGATCGTGAGCCGCACCGACGGAGAAGTCACCTACGTTGACGCTCGCCGGATCCGCGTTCGCGATGAGAACAATCGAGAGCACGACTACCAGATCCAAAAGTATCAGCGGTCTAACCAAGACACCTGCCTAAATCAGCGTCCGATCGTGTTTGTGGGCGATCGCGTGAGAGCAGGTCAGATCCTGGCAGACGGTTCGGCCACCGAAGGGGGCGAACTGGCCCTAGGCCAAAACATCCTCGTCACTTACATGCCCTGGGAAGGGTACAACTACGAGGACGCGATTCTCATCAGCGAGCGCCTCGTCCATGACGACGTCTACACCTCAATTCACATCGAAAAATACGAGATTGAGGCTCGCCAAACCAAGCTTGGCCCCGAGGAAATCACTCGCGAAATTCCGAACGTGGGTGAAGACGCTCTGCGGCAGCTCGATGAGACCGGCATTATTCGGATTGGTGCCTGGGTCGAAGCCGGCGACATCCTCGTCGGTAAAGTCACGCCCAAGGGAGAGTCAGACCAGCCCCCCGAAGAAAAACTGCTGCGCGCGATCTTCGGCGAAAAAGCTCGCGACGTCCGAGACAACTCCCTGCGCGTGCCCAACGGGGAGAAAGGCCGCGTCGTAGACGTGCGGGTCTTCACCCGAGAGCAAGGCGACGAGCTGCCGCCGGGCGCCAACATGGTGGTGCGCGTCTACGTTGCCCAGAAACGCAAGATCCAGGTGGGCGACAAGATGGCCGGCCGTCACGGCAACAAAGGCATCATCTCCCGTATCTTGCCCATCGAAGATATGCCCTATCTTCCCGACGGCACGCCCGTTGACATCGTGCTCAACCCCCTCGGTGTGCCTTCGCGGATGAACGTTGGTCAGGTCTTTGAATGCCTGCTGGGCTGGGCTGGCGAACACCTCGACGTCCGCTTCAAGATCACGCCCTTTGACGAAATGCACGGCCCTGAAACCTCCAGAGAAACCGTGCATGGCAAGCTCCAAGAAGCCCAGGACCACCGCCAACAAACCGACAGCCAGTACAACTGGGATTGGCTCTATAACCCTCAAGATCCGGGCAAAATCCAGGTCTACGATGGTCGGACCGGCGAACCGTTCGATCGCCCTGTCACCGTCGGCAAAGCCTACATGCTGAAGCTGGTGCACTTGGTCGACGACAAGATCCACGCCCGTTCCACCGGTCCCTACTCCTTGGTCACCCAGCAACCCCTGGGCGGCAAAGCCCAGCAAGGGGGTCAGCGCTTTGGAGAAATGGAAGTGTGGGCCCTCGAAGCCTTCGGGGCCGCCTATACCTTGCAAGAACTGCTGACTGTCAAATCCGACGACATGCAAGGTCGAAACGAAGCCCTCAACGCGATCGTCAAGGGCAAAGCCATTCCTCGTCCCGGCACCCCCGAGTCCTTCAAGGTCTTGATGCGAGAGCTGCAATCCCTCTGCTTGGATGTAGCAGTCCACAAAATTGACACCAAGGATGACGGCACTAGCCTCGATGAAGAAGTCGATTTGATGGCAGACGTTAACAGTCGGCGAGCTCCCTCTCGACCAACCTATGAGTCCATCTCCCGTGAGGAAATGATCGAAGAGGAAGACTAGAGCCGTCCCAGGGTGGGGAAGTCAGCCTTCAAAAGCTCGAAGTCGCTGCTTCCTCACCCACTTGAAACTTTCCTGACAACTCAAGCGTTGAGCCGGGCCATCTTCACCCCCTCAGAGCTCGCTCAACCCTCCTTTGAGACGTAGCGCTCATAATTTCAGAACGAAGCAAGCCAGTAGACATAAGGAAAGGCTGTAAGTGATGCCGAAGCTAGAACAGCGGTTTGATTACGTCAAAATTGGTCTGGCATCGCCGGATCGAATTCGGCAGTGGGGCGAGCGAACCCTGCCCAACGGTCAGCTAGTGGGAGAGGTTACCAAACCTGAAACCATCAACTACCGGACTCTCAAGCCGGAAATGGACGGTCTTTTCTGTGAGCGGATCTTTGGACCCGCAAAAGACTGGGAATGCCACTGCGGAAAATATAAGCGGGTGCGTCACCGGGGCATCGTTTGCGAGCGCTGCGGTGTCGAGGTTACAGAATCCCGCGTTCGGCGTCACCGCATGGGGTATATCAAGCTGGCTGCTCCCGTAGCCCACGTTTGGTACCTCAAGGGAATTCCCAGCTACATGGCGATCTTGCTGGACATGCCGCTGCGCGATGTCGAGCAAATTGTTTATTTCAACGCCTATGTGGTGTTGAATCCTGGCAATGCTGACAACCTTGCCTACAAACAGCTGCTGACCGAAGACCAGTGGCTCGAGATTGAAGATCAGCTCTACAGCGAAGACTCTCAGCTGGTGGGAGTCGAAGTTGGTATCGGGGCAGAAGCGCTGGAGCGCCTGCTGCAAGACATTCAGCTGGAAGAAGAGGCAGAAAAGCTCCGGGAAGAAATCGCCACCTCCAAGGGCCAAAAGCGCGCCAAGCTGATCAAGCGCCTGCGGGTGATTGACAACTTCATCGCGACGGGCGCTCAGCCGGACTGGATGGTGCTGTCCTACATTCCGGTGATTCCGCCCGACCTGCGGCCTATGGTCCAGCTAGACGGGGGCCGCTTCGCGACCTCTGACCTGAATGACCTCTATCGGCGCGTCATCAACCGCAACAACCGTTTGGCGCGTCTGCAGGAAATCCTGGCGCCTGAAATTATTGTCCGCAACGAGAAGCGGATGCTACAGGAGGCCGTGGATGCCCTGATTGACAACGGTCGCCGGGGCCGGACGGTGGTGGGCGCCAACAACCGCCCTCTGAAGTCGCTCTCGGACATCATTGAAGGTAAGCAGGGCCGTTTCCGCCAAAACCTCCTGGGTAAGCGGGTTGACTACTCTGGTCGTTCGGTCATCGTGGTGGGTCCGAAGCTTCGGATTCATCAGTGCGGTTTGCCGCGGGAGATGGCGATCGAGCTCTTCCAGCCTTTTGTGATTCATCGGCTGATTCGTCAGGGCCTAGTGAACAACATCAAGGCGGCGAAAAAGCTGATCCAGCGGGGTGATTCTAGCGTTTGGGATGTGCTGGAAGAGGTGATCGATGGTCACCCTGTCCTGCTAAACCGAGCCCCGACGCTGCACCGCTTGGGCATCCAAGCCTTTGAGCCGATCTTGGTGGAGGGGCGCGCAATTCAGCTGCACCCGCTGGTGTGTCCTGCGTTCAACGCGGACTTCGACGGAGACCAGATGGCGGTGCACGTGCCGCTCTCTCTGGAGTCCCAGGCAGAAGCTCGACTGCTGATGCTGGCGTCCAACAACATTCTTTCGCCTGCAACGGGGCGGCCGATTGTGACGCCGAGTCAGGACATGGTGTTGGGCTGCTATTACTTGACGGCTCACAACCCTACTAGCATGAAGGGCTCTGGACGCTACTTTGCCAACCTTGAGGACGCCATTGTGGCTTTTGAGCAGCAGCAGGTAGATCTGCACGCCTATATTTGGGTGCGCTTTGACGGCGCCGTTGATGCGGATGAGGCAGAAGGTGAGCCGGAGATCGAGGAGGCCGCTGACGGCACGAGAGTCAAGCTGTACAAGGGTGTGAAGTCGGGCATTCCTCTGCGGCGGGTTCGGGAGGATGAGAATGGGGAAGTGATTTCCCAGTATGTCTGGACCACACCGGGTCGCATTATCTTCAACAAGACCATTCAGGACGTTCTGGCAGTCTAGGAGTCGACTGGAGCTGCCCTTCGCTCGAAGTGGCAGCTCGGACTGGGTCAGAACGCAGCAGTATAGGGAAGAGGCGCAAGGTTAACGATGGCACAGCAAAATTCTGGTCAGAAGCCCGAGCAGGTGGTTTTTCGCAACCGAGTCGTTGATAAGGGACAGCTCAAGAAGCTGATCGCGTGGGCGTTTACCCATTACGGGACGGCTCGTACGGCGCAGGTGGCTGACGAGCTCAAGGGCTTGGGCTTCCAGTATGCGACGCGGGCGGGGGTGTCGATCAGCGTTGATGATTTGAAGGTCCCTCCCAGTAAGCGTCAATTGCTGGAGTCTGCGGAGCAGAAGATTCGGGCAACGGAGGAGCGCTACTCTCGCGGCGAGATTACGGAGGTGGAGCGATTCCAGAAGGTGATTGACACCTGGAATGGCACCAGTGAAGAGCTCAAGGATGAGGTGGTTCGCTATTTCCGCTCGAACGACCCGCTGAATTCGGTGTACATGATGGCGTTCTCGGGAGCGCGGGGTAATATTTCCCAGGTTCGCCAGCTGGTGGGCATGCGGGGCCTGATGGCGGATCCGCAAGGGGAAATTATTGATATTCCGATTAAGACCAATTTCCGAGAGGGTCTGACGGTTACGGAGTACATTATTTCGTCTTACGGCGCTCGTAAGGGTCTGGTAGACACGGCGCTGCGGACGGCGGACTCGGGTTATCTGACGCGCCGTCTGGTGGATGTGTCTCAGGATGTGATTATTCGAGAGATCGACTGCGGAACGGAGCGCGGCATTACAATCCGGCCGATGACGGATGGCGATCGCGTGCTGATCCCGCTGGGCGATCGCCTGCTGGGTCGAGTCTTGGCTCGGGATGTTGTGCATCCTGAAACGGGCGAGGTGATCGCGACGCGCAACCAAGATATTTCTGAAGACTTGGCGCGGTTGATCGATCGCTCTGGGGTTGCCAGTGTGGTGGTGCGATCGCCCCTCACCTGCGAGGCCACTCGCTCGGTGTGTCAGCACTGCTACGGCTGGAGCTTGGCCCACGCCCACTTTGTGGATCTCGGAGAAGCCGTGGGGATCATTGCGGCTCAGTCCATTGGTGAGCCGGGTACCCAGCTGACGATGCGGACCTTCCACACGGGCGGCGTCTTCACCGGAGAAATGGCTCGTCTGGTGCGCGCTCCCTTCGACGGCGTGATTCGTCACCCCAAACGACTGCGGGCTCGCGCCTTCCGGACCCGTCACGGCGACGACGCGCTGGTGATCGAGAGCAACATCGAGGTAATCCTCGAGGGCGAGAACAACCGCAAGGAAACCATCAGCATTCCCCAGAGTTCGACCCTCTACACCCAAGACGGCGATCGCGTCATCAAAGACCAGATGCTGGCCGAAGTCTTGCTGGGTGGTCGCGGTCGCAAATCCACCGAGAAAGCGACCAAAGACGTGGCCTCCGACCTCGCTGGCGAAGTGCGCTTTGACCAGGTCCAGCCGGAAGAAAAGAAAGACCGTCAGGGCAACACCACCCGCATCGCTCAGCGAGGCGGCCTGATCTGGGTTCTCTCGGGTGAGGTGTACAACCTGCTGCCGGGCGCAGAACCGACGGTCAAAAACGGCGATCGCGTTGGCGACAACGACGTTCTCGCCGAAACCAAACTCGTCACCGAGCACGGCGGTCTCGTACGTCTTCCCCAAGAAAACGAGGGTAAAGGCGGCCGCGAAGTCGAGATCATCACCGCCTCCGTCCTGCTCGACCAAGCGCAAGTTCGCGCCGAAAGCTACCAAGGCCGCGAGCACTACCTGATCGAGACCAGCAACGGTCAGCGCTTCTCCCTCAAAGCCGCTCCCGGCACCAAAGTCCTGAGTAACCAAGTCGTTGCCGAGCTCATCGACGATCGCTACCGCACCAACACCGGCGGCATCATCAAATTCTCCGGCGTCGAAGTCTCCAAAAAAGGCAAAGCCAAGCAAGGCTACGAAGTGATCCAGGGCGGCACCATCCTCTGGATTCCGGAAGAAGCCCACGAAGTCAACAAAGACATCTCCCTGCTCATGGTGGAAGACGGCCAGTACGTCGAAGCCGGCACCGAGGTTGTCAAAGACATCTTCTGCCAGAGCAGCGGCGTCGTAGAAGTCACGCAGAAAAACGACATTCTGCGCGAGATCGTCATCAAGCCCGGCGATCTGCACATGGTGGATCATCCAGATGAAATGATCAGCCAAGACGGTAGTCTCGCCAACGCGGGTCAAGAAGTTCTGCCCGGCGTCACCGCCACCGAACTTCGCTACATCGAGTATGTGGAAACCCCCGAAGGCCCCGCCGTCCTGCTGCGTCCTGTCACCGAGTTCCACGTCCCCGACGACCCCGCCGTCCCGAGCCAAGAGTCCACGGTTGCCGAAGGCCCCGAGGACGCTGGCCGCTCCATCCGTCTGCGCGCTATCCAGCGGATTCCGTACAAAGACGGCGAGCGCGTCAAATCGGTCGAGGGTCTAGAGCTGCTGAGAACCCAACTCATTCTTGAAATCGATCAAGAAGGGCCCCAGCCTCTGGCCGCCGACATCGAGCTCATTCCCGATGAGGAAGATTCCGAGGTCCTGCGCCTCCAGCTCGTGATCTTGGAATCCCTCGTGATTCGCCGTGACGTCGCCGCTGATCCCACTCAAGGCAGCACTCACACCCGTCTCCTTGTCCAAGACGGCGACCAGATCGCAGCCGGTGCAGTCGTTGCCCGCACCGAGATCCAGTGTAAGGAAGCAGGTGAAGTACGCGGTATTCGCGAAGGCAGCGAAGCCATTCGTCGTGTGCTGGTGGTTCGCAGCGCCGATCGCTTCTCCATCAACACCGAGGGCAAGAAAGTCACCGTCAAGCCCGGCGATCTCATCGTTGCTGGCTCAACCCTAGCGCCGGGTCTCGTCGCTGAAGAGTCAGGCCAGGTTGTGGGGGTGACCGATAGTGAAATTGTGCTGCGCATTGCACGTCCCTATCGCGTCTCTCCCGGTGCCGTCCTGCACGTCGATGACGGCAGCCTGGTTCAGCGGGGCGACAATCTGGTGCTGCTGGTGTTTGAGCGGGCCAAGACGGGCGACATCATTCAGGGTCTCCCGAGAATTGAGGAGCTGCTGGAAGCCCGCAAACCGAAAGAGGCCTGTGTCTTGGCAGTTCGCCCGGGTAATGCTCAGGTGGTCTTCAACGAAGACGAAGCTGTCGAGATCAAGATCATCGAGGATGACGGCGTCATCACCGAGTACCCCATCGGCTCTGGCCAAAACGTCATTGTGTCCGATGGCCAGCGGGTCAACGTCGCGGAGCGTCTCACGGATGGCCCTGCGAACCCCCACGAAATTCTCGAGAGCCTCTTCCGATTCCATCGGGAAAGCAAGGGCGTTCACGAAGCGGCGCTGATCAGCCTCGAGGCGGTTCAGACGTTCCTGGTGAACGAAGTGCAGTCGGTGTACCAGTCTCAGGGCATCGATATCTCTGACAAGCACATCGAAGTGATCGTGCGTCAGATGACGTCCAAGGCTCGGATCGACGATGGCGGTGATACGACGATGCTGCCGGGTGAGCTGGTCGAGCTCTACCAGGTGGAGCAAGTCAACGAAGCCATGTCGATCACGGGTGGCGCGCCGGCTGAGTACACGCCGGTCCTGCTGGGCATCACCAAGGCATCGCTGAACACGGACAGCTTTATTTCGGCAGCGAGCTTCCAGGAAACGACTCGCGTCCTGACGGAAGCCGCGATCGAAGGCAAGTCCGACTGGCTGCGAGGTCTGAAGGAAAACGTGATCATCGGTCGTCTGATTCCGGCGGGTACGGGCTTCAATGCCTACGAGGAGGTTTCGAGCACGGACGTCGATCTGTCCTATGACGGCAGCAGCATTCTCGATGAGGATGTTGATTTCCAAAATGTCGTGCTTGACGATCGCACCGCTCGTAGCTACGGTCTGGAGCCGGGCTTCGAAGACCGGATGGGTTATGGCTTTGAATCTCGTCTGCGAGATGATTTGCCATCGCCCATCCTGGATGACGGAGAGTCCTACGACGCGATGGACGAAGAGGACGAGTAAGCGATCGCCTTGAGGTCGTCGCCTCGATAACCAGAATCCCCCTCTAACCTAAGGGTCAGAGGGGGATATTTTTGCTGACCCAGAAAGGGGCGATCACCCTAGAGCAGCTTCTCTAGGCCGTAGACCAAGGACTTGAGCTGCAGGACTTTGCGGACGGTCAGCAGCACGCCCGGCATGTAGCACGCGCGATCGGAGGTGTCGTGACGCAGGATGTAGGTCTCCCCCGGCGACCCAAAAATCACCTCTTGGTGCGCGATCAGCCCCGGCAAGCGAATGCTGTGAATGCGAATGCCTTCCCCAGCCTCGGCCCCTCGAGCCCCTTTCATCTTCTCGGTCTCTTCGACCAGAGGAGGGTTAAAGGTTTTGCCCATTTCTGCGAGCAGCTCCGCCGTTTTGACGGCGGTGCCGCTGGGCGCATCGGCTTTTTGATTGTGGTGCAGCTCGATAATTTCTACGTGATCGTAGTGCTTGGAGGCCTGAATCGCAGCCTGCTGCAATAGGACCATCCCAATGGAGAAGTTGGGAATGAGGGCGCATCCCATGCTGGCTTTGTCTGCAAACTCGGCTAGCTCCTGAATTTGCTCAGGGCTCAGACCCGTGGTGCCCACCACGGGCCGCACACCGTAGGCGATCGCCGCCCGAATGTTCTCATATACCGATTTAGGATGGGTAAAATCCACCAAGACCGCCGGATCGCGCTGCTGAGCCGCAAACGCCAGCGTCGCCTCCAGATCCTGCGTGATTGGCACCTCTAGAGGACCACACCCCGCCACTTCCCCTGCGTCCTTCCCCTGGCATTCTGGCGATAGATCTACAGCACCTAACAAGGTCATATCCGGTGCACTGGCTACAGCTTTCACCACCTCACGGCCCATCTTACCGGCTGCCCCATTGACCACGACCGGAATTTGCAGTTGAGTCGCCATACTTAAAGATCTACTTTTGTCGCAATAAGGGCATTCTAGGACACGTGACATACTCCTACACCGACACTGACATATACGGTGTAGGCTGCTCAGTGACCCCTGATAACCCATCGGGCGTTTCCTGAGCTTTATTGATGAAATGCCCTACCGCCAAAGACTTGATGTTGACCGCTGCATTGTGGTCACGGTCTATCGTCAGCCCGCACTCAGGACAGGCATGAATCCTGTCCTCAAGTGTCTTGGGAACTTTGACTCCGCAGCCAGAGCAGTCCTGAGACGTGCCGCTGGGATTCACTGCAACCGTCAACAACCCGGCTCTTTCAGCCTTGACTGCCAAGATTTGCAGGAACTGGCCCTAGCCAGCATCGTGAGTTGACTTTGCCAGTTTGCTCCTGGCAATGCCTCGAATATTCAGCTTTTCATGGGCGACATGCTTTCCCTGGGATACAAGGCTCAGAGGGCATGACAGACCGTCTCTAGCGGACCTGCTTGGGCAGGCACTCTGCAACTCCCACGGACACGACCTCCAGTTAGCCAGAGGCTTTGGGCCATCTACTCTAGTCCGCAAGGGAGACGGAGCGCGGCCCCAAAGCCGTGATCCCCAATTCTGCGCTTGCCGCTGAGGCTCCGCATAATTTCAGGACGTTCCTGATGGCTTGAGTTAGGCTTGACAAAGTATTAGAGAACGGCAGATTTCTGTCCAGGGTTAGCGTCTTAACTGTTGAGTCTTCGGTTTATCGTTCACCAGTGCATCTACTGCTTGAGTCATTCATGGGTCTGCCTCACTCACTCAGCCCTCACTCCATCCTTGTTGAGAATTTCTTAAACCCTAAGTTTGTCGATCGCTAATCAATCTGCTAGCGAATCAACTTGCGGAAAAACATTTCACCCCTAGGGCAACGAAGGAAGCGCGGGTGCGGTCTCTGTTGCCCTTGCTTTCGCAGAAGAGTGGATGCTTTTCCGTATAGGGAACCAGGCATCTGGTATTGTTTGCTCACCAGAAAGACTCAGGGTGTTTTTGCAGTCCACTAGGATTTGCAATGGCTTGAAGCGCTGTCGCTCTTAGAGCAGCATTCACACCTCCATCCCTGTTGTCTTGTTTTGACTTTGTGTTGATGTCCCCGTGTTCAAATCCTGGTCTTCTCTAGATTTCTGTGCTCGCTAAGTTCTCTCGGCACTTGTATCTCAACTCTTTTTCGGCGCTCCGTCGGCAGCTTCGACAAGGCACTTTGAGGCTCACAGGCCCTACATTGAGCCGCTCAATGCTGCTGACTAGCTTGATCATGACGGGGCTAGTTTTGGGTGTCAGGCAGGTAGGCGGCTTGCAGGCGCTTGAGCTGGCGGCGTTTGACTGGATAGTGCGGCTACAGCCGAATGCAAATCCAGACCCGCGGCTGCTAATTGTGGCGATCTCTGAGACGGATATCCAGGCGCAACAGAGCTGGCCGATTTCGGATCGGTCAATGCTGCGGCTTCTGCAAAAGCTGGAGGCGATGGAGCCGGCGGTGGTCGGGCTGGATATTTATCGAGATGTGCCTCAGCCGCCGGGGACGCAGGAGCTGCTGAGCTATCTCCGGCAGTCTGATGTGGTCACAATTACCAATATTGGGACGCCGGAAGGTGGAGGAGTACCGGCTCCTCGGGGCGTTTCTGAGACGCTGGTGGGCTTCAATGATGTGGTGCTCGACCCGGATGGGGTGATTCGCCGAAACCTGCTGTTTGCGTCGGATCAGGGGAAGGTGCTGCACAGTTTTTCGCTGCGGCTGGCGCTGAGATATTTGGCGCTTCAGGGGATTGAGCCGGCCAGCAGTGCCCGCGATCGCTCGGTGATGCGGCTCAGGAATCGGGTGTTTGAGCCGCTGTCGCCGACGGCGGGGGGCTACCAAGATTTGGATGCGCGGGGCTACCAAATTTTGATGCATTACCGGTCGTCGACGAGTATCGCGCGGCAGGTGACGCTGACCCAGGTGCTCCAGGGCGAGGTGGATCCGGACTGGGTGAAGGGGAAGGTGGTGCTGATTGGGGCGACGGCTCGCAGCACGAAGGATTTGTTTGCGACGCCCTACCGGTCTGCTTCGCGGCCGGAGCATTTGACGGCGGGGATTTTGATTCAGGCTCAAATGGTGAGCCAGATCTTGGGGGCGGTGCTGGATGATCAGCGGCTGATTTGGTTTTGGGGTGATGGGGGGGAGGTGCTGTGGATTTTGGGCTGGTCGCTGATCGGGGGGGTTTTGGCCTGGCGGGTCTATCATCCGGCGCTGCTGGGGGTGGGGGAGGCGATCGCCCTGAGCGGGCTATTTGGGCTGTGTTTTTTGGCCTATACCCAGGCGGGCTGGATCCCGCTGGTGCCGGCGGCGATCGCGCTGGTGGTCACCAGTGCAACGGTGGTCACCCAGCGGGCAGTCTACAGCGCCTTTCACGATGACCTGACGGGGCTGCCCAACCGGGCCATGTTTAGCAAGCTTCTGCAGCGGGCGATCGCCCGCACCCACCACCAGCCCGACTATTTGTTTATCGTGCTGTTCTTGGGGCTAGACCGCTTCAAGACGATCAACGAAAGCCTGGGCCACACGGTGGGCGATCGACTGCTGGTGTCAATCGCCCAGCGGTTGCGGGCCTGTCTGCGACCGGGAGATCGCCTCGCCCGCGTCGGCGGCGACGAATTCGCCATCTTGCTCGAAGCCGTCGATGACCTCAGCACCGCCATGCAGGTCACCCACCAGGTGCAGCAAGAGCTGACCCAGTCCTTTATCGTGGACGAGCACGAAATCTTCACCACGGTCAGCGTCGGCATCGCCTTCAACCAGAGCGGCTACGAGCACCGCCCCGAAGAGCTGCTCCGCGACGCCCACACCGCCATGTATCGCGCCAAGTCCCTCGGCAAAGCCCGCCACGAAATCTTTGCCAAAGGGATGCGCCAGCAAGCCGTCACCCGGCTCCAGCTGGAAACCGACCTGCGGCGAGCCCTCGAGCGCAACGAATTTCACCTGCGCTATCAGCCGTTCGTGTGTCTCAAAAGCGGCAAAATCGCTGGTTTCGAAGCTCTTCTGCGCTGGCAGCATCCCCACCGGGGCCTAGTCTCGCCGGGAGAATTTATTCCGGTGGCCGAAGAAACCGGGCTGATCATTCCCATCGGTCAGTGGACCCTCGATCAGGCCTGCAACCAAATCTGTCAGTGGCAGAGCCTCTTTCCCCAGTCGCCGCCCCTCAGCGTCAGCGTCAATCTCTCCGGCCGCCAGCTTTCCCAGCCCGAGCTGGTCGATCACATCCAGACGGTGCTGACCCAGACGTGTCTGGAGCCCTCCAGCCTGAAACTAGAGATTACAGAGAGCGTCGTCATGGATGATGTGGAGTCTACGATCACGCTGCTCCAGCGGCTGCGGGGTCTGCATCTCCAGCTCAGCATCGACGACTTTGGCACAGGCTACTCCTCGCTGAGCTATCTGCACCGGTTCCCCACCAACACCCTCAAGATCGATCGCTCCTTTGTGAGCCACATGACGGATGCCAGTGAAAATGCAGAGATTGCTCGCACCATCATTTTGTTGGGACACAACCTGGGCATGGATATCATTGCAGAAGGAATCGAGACGGCTGATCAACTGGCCCATCTACGGGCTCTTGGCTGCGAGTATGGCCAAGGCTACTTCTTTGCGCCCGCGCTGGTGGTGGAGGAGGCGGAGGATCTTTTGCGGCGGATGCCAACGTGGTGAGCAAGCGGAGGATTTCGCTCATTTGATGGCCAGAGCCAGAGCACCTTGGGGCTGCGCTGGGCCTGGAAAAGGGCAAGCCTGCGGGGGCTGCCGTTGAAGTTGAGCGGGAAAGAGCGTGCAGTGAAACCATGAGACGATTGCGCCGGTTTTTTCAGGATCTGCGGGGCTGGACGCCTCCGGCGAAGTCTTTGGGCGACTGGCAGCGCTGGCGCCGCCGGGTTGGACATCCCGTTTTGCTGACCAGTGTGGTGGTGACGGGCGGCCTTTTGGTCGGGCAAGAGCTGGGCTGGCTGGAGGTGGCTGAACTGCAAGCGTTCGATCGCCTGGTGCAGCTGCGTCCCACGGGAGAGAGCGATCCGCGACTGCTGGTGGTCGGGATTACGGAGGAGGACATCGAGCAGCGTCAGGAGTGGCCGCTGTCTGACCAAACGGTGGCGGAGGCGCTGGAGATTTTGCAGCGCGATCGCCCCCGGGCCATTGGCGTGGACATTTACCGCTCGACGCCGCAGCCGCCGGGGCGCGATCGCCTTTTGAAGGCGCTGGCAGCTCCCAATGTGATTGCCATTACCAAGCTAGGAGACGCGACTTCGGCGGGGGTGGCGCCGCCACCGGGCGTCCCTCCCGAGCGCGTGGGCTTCAATGACTACGTGGTGGACGTGGACGGCACGGTGCGGCGCAGCTTGCTGATCGGCACGGTCGACAATCAGGTGTACTATTCCCTCGCGTGGCGACTGGCGATCGCCTATCTGGCCGCAGAGGGCGTCCAGCCGCGCAACCAGCCGCCGAACCTGCGAAGGATTTTCTTGGGAGAGGCGATCTTGGAGCCCTTGACCCGGCGAGCGGGGGGCTACCACAATCTCGATACGCGCGGCTATCAGCTGCTACTGGACTACCACTCTTTTGATCGGGTGAGTCGGCAGGTGAGTTTGAGCCAGCTCCTGCGGGGCGAGGTCCAAGAGGAGTGGGTCCGGGGCAAGGTGGTCCTCCTGGGGACGGTGGCTCCGAGCGCCAAGGATTTGTTTGCGACGCCTTACAGCGCGGCGCGCAAAGAGGCGTACCTCATGCCCGGGGTGACGCTCCACGCTCAGATGGTCAGCCATCTTCTGCGGCTCGCGGAAGGGGAGGAGTCGCTGTTTTGGGGACTGCCCCAGTGGGCAGAGGGGCTTTGGACATGGGGATGGGCGTTGCTCGCAGGGGCGCTGGCGTGGCGGTTTCGTCACCCGCTGGCCTGGGGGGCGGCGGTGGCGATCGCCGTTGGCAGTCTGTTCGGCACTTGCTATGTTTTGTTTCTCAATCTGGGCTGGGTGCCGCTGGTGCCGCCCTTGCTGGGGGCGATCGCCACGAGTGCCGGGGTTTTGCTGTACCTGAACTATCAGGCCCAGCAGGTCCGGCAGGCTATGCTGGCCCGCGTGCAGGACCAAGAGCGGACCATCGCCCTGCTCCACAGCATCCTGAAGGAAAGTCCCACCGCTCCTAGCCTTCCGTCCGCGATTGGCGAAACAACGGCGCTCTATCAGCCCACGGGCGACACCGGCGAGTCAGACGAGGCGAGCACTGTGGTCTATCAGGGCTCCAGCAGCGTCAATGAAGCGAGCACCGTGGTCTATCAGGGCCAGCCAGAGCAGTTTCCCACGGTGGCGGAGACCTCGAGCGATCCGAACCTGGCCACGACAGACATTGGCTCCAATACGGCCCTTCCTCCCCTGCCTGCTCCCGTGGGCGATCGCCCTCCCAGCAGCGCCCATCGGTCCAGCCTGATCGGCGGGCGCTACCGCATCCAGAGCACCCTCGGCTCGGGCGGCTTCGGCATTACCTACCGCGCCATCGACACCCAGCGACCGCGCGAGCCGGAGTGCGTGATCAAGCGGCTGATGCCAGCCCGCCAAGACACCCGGTTCTTGCAGGTTGCTCGCCGCCTGTTCAATACCGAAGCCGAAATTCTAGAAGTTCTCGGCCATCACGACCAAATTCCTCAACTTTTGGCCTATTTCGAAGAAAATCAGGAGTTTTTTCTGGTGCAGGACTTTGTGCCGGGCCACCCGATCGGCGAAGAGCTGCCCATGGACCAGCGCCAGAGTGAGGAGAGCGTGATCAAGCTGCTCGCGGACCTGCTGGAAATTTTGGTGTTTGTCCACGACCATCACGTGATTCACCGCGACATCAAGCCCAACAACCTGATGCGGCGCGATCGCGATGGACGCCTGATCCTGATTGACTTTGGGGCGGTCAAGCAGATCCAGCCCTCTGGGACCCTAGACGGGCAAGCCGACGAGGAAACCGTCGCCATCGGGACGCGGGGCTACGCGCCGCCGGAGCAGCTAGCTGGCCATCCCAATGTCACGAGCGACCTGTACGCCGCTGGCATGATCGGCGTGCAGGCGCTGACGGGCATTTCGCCCTGGCGCTTGCCGGTGGACCCCGACACCGGCAGCGTCCGCTGGCAGCACTTGGCCAAGGTCAGCGACGAGGTGGGAGACGTCCTCGATCGCATGGTGGCTTATCACTTTAACGATCGCTATCCCTCGGCCAGTGCGGCTCTGCGCGATTTTCGGCAGCTGGCGACGGGCGATCGCCGCCCACCGGTCAGCAGTCTGCGCGATCGCTAACCAGCGCGATCGCGCCACTTTCACACCCATCGCTAGCAGCGGGAAAATCCCCTCAGACGGCATCCCGATCAATTTCCGGGAAGTCTGTATGGCAGAATGATGGAAGTCCCTAGAAATTCATAGGTTTTAGGTAATCCCCGTGAGTTCTACTGTCCCAGCCAGCACCTCAGCCAAAGCAACCCGCCGCCCCATCTTTCCCTTTAGCGCCATCGTGGGCCAAGAGGAGATGAAGTTGGCGCTGATGCTAAATGTCATCGATCCCAAAATTGGCGGGGTGATGATTATGGGCGATCGCGGCACGGGTAAATCCACCACCATCCGCGCCCTCGCGGACCTGCTGCCCGAGATTGAAGTCGTCGCCGATGACCCCTTCAACAGCGATCCGCGCGACCCAGAACTGATGAGCGATGACGTGCGCGCCCGCGTCGAGAACGGCACCGAGCTCCCCGTCGCTCGCAAAAAAGTCCTGATGGTCGACCTGCCCCTCGGTGCTACCGAGGACCGCGTCTGCGGCACCATCGACATCGAAAAAGCCCTCGCCGAAGGCGTCAAAGCCTTTGAACCGGGGCTGCTTGCCAAGGCCAACCGCGGCATTCTCTACGTGGACGAAGTCAACCTGCTCGACGACCACCTGGTCGACGTGCTGCTCGACTCCGCCGCTTCCGGCTGGAACACCGTGGAGCGGGAAGGCATCTCCATTCGCCACCCCGCCCGCTTTGTCCTCGTCGGCTCGGGCAACCCCGAGGAGGGCGAACTGCGTCCCCAGCTGCTCGATCGCTTCGGCATGCACGCCGAGATCCGCACGGTGAAAGAGCCGAACCTGCGCGTCCAGATCGTCGAACAGCGATCGGAGTTTGACCAAGATCCTCCGAGCTTCCTGGAGAAGTACCAAGCTCAGCAGGACGAGATCCAGCAAAAGCTGGTCAGCGCCCGCGATCGCCTTCCCTCTGTGACGATCGCCCACAACATGAAAGTGCAGATCTCCCAAGTGTGCGCCGAGCTCGACGTTGACGGTCTGCGAGGCGACATCGTCACCAACCGCGCCGCCAAAGCTCTGGCCGCCTTCGAGGGCCGCACCGAAGTCACCGTTAACGACATCCAGCGCATCATCGCCCTGTGCCTGCGTCACCGTCTGCGCAAGGATCCCCTCGAGTCCATCGACTCCGGCTACAAGGTCGAGAAGATCTTCTGCCGCGTGTTTGGGCTCCCCGATCCGGAGGCAAACAACAGCGCAACCAATGGCGTTGGCCAACTGAGCGCTCGCTAACGCGTGAAACAACGCATCCTGGGTCTCGATCCAGGGCTGGCTATCTTGGGGTTTGGGGTGGTACTGTGCCCGCGATCGCGATCGCGCCAGGGCGACAGCCTCCCTGAACCCCTTGATTTTGGCGTGATCCAGACCCCCGCCAACACCGACATCGGCCTGCGCCTCAACACCATCTACGAAGACCTCCACACCCTGCTCGATCGGTGGCAGCCCGACCTCGTCGCCATCGAAAAGTTTTTCTTCTATCGCATGGGAAACACCATTCCCGTCGCCCAGGCGCGCGGCGTCATTCTGCTGGTCCTCGCCCAGCACCAGGTGCCCCTGATCGAGTTCACCCCCGCCCAGATCAAGCAGGCCATCACCGGCTACGGCAACGCCGAAAAGCGCGAAGTCCAGGCCGCTGTCGCTCGAGAGCTGTCGCTGAGTGAAATTCCTAGGCCGGACGACGCCGCCGATGCCCTCGCAGTCGCTCTGGCCGCCTGGTTTCAGCAAAGCTGAGTCCCTGGGGAGAAATATTCCCCCCTCCCCTTGACAACCTGCGATTGTATGCTTAGCAGGCCCAGTTCATCAGTGCTACGATTGCCAGAGAGAATGTGAAAAATGTAAGGAACAAGCATTACATGGAAGAGGTTGATAAGTCGATATCCTTCGATGGTCGGGATATTCGGCTCAAAGTAGGCCTGTTGGCCCCCCAAGCAGGCGGCTCAGTCCTGATTGAATCTGGGGATACCTCGGTTTTGGTCACAGCTACGCGCGCTGGGGCACGAGAAGGCATTGATTTCTTGCCGCTGCTGGTGGATTACGAAGAGAGAATGTACGCCGGTGGCCGGATTCCGGGCGGATTTCTGCGCCGGGAGGGACGTCCTCCGGAGCGAGCAACCCTGATTTGCCGGTTGATTGACCGCCCGATGCGGCCCCTGTTCCCTCAGTGGCTGCGCGAAGACATTCAGGTGGTTGCGACCACGATGTCGATGGATGAGCGGGTCCCGCCCGATGTTCTAGCCGTGACGGGTGCTTCGATCGCCACCATCCTGGCCCAAATTCCCTTCAATGGCCCCATGGCAGCCGTGCGCGTCGGCTTAGTGGGCGATGACTTCATCATCAATCCGACCTACAGCGAAATCGAGAATGGTGACCTCGACCTAGTCGTGGCAGGCTCCCCCGAAGGCGTGATCATGGTGGAGGCCGGCGCTAATCAGCTGCCCGAGCAGGACATCATCGAGGCGATCGACTTTGGCTATGAGGCGGTGCGCGACCTGATTCAGGCCCAGCGCGACCTGATGAAGGAGCTCGGCATCGAGCTGATCCAGGTCGCCCCGCCGGAGGTCGACCCGACTCTGGAGAATTTCATTCGCGATCGCGCCACCGACGGCATCAAAGCCGTTCTGCGCAAGTTTGAGCTTGATAAGCCCAGCCGCGATGCAGAGCTCGACACGATCAAAGAGAGCGTCGCTGCGGCGATCGCCGAGCTGCCAGACGGCAGTCCGGTCCAAGCCGTCGTCGCCGAAAGCCCCAAAACCCTGGGCAATGTCTTCAAGAGCGTGACCAAAGAGCTGATGCGTCGCCAGATCGTCGAGGACGGCGTCCGCGTCGATGGCCGCAAGCTCGATCAGGTGCGCCCCATCAGCAGCCGCGTTGGCGTCCTGCCCCAGCGGGTCCACGGCAGCGCCCTCTTCCAGCGGGGCCTCACCCAGGTCCTGTCGGTCGTGACCCTCGGGACCCCCGGCGATGCCCAGGAGCTCGACGATCTGCACCCCGACGAGCAGAAGCGCTATCTGCACCACTACAACATGCCGCCCTACTCGGTCGGCGAGACTCGCCCCATGCGATCGCCCGGTCGCCGAGAAATCGGTCACGGTGCCCTCGCCGAGCGGGCCATTCTGCCGGTCCTGCCCAAGCAAGAAGAGTTCCCCTACGTGATTCGGGTGGTCTCTGAGGTGCTGTCTTCCAACGGTTCCACCTCCATGGGCTCCGTGTGCGGCTCCACCCTGGCGCTGATGCACGCCGGCGTCCCCATCACCAAGCCCGTCAGCGGCGCGGCCATGGGCCTGATCAAGGAAGGCGATGAGGTGCGCATCCTCACCGACATCCAGGGCATCGAAGACTTCTTGGGTGACATGGACTTCAAAGTGGCCGGTACCGATGCCGGTATCACGGCGCTCCAGATGGACATGAAGATCAACGGTCTGCCGGTGAGCGTGGTGGCTGACGCCATCAAGCAAGCCTACGCCGCGCGGATGCACATCCTGGGCAAGATGCTCGAGAGCATCGATACCCCCAGCGCCGAGCTGTCGCCCTTTGCGCCGCGCCTGCTCACCATCAAGATCGACCCCGACCTGATCGGTTTGGTGATCGGACCGGGCGGCAAGACGATCAAGGGCATCACCGAAGCAACGGGAGCCAAGATCGACATTGAGGACAGCGGCATCGTCACGGTGTCTGCGGTGGACAGCCAGAAGGCCAAGCAAGCCCTGCAAATCATTCAGGGCATGACCCGCAAGCTGAACGCGGGCGATGTCTATGTCGGTCGCGTCACGCGGATTATTCCCATCGGCGCTTTTGTGGAATTCTTGCCCGGTAAGGAAGGCATGATCCACATTTCGCAGCTGGCGGACTATCGCGTGGGCCGCGTCGAAGATGAAGTAGCGGTGGGCGACGAGGTGATCGTCAAGGTCCGCGAAATTGATAACAAGGGTCGGATCAACCTGACGCGCTTGGGCATCCATCCTGACGAAGCCAATGCGGCTCGCGAAGCGACCAACTCCTAAGCCAGCGCCTTGGGACTGCGCTTTAGGATTGCGCAGTCATTGATCGCTGTATAGCAACTGTTAAGCCCGGTTTGCCCGGGCTTTGCCCGTTTTTGGGCGATCGCCCCGCCCGCCCTCGCCAGATTGACCTCTACGGATGTCCCCCTAAGGCTTTAGACTGTAGGGTGCATCAACAGCAATTTTCCGGTGGCTGACACCAAATCTTGCCTTGCATCTTTGGCGATGGAAATTGCTGGGATACGCGTCCACCGAGGCCCTATCGGCTCAGCGGGCGATCGCCTCGGACTAGGTCAGCGATGGAGATGCAGTTTGTAGCGTTCTAAAAGATTGACTGGGATCACCTGTGCGGAAAATTGTTATCGCTGGTAACTGGAAAATGCATAAGACCCAGGCCGAGTCCCTGGAGTTCTTGCAAGCTCTGCTGCCTCATCTGACAGAGACATCTGACGACCGAGAAGTTGTGCTGTGTGCGCCCTTCACCGCCCTTAGCGCTCTTTCCAAGAGCCTGCACGGCAGCCTGATTCGCGTCGGTGCCCAAAACATTCACTGGGAAGACCAGGGTGCCTACACGGGGGAGATCTCCGGCGCCATGCTCACCGAGCTGGGCGTGCGCTACGTCGTCGTGGGCCACAGCGAGCGCCGTCAGTACTTTGGCGAAACTGACGAGACGGTCAACCTCCGCCTCAAGGCCGCTCAAAAGCATGGCCTCATTCCCATTTTGTGCGTGGGCGAGACGAAGCAGCAGCGGGACGCTGGCGAAACGGAGGCCGTGATCTCGCGCCAGATCGAGCAAGATTTGGTCGGGGTGGATCAGCAGCAGCTGGTAATCGCCTACGAACCCATTTGGGCGATCGGCACCGGGGACACCTGCGAGTCCAGCGAGGCCAACCGGGTCATCGGCCTGATCCGTAGTCAGCTCAAGAATCCCCAGGTTTCGATCCAGTACGGCGGCTCTGTGAAGCCGGACAACATCGACGAGATCATGGCTCAGCCCGAGATCGACGGGGCCTTGGTAGGCGGCGCTAGCCTGCAGCCTGAGGGCTTTGCCCGCATCGTCAACTTCCAGTAGGCGCTGCTGAAAATCGGCTTTGCGGGGCGATCGCCCCGCAGAGTCACCAGAGCGGGGCAGAAAGGGGCGATCGCTCAGTTCTTGCCCCGCTTTGCGGCGCTGTCCTAGAGCTTTCCCTGAGATCCGGGCTTTGGGCACGCTTTTTATTTTTTATAAATCCAGAGTATATTAGCGGCCATGGATGAGGCTTCTTCAAGCCAGGGGGCATTTTCTCCCTGGCGTTTTCGCGACCATACCTTTACCTGGGGTCAGCGAACCTACCTGATGGGCGTCCTGAACGTGACGCCGGACAGCTTCAGCGACGGGGGACAGTATCACTCCGTCGAGCTGGCGACCCAGCACGCGCGCCAGATGATCGCTGACGGGGCGGACATTCTGGATTTGGGCGGCCAGTCGACGCGGCCCAATGCCGAGGTAGTGTCGCTGGACGAAGAGCTTAATCGCATCCTGCCGGTGATCGAGAAGGTGCGCCAGGAGTCCTCGATTCCGATTTCGGTGGATACGACGCGGGCGACGGTGGCTCGGGCGGCGATCGCCGCGGGCGCCGACATCGTCAATGACGTTTCGGGGGGCACCTTCGATCCGGCGATGCTAGCGGTCGTGGCCGAGATCGAAGCGCCCCTGATGGTGATGCACCTGCGGGGCACGCCCAAAACCATGCAGCAGCTCACCCACTACGACGACTTGATCGGGGAAATTTGTCAGTTTCTGGGCGATCGCGTTCAGGCTGCTCTTGGTGCTGGGATTCCCCAGAGCCGCATCGTGGTGGATCCAGGCATCGGCTTTGCCAAAACCTTCGAGCAGAATTTAGAAATCCTGCGCCAGACCTCAGCATTCCGGTCCCTAGGCTGCCCGGTGCTGATCGGGCCGTCTCGCAAAAGCTTCATTGGTCACATTTTGCAGCAGCCCGACCCCCAGCAGCGGGTCTGGGGCACTGCCGCCGCCTGCTGCGCGGCGATCGCTGGCGGAGCAGATATCCTGCGGGTCCACGACGTCGCCGCCATGCGGGATGTGTGCCGGGTAGCCGATGCCCTCTGGCGATCGCCCCACCCAGCGGCCTAGCGCCTCACACGCTTGAGCCGTTGCCACCCGCGCCGCCGGGGGGCGGATTGGTGCCGCCGCCGCCCCCCCGGGCCGGATCGCGCAGCAGCTCTTCGAGGGCCTCATTGAGCGCCTTCGGATCCATAAAGAGAATCTTGGAGTTGGGGCTCTCGCTCAGGCGGTAGTTGCCATCCACATAGCGCTGAGCCACCAGGTATTGCAGGACTTCCCGGCTATTGCCGTGGTTTTCCAGGGCGCGGGCGATCAGGCGCAGCGCCTCGACGGTGCCCTCCGCCTCCGAAATGGCCGCCTGCTTTTTGCCCTCCGCTTCGAGGATGGCGGCCCGCTTTTCACTCACGGCGGCCCGCTCCTTTTCGAGGGAGTCGAGCACGGTTTTAGCCGGCTTAATGTCTTTGACCTCCACTCGCGTCACCTCCACGCCCCACTTGCGAGTGGAGACCGCCAGCTGGGCCAGCAGTTCGCGGTTAATCTCTGCCCGCGAGGCGTAGGTGGCTTCTAGCTCCATCTGACCGATCGAAGATCGGAGCATCGTCAGGGCCAAGTCCGCGATCGCCCGCTCGATGTCATCAACCTTGTAGTAGGCGCTTTCTAGATCGAGGATTTTCCAGAAAATCACCGCGTCCGCTTCCAGGGAAACGTTGTCTTTGGTGATGGCCTTCTGGGGCGGCACGTCCAGCACCTGCTCTCGGGTTGTCGCTTCCCACACAATCGTGTCCAAGATCGGCACGATGAAATTCAGCCCCGGTTTGAGGGTCCGCTTGTAGCGTCCCAAGCGCTCTACCAGGGCCTGGTAGCCTTCATTAATGATGGTGACTGAGCCGACGATGTAGCCGAGAATCAGCAGACAGAGAACAGCAATGTAAATCACAAATGCTCTCCTAGAAGGCGATCGCACCGCTTGGGGCCGCGCAAATTGGCCAGAGGAACCCCTCGCCGCAGAGCGCACGCCAAGCTGTACCCAGTCTAGTCCTGTCTCGCCTCCTTGATGGCACTTCTGGCCGAAAAGCTCGGCCAATCGCGCTTCATTGGGGCTTTTTAAGGGCCTTTTAGGGGCGATCGCCCAGAGAGGCCAGGTCGAGCCACTCCGTCAGGGTCGCCGACAGCTCCGTGCCCAGGCGCAGCGGCACTTCGGCCGTCGAGAGGGACTGGGCATAGGCCGGGGTCAAAAAGGGCTCATAGCGCTTCGCCTGAGACGTCTGCTGCTGCACAAAGGCAAGACTCAGACCCCGCACGCTCTGGCGCAGGGCCTCCATCTCGGGGCCGCGCCGCTCCTTGGCAAACAGGGGCGTCTGCAAAGCAGCGTTCGTCGGATCCCCCACGCTCAGGTGCGTCGCGCCCACCGCCACCAGCAAGTACTTGGGCTCGGGCAGCGCCTGGAAGGGCCGCAGCTGCTGGGTCAGGGCCGGGGTAAAGGCGTCATCGGTACTGGTCAGAATCAGGGTCGGCGTCGTCACGCGGCTGAGCCCCGTCTTTCCAAAAATCTGGCCGACGGAGGGGTTCAGGGCGATCGCCTGCTGCACGCGATCGTCTTGGAGGTCATACTCGCCATCCGGGAGCCGCGCCGCAATGCACTGCAGCAGCCCCGACAAATCTTGGCCGAGGGTGCCGCTCGTTTCTGCGCAGGTCTGCCGCAGCGCCCCCAAGTCCAGCTTCGCGCCCGCCAGGGCCAGGGCCGTGTAGCCACCGAAGGAATGGCCGATCACCGTTACCTGGTCGGTGTTGATCTTGTTTTGGAGGGCTCCGGCCTGGCGATTGATCGTTTCGAGCTGATCGAGCAGGAAGCTGACATCGCGGGGCCGCTCGATAAATTCTTGAGGGGCCATCAGTCCTTCGACCTGCCCCTGGAGCAAGCGCCCCAGAGAGGCGCCGTTGATGGCAGCGGCATTACTGCCGGGGTGCTCGAGGGCCGCCACCGTGAAGCCGTGGGAGGCGAGGTGCTGAGCCAAGTAGGCCAAAAAGGTTTTGTCAGAGCCGAGGCCGTGGGACATCACCACCAGGGGGCCCTGGGTTTCTTCGGCCCAGTACAGGTCGACCGGAATCGTGCGATCGCGCTCAGCATCCTGCAAGGTCAGGGTGCGCTGCTGAACAGATTGGGAGCCTGGAGACGCAGGGTCCAGATCAGAAGCAATGGGGGTGTCTTTCACCGTCAGCTCTTCTTTGAGGAGGGCACTGAGGGCCTGACTCTGCCAGTAGGGCACGTTGAATTCGCTCACAGCGGCGATCGCCGCGCTGACATCTACGGTGAGCGTGTCCTCGGGGTAGCTCTTGATCAGATCCAGGGCGCTGAGGCCGTCGGCCTGGCGCGCGGCCAGGGCGATCGCCACCTGAAGCTGCTCTGGCTGCAGTCCCGGCACCACCAGATCCAGCAGTCGCCGCAGTCGCCGGTCCGCTTCGGAGCCTTTGATCCCCGACAAAATCTTGTCGCCCAGCAGCGGATCGAGATTCAGGCGCTGATTGAGGGCCGTGCGCACTTCCCCAGTCAGAAAGGAGCTAAAGGGCTTGAGACTGGTCGGCACCTCGCCCGTCTTGGCAAAGCGCTCAAGGTCGGCCACCCGCACCACCTGCTGCAAAGGGCCAACCCGCACCACGATTTGCTCAGCTGCGGGGCTGGGAGTCATGGCGCCAGCCCCCAGGACCAGCAGGCCGCTGGCAACCCCTGCCAGCCCAAAACGATGAGTCCAGGCAACTTTTTTCTGAGCAGGCGATCGCCCGTCTCGCGGGTGGCGCTGTTTACCGGATATCGGCCCTAGCATCGGCTTTCTCCCCTCCTCTGAGCACGTGAGACCTGCTCTATGAAGCAATTTTAGAAGCGTTGTTCCCTGGGGTCAGAGAGCGGCCCAATCCGCAAATCACTGATCCCGATCACCCCTAATCATGAGCTTTATCAGCCTTTTGGGGGTATCGCCATCACGCCAAAGGCCCTTTGGTATCACCGGCTCGGCCCCCACTCCGTCACGGGAGAACGCCCACGCGTCGCCGATACTGAGTACATTCCAAACCTAATCTCGCCTTACTCACGCAAAAGCCAGGGTCTAGCTACCACACCGGAACCCTGGCTTTTGCCGAATCTCCAAGATGCCTCGGAGTCCATTTTTATGATCTCAGATCCCGATTCCTTCGTCTCCCTTTCTGCCTCAGAAGGTCCACCCACCATGACTTATTCCCCGGCGATCGCCCCTTACCTCGACAACTTCGACACCTTGGTTGTGATGCCTTGCGGCGGTGTCGTGGGGGAGGGCGCCGACGCGTCAGAGACGCCAGCGGCGATCGCGCCCAGGGCAAACACGGGTGTCGAAGCATCAGCCCCAGGCCCCGATCGCGCTCAAGCCTGCGATCGCGCCTTGGATCGGCTCCTGCGCTTCTCGACGATTTTGCTGTTTGGGGCAGCGACCCTCTATCTGGTTGTCAATGTTCAGCGGCTCATGGAGCCGCCGACGCAGCCCCAGCCGAGTCCAGCCCAGCCTCACTCGCCGATGATGTGAACCACCAGTTCCCGCGACTGACGGTGGCGACGATGCTCCCACAGGTACACGCCTTGCCAAGTCCCCAGCACCAAGCGTCCCTGAGCCACCGGGATCTGCTCTGACGTATGGGTCAAGGCCGTTCGAATATGGGCGGGCATGTCATCCGGTCCCTCGGTGCTGTGAACGTAGTGATTGCCCTCTGGGACCAGCTTGGCCAAAAAGTTTTCTAAGTCCACCAATACATCAGGGTCTGCATTTTCTTGAATAATCAAGCTCGCCGACGTGTGGCGCAGAAAGAGCGTGCACAGGCCCTGCTGAATCCCTGATTCAGCCACAACGGCCTCAATTTTTGAGGTGATTTTGACCAGAGACTGGCCGCTCGTGGACAGTCGAAGGCGCTGCTGATACTGTTTCATCCAAAATCTTTGCTTAGGAATCGGCGCGATCGCCCTCACGGGCTGTCGGCTCTGGGTCGGCGACCGCCGCAGAGGTTTCTGGGTCTGGGGCTGATTGGGGGGCAGATTCACTAGAGGCGATCGCCTCCGAGCCAGCGTCCTCCGCAGCCACTCCCTCCGCTTCAGAGAGATTTTCTGCCAACTCCTCTGAAGCTTCCGGCGCTTCCGGCTCCAGCGTCTCGGCTTCTTGCTCCAGCCACGGCGAATCAAAGTGGTTCCACGGCAGAATCGGATTATTGGGCAGATTCTTGGTCAGAACCGTAATATTCGCAGGGTCAGGCTCTGGCAAGCGCAACTCCTGGGTGGAATCAGACGAGTTTAGGTCATGAGATCTCATGCATTCAGCCTGCCCGAGACAGTTCTTGGCGGGTGGGCGCTTCCTGATGCACCCTGGCCGCTCGTAGCCCCGCAGGCGCTACAGAACGAAATAAGCGGCCAGAATGTGCAGCAAAATAACGACCGCAATCCCCCAAGTCGTATAGGCAGCATAGGCCAGGGACTGGGAAACATCATCAAGCCTCTGCTTGTTCGTATTATAGGTCTCCGCCAAATTGACCAGCATCTGTAGCTGGTAGTCCTGGGGGGAGAGGCGGAGGTACTTTTCCAGCAGGCGGCGATCCTCCAAGTTGGGGCTTACGGCCACTTGGCGCGGCAAAAAGGCGTTGATTAGCAGCGTAAAACTAATCGAAAATCCGACCGTTTCTGCCACGCTAAACAGACTCGGCTCGAAGACCAGTCGGGAAATGGTCAGGCTGGTCAGCAGGGCGCCGTTGGCCACGAACAGAATATTGAGCTTGGTGGTCAGGCTGTGCCCCTGATCCTTTTGTTCGGCCAGGACAAGGCGCACATCCTGGGCTGCCAGTTCGAGGGTGGTCAGGGAAAGTGCTTGAGAATCAGGCTCCGAGGCATCTGGAAGCGGATGAGGAGAGGTCATAGATCACCAAGGAAGGGGCGGGGGGGGAACCGTGGTGAGCCCTTGCCCAAGGCGCTCATCCGCAGAGTTGAGACAGCTTGGGAAGAATGGCGGCTCAAGGGAGGACGCATTCAGGAGAAAATGACGGGGAGGCTGTTTTAGCGAGGCCACGAACCTGCTTCTTGCCCTCGTCTGGACCTGCTTTCTTATTTATCGTCTAGATTTCGTCGCTGTGGTTGCACCGTCTTCTGAGCAAACTCTTTCGGCCATCGAGTCGCTGTTACAAAGCTTTGAACGGTTTGGGGTAGACCTGGGGCTCGATCGCATTGTGCGGCTGCTCGAGCGCCTGGGCAATCCCCATCACCGAGTGCCCATTGTGCACGTGGCGGGCACCAATGGTAAGGGTTCGGTGTGCGCCTATGTGTCCTCGGTCCTGGGGGCTGCGGGGTATCGGGTCGGGCGCTATACGTCGCCCCACTTGGTGCACTGGTGCGAGCGAATTTGTCTAGATGGTCAGGCGATCGCCCCGGAGGCGCTCTACGACGCGCTGTGCCAGGTGCAGGCGGCCATCGATCCAGCGAGCCCGACGCCGACGCAGTTTGAAGTGATTACGGCGGCGGCCTGGCTATTTTTTGCCGAGCAGGCTGTGGATGTGGCGGTGATCGAGGTGGGGCTGGGAGGCCGCCTGGACGCCACGAATGTGTGCGATCGCCCTCTCGTTAGCATTATTACACCGCTGAGCCTGGAGCACTGGCAGCGCCTAGGCCCCACCCTCAGCCACATTGCCTTCGAGAAGGCGGGCATTCTCAAGGCGGGGTGTCCAGGGGTGATCTCGCCCCAGGTGCCCGAGGCCCAGGCAGTCATCGAGGCCCAGGCCACCAAGGTCGGCGCGCCCTTGACCTGGGTGACACCGGCAGAGGCGATCGCGCCGGGTCGGGCTCGGCTGGGCGACCTGGAATATCCGCTGGCCCTGGCGGGCGATATGCAGCTCACCAACTCGGCCTTGGCGATCGCCGCCATCGAGCAGCTGCGTCAGCAGGGCTGGCAGATTTCGGCAGAGGCCCTGCAAAGAGGCATGGCGGCCACGCGCTGGCCCGGGCGCTTGCAGTGGATCCGGTGGCAGGGCCAGTCCCTGCTGATCGACGGTGCCCACAACGGGGCAGCGGCCCACGCCCTGCGCCACTACGTCGAGAGCCTGCCCCCGGTGCGCCAGGGCCGCCCCGTGACCTGGGTGATGGGGATGCTGTCGACCAAGGATCACAGCGAGATTTTTCGGGCGCTGCTGCGACCGGGCGATCGTCTGTATCTGGTGCCGGTGCCGGACCACAGCAGCGCCGACGTCGTGGACTTGGCGATTTTGGCCCAGGGCATCTGTCCGGCGATCGCCCACTGCCAGACCTTCACGGGCCTGATTGACGGCCTCACCGCCGCCACCAGCCACCGAGAAAGGCCCGACGATTTGCAGGTTTTGTGCGGTTCGCTCTATCTGATCGGCCACTTCCTGGGCGAGCACGCCGCCGACATTGCGGATCTCACGCCCCCCGCCTAGATCCGCCAAAAGCCCCGAGCGTCGGCTCGGGGCTTTTGAAATTTCCCAGTTGGGGGATTGAGGGTCAGGCTAGGTGCCCACCGTGGCAGCCTGAGCGTCCCACTCTTTGGCGGCATCGGCGATCGCCTGATCCACCGACTTTTGCTTCAGCATCGCCGACTGCAAGTTGCTGTACACGATCTTTTGCAGCTGCTTCATCCCTTTCATCGTCGGGATTAGAACTTCTGCGTCCTTGAGCTGGCTAGCGCTGACGATGCGGGCTTTCTCGACGGACGAGGCGTTGTCCGGAGCCGTCTTGAAATACGCGTCGTTCAGAGCGCCCTGGGTAGACGGCAGCACGTTAGCCGCCTTGGCAAAGCTGAGCTGGTGTTGGTCATTGGTCACAAAGAGGGCAAACTTCAGCGCTGCCTCCGGCTGGTCCGTGTCGCGCGGAATCACCAGGTTCATCACCGCCACATTTTTCTTGCCGGTCTCCCCGCTGATCTGGGGTGCGGAGGCGGAAACCTGGGCAATAGAAGGCGCATTCTTGGCGATCGCCCCCAAGAACTCCGCTCCGGACGCCAAGACCGCCGTCTCGCCCGACTGGTACAGCTCGATCGCCCGGCGATGGCCCTGGGTCAGCACTTCCTTGGGCAGCAGCCCCTGCTGATAGAGGTCCACCCAGTACTGGAAGGCCTGCTTGCCTTCGGGCGTATTAAAGGCGGCCTTGCCCTGGTCATCGACGAGCCGCACGCCCATCTGGACCAGAGACTCCAGCACTTCCCCCGAGTCCTCGGGCACAAAGGTGATGAAGAAAGCGTATTTGCCGGTTTTCTCCCGGACTTGCTTGGCGACATTGGCCAGCTCGGCGTAGGTCGCGGGCGGCTGCTCGATGCCTGCCTGCTTCAGAAGATCGGTGTTGTAAATGGTCACCCGGGTCGTCAGGTACCAGGGAATCGCGAAGCTTTTATTGTCGAGGGTGCTGGCCTGCCAAATCTTGGGCAAATACAGATCTCGATCGGCCTGGGACATTTTGTCATCGAGAATCATCCAGGCATTTTGGCCCGCCAGCTGGGACGCAAAGTTGGGATTGAGATTCACGACGTCTGGGGCCGTCTTGGCGGACACTGCCGTCAGGATTTTGCTCTCCATCGAGGCCCAAGGGACGTCAACCCACTTCACCTGGATGCCGGGGTTCTGGCTCTCAAATTCGGCAATCAGCTGATTGAAGTAGTCTTCGTAGCCAGCCTTGAGCTGCATGGTCCAGAACTCGACCGTCTGGGTGCCGCCTGCTGCTTGGGACGTGGGTCGTGGACTACTGCAGCTGACGATCCAGCTCAGGAGCAACCCCACCAGGGCAAAAATGCCAAACCGTTTCCAGCCTCTCATCACAATCCTATTCTTTGCTTGCGAAGGTTCGTGACATACTCCCGACGCCGACCGCTTAGGCGGTACGGCGTGGGCTTCTCCTCCGGGTTGCCCCAGATTCGCGTTTTATAGTGAGGCGAATGCCCAACCCCACTTTTTTGATAAGTATCCCAGAGTTAACATCACGCGGCATGGACGCACCACAATGAGGGCATTCATGCCAGCGGTCAGACAACTCTTTCGGTACTCGGTTCAGACAATTTGCACAATGCTGGGACGTGCCAGCGGGGTTGACTTTCACGACCAGCCGCCCAGCTTTTGCAGCTTTGTACGGAAGGATTTCGTTCAGGAACCCAGCTATCCCAGCATCAGCAAAACTTTTATTCAGCCCAGACTTGGCCGATTGACCGTTGGGCAGGAACGTTCCGTCCTCCCCCTGTTTCGGCTTATTGCGTCGGGACATATTGGAAATTTTCAGATCTTCAACCAAAATGACATCGGCCTTGTCGATTAGCTCTTGAGCCGTTTCAAAGTGCCACTGCTTACGCTGCCTCGCAATGCGTTGATGCAATTTAGCGATACGCTCATTCAGCTTACGGCGTGACTTAGAACCTTTCCCCCTGGCATCTCGCTTAGCCTGGAGCTTAACTAATTTGTCTTCAGATTGGCGGTAAAACTTGGGGGGCTGTTTCGTGGTGCCATCCGAGCAAGCGATGAAGTATTCCAGTCCAGCATCTACACCGATACTGTTTGCCTCAGTCGGCTCAACCTCAACCACTGGCTGCTCTGGCACAGACTTGTCTTCGAGGGTTAGGGTGACATACCAACCATCTGCTTTCTTCGTTACCAGGGCTCGCTTAATCACAAATCCTTCTGGCACAGGCCGATGTTGAATGAACTTAACTTCACCTAGTTTTGGCAGTGTGACTTGATTGCCCTGGATGCAATCTGGCTTGACCCGCTGGTAGGCAAAGGTGCGATAGCGATTCTTCCCCTTAAATCTAGGCTTACCGCTCCGTTTGCCGTTCTTGTCGCCTTTGATGAACCGAGCAAATGCGAGGTCTACCCGCTTCACCATGTCCTGCAAGACATCAGCATGAATGTCGGAGTACCATTCCCGCTCCTGCTTAAGCGAGACCAGGGAGCGTTTTTGACTGTAGTATTCGGGCTTTTTTCTGGGTTCGGCGATACTGCACACCAAAGGGCAGGCGTTAACAGGACACCGATTCATCTCCCACCAGTCAAAGCGATCTGCCAGCAGGTAGTTGTGTTGACAGCGCAACATATCGAGCCACTTATCCATGCGACATCGTTGCTCGTAGGTCGGCAATAGCTTGTACTGGTAGGCTAATTTCACGCCACAATTGTAGTAAATATAAATGCAATTGCTACCCATGAAACAAATAAGCCTTAGAATATCGGATGTTGAAAAGCAGCACTTAGACCGATATTGCAAACTCACGGAGCGCAATCAAACCGACGTTTTGCGCCAATACATTAGAAGTCTGGGCGTCGATGGGGCGTTGAACCCCATCGACGCCCCCGCTATTCCTCCCGACACCGACCCTTCGGGTACAGTGCGGGGCTCCTAGCGGTTAAGCTGACTTGCGCCGGTTGTGACCGGTTCCAGGGTCCAGCTCCAAGGCCCAAAGGCTTTCTTGGAGCTGGAGGAGTTTAGGCTGCCGGAGCGGCCTTTTGGGGGCGATCGCCCTTAGTGGACGATCGTGACGGACTTGATCTTGTCGCCGGGCCGAATCGCGTTGACCACATCCATGTCGTCAGTCTTACCGAAAACCGTGTGGACGCCGTCTAGGTGAGCCTGGGGCGAGTGGCAAATGAAGAACTGGCTGCCGCCGGTGTCGCGACCCGCGTGGGCCATGGACAGAGAGCCTGCAACGTGCTTGTTGGAGTTGATTTCGCACTTGATGGTGTAGCCGGGGCCGCCGCGACCGTCGCCGTTGGGGCAGCCGCCCTGGATCACAAAGTTGGGGATGACGCGGTGGAAGTTTAGGCCGTCGTAGAAGCCTTTTTCTGACAGATCGACAAAGTTTTTGACGGTGTTGGGGGCGTCCTGGTCAAACAGCTCCAGGTTGATGGTGCCCTTATCCGTTTCCATAATGGCGCGGGTCATGGTGTCTCCTCGGTGTGATGGGTTGGCGGCCAAAAATCTCTGAGCGGCCAACCTTGCCAATTAGAAATGTTTACAGCTTACAGAGCTTTCGGCAAAGTCCAGCGGTTTTAGGCGTCGGATGGGTGAACGGTGATGGCGGCAGCGGCGGTGCGGGCGCGATCGCGCGCTTCCTCGGGGGTCTCGCCGAGGGCGACGGCGACGCCCATGCGGCGGTTCTTGTGGCAGCGGGGCTTGCCGAACAGACGCAGCTTGGTGGTGGGGACGGCCAGAGCAGCCGAGATCCCTTCAAAGCGGGGCGCTTCGCCTTTTTCGGTGGCCAGGATGACGGCGGAGGCGCCGGGGCGAATCAGCTCGATGGTGCCGATGGGCAAACCGGCGATCGCCCGCACATGGAGCTCAAACTCTGACATATTCTGACTAATCAGGGTCACCATGCCCGTGTCGTGGGGGCGAGGGCTGACTTCGCTGAAGTACACGATGGCGTCTCCGTCCGGCTGATTTTGGATGAACAGCTCCACGCCAAAGATGCCCCAGCCCCCGAGGGCTTCCGTGATTTTGGCGGCGATCGCCTCGGACTGGCGGAGCGCCTCCGGCGACAGCGGGCAGGGCTGCCAAGACTCTCGGTAATCTCCGTCGACTTGAATGTGACCAATGGGCGGACAAAAATGGGTGCCTTCTCGCGATCGCACCGTCAGCAGCGTGATCTCCGTATCAAACTCAACAAAGCCTTCCACAATCACCCGCTGGCCCAGGCCTCGCGCCCCCGAGCGAGCATACTCCCACGCCGGGCCGATTTCGGCCTCCGATCGCACCAGGCTTTGCCCCTTGCCCGAGGAGCTCATCACCGGCTTCACCACGCAGGGCAGCCCCAGATGGGCGATCGCCTCCCGGTACTCCGCCTCCGTACTGGCAAAGCGATAGGGCGACGTTTTGAGACCGAGCTCCTCGGCGGCTAGGCGGCGAATGCCCTCGCGATTCATGGTCAGGCGCGTGGCCTTGGCCGTCGGCACCACGGCCCAGCCTTCTGCTTCGAGCTCCACGAGCATGTCGGTGGCGATCGCCTCCACCTCCGGCACGATCAGATCCGGCCGCACCCGCTCCACCAGCGATCGCAGGGCCGCCGGGTCCTGCATATTCAGCACCTCAGCCCGGTGGGCCACCTGCATCGCCGGCGCATTTTCGTAGACATCCGCCGCCACCACCTCCAGGCCCAGACGCATCGCCTCGATCGCCACCTCGCGGCCCAGCTCTCCCGACCCCAGCAGCAGCAGCCTCAGCGCATTGGTCGCCAGAGGCGTTCCCCAGCCCAGCCGCTCCGTCAAGCCCGATTGCCCAGAATTCATACGCAGGAAACCACCTGTATATTCACAACAGTCCCCAAGCAGGACCAGACCCAAGACATTATCAGAACTCCCCGTCCGCTTCTACAGCAGCAGCCCAGAGCTTTCTCTCGGTAAATTTTCTATTTTTTTGAAACCTATACCCAATTTCAACAATTGTGTGTAAGATTCTGCTGAATCCTTAGGACTCAAGGCAGCAAGAGGGGTACATCCCTTCAACGACAACCCAAGACTCAGTCTCTATCCTTAGGGCCAGCTCCCTTCCAAGTGCTCCAGCCTTGGTGTTTTGCAGTGGCCGCTTTAGCTTGGACGTTGCTGCCCAAGGCGATAGTAACTTCTATAAAATTTCGCGGCGATCGCAACAGCAAATCCCTGCCATCTGAAGGGAATTAAAGAGCTGAATGCACGCATTTTTTTAAGGTTGGTATCTTTTGCCCCAGAGTGGCGATTCTGAACTAAATTGGGTAGCATCACAAGCATCAATCACGTCCACCGGGATCTTGTCAATCCAAAAACCTCAGTTTTTTATTCTCAAAACGAGCGGATGCAGCCGTGGTTAACTCACTCAAAAATTTATTCTCCAAATCAAACAAAGGGATTGGCATCGAGCTGACGCCCGAGCGAATCAACATCGCACGGCTCCGCAAGCAAGGTCAGGGCTACAAGCTCGTTACCCTGACCTCCGTCGAAATGCCCGAGGGCGTTTTTCAGGAAGGACAAATCATCAACGCACCTGCGATCGCCGAGCTGCTCCAGAGCACCCTCGAAGAGAACAAAATCAAGGTGAGGAACGCAGCCACGGCGGTCCCTGGCCGAGAAGCCGTCACCCGCATCATCCCCGTCCCCGCAGAGCTAGACGATCGCGAACTGCGCGAGATGATTCTCAACCAGGAGGCCGGACTCTATCTCCCTTTTCCCCGCGAAGAAGCCGACGTTGACTACCAAAAACTTGGCTTCTTTGTGGATGAAGACGGCATCGAGAAAGTGCGCGTCCTGCTCGTCGCCACCCGCAAAGAAGTCACCGATATCTATCTCAATACCTTCCAAGAAGCTGGAATTCAGGTGGATGTGCTCGAAATCAGCAGTTTTTCGCTGATTCGGACCATTCGTGAGCAGCTTCGGCAGTTTGCGCCCCAAGAGGCCGTCGCCATCGTTGATATCGAGTTTGAAAATACAGAAATTTCCATTGTTGTAGACGGGGTGCCGCAGTTTTCGCGCACCGTTCCCATCGGAACCTACCAGATTCAGAGCGCCCTCAGCCGCGCCATGAACCTGCCGCCTTCTCGAAACACTGAGCTGCTTCAGGGGATGACGATTCCTGTCAATCCCATGGACAGCGTGGGCGGCAAAACAGCCGCTGGAAATCCCGGCACCGCGGCCATGCTGCGGGTTCTGGGCGAGCTAGCGGATGAGCTCCGGCGATCGATTGATTTTTATTTGAACCAGGACGAAAACTTGGAGGTGGCTCAGCTGCTGCTAGCGGGGCCTGGCGGTGGCATTGGGCAGATTGATGAGTTCTTTACGCAGCGTCTCAGCTTGCCGGCAAGTCAAATTGATCCGGTGGATGCGCTGTCTTTGGAGTACGAGGGGGAGCTAACCCCTATGCAACGCCCAGGGCTAGGAGTGGTGCTGGGATTGGGACTAAGGGAGGTCTGATTCATCCATGTACGGTTTAGACATTAACTTTTTGAATGACCGGCCAGAGTATCGGCCGGAGTCCAGTGCCCGCCCAGCCACGAAAGTGAGTCTCGGTCAGGGCAGCACGCCGTTGATTTTGGGGGCGATCGCCGGACTCCTGCTTCCAGGCATGGTCTTTGCTCTCCAGATGTTTCTGCAAGGCGAAAACACTCGCCTAAACGAAGAGAGCGCTCAGCTCGATGCCAGACTGGCCCAGATCCAGCAGCAAATCCAGCAGGTAGAGGCCGTTCAGGCACAAGCCCAGCAGGTAGCGGCAGAAGCAGACGCTTTTGCGCGAGTTTTCCAGGATATCAAGCCAGTTTCGGCGCTGCTCCAGGATATTCGCGATCGCACGCCTGCCGGGGTTCAGGTCCAAACCATTCAGAAGAGCGGCACCGGCGAGGAAGCCAAGATTACAATCTCGGGCTACGGGCGCTCGTTCAACGACGTCAACGACTTCTTGCTCCTGCTTCAGCAATCGCCATTCCTCGATAGCGACGGCGTTCTGCTAAACTCTGGCAACCTGCAAGACAATCCAACCCAAGTTGAGATTGGTCAAGGCAACCAGAATGCCAGCGCTCCTGGCATCACGGTCAAGCTCCCCCAAGTCGTGGGATACCAGATCGAAGCAAAACCCACCGCCAAGCCGGCCAATGAGATTCTGCGCGAACTCGAGCGCAAGGGAGCTGTGGGCTTAGTGACCCGCATCCGGACGCTGCAACAAAAAGGAGTCATCTAGACATGACGGTTAGTGGAGATTTCATACCCGAAGAGAATTTAGAAGGCGGTGGGAGTAATCCCGTCGTCTTTGGCATGGAAATCACGCCTAATGTGGGGGGTGTTCTCCTAGCGGTTTTGGGAGTTGGCGCAGCGGCCTATCTGTTTTTCAACCTTGTTCAACCCGCCTGGCAGGAGTATCAGCAGCTCAAAGCCAGCGTTGAAGAAAAGGAAATTCAGGTCGAGCAGCAGCAGGCCAATATCAAAAAAATCGAGGACGCCAACGCAGCTCTCGCCCAGGCTCAACAAGAAAAAGCCAGCGTGATGGCCATGTTTGGCGATGACTCGGCGATCGACACTTTGGCCCTAGACATCAATCGCCAAGTGGAGGCCAGCCGTGCAACCCTCAAAAACTTCTCGCCTGAGAGTGGGGGTAGCAAGGTGGTCACAGACCCTAGCTTTGGGGAAGGAGTCCAGGGCAAGCTCAAGGCTCTCAACGTGAACTTGCAGATGGAAGGCAGCTTTAACCAGCTCCAGTCCGTCATGCGAAACATTGAGCGGCTGCAGCCGGTGATTTTGACGCCTGAGTTTACGGCTCAGGTTGATCCAGCGACCCAGAAAATCGTTTTGAATTCTCAGGGTCGGGTCATCAGCCAGCCGGAGCCCAAGCTCAACACCACTTTGAACCTAAAGGTGTTGACGCCTCTGTCTCAGGAGGAGCTGGCTGAGCAAGCGGCAGCAGCGCAGCCCGCGCCTGCCCAGTAGATGCCTAAACTCGCGATCGCCCCTTGCAGGCGATCGCTTGTTGAGTGCAGGGCACTCTAGGGCACTTTGATAACGAGTGATTGAGTTCTGTTGATACAAGGGAGGAGTGAATTGTGAAGCTGCATCCCGTCTTTGGCGGATCGCTTATCGGTACAGCAGCGATTGTAGTTGCTGCGGCACAGCCCGTTTTGGCTGCGCCCACCCAGATTACAGGGGTCAAGCTGACCCCCAGCAACACTGGCGTAGAGGTTGCCCTAGAAACTCAAAGCGGCGATCGCCCCCAGGTTTTCACCGTTAGTCGCGGTAACACCTGGGTCGCCGACATGATCAATACCCAACTTCGGATTCCCGAAGGAACCACATTCCGGCGCGACAACCCCGCCGCAGGAATCGCCTACGTCGAGATCGTTCCTCTCGACACCAACAGTGTTCGCGTTGTGGTCGCTGGCGAGAATGGAACTCCAGCCGGACAAATTACCCGGCGCGACCCTCAAGGCTACACCTTTAGCGTCGCCCAATCAGGCGGCGACACCACAACCGCCCAGGCGCCACCCGAGCCAGCACCCAGCAGCGTAGAAGTCCCCGTGGCACCCGGCCCAGCAGCCCCCGGAATTCCCGATCCCGCCGCTGGACTGCCCACCGCTCCAGCCGCCAGTCTGCCGCCCAACAGCGTTGCTCCTCCCTTCTTGCCGCGAGCTGTCGCCCCCCCAGTCGGCGACATCGCCGTCTCCAACATCAACGTCAGCCCCAACGCCATTGACCTCGGCACCGCTGAGCGAGTCCCGCGCCTTTTGCTACGCGACGCTCCCGCTCGTGATGTGCTGTCTCTCTTGGCCCGCGTCGCCGGGATGAACGTTGCCTTTGCAGATGGCGGCGCTCCCGCAGCTGACGGCGCAGCACCAGCCGCTGCAGCTGGCGACGGAGGACCCACCGTCTCCCTCGACGTCGAAAACGAATCCGTCCAAGACGTCTTTAACTATGTCCTGCGGCTCACGGGCCTCGAGGCCAACCGGGTCGGACGCACCATCTTTGTGGGCACCAGCCTACCGCCGGGTGCTCGGGGCCTCGTCATGCGGACGCTGCGGCTCAATCAGCTCAAGGCCAGCATGCCCGAGAGCCAGACCGTCAGCACCCTGACCAGCAACACCACCATCGGCGGCAGCCAAGCTGGCAGCAGCAGCACCAGCCAAATCACGCGTACCGTCACCCAGCAGCGCAGCGTTCCGGTCAAAGGCGCTCTGCAAATTCTGGAAGACTACGGCGCCAACAATGCAGAAGGAGCGGCTTACAGCATCCTGCGCGGGTTGCAGGTTACAGCCGACGGCCGCACAAATTCCATTACCCTGCTAGGCCCTCCAGACCTGATTGAAGTTGCCACCGCCCACTTGACCCAGCTCGATGTTCGCAATCGTCAAGTCGCCGTCAACGTGAAAATCGTTGAAGTAGACCTCCTAAACGACGACAACATCGGCGCAAGCTTTTCCTTTGGCATCGGCGACAGCTTCTTCGGCGTGGACCAAGGCTCTCTGACCGCAGGCTACGGCGACTTCCGCCCCCCCAGCTCAGCCGAAGCGCGCAATAGCCTGACCGGACGACCCACGATCCAAAACCCCTTTGAGGACGCAACCACCTTCATCGATCCCAACACGGGCATCACCGTCGATGCGGGTGAAGGCTTCCGGGTGATTGACCAAGGGGCAGTGACCTCCAGCAGCCCACGCCAAACGACCTTCTTTGGCCGGACCGCTCCTCGGGATGACCCATTTACGGCTGGTATTACTGATATTGAGCGCGGGTCTTTTGATCAAACCAACATTACCCGCGACGCCCAAGGCAATATTACCGGCGCAACTTTCCAGCCTGGAACGATTCCGACAGCCGAGGCGGGCCTGCCTTCGCTCTTTACCTATCCACGGGATTTCTTGATTCAGCTGCGGGCGCAGGTCCTGTCAGATAACGCCAAGATCCTGACGGACCCGACGCTGATTGTGCAGGAGGGAAGCCAGGCCCAGGTGAACCTGACGCAGGAAGTGTTCACGGGGAACCGGCGAGAAATCACGTTCCCGGATCAAGGACCGCCGATTGAGACGATTGTGACGGAGGTCGGTGAGGCCGGCGTCATCCTGAATGTGGCGGTGGATCAGATCGACGACAACGGCTTTATTACGATGTCGGTGGCACCGGAGGTCAGCTCGCCTGGGGCTTCGGTGTCGGACTCTGATGGCAACTTGGTGCGTCAGCTGATCAACCGCCGCCGCCTGGAGACGGGTAATGTCCGTCTGCGGGATGGCCAAACGCTGATCTTGACGGGAATTATCCAGGAGCAGGACCGCAGTACGGTAACGAAGGTGCCGATTTTGGGCGATTTGCCGATTATTGGTTCGCTGTTCCGCCAGCGTCGGAGCCAGAAGGACCGCAGTGAGGTGGTGGTGCTGGTGACACCTCAGATCATTGATGATTCTTCGCGGGCAACGTTTGGCTACACGTATACGCCTGGCCCGGAGGCCCGAGATATTCTGCGTCGTGGGTCTCGCTAGACTCACAAATCGCAAATTGGACTAACTATTGAGAAAGGTTTGCCCTACCTGAATATCAACAGTTCTGCCCCTTTTCTTCACAGAAGAGGGGTTTTTTGTGGGGGACATCTTCCCTCAGGAGGTAGATAGACCTAAAAAAGTCCTGAGATCTACATATCTTAAAGGTTTCATCGATCCAGATTGGGCGAGGAACCCTTAGAATAAGGCATTGAAAATTCGAGTTTTCGGGAGTTTCAGCGATCGCTGATTGTTCCAGACTCGATGGGTCTCAAGTCTCAAGTGAGACTTAGGCTTTTCAAGATCTAGCTGTGATCAGGAGGTTTACATGAATAAAGGCGAACTGATTGATGAAGTAGCCGAGAAGGCAAGCGTCACTAAGAAGCAAGCCGATGCAGTTATTACGGCGGCTCTAGAGGCGATCGTTGAGGCGGTCTCGAAAGGGGACAAGGTAACGCTAGTGGGTTTTGGGTCGTTTGAGCGTCGCGAGCGCAAGGCGCGCGAGGGGCGCAATCCCAAGACGGGTGACAAGATGGATATCCCCGCAACCCAGGTTCCTGCTTTTTCTGCGGGCAAGCTGTTCAAGGAAAAGGTCGCACCCGACAACTAGTGACTTCTTCAAAGTGAGGCCAAGATTTGATTCGGCCTGTACATGGGGGGAACTTAGTCTGGGCCGCTCTGCTGGCAGGCTGTTCCCCTTCTTTAATTCTCGATTTTTCGGCGAGTATCAATCCGCTGGGGCCGCCTGCTTCGGCGATCGCAGCGATTCAGGGCGCTTTGGGCAGCCTGAGTGCCTACCCTGACCCAGCCTACGGCACGCTTCGAGAGGCGCTGGGTCGGTGGCATAGCCTACCGGCAAACTGGATTTTGCCGGGGAATGGGGCAGCGGAGCTGCTGACGCTGGCGGGGCGAGCCCTAGCGAGTTTGGAGAGCGTGGTGATGCTCACGCCAGCTTTTGGAGACTATGGTCGGGCACTGGCGGCGTTTGGTCGAGAGGCGATCGCCCTTCCCCTGGATCTCGCCAGCTTTGCTCAGCTCAGCACAACGGATTTTTCCCATTGGGTCCAAACCCAGCTGGCGCGCACGATTGAGAGTTGCGTTGGCTCGGCTGGCGCCTTGATTAATAACCCCCATAACCCCACGGGCTGTCTGCTGCGGCGCGAGGATTTGCTGCCCCTGCTCGATCGCTGTGAGCTGGTGGTGATCGATGAGGCCTTTATGGACTTTCTGGGGGCGGATCCGCCGGAGAGCCTGATTTCGCTGGTGCAGGCCCACGAAAATCTGGTCATCGTGCGATCGCTCACCAAGTTTTTTAGCTTGCCGGGGCTGCGTCTGGGCTACGCCATCGGCCATCCCGATCGCCTCACCCAGTGGCAAAAGTGGCGCGATCCGTGGCCGGTCAACACGCTGGCCGCTGCGGCCGCAGAAGCCGCCCTCCAGGACACAGCTTTTCAGCAGCAGACCTGGGACTGGCTGCCCCCAGCGCGGCAGCAGCTCACAGCAGGCATGGCGGTGCTGCCTGGGCTGACCGTTTATCCGGGCAGCGCTAATTTTTTGCTGGTCAAAACCGAAGCATCGGCGACCGCGCTACAGAAAGCTTTGCTGCAAAAGCACCGAGTCTTAGTTCGAGATTGCGTGAGTTTTCCGGAGCTGGGCGATCGCGCCTTTCGGGTCGCCGTGCGCACCTCCGAGGAAAATCAGCGCCTCCTGGAGAGCCTAGCCGACTGTCTGCTACCCTAGAGCATCAGCGCGATCGCGCTATGTCCACCTCTTTGTTTTAGACTCCTGCTATGGCGCTCCAGCCCGGCGATCTTGCGCCCGATTTTGCTCTATCCGATGCCGACGGTCGCGTCGTTCGCCTTAGCGATCTGCGTGGTCAGCGCGTCGTTCTCTACTTTTATCCCCGCGACAACACTCCCGGGTGCATCAAAGAAGCCTGCGGCTTTCGCGATCGCCACGCCGAATTTGTGGCAGCCAACGCCGTCGTTCTCGGCGTCAGTATGGACGACGCCAAGTCTCACACCAAATTCATAACCAAGCAGCAGCTGCCCTTTGCGCTGCTGTGCGACACCGACGCCGCCGTCGCCACGGCCTACGAAAGCTATGGCCTGAAAAAGTTCATGGGCAAAGAGTACATGGGCATCTTCCGCAATACCTTTGTCATCGGGCCAGACGGACGCATCGAGCAGATTTATCGCAAGGTCAAGCCTGAGCCCCACGCCCAGGAAGTCCTAGCCAGCCTCGCAGCATCCGAGACGCCCTGAAACGGGAAACGATCGAACAACGCCCCCTGATTCTCGGGCCTGCCAAAGTTGCGACAGTACATTTGGTAGCCGTTGTGAAAGGCAGGCGTATCTGAGATCTTGATTGCCAAATTCTGTTCTCAAGTGGTGGCTATCGTGCAAGCATTGCAACAGATGCGCCGGTTTGTTCAGACAGTGCTCGGCATTCTCTTCCGGCATCCAGTCACGGGCATCAGCATCATTCCACGGCTGCCAGACGGCCAGATCGTCATGATCCAGCGGCGAGACAATGGCCTGTGGGCCTTGCCGGGCGGCTTTGTGGACTGGGGTGAGAGCATCCCCACCACGGTGCGGCGGGAGCTGCTGGAGGAAACGGGTCTGGAGCTAGTCGAGATTCAGCGGCTAGTCGGGGTATACTCTTCGCCCGATCGCGACCCGCGCATTCACTCGATCTGTGTGGTAGTTGAGGCATCGGTTCGGGGGACGATCCGGCCTCAAGACACCCTGGAGGTGGGCAAGGTTCGGGCGTTCCAGCCCGATAATCTGCCGCCGCCGCCGCTGTCCCACGACAGCGAGCAACATCTGCAAGATTATTTCGCGGGCAGGACGGTGCTCGATTAGGGCCGTCTCGATTAGGACCATCCTGTGCTAGCAGCCGCTCAAGTCTTCAGAACGCTTCGGGCGCTTTCGGGAGCTCGCAGGGGTCTGCAAGCGTGCGGCGGCGAACTGGGCTGAAAGGGGCGATCGCCTTCCGGGATTTGGCGAATTTTCCCCAGAATTCAGTTCTGAGAGGAGCGCGGTGATGGTCTTTGGTAGAGTGGTTCAGAGCACCCTTTGCCGCAGAGCGTAGGAGTCCCAACGCTTGGTTTGGGAGTGCCGCCTGTAGGGTTTGATTGCGTCTAGGACTACTCCCCGCCCGCTATGTTCTCGTTTTGTTCTGTACTGTTTATTTCTGATGTCCCAGCGAGTCTTATGCCGAGACTCCAGGGCGCGATCGCCCCGGCTCGCTTGGCAGGACTGGCCCAATGACGCTACCGGTTCGCAACGCCCGCATCAAGCTTTCCCAGGGACAACTGTTTTGGCGTGAGGTTGGCCAAGGAACGGCCCTGGTCTTTTTGCACGGCAGCTGGCAAGACAGTAGCCAGTGGCTGCCGCTGATCGAAGTTTTGGGAAGCAACCATCACTGTTTTTGCCCCGACCTGCTGGGCTTTGGCGACTCCGAGTATCCCGAGGTCAATTACTCCATCGCCCTCGAAACGGAGTGTCTGGCCGAGTTTCTCGAGACGCTGCGGCTGCGCGAGGTCTTTTTGGTGGGCGATGGGCTGGGCGGCTGGGTCGCAGCAAACTACGCTCTGCGCCACCCTGAGCAGGTGCGAGGGCTGATTTTGGCGACGCCAGAAGGCATCGACCTGGAAGGGATGGGCGGTCGCTGGCGCTGGGAGCGCTGGCTCACCGGCAAGCCGCCGGTCGCGCTGTGGATCCTGCAAGCGCTGCGGCCCCTGAGCCGCTGGCTGGGCTGGAGCGATCGCATCGAAGGACTGCTCCAAAAGCGGCGGCAGCTGCGAGAATTTCCGACGGCCTGTCGGCTCCTGTTTGGGCGGCGCAGCGCCGAAATTCGGGCTGAGCAGCTCCAGGAGCGGCTGGAGTTTTTGCCGGTGCCGATGCTGGTCCTGCAAACGGAGCAGACGGCGGTGGCTGCGGCCCTGTGTCAGGGCTACGCCCAGCGATCGCCCCAGGGCAAGCTGCACGTGCTGGAAACGCCCAACGCTTTGACGGACGCGCCGGAGACGCTGGCCCAGCAGATTCGCGAGTTTGTGGCGGACTGTCTACGCTCTGCCTAGAACGGCGGCGGCCATTCCCCAAAAAATCCACTGGGGGTCATAGTGCAGGCGATCGCCCAGTGCTGGATCGGTCGCTTTGAGATAGCGATGGAGCGCAGCCCCGTCGCCGCCGGTGAGGGCCAGGGCGCTGGTGGGGTAGCGCTGGAGCCAGTCGCCCACAAAGTCCCGCACTCCCGCCACCACCGTGTAGACAATGCCGCTCTGAATGGCGGCCGCTGTCTGGGTCGCCCAGCGCGGCGGCAGCGCGTCTGGCAGCAGGGTGTGGGGCAGGGCCGCGGTTTGGTGGGCCAAACTGCGAAACTGGAGCCCCAGTCCAGGCAAAATCGCGCCCCCCGTCAGATGGCGATCGCCGTCTGCGCCGGTCAGGGTCAGGGCCGTTCCTGCGTCGATGACCAGCGCCGGAAACCCCAGGCGATCGCCCACGCCCACGAGGGCCAAGGCCCGATCAATGCCGAGAGTCGGGTAGCAGCCTTGCAGCAGCAGATCATTCAGGGTGATGGCGGCATATTCGGGGTAGTGACGCCACAGGTCCATTTGGGCGGGCACCACCGAAGCCGCCCGCAGGGGCAGTCCCGGCGGCAGCGCTAGGCCCTGGGGCAAAAAGTCTGGGGGAATTTGGCCAGCTGCCAAGATAGGAGCGATTGCTCCTAAGGAGGCCAGATCGCCATGGGGTGTATCCCAAGTGCGCTGGAGAGCGCTAGCCTGAAAGAGCGCCCAGTGCAAACGAGAATTGCCCATCATCAGCGCGAGCCACGCGCAGACATCCGGGCGATCGCTGTTGGCTAAATTTCCATTAGCATTAGCTCTGCTTAACATAAATATAATCTATCTCAATAGGTATTCTTACCAGTTTATAATGGGTGATAGAAATCTTTACGCAATTCTCAGCGAAGCGTAGGCGTCAAACAATAGGAGGCAAGGCATGGTGGCACTGACCGACGCGACTCAGCGTCGCCTGACGATCCAGGTGGCTGATATTGCTCCCCAGACCCGGACGATTCGGTCCCTGGACTGGGACCGCGATCGCTTCGACATTGAGTTTGGCCTCCAGAACGGCACCACCTACAACTCCTATCTGATCGAGAGCGACAAGGTCGCCCTGATCGACACCTCCCACGCCAAGTTTCGCGAGCTGTACCTCGAGACTCTCCAGGGGCTGATTGACCCGGCCAAGATTGACTACTTGGTGATCAGCCACACCGAGCCGGACCACAGCGGCCTGGTGCGAGACGTGCTGGAGCTGGCCCCCAACGCCACCGTCGTCGGCTCCAAGGTGGCCATTCAGTTCCTCGAAGATTTGGTCCACCGCCCCTTTGAGCGGCAGATCGTCAAAAACGGCGATCGCATCGATTTGGGCCAGGGCCACGAGCTGGAATTTGTGATCGCGCCCAATCTCCACTGGCCGGACACCGCCTTCACCTACGACCACGGCACCCAGACCCTCTTCACCTGCGATGCCTTTGGTCTGCACTATTGCAGCGAGGCGACCTTTGACGAAGATCTGGCCAGCATCGAGCCGGACTATCGCTTTTACTATGAGTGCCTGATGGCGCCCAATGCCCGCTCGGTCCTCTCGGCCCTCAAGCGGATGGACCCCCTCGGCCCGATCCAGACCATCGCCAACGGCCACGGCCCCATCCTGCACCACAACGTCGAGGAGCTGGTGGGTCGCTATCGCACCTGGAGCCAGGCCAAGGCGAAAGCCGAAACGCAGGTGGCGGTGTTCTATGTGTCGGACTACGGCTACAGCGATCGCCTTACCCAGGCGATCGCCCGCGGCATCACCAAAACCGATGTCGCCGTAGAAATGATGGATCTCAAGTCAGCAGACCCCCAGGAAGTCCAAGAGCTGGTGGGCCGCTCGGCTGGCTTGGTGATCAGCCTGCCCCCCGTTGCCAGCGCCCAAACCCAGACGTCGCAGGCCTCTTTGAGCACCATTTTGGCGGCGGCTCACAGCAAGCAGTCCTTTGGCCTGGTGGAGTCCTACGGCGGCGACGATGAGCCCATCGATCCGCTGGTCAACCAGCTGCGCGACCTGGGCCTCACCGAGGCATTTCCGGCCATCCGGATCAAGGAAACGCCCCAGGAGTCGATTTATCAGCGCTGCGAAGAGTCCGGGACCGACTTGGGCCAGTTCCTCAACCGCGATCGCAGCATTCAGCAGATGAAGTCGCTGGATGCCGACCTCGACAAGGCCCTCGGACGCCTCAGCGGCGGTCTCTACATCATCACCGCGCGCAAGGGCGGCCTGAGCAGCGCCATGCTGGCCTCTTGGGTTTCCCAGGCGAGCTTCAAGCCTTTGGGCTTCACGATCGCTGTAGCCAAGGACCGAGCCATCGAGTCGCTGATGCAGGTGGGCGATCGCTTTGTGCTGAACGTCCTGGAGGAGGGCAAGCACCTGGGCCTGATGAAGCATTTCCTCAAGCGGTTCCCGCCGGGGGCCGATCGCTTTGCGGGCGTGAAGACCCAAACCGCTGACAATGGCTCGCCTATTTTGACCGATGCCCTGGCCTATCTGGAGTGTGAAGTCGCCAGCCGAATGGAGTGCAGCGACCACTGGCTGGTCTACAGCACGGTGCAGGCAGGCCGGGTTTCCAACCCGGAGGGCGTGACGGCAATTCACCACCGCAAAGTGGGCAACCACTACTAGTTCTGCCCAGGCCCAAGGGCGGTGATTTCTAGAGGCGATCGCCCGGTTATTCGAAGCGATCGCCTGCCTCCGCCCGACGGCAAGCTTTATTGCTCCTAGACTTTCGGCTCTGAAGCCGAAAGTTTCCTTTATCTCAGCTCAGCGATTTTTTTGGTGCGCCCATGGTTCTCTCTGCTTCCCAGACTCGCCAACGCGACGTTCAGGTTTTCCCCATCGCCACGGACACCTTTGCCCTGCGATCGCGCAGCTGGAGTCGCCTCCGCTTTGAGATTGAGTACGCTCGCGAGCGCGGCACCACCGCCAATGCTTACTTGATTCAGGGCGATCGCCTGGCCCTGATTGACCCGCCCGGCGAAACCTTCACCGACACCTTCTTGAGCGTCCTAGAGCAGCGCCTCGACCTGAAAACGCTGAGCTACATCGTGCTGGGCCACAGCAACCCCAATCGCGTCGCCACCCTCAAGGCCCTGATCGAAAAGGCCCCCCAGGCAACCATTGTCTGCTCCAACCCCGGGGCGATCGCCCTGCGCAATAGCTTCCCCGACTGCCCCAGTCCCCTGATGGTGGTCAAGGGCGAAGAAACCCTCGATCTCGGCCAAGGGCACGTTCTCCAGTTTATTCCGGTGCCCACGCCGCGCTGGCCCGATGGCCTGTGCACCTACGACCCCAAAACTGAGGTCCTCTTCAGCCACAAGTTCTTTGGGGCTCACCTGTGCAGCGACCAGGTCTTTGACGAAGGCTGGAGCATCTTTGTCGACGATCGCCGCTACTACTACGACTGCTTGATGGCGCCCAATGCGCGCCAGGTTCTCAACGATCTCGATCGCCTCAGCGAGCTCTCGATTCGCTTTTATGCCCCTGTCCACGGGCCCATGGTCCGCGACGGCCTCACAGAGCTGACCCACGCTTACCGCCAGTGGAGCCAGCAGCAGAGCACCCAGGACATTCACGTCGCTCTCCTGTACGCCTCGGCCTACGGCAACACCGCTACCCTCGCCCAGGCGATCGCCCGCGGCCTGACCAAGGCAGGCGTCAGCGTCGAGTCCATCAACTGCGAATTTGCCGAACCCGCCGAAATTCAGGCCGCCATCGAGAAGAGCGCTGGATTTATCATCGGCTCTCCCACCCTCGGCGGCCACGCTCCCACCCCCGTCCAGACCGCCCTGGGCATCATCCTCTCCACCGCCAACAAGAGCCAGCTAGCCGGTGCCTTTGGCTCCTTTGGCTGGAGCGGCGAGGCCATTGACCTGCTAGAAAACAAGCTCAAGGACGCGGGATTTAGCTTCGGCTTTGAGCCGATCCGGGTGAAGTTCAAGCCAGACGAGAAAACCCTCAAATTCTGCGAAGAAGCGGGCACAGACTTTGCCCAAGCGCTGAAAAAAGCCAAGAAAGTCAAAGCCCCCCGCCAGCCTGCCAGCAACGTCGAGCAGGCGGTCGGGCGCATCGTCGGCTCTCTGTCTATCGTCACCGCTCAGCAAGGCGAGGTCAGCAGCGCCATGCTTGCCTCCTGGGTCTCCCAGGCGACCTTCAACCCGCCGGGCCTGACGGTCGCCGTCGCCAAGGAGCGCGCCATCGAAGCGCTGATCTACCCAGGCACGCGGTTTGTGCTGAATGTCTTGGCTGAAGGCCAGCATTTGGGCCTGATGAAGCATTTTCTCAAGCCTTTTAGCCCCGGAGAAAATCGCTTTGAGGGAGTGGAGACAGACACTGCCAGCAACGGCGCTCCCATTCTCAAGGACGCCCTAGCTTACCTGGAGTGCTCGGTCCAGAGCCGCCTGGAGTGCGGTGATCACTGGGTGGTCTACGCCAAGGTCGACGCGGGCCAGGTCTTCGACGCCAATGGCAAAACGGCGGTTCACCAGCGCAAGAGCGGGACTCACTACTAAGACTTCTGAGGCCGCGCTGGCTCGCTCAGGCTTTAGCCAGCGCGGGCGGTCCGGGCCGACTGGGGCGGGCGATCGCTCTCTAGATAGACCGTCACGTCCACCGGCCCGTAGGCGCTGCGCAGCGCCTGCTCGATACGCTCCAAAATCAAGCGAGTCGCCCCGGCATACTCGGGGTGAATCACCGCGTGCAGCTCGATCCAGACCTGGCGGCCCACCACGCCCCGCGAACGAATGCGGTAGCAGTGGATCACGCCCTGGACCGGGCGGAGGGTTTGGGCGATCGCCTCGGGCGCGATCGCCACGTGGCGGACCAGCAGCGGCAACTGCCAGCGCAAGATTTGCCAGTAGCTCAAGATGGCGCTGATCACAAAGGCGATCGCCAAGAAACCATCCAGCCAGTGCCAGCCTCGCCAAATTCCCATCAGCCCCAGCAGCACTGTCCCCCCCGGCCAAGCCGCCTGGATCGAAAAGCTGGCATTGTGCTGGAGCGCTTCGTCTTGGAGCACCGTCGCCTGATAGCGCTCAAAGAAGCCGGAGCACAGGCCCACAACCCAAACCACCACCATGAGCTGAATCAGCGGCGAGTTGATGGTGGGCACCGGCAAAAAGGTCGTCCCGCGCTGGAGGGCCATGAGCTGCTGCACGCCCAGGCCCGCGAGATTGAAGCCCCCAAACCCCAGAACTGCCGCCATCACCAGCACGAGAGTACTTTCGCGCAGGCCGTGGCCGTGGACGCTGCGCTCCGTGCGATCGCCCTGTGCCGCGATCGCCAGCAGCGTGAGGATCGTGCCAAACGCCCCCAGCAGGCTGTGCAGGGACTCCGCCAGCAAGCTCAGCGACTGGGCCGCCCAGCCGATCCACACCTTAATCACAAACATCAAAATCGTCAGCCAAAGGGTCGCCAACAATACTCGTTGACTCGCGCGGCGACGGCTCTTTGACTCAAGCATCACTTAGACAAGTTGCCACAGAAATTCACCACTCATTTGGTCTGAGCCTGCACCGTCGGCCCGCTAGGCCCCTGCGCAGACGTTTGTACGAGCACAAGGAATCAAACCCTCAGAAATGCGCCGGACACGCTTGGGGCGCCCTCATCCCAGGGAACCGCCCCGCAGATTCGCCGCCCGCAGTCGTTCACGCTACAGCCGTTCCCACGGCTTCGCCTGGGGACGCACCTTTATCAGATCGGATACGAGATACGGCTCACGCTTCTAGGGGGATGCCCTGCAATGCGCCAAAAATCACGTTGAGTTTAGGCTGGAATCTACGGGTAATGTCAACTAGTTCTAGCGTCTCGAAACACTAACGCTGTCAGGCGATCGCGTCTTTTCGTTCTGCCACGCTTACCAGTACCGTCGACTGAGCCAGCATCTCAGCGAATTCATAGCACCTCATGGCCACAGCCTACGGACTTTAGCACCGATCGGGGAACACATCAGACTTTGATTGCCACACGCAGGGGCGATCGCAGGCTCGCCATCTGGGCTGTTACGCTCATATTGCCGAGGGCTTTTCATTCCCTCTTAAATTACGTCGGGCCGTCCCCCCTCAGAGTGAGGGCTCACGCCCCTCGCTGAGGGCGATCGCCCCTGTCCGCGAGCCCGCATCCCGATACTTCTATCCCCTCGCCGTTTCCTCCATCCACTCCCATGGCCCAAACTGACATTCAGCTCCTGCTGCTCGACATCGACGGCACCATCGCCGGCCAATCCAACACCATTCGCGAACCGGTGCTCAAAGCCATCCAGGCAGCCCAGGCCAAAGGGGTCCAAGTTGGCATCGCCACCGGGCGCATGTACCAATCTGCCTTGCGCTTCTATGAGGCCGTTGGCTCTGTCCTGCCCCTTGCCGCCTACCAGGGAGCTTGGATTCAGGACCCCCGCACCAGCACCGTCCACCATCATCTGCCCGTCAGCTGCGCGATCGCCGGTCAGCTGCTCGATCACTTCGAGGAGCCACCTCTACGAGACGCCCTCTCCGTCCACTTCTACATCAACGATCAGCTCTACGTCCGTGAGCTCACCCCAGAAACGCGACTCTACGCCGAGCGCTCCCAGATCACGCCCGTCGTCGTCGGGGACCTGCGCACCGTCTTTCCCCAGCAGCCCACCAAAATCCTGGCCCTGAGCAAAGACACCGAGATGATCGGGACGCTCCTGGGCGGCCTCCAGCAGCGCTATACGCCCGCTGAGCTCTACCTCACCTCCTCAGTTGCCAGCTTCTTTGAGGCCACACACCCCACCGCCAACAAAGGCACCGCAGCCGCCTTCATCGCCGAAAAGCTCCTGGGGCTCTCAGCCGAGCAGGTGATGACGGTCGGGGACAACTTCAATGATGTGGAAATGCTGCAATATGCGGGGATTGGCGTCGCAATGGGCGATGCGCCAGAGGCGGTCAAGGCCTGCGCCGACTGGGTTGCACCCAGCGTTGAAGCGGACGGCGTCGTGGCGGCGATCGAAGAATTTATTTTGTAGGGCGCGAAAATCTGAAATTTAAAATCAGAAAGGGCACCGACGACTGGCCGTGTTTCGTCTCGGTGCCCTTACTGGTTCGCTCCTCACACTGATAGAACTATAGCGGAAGCACTCGGGAATTGTCACCCCCTAGAAAGTAAATTTTGCTCAACGCCGCCGCAGTCCAGGGTCAGAGGGAGTCGGGAGCCACGCTAGCAAGGGGCATTTCGAGCAGGTAGCGCAGGATCTGCTGGGTCAGCCAGACCAAACCCAGTCGGGCCTCTGCGATCGCCCGCTGATCGTGCCGGACTGCCTCAACGATTCGCACCGCTCCATAAAAGGCCAGAAAAGCCTCAGAGAGGGCGATCGCCGCCTGGGTGAGATCTCGGGCGCGCTTCCACTCGGCCAGGGCGAGGCGATCGCTCAGGTGGACCAGGTGCCACACCAGGGCCCGCTCCGCCGGATGCTGCAAGACAACCTGGGCATCCCAAAGCGCGATCGCCCCCCGGGACTCCGCCAGCCACTCTAGGCCCAGATCGGCCCCCAGGCGCAGCAATGAGCAGCAGCGCGCATGGCTGTACTGCAACCTGAACAAGTCATGTTTGCTCAAGGCATCACTCCAACTCGCCGCTCGTCCGGACAAAAAAACACTTTCTGGAGGCTCCAGCGGGAACTTATTAGCCCATTGCTGCGTCTGCGAGTGAAACCAAGCGATAACTCCCTGAGGTTTTACTCGAAAATACAGCCAAGTCTCATTGACAAGAAAAATCTCAATTTCTTGCCAGATCCAGGTGCTCCCAGCTTCTGGGATTTTTTCGAGTCTGCTAGTATTTGACTCCTGTAATAACGACTGAATTCGAGAGGCGATATCAGGAATCGGTTGATCCAAAAACCGAGCCTGCTGAAGGGCGATCGCGGAGCTATATTTGATCTCCGCTGTATCCTCAACTTGTTTTAAGCCACGCCCCAGAATCGACTCATCGGTAGCGCCGAGAGCCCCCAGCGTTAGATTCAGTTTTTCGAGAGAAATTTTGAGCTGCTCTAGAATCAAGCTTTTGAGCGAAAACACATCAGTAATCGTTGTGGTCTAAATTGTTCATCCAAATAACTCAAATCCATCTTTTGATAGTGGTACTCTCTCCGTAGCCAGATTCATATTAATGGCTACATGTATCCCTTCAGAAATCACGCAGTTAAATTCTGCATCGGGACCCTGTTTGGATCATCAATTCTCCCTAGTTGTTAGCTAAGATGGCTGTAAAGATCACCACACAGACGATTCGCTGATTGATCAGCCGCTCTGTGACCTGAGGGTTTGAGGGGTTCACAGACAAGTCACGATTGGAGCGTCGCAATCACCAAATCCTTTGGGACATTCAACGACGTACATTGAACATCTGATAAAGCTTCCTTGAGATCTTATGCATTCTGTACCCTCTCCTATAGAGGCATCTCGCCCCTTCTTGACTTGGCAACGCATCCTTGACTGGTCCCAGGAGCACTATCGCTGTCGAACGTTCAGTAAGGATGAGCGAATTCCTGCCCGTCCAGGTCTTTTGTACTTGGTTCAGCGGGGCTCGGTGAGGCTGGTGAGCACGGCCCAGGTCAGCGCAAGCCAAAACAGCTCGGTGTCCCGTTTGCCCCACATCAGTCCTGAGGAAGCCTTTCTGGGCTTTGTGGGAGCAGGCCAGCCTTTTGAGATTGTGGCTCAGTCGCCTTTCACCCTCCAGAGCTATGCCCACGTTGATCAGACGGTGGTGCTGTGGATGTACTGGCACGATCTCGACAATTGGCCGCATTTTCGCCGGGAAGTGCTCGATGCTTTTCGCTACCAGCACCAGCGGAAGCTGCTGTGGCTCAGCACGCTGGGACAGCGGCGCACGATCGATCGCCTTTTGGGCTTTTTGACGCTGCTGATTGAGGAGTACGGAGAGCCTTGTGAGACGGGCTATTGCCTGCCGTGGTCGCTGACCCATGCCCAGATTGGGAGCGCGATCGGCTCGACGCGGGTGACGGTGACGCGTCTGATGGGCAAGCTCAAGCAGCGGGGCTTGATTCGCATTCAGGACGACAATCTGATTTGTCTGCCAGCGGATTCGGTGCCGCGGCGCTAGTAGTCTCTCGCCGCTGATCGAGCACCCGATGCTGGCGGCTCTGTTTTAAAGAGTTTAAAAAGCCACTGATTTTCAAACAGTGGCTTTTTTTGTGAACTGCTCTAGGGACGACTGAGACGCCGCCGCAGTAGGCGGATCAGGCTGTAGAACAAGATGACGATGGCGGCAACGGCGATCGCAGAACAAGCGGCGATCGCCAGCAGCCAGATCACGCTCTGCTGCAAGTCAGCCGGTATGCCGCGGCCCAGCAGCCAAGGCAGCCCCGCGACCAAGCCGAAGGTCAGCAGGGCCACTACCATCAGCCAGATTCCCCGCAGCAGCCGGAGGATCTGGGCGATCGCCAGGATGCCGACTATCCCGCCAAAAATTCCGGCACTCAGGCCAGAAGGGCCCAGCGTGCTGAGCAGCGCTGAAGCAACCAAGGCCCCCTCGAAGCCCAGAAACCCCGCATGAAACAGCAGCGCTTGGGCATCGGTTTTCGTTGTTTTGGGCGCTTTGGCCGGGGGTGAGGGCTTGGCAGCGGTCTGAGGGGCGGGCGGCGGGGCGATCGCCCCTGACGTTGCCGACGCCTGGACGGGAGGAACCGGCGGCGAAGTCGCCGGGCTAGCCGGAGCGGGCGCTCCCAGCGGACCTCGCAAGGCCACCGCCACCTCATGCACAGACTGGAAGCGGTCCTTGGGCACGGGCAGCAGCATTCGGTCTAGGACATCGGCAAAGAGCGGACTTACTGAGGCGTAGGACCGCCATTTCCAGGTGTTGTTGAAGGCATCGTAGAGCTCTTGGGGCTCACGCCCCGTCAGCAGCGTAACGCAGGTCACCGCCAGGGCGTAGAGATCCGTCGAGGGGTATACCTGGCCACCCGCAACTTGCTCGGGCGGCGCGAAACCCACCGAATAGATTCCCGTAGAGCGCTGGGGCGTGCCGCCCGCTGTCTTGGTGACCTGCTTGACCGCCCCAAAGTCCAGCAGATACAGCAGGCCATTGCGGTGGCGCATGATATTAGATAGCTTGATGTCCCGGTGAATAATGTGGTGCTCGTGAACGAATTTGAGCACTTTCAGCATACTGATCAGGACTTCCAAGGTTTCTTTTTCTGAAAAAGGTCCCCGGGCAGCCAGCTCTTCTTCCATGGTCTGGCCGTCGATAAATTCTTGGACCAGGTAAAAGAATTCTGCGTTGCCGGAGGGACCACCGGGCACCACCAGCGGGAAAAAGGCGAACAGGTCTGGAATTTGGGGGTGGGCATTGCCGAGCTGCTCGAGGGCTTCTGCTTCTCGCTCAAAGAGGGACTGGGCGATCGCCCATTGGTCGGGCGACAGATCCACCGACGGCTGAAACTGCTTGACCACGCAAGGCCGCAGACTCGGCGTATAGCGATCGATCGCCCCATAGGCCGCCCCAAATCCCCCGCGCCCCAGCAGTTTTTGCGGCAAATAGCGCCCCAGCAGCAGCAGCGGCATCCCACAAGCTGTGCAGTACTTTTGCGGGACTGTCTTTAGGGTCGTAGCATCATCGAGGTCTGGGCATAGGTTTCGGGGCCGAGGGCACCCAGGCCGGGTGCAGTAAAGCTCCATAGCGTCCCTTGCAGTGCTGTTTTAGCAACATGTTCGGCGATCGCCCCGCGGTCAATCACCCCATCGACTTCTAATCGGCAAGCATTGAGTGGTTGGCTAATGATCTGCTTCGAGCTGCACGCCAAAGCTCTGCTTCGCCGCCGTCATTTTGGTCGCCGCAGCGCCCCCATGATTCGGCGCAGATATCGCCTCTACCGTAGCAGCTTCTGCCCCTGCCTCATCAGCCCCCTCCGCCGAAGCTTGATGAGTCGCAAACAGCGGCAAAATCTCCTGGCTAAAGGCCTCAGCTGCCTTTGAGCGATAGCGGTTGGGATTGTAGATCACCGACAGCATCCGCTTGACGACCACCTCCTCTACCTTCGCTCGGTACAGCACCCCCATTTGCAGCTCTCGCTCGATAGCCGAAATCGAAACAAACGCAGCGCCCAGGCCAGACTGCACAGCATTCTTGATCGCCTCAATCGAATTGAGCTCCATTTCGATCTTGAGGCGGCGGGTCTCAATGCCGCAGCGGGTCAGCACTTGGTCGATCACCTTGCGAATCGTCGATTGAGAATCGAGGGCAATGAACTGAAGTTTATAGAGATCCTCTTTATGAATTGTTTCTACATTCGCGAGAGGATGGAAGACCGGTAAGATAAGTGCTAGTTCGTCTTCAGCGTAGGGAATAATTTCTAAAGAATCTTGGAGTTCCGTCGGCACTTCCCCACCAATAATGGCCAGATCGATTTGTCCGTTGGCGACACTCCAGGAGGTGCGTCGGGTCGAGTGAACGTGGAGCTGAACCGAAACATCAGGGTAGCGCTGCCGAAACAGGCCGATCATGCGTGGCAGCAAGTACGTTCCGGTCGTCTGACTGGCTCCTACAATTAACGTGCCCCCTTGAAGGTTTTGGAGATCTTCGATGGCGCGACAGGTTTCTTGGCACAGGGTGAGGATTTTTTCCCCATAGCTGAGCAGCAGATGTCCGGCTTCGGTCAGTTGTGCTCGTCGCCCACCGCGGTCAAATAGCGGCACGTCTAGCTGTCGCTCTAGGTTCTGGACTTGGAGACTCACAGCTGGCTGGGAGACATACAAGCTGTCGGCAGCGCGCTTGAAGCTCCCTTCGCTCGCGATCGCCTTAAGGATTCGTAATTGATCTAAGGTAAACGGAAGATCGGACATAATTGCTAAACCTGAAAGGAGAAAAAAGCCAAACGGCAGCAAGCAATGTGATGGAAAGTTTGATAGATAGAGACTTTATATGGCGGGAGCTAAGCACTTTGGTGAACTTTGGAAAACAGGGCGCTCGACTCGGGGGCAATGGGTGCGCTCAACCTGGGCTGTCTCATAAACTGCGCTGCAATTTATCAATTTAACGTTTAGAACAGCTTATGAAGCGGGAGGTCGTCCAGGATTTTCTGAATTTACCAGGAATTGCAGGCGTTGCCCTAATGGATGGGCGATCGCGGCCTTACTTTTGCGGCGTTGACCAGACCCTGAACTTCCAGCAAAAAGAAGCGCTTGCCCAGGGAATCCGACAGGTTGTGGATACAACGCCAGCGGGGTTTGAGTCTTTTGAGTTTCAGTTCACTGGCCATCAAGTCTATATCTACAAGTTAGACCAAGGGATCATCCTCTTGGTTCTCACTCGCGACGGGTTGGTCTATCGAGACTATCTTCAGGCGATCGCCAAGCTCAAGACCGCCCTCCAAGAAGACGTCAGTACTGCGATCGCGACTTTCCGGCTCCTAGCAGGCAACATTTCGCTCACCGGCCAAAACTACTGGAAACAGCGTAGTGATAGTCCCAGCGACATTCCGCTCAGCCCATCTGCCATTCCCACCAACTTTTCCAACGGCACCAAGCCCCCCGCACCTGAGCCATCCTCCCCAGAACCGACCGAAAATGCCAATAACACTATTCTGCTCAAAGAGTTTTTGATTGCCCTCAATCACCTCAGCCAATTCACCACCCAGTATCTGGGAACCGCAGTCATCGTGAACTACTGGAAAGCGAGCCAGCCCGCCGCCGCATGGGCCGGCCACTTCCAGATCGATCGTACTGGCCAGATTAGCTTTGTTGGCCCCGATTCCCAGCGCCTCAGCCAGCCGACCTCTCCGGAAGAATTTCAGTGGCTGCGGGAATGGGTCAAGGCCTTTATTGAGCGGTGCTCTCGGGTGATTCGTGACTTTCCGGCTTTGATCGAGCAGACGGGCCTGACGGATTCAGAGCGACAGCTTTTGCTGGGGCACTAGGAGAGCGGGCTGGTAACGTTAAATTCTGTTTAGCTGATCGTTCTTTTCTATTAGTTGCTGATAGCCATGGTCAAAATTGTTAAGTTAGAGCCCATCGGACAAGAGACAGAAGTCGAGACCAATGGCAATTTGCTGTCGGTTTTGCTCTCTGAGGATCTAGATGTTTTGAAAGAATGTGGCGGGCGCGGGATGTGCGCAACGTGCCACGTTTACATCAAAACCGGGATGGAGTGCCTGTCTCCGATGAATCGCCGGGAGCAGCGCACGCTAGAAATCATTACTTCCTGCAAAGCCAACTCGCGTCTTGCCTGTCAGTCTCGGATTTTGGGCAATGGGGTTGTGGTGGAGCTGCCTCCGGGTATGTACGTGCGATCGCTCCAGGATATCGAGGCGCTGATTGGTCGGCGAGCTGAGCAAAATCTGCTGCACCCGGTGACTGGTCAGACGCTGGTGGAGGCGGGCAAGCTGATTACGCGCTCGGTCCTCAAGCAGCTCGAAAACACCAGCTTCAAGGTTGGCGAGTATTTCTCTCAAACGAGCGACTCTTAGGGTCTCGGCATATCGTTCCTTCTTTTCAGCAGATTGGCCGAACTTTCATTGCGACCTTCGGTTCAATATGAATATCTGTAAAGATCAGTTAAGGGTTGGCGATGACAACCCGGGGGAATTTTCAGGCTAGGGCTTTGTGCCTAGGAGATGTATTGGCATGTTGAGTCAAATGGAACGACTCCGTCAAGAAGTGGACGGGCGCTACGCTAGCGATGAAGAACTGAAGTTTTTTGAGGAGTATATCCAGACTTTCCCGCAACGGCTGAGCGCCTATCGGCGGATTCAGATGACGGAGGCAATTCTGATTCAGCAGGTGCAGCGCAAGCTGCGATCGCAGGATCCTCGCCTTCTCCGCAGCGGTCAGCAAGATGTCTCCGGCAAGTGGAAACGCGACACGCTGCGAGTGCTCCGATACTCAGCCCTGGCCATGCTGATCAACGACCCAGAGCTTTTGCAGGAGAGCCTGCTGTTTTGGATGCAGACCGTCATGCGCGCCTTTGGGGCGCAGCGCAGCTGTGATGTCACCTACCGCCTGATGCAGGAGGTTGCCCAGCAGCACTTGCCCCGCACAGAAGCCGCGCTCTTCTGCCCGATCCTGGAGCTCAACCGCAGCGTCCTGGGCGACGAAGCCGCCTAGCCCCGTTTGGGCGATCGCGCGCCAAACAGCCTAAAGGCAGGCTCTGAGCCTGCCTTTAGCAACTGATTCATCAGGACGCTGATCAAACAAACGAGGCATCAGGGGAGCGATCGCCCCCCTGATGCCTACGCCTCTACCGCAGCAGCGGCGCAGACTGGGCCTGCATGGCCACCGCGGGCAGCGCTGCTGTCGCCTCTTTCTCAACCAGCGTCGGCACCGAAGCCCGCAGGCGAGAGGTCAGCTGGGTGGTCGTGGCGTCATACATCTGGGTCAGCACCTTCGGATACAGGCCAATCCCGATGATGGGCACCAGCAGCGAAGCAATGATAAACACCTCGCGCGGCTCCGCATCCACCAGCACCTCGTGGGAGGTCAGCTCCTTGTTTTCGGGGCCGTAGAAGATCTCCCGCAGCATCGACAGCAGGTAGACCGGCGTCAAAATCACGCCCACCGCCGCCAAGAAAACAATGAAGACCTTAAACACTGTGCTGTAGGCGTCGCTGGTAGCAAAGCCCACAAACACCATCAGCTCAGCCACAAAGCCGCTCATACCTGGCAGCGCCAGAGAAGCCAGCGAGCACGCCGTAAACATCGAGAAGATTCGCGGCATCTTCTGGCCTACGCCGCCCATCTCATCCAGCATCAGGGTATGGGTGCGATCGTAGGTTGCCCCCACCAAGAAGAAGAGGCTGGCCCCAATCAGACCGTGGGACACCATTTGCAGCAGAGCGCCGCTCAGGCCGAGGTTGGTGTAGGACCCTAGACCAATCAGCACAAAGCCCATGTGGGAAATCGACGAGTAGGCGATCTTGCGCTTGAGGTTGCGCTGGGCAAAGGACGTCAGCGCCGCATAGACGATGTTCACCACCCCCAGCACCACCAGGATCGGCGCAAAATAGGCGTGGGCATCTGGCAGCATCCCGGCATTCATCCGGAAGAGCGCGTAGCCACCCATTTTCAGCAGAATGCCTGCCAGCAGCATGTGCACAGGGGCCGTCGCCTCACCGTGGGCATCCGGCAACCAAGTGTGGAGGGGGAAAATCGGCAGCTTGACCGCATAGGCGATCAGGAAGCCGCCGTAGGCCAAAAGCTGGAAGGTCAGGGCATAGTCCTTGAGAGCCAGCGATCGCATATCGAAGGTCACCGTATCCCCCGAAAACGCCATCGCCAGGGACACTACCAAAATAAAGAGCGATCCGCCCGCCGTGTACAAAATGAACTTCGTTGCCGCGTAAAGGCGCTTCTTGCCGCCCCAAATCGACAGCAGCAGGTAAACCGGAATCAGCTCCAGCTCCCATACCAGGAAGAACAGCAGCATATCCTGGACCGCAAAGACGGCGATTTGGCCGCCGTACATTGCCAGCATCAGGAAATAGAAGAGCTTGGGCTTGAGGGTGACCGGCCACGACGCCAAAATTGCCAGCGTGCTGATAAACCCCGTCAGCAAAATCAGGGGCATCGACAAGCCATCGGCTCCCACCGACCAGTTCAGGTCGATCTGAGGCACCCAAGCATAGCTTTCAAACAACTGCAGCTCAGAGCTAGAAAAGTCGTATTGGCTATAGAAGGCATAAATAAGAAGGACAAAATCAATCAGGCCGACAATCAAGGCGTACCAGCGGACTGTCCGACCATCTTTGTCCGGGATGATCGGAATCAGCAGTGAAGCGACCACTGGCAACAGAATAATGGTTGTCAGCCAAGGAAAAGTGGCAGTATCCATGTCCAATCGAAGTGCAATTAGGACAGACAAACGGGGAGGGGCGCCCTAAAGACGCCCCCCGGCAGTCTAGGCGATTCCCGAGAAGATCACGAGGCCTAGGACTGCAACAAACACAATCAGGGCGTAGAACTGGGCGCGACCGTTTTCGAAGTATTTCAGGCCTTCGCCGGTCACCAGGGTGACGAAGCCCGCAAGGTTGACCAAGCCATCTACGACTTTGGAGTCAACTTCTAGGACCTGACGGGCCAAGCGACGGCTGCCTTTGACAAAGAGAACGTCGTTGATCTCATCGAGGTACCACTTGTTGCGGGAGAGGTTGTAGAGGGGCTTGATTTTGTTGGCGATCGCGCCAGGATCGATCTTGCCGCGCAGATACATCAGCGACGCCAGAGTAATCCCAATCAGCGCAATGCCCACCGAGTTGCCTGCCATGATCAGGAACTCAGTCCAGTTCACCGCCTCAGCCTCCGCGACATGGGCGATCGCCTCCGTCGGCGGATGCACAAACGCCTCAAAGTAATTGCCAAAGGGCGTTCCCAAAAGGCCAATCAGCATCGACGGCACCGCCAGCACCACCAGCGGCAGCGTCATCGTCCAGGGAGACTCATGGGGAGAATCACTGTGGTGATGATCCTGATCGCCGTGCTCCGCCTCATGCTCCGCCATCAGCTCCTGGGGATTCATCGCCCCCGGCCCAAAAGCATAGCCCTTGGCCTGAGCATTCTCCGCCAGCAGAGACTTGCGCAGTGACGTCTGCAGCCCCCGGAAGCCACCTTCAAAGGTCATGAAGTACATGCGGAACATGTAGAAAGCCGTGATCCCAGCCGTCAGCCAGCCCACAAGCCAAAGACCCGGATGAACCTCAAAGGCCGAGCTCAAAATCTCATCCTTTGACCAGAACCCCGCAAAGGGCGGAATTCCCGAAATCGCCAGCGTCCCAATCAAAAAGGTCGTCGCCGTCACCGGCATATACTTGCGCAATCCGCCCATCAGGCGCATGTCCTGCGCCAGCACCGGATTGTGGCCGACCACAGCTTCCATCCCGTGGATCACCGACCCCGAGCCCAAGAAGAGCATCGCCTTGAAATAGGCATGGGTCATCAGGTGAAACAGACCCGCACTGTAGGCCCCAGCCCCCATGGCCATCATCATGTAGCCGAGCTGGGACATCGTCGAGTAGGCGAGCCCTTTCTTGATGTCGTTTTGCGTGATGGCGATCGACGCCCCCAGAAACGCCGTAAACGCTCCCGTCCAGGCAATCACCGTCATCGCAGTTTGGAAACCCTCGATGACCGGGAACATACGGGCCACCAGGAAAATCCCGGCCGCCACCATGGTTGCAGCGTGGATGAGGGCCGAAATGGGAGTCGGACCTTCCATGGCGTCGGGCAGCCAGACATGAAGGGGAAACTGGGCCGACTTCGCCACGGGTCCCAAAAACACCAGCAGCACGAAGAGGGTCGCCAAACCCGCACTCAGAGAACCGGAGCTCACCAGTTCCTGAAGACGCTCACCGATAACGGGGAAGTCAAAACTACCCGTCGCCCAGTAGAGCGCCAGAATGCCGAGCAGAAGACCAAAGTCCCCTACGCGGTTGGTCACAAATGCCTTTTGGCAAGCATCTGCCGCCGCCTTGCGGTCGTACCAAAAACCAATGAGCAGGTACGAACACATCCCCACCAGTTCCCAGAAGATGTAGATCTGCACCAGGTTTGGACTGACGACCAGACCGAGCATGGAGGAACTGAATAGGCTCAAGTACGCATAGAAGCGCACGTAGCTGGGATCGTGAGCCATGTAGCCGTCGGTGTAGATCATCACCAAAAAAGCGACGGTGGTCACGATCACCAGCATGACGGCTGACAGGTGATCGATGGCATAGCCCATGGTGAGCTGGAAGTCACCCGCTGCGGCCCACTCGATCATGCGATCGTAGGGAGCGTGGCCCTGTACTTGACTCCACAGCAAACCAAAGGACATGAACATTGCAGCGCCAATCAAGGACACTACAAGTCCAGCGCTGGCTTGACGCAGACGGTTAGTCGCCTCATTGAAGGAGATCAGGCCTATCCCGAGCAGCGTGGCCCCAACCAATGGCAGGACGGGAATCAGCCAGGCGTACTGATATAACAGTTCCATCACGCGTGCCTACATTTAGAGTTCTTCAAATTTTGGGCAAAATCGTTAACCATTGTGGCACATAGCCCTTGGAGATTGCTCTTCTGACGGGGCGATCCTGAAATGTCAGGAATGCCGAGCATTTTTGAGCTTCAAATCTTAGGCTGAGCTAGCGAAAGTCCTTTTCTTTCGATAGTCTAGCGGCATCAATCAGACAGTGAGTGTTTACTCGCGCTTTTTTTAAGTATCGAAACATATCTCTATTTTGAACAGAAATCGAAGCAGTTGAAAGGCTGCTAGGCTCTCTTTGCTTTGAGACCGTTCGTGCTATCTGCCAGGGTGAAGAGAATTGGCAGACACCGGAGGTTTCCAGGGAGGGCTTGGGTTGCGGCGAGCGATCGGCTCCCGCGAAAGCCCTAGGGGATAGTGTAGGGGGTTTTGGGGATCGCTAGCTTCTTGAAAAAGACTCAAATAGAGATCTTTGAGGCGCAAAAGACACAAAAAGGGCGATCGCCTTTCCGGAGAGGCGATCGCCCTTGAGAGCTGGCTCTGCTCTGGCCTAGGCAGAAATGCGTTCTGTCATCAGGTTTTCAAGCAATCGACGCAGGTCATCCCGACCCTTGAAGCCATCTAGGCGGTGGCTCACTCGGCCATTCTCAAAGAACAACAGGGTGGGCAAATTGGTTAGACGATAGGTGTTCGCAAGTTTCAGATTTTCGTCGGCATTGATCCCGATCAGCTTAACTTGACCGGCCCACTCAGCCTGAAAAGCCAGCAAAAGCGGATCGATGAACCGACACAGACCACACCAAGGCGCCCAAAAATGGACTAGCACGGGAACCGGAGAGGCTAATACTTCTTGCTTAAAATCTTTTTCGCTAATAGAAGACACTGAAAACACCATGATCCCTCAGATTTTATTATTCAGTATCTGGTTGGGATCATGCTACCAGGGGACGTAGCTTGTCACCTGAACCATCCACGGATGGGCCCACCAGATCAAGCCGACGAAGGCAATCACCCCCAGATAGGCGGGGCGTAGAAACTCCTTTAATTCTAGGGTTTGACGGCCTTGCCAGATGGCGAGGAACGGAATCACCGAGGTGCGAGCTTTGGCCGCGTCGAAGGCTTCGCCGTAGCGCGCTTTGAGGCGGCGATCGCCGTGCCAGACGCTAAACAAATGATGCAAGATCAGGCCCGTCGAGGTGACCACCATAAAGGAGGTGCCCAACCACAGCGTATGGGCCACACACCAGATGATCTGGCCGACCATTTGCGGATGACGGGTGATGCGGATAATGCCGGTCTCGTAGAGACGCACCTGGGGCTTTTCGATCGCGGCGATCTCGAGCAGATTGAAGGTCGCCGGATAGAGAAAGAAGAAAGACAGAAAAGACAGACTCCAGATGACAGCCGGAATCCACGGCAAGCCTTGGAGGTTCCAGAGCTGCAGGCCGTCATAGCGATGGTTGAAGAAATAGATAATCAGCGTCAGGGCCAGGGGAAGGCTCACCAAGGCAAAGAGAATTCGGTAAAGGCGAGGACCAATGCGCTGCTCCCCCCAGGGACGGAGGGCTGCTAGGCCGCTATGGGCGATCGCAAACCCCACTAAAAGGCCAAATATCACAAAGTGGCTGGGAGTGAGCCAGTCAAGCATGACACCGAAGTTCCGTGGAAAGGGTTAGAAGAGTAGGTCGATCTCTAATTGTCGCAGATCGACGGTGTACAGCATACTCTGAGAGCCCTCGACGGTGGCAAGCATCAGGCCAGCGGGGTGAATGGGGGCGATCGCCGTTGGATTTGGCGGTCCAGCAATCCAGCCCACCTCACGCCCCACCTCATCCAGCAGCAAAATCTCCCCGGCCCGGCTCACCAAAATGTAGCCCCACGTCATCGCCGCCATGAAAGCCGGCACCCAGGGAGTGGACAAACGCAAAATGCGAAAGGGCTTGAGGTCGAGAATCACCAAAGACTGGGGCTGGTTTTGCTCCGTTGCCATCAGGCGGTAGGGCTTGGGTGTGAGGACCAGGCGATCGATCAAGAGGGGCGTCGACAAGGTGCCCAGATGCTGGCCGCGGCGACTAAAGCCTTCAAAGGTAGTCCCCACAGGGCGATCGCCCTCTCGCTTGGTGGCCATCGCAATGCCGTGATGACGATCGACCGCCAGTAGCTGCTGGGGCGATCGCTTGAGGGCCAGATGATGGCGGTGATTGAGCTTGGGGCCGTCGTAGATCGTCAGGTCCGCTGCGCTCTGGTCGGGGCGGGGGCTGGCCATTGCCAACCAGCGACCCTGGGCTTCCCAGGCCGTCAGGGCCTTGGGCTCTAGCCACACCCGCCGGTTCACGGTCCAGCCTTGAGCCGGATCGCGGCTGATGCTGTAGGCCGCCTGCTGGGTCAAGGCCAAAATGCCTTGTTCCTGGGGCGCGATCGCCTCCACCACCTCCGGCACATTGATTTGCTGCGTCCGGCCTCCCGCCTCAGACCAGATGCCCTGGGGAAACTGCTGGACCGAGAGCATCGGCCCCGTAGCCCAGTAAATGCGCTCCCCAATGGGCGTTGCTGGCCCGGACGGCACCAGGCGGGGCTGGTCTACCACAATCTGCTGGACTGGCAGCCACTGCACCTGCTCCTGAGCCGCCTGGAAGGGCTGGAGCGATCGCGCCGGCTGGGGCCGAAACAAATTTCCAGGATCTTCTAGATCCATCAGGCCATCGGCGATCGCCGCTGCCTGGAGCGCCTGGGACATCTCCAGCGCCGACGGAAAGCGCCGTCCGGGAAGCTTTTGGAGCGATCGCCGCACCACCGCCGCAATTTCTGTCGGCATCTCCGGCGGAATCACCAGCGACTGATTGAGATGGGCCGACATTAAATCCGACGGCGGCCCCGAAAACGGACGCCGTCCCAGCAGCAGCTCAAACAGCAGCACCCCCACCGCATAGAGATCCGACGCCGGAGAATACTGGCCATAGAAGCGCTCTGGGGCCATGTAGGCAGGCGATCCCGTATTGTTCGAGCCCTCCAGGGTCGCGATTTCTTGGCTCAGCCGCGCGATCCCAAAATCCGTAATCTGGGCCAGCCAGCCCGTCGGCGTCACCCGCAGCAGAACATTCTCAGGCTTGATGTCACAGTGGACAATGCCCTGAGCGTGGGCGTGGGCCAGACCCGCCAGCACATCCAGCACCAGACGCACCACGTGGACCGGTTGCAGCGATCGCTCCTCCTGCATCAGATCCCGCAGCGTCCCGCCCTCGCAATAGTCCATCACCAGGTAGCGCCGAGTCTGCACATGCTCCAGCGCCTGACACGTCACAATATTCGTGTGGCGCAGGCTCAGCAGAAACCGCAGCTCTCGCAAGAACTTGTGAGTCGGGAAACGCCGGCGATCGAGCTCTTTGAGCGCCACCAGGCGCCCCGTCTTGCGGTGGATCGCACAATACACCCGGCCAAACTGACCTTGGCCGACGAGTCCCAGCAGCCGGTACTTCGAGCGCTTCAGATCTTGAGTGCCGCCATGGGACACCACCGCTACGCTTGGGCACACAGGCTTTGCATGATCACGGCATGATCTTGCTTTTGCTCCACCAGCGCCTCCGCTGGCCGCACCCGCGGCTCTAGCCCCAGCACAAAGCGATTGCAGTCAGCGCCCTGGGACTCACAGGTCGTTTGCACACAGTGAAGCTCGCGCCCCGTCAGCTGACTAAAGAAGGTGCTCAGCACCCCCGCCTCCAGGTAGCAAACCGGGTGGGGGCTGTCGAGCGCATGGCGCGCAAAGGGAGAATTCCAGATCTGGATCACCAAAAATCCATTCTTTTGGTAGCTCTGATCCAGGTCGATCTTGCCCCAGCCGTGGGTCACCCAGCACTGCTGCAACGACTGCAAAAACTCGATCATCGGCATATCCGCAACTGCCTGGTTGTAGTAGCTCGAGAGCTCCTCGCAAAAGCGACTGTAGAAGCTCTTGCCCCACCAGCGGCCACAGTTGAACAGCACAAGACGCGAGGCCATCCCGGTTTCGCGATCGAGGCCCGCATAGATCGCCCTAACAAGAGTCTCTGGCATCGCCAGCAGGCGATCGCCCCGGCGGTTTTCGAGGAGGCCGAGCTCTAGATCGCTGCGAACATAGGCATCCGCCGCAAAGTAATTGCCAGGAATTCGATTATCAACAAGGAGATCGGCGACAGAAATCATAGGACAATTTCAGTAAGATAGGGCAGCTCAGGACTGAGCCAGTAAATCTTGGACCACTTTGATGAGCGGCTGAATGAGCGCTGCCTGTTGCGGCGGCAGACGCTGATCGAGCTGCTGGCTCAGTTGGCGATAGAGAGATGTATCAATGGCGTGGGTATCGTAGACCTTGCTGGTCTGATCGAGCCATCCGCGAACGCGATCTTGGAGAAAAGATTCGTCGTTGAGCAGCATGGCCATCGCGCAGTAGCGCAGGGCCAGCAAGCCGTTTTTGATGCTGCGCTCGAGTTTGTCGACGGGCACTTGGGGAAATTCGCGCTGGAGCTGATCAGCAATGGGCTGCATGATCTGGATTTCGTGATCGCGCAGGGTGCGGTAGACATCCAGGCGGCTGGGCACAGAGTCCACGTACTGACTGAGGACATTCAGCTCTTCCGGCATCAGATAGCGACTTTCGGCGTCTTCAAAGAGCGCTTCAATTTGCTTGTGCATAACAACCTGGGCAGTTAGATGAGAAAACGACGGTGATCGAGAATCCCAACCTCACCCTAGAAGAGGCTGGAAAAGTCTTCTAGGGTGAGGTTGCTGGCGGGAGAGCTGTCGTCGAAGCTGATATCTGCGATCGCCGATGGGGGGGCGATCGCGCCTCCATCCCACGGAATCGCGCCGAGGAACTGGCTCACGGGCAGGGACAGATCCAGCGACGTCACGGCCCCGTGGCGCACGGCTTGCTTGATGTCTTGGATCTGCTGGGACTGATTGTCCCAGTTGATGCCCTGGAAGAATTCCTGGACCGAGGCGGTTAGCCACGCTTCGGTGCGCGGAGTGCCTCCGTTTTTTGTTGCTAGCGTCCCAACCATATCTACCCCAGCCGGTCTCCGGCGCGTAACCGTTTTTCGATGTCGCGGGCGGTGGCGCCTTCATTGAGCCAGAAGTTGGCTGCGTCGATGCGATCTTGCCCGCCGAGCAAGAATTTGCAGTAGGTTTCTCCCATGGAGTAGCACTGGATCTCGATGCAGCTGAGCTGCTTTTTGATCAGCTCTGTGAAGAATCCAGCGAAGAGACCGGCATAGATGTAGCACACGGGTTTGCCAACATCGCCGAGGGTGCGGGCAACGGCGGAGTCAAACAGGTTGATGAACATAAATCCCTGTTTGCGATCGCCCATATCGACTTCCCAGCGCCCCCAGCCCTGGGAGGTAAAGGGCCACCACCAGGTCTCTAGGAGAAACATCAAGTTGGTTTGACGAATGCTGCGATCGAACTCTTGCTCAAACCACTTGGCGAAGAAAAAGGCGTCCCGCTGGCCCCACTCGCAGCCAATGGTGTACATGATGGCCGCCGAGGCATCGCCGACTTCTTCTTCGAGCCCCTCGACTAGACCAATGATGAAGTCCTCACTGGTGAGCACGTTCTGGCTGTTGTTCCAGTCTGTGAGGGTGCCGTGCTCCAGGTCAAAGTGAAAGAAATCCCGAAATCCGTAGTGGTTGTGCTTTTTGGGGTATTTCCGCTGGGGGGTAGATTGATTTGCAATCACCATGATGGGCGTCTCAACCGATGGGGTGTTGGAGAGAGGACTGAGCAGTCGAGGAATCGCGATCGCGGTGACCCGCTCTAGCCACTGCCGGGGTGCGAATCACCCCCGAGACCCTGGACAGAACCGGACCGGAGCTAACCGCTACTCTCCCCGAAAAATCGCTGTAAACCTGATGCCTAGGGCTGTGGGCAATCCAAGCCGCTTTGCGTCCTTATTCTAATCAGGAGGGCCTTGGGCCATTGAACAGTTGTTACCAATGTTTAGCTTGGTGAAGTCCTGTCCTCGGGGCACTTGGCGTCTCTATGCTTCATAGTTCCCCGGCGATCGCGAATCTAACGCAGAGACGCAGGAAACCCAGAACGCAAGATGCTCTTCGCAGCGGCGATCGCCCACTATCTAATATCAGTATTACGAGATACCCAAAACTTTTAGGCCCAAGCGAACATAGAGCTACCTGGCACCGCTCAAGACTCCTTTAGCGCCCCATCGCTGCTTTCGCCCCGCCACGATCCAGCCGTGGAGACTTCTACGGCCTCTCTTCACTCCCCAAACTCACCATGGCTGCACTGAAATACGCCTACTTTCCCGGCTGCGTCGCCCAAGGCGCCTGCCGAGAGCTCTACCAGTCGACCCAGGCCATCACCCAGGCCCTCGGCATCGAGCTCCTAGAGCTCAAAAAAGCCTCTTGCTGCGGCTCAGGCACCTTCAAAGAGGACTCGCAGTTTTTGGAAGACACCGTCAATGCCCGCAATATTGCGCTGGCCGAGGAGTTGCGCCTGCCGCTGCTGACCCACTGCAGCACCTGCCAGGGGGTGCTCGGCCACGTGGACGAGCGCCTCAAAGAGCTCCAGGTTTCTGATCCGGGCTACGTGGAGCGGGTCAACGGCATGCTGAAACAAGAAGGCTGCTCGCCCTACCAGGGCAGCACCGAAGTGCGGCATCTGCTGTGGGCGCTGGTGGGCGACTACGGACTCGACAAGCTGCGATCGCGCGTCATGAAGCCCCTCAAAGGCCTCAAATGCGCCGCCTTCTACGGCTGCTATCTCCTGCGGGCCCAAAAACATCTGCCCTTCGATGATCCCTACGCGCCGGAGTCTCTAGAAAATCTGTTTCGGGCCTTGGGGGCAGAGCCGGTCTACTACCGAGGGCGCACCCAGTGCTGCGGCTGGCCGCTGTCGAGCTACGCCACAGACCAGGCCTTCAAGATGGCGGGCAATCACCTCCAAGAAGCGATCGCAGCAGGAGCCCACTGCATCGTCACCCCCTGTCCACTGTGCCACCTCAACCTCGATTCTCGTCAGCCCGAGGTCGCCGCCGTCCTCGGCAAATCCCTTGGACTCCCCATTTTGCATCTGCCGCAGCTGATCGGCTTGGCCCTCGGCATTTCTCCCCAGGTCTTGGGTCTGTCGCGCCACATCGTCTCGACCCATCCCGTACTCAAAACTTTGGGACACTAGGGCGCTGGTCAAAGGCTGTCCAGCGCGATCGCCCTCATCCCCCCTCCCAACATAGAAGCCCCACAGGTGGCACAAAAAGTCCGCACAGATGGGGCTAGAGACGCAGTTAGGAGGTATCTTCTTGACATCCCACGTTATCGGCAGAGTTTCTAAATGGCCAGTACTTTTAATAAGTTCTTAACGATACTCCCGAAGCCGGTTTACGCTGGGCACAAATTTTTCATAGCAGGCTTTTAAGGCGCGCTGCTTGGGCTCAACATTCCGATTAACGCAAGTTTTCAGCGTATATTTACGGAGTTGAGCAGCACAGAGGTATCGAAACGTTTTCCCAACGTGAGCAGAGCGCCCTAAAACAACAGCGCCATTCCTTCAAGCAAAAGCGCAGATTGAACGCGATCGCCCTCAAACCCCGCCCAAAAGCAAGACTTTGATCGCAGTCCGGGAAAATCTTGTGATAAATAAGAGTTTAGCCAACTCGTCGGAAGCCTCAGACCATCACTATATTCAGGCTGGCGCAGGGCCGATCGGCGGTCGATCCAAGGGCTTCAACATCCCTGCGATCGACAGACGGCGCATGGGTTCTCTTCTTGCAGCGTCTTGGCCACTGACCGTACTTACAACGCTCTAACATGTGCTACTTTTTTCGTCCAGACAACCTGATCTTGACTTAAGCCGCGCCAGAACCCTGATTGAGAGATACTGTTACCCCCGCACGGGTTCATCGACCGAAGCTCATCGCAGCTCATACAGTGAACCTTGACAATCTGGAATACGGGGTTCCGTTCAGCAGCAGAACGATGCATCGTCGCCTCTGTGGACGGGTAAAATTCCAGCAGTATCTCGGAGTTGAACATCTTTTGGATGCTTCCGGCGCGGAGGGACAGCCCGTGTCGTCAATAAAGCTCAGGAAACGCCCGATGGGATACCAGGGGTCACTGAGAAGCCCGCACATACCCGTGTGAGACTCTGTCAATCCCCTCCCAATGTTGCACCCCTTTCACAGTAGCTTTGGAGCGTTGTTTCGGCTCTGGCCCAACGACCCTCCAAACCTTTATGGGACTGTTATCGGCCTCAGGAGGCACGTACTTGGGTGCTATCAGAGGCTTCATGCACGTCCTTGCTGAGCTTACTGACCACCCCAACTGCGTAGATATCCTGCACCATGCCCATTCTTCTCACCCTCCGCCGAAGTCTCGTATGAACAATTCCCTCCCTACGCGTGGGCAACTCGAACGAAATCTTTCTCAAAAAATTCAGGCTTTTTACCGCACAGAATTGGGTCATCAACCGAGCAAAGTGACTTGTCGCATCTTTGACGACAAAGTTGTTCTGATTCTCGAAGACTCAATTACGCCGCCAGAGCAGCTGCTCGCTGACAAAGGACGGGAGGCGATCGCTGAGCAGGTCCGCGCAGATCTCAATGCAGTCTTGGGCCCCCAGCTCAAAAGCATCATCGAAGAAATCATGGGTGAGCAAGTTGTTGATTTGCTCACAGATGCCAGGATCGATACCGGCCGCACAGGCACGATCGCCATTTTGAAACAAGCCCCAGCCGTGCGCAGCTCACGGGCCGAGACTCGCAGTGAGGCTTAGCTTAGGTTGAATCAACCTAAGCTCAAGTTGAGCTTAATTCAAGCTGAATCAAGGCGATATTTAGGCGATCGCCAAGGTCATTTCAGCTAGCGATTTGAGACCTGATGGAGGCGCAAATGTCGGCGCACCGTCAGGTCTAAATCTTCTAATAAATAGGGCTTACTCAAGTAATCATCACACCCGAGCTGAATCAGCTTTTCGCGATCGTCTGGACTCGCCAAAGCTGTTACCGCAATAATGGGAATCTTGGCCGTCTTAGGATGTTTTTTCAGAATATCGAGCAGCGCTTCCCCATCTAGCACTGGCATGACAATATCCAGCAAGATCAGGCTGGGCGGGTAGCGATCGATCAGCGCCAAAGCCGTTTCTCCATCCGCAGCGCTAATCACTCGGTAGCCAAACAGCTCTAAAGCGCAGGAAGCTAGGATCAGGTTGTCCTCATCATCATCTACCGAAAGAATGAGAGGCTGACTAAAATCTTGCTCCCAAGCTTCATCATTCGGTAAGTCCAAGTACATTACCTTGTCCCTATCAGAAGTTTTCGCGGGGCACTACGGTTAAAAGCGCTCAATGAGGCACTCCCGAAGCGGCTCGATGGCGCTCATCTGGGGACTGGCTCGCTGTTAACTACAGCTCAACAAGCACGTTCACTCACAATGACATAGGCGGATATGAAGATTATGTCATCCGCTTTGCAAAACAGGGTTAAAACTTTAAAAAAATCAGTATGTTCCCATGAATTCTAATTGTGTTGTGCAGTAGAAGCTGATGCGTATGCATCGGTTTGTACATCAATTTTCAAGCACCTTCGGTCTGAAGATTAAACTTTATCGCTGACGCAATCGATAGATTATCCCCTGGTATGGCCTTTGAGGGTCCAAATTGCCACTATTTGGCCCTTCTTCGGAGTTAGTTGGTTGCTCTAGGATCTCCAGAGTGTCTTCGGTCAGGGAGATCCGGAGGGTGTCCGGTAGAGGGCTGGTTGTTTCGGGGTCGAGAGCGCACGGGTTGGTGCGGCGGCCAACAAACGCATCTCCTTCACGCACAAAGTTGTAAAGACACACCGAAAAGACGTCGGGGCTGATCGCAGCCAGGGAGGGACGCTGCGGCCCTTGGCAACTCACTGCGGCAGCGGGTTGGGGCGGATAGAGCAGGGCCTGGAGGGAGCCGGTCTGGGTGCGCTGGAACCAGGCAAAGCGCTGGAACTGGAGGCGATCGCCTTCGCGTTTTTCGAGGAACAGCAGGGGCGAGGAGAGGGAGGAAATGCCGTCTGGGCGAACAACGCAGCCTTCGTAGGTGGCTTCTGGCTGTCCCTGCGCCACAAAGGCCCCATGCAGTCGGCGGGCGATCGCGTCTACCTCTGCATCGCGACTAGCTGGGTCGAGACGCCGGAACTGGTAGGACTCGTCTTGAGCCCCCCAGACCTGCTGACCCGCCGCGTCAAAGCCGCGATCCCAGGTTTCCATGCGATCGGCTTCGAGGACAATCTGGTTGGTGACGCGGGTCGCCCCTCGGAAGTTTGAGGGGCATCCCTCCGGAGGCGTCGCCCCCACAAAGCGATCGCCCGCAGGCTTGAGATAGACCTGGCACAGCGGCGAACCGAGGTCAGCGAGGCGCACCTGGCGCTGGGCGAGGGGCTTTTGGCAGAGACCGACCCAGGGGGCCAGTTCGGGGGGCTTCCAGGCCGTCGACTCGACCGACTGGCTGGCGGGGTACGGGGCAATGCGCAAAAATCGCTGGCGATAGGGCTGCTCAGGGTTGAGGGCGATCGCCTGCTCCTGATAGAGAAACGAGACTCCCGGCGCGGGCGCGGCATCAGTGACGGTCACCGGACAGGTCACCATGCGCACATCCGCCACGCGGCGACTGGTCAGGGCCTGATGGACCGTGCTGAGGGTGCCAACCAGACGATCTGCGACCTCTGTGGCCTGCTCCTCGAGGGGCGCTGCTTGGGCGATGCTCGGCGGCGCGATCGCCCCCATCTGAAGGGCGATCGCCATCCCCAGGGCACCAATGTTGGGTCTTCCCATGGCCCTTCCTCCACTAATCTTGGGCCGATTCTACCTCGTCAGCTGCCGGGTGGAAGTAGTCATAGATCTGCTGGGCCAGCCGTGGCCCGATTCCTGGGACCGTTGCTAGCTGAGCTGGCGTCGCCAGACGGATATAGTCAATGGAGCGAAAGGTCGAGAGGAGCTGCTTTTGGCGATGGTGGCCGAGGCCCGGAATGTCGTCGAGGCGCGATCGCCGCATGCGATCGCTGCGCTGCTGGCGGTGAAAGCTGACCGCAAAGCGGTGCGCCTCATCCCGCAACCGCCGCAACAGCTGTACTCCCGGCTGCTCCGCCTCCGTCACCAGGGGCAGCGACTCCCCCGGCAAAAACACTTCCTCGCGCTGCTTGGCCAGGCTGACCACCCGCAGCTCTTCCAAGACATTGAGCTCTCGCAACACCGCCACCACTGCCGACAGCTGCCCCTTGCCGCCGTCAATCATGATCAGATCCGGCCAGTCCGGATTGCCAATGCGCTGCAAAGCAGGGTTCTGGGCGTAGCGGCGAAAGCGGCGGCCAATCACCTCCGCCATACTGGCGAAGTCGTCGGAGTGGCCCGATCGCACCGTCGGATTTTTGATTTTGTAGTGGCGATAGTGCTGCTTGGCGGGCAGGCCGTCCACGAACACCACCTGGGAGGCCACCGCGTCCGAGCCCTGGACGTGGGAAATGTCGTAGCCCTCGATGCGGTGGGGCAGATCGGGCAGATCCAGGATTTCTGCCAGGTCCTGCATTGCTTGATTATTGCGCTCCGCAAAGCGCTGATTGCGCGCCAGCTCGTAGCCCGCGTTGCGCTCGACCATTTCGATTAGGTCGGCCTTGCCTTGGCGCTGGGGCACCCCGATCGACACCCGCCGCCCCCGCTGCTCGCTCAGAAACTCCGCCAGCATGTCCCCTTCGGGCAGCTCGTGCTGGACTAGGAGCTCCGTCGGAATCTCCACCGGGTCGACGGTCTGATAGTGCTCCTCCAGCACCCGCTGCAAAATTGCCCCCGGCGTCCCAGACTGGGCGTCGGCCACGAAGCCCAACCGGCCCACCAGGCGACCGGCCCGCACCTGAAAGAGCTGGACGCAGGCGTGCTGATCGTCCGCCATCAGGGCGATCGCATCTCGAGAAATCGTGTCGTCCGGCAGAGCGACCTTTTGCTCAGCGCCCAGGGACTGCAGCGCCTGAATCTGATCTCGCCGCCGGGCCGCCAGCTCAAAGTTGAGCGTCTCAGCGGCCTGCTCCATCTGCCCCTGGAGAATCTCCACCAGCTCCCGAGTGCGCCCCTGGAAGATCATGGCCACTTTTTGCACCGTCTTGCGGTACTCCTCGGGCGAGACCAGAGCCTGACACACCCCGGGACAGCGGCCAATGTCGTAGTTCAGGCAGGGGCGGTCTTTGAACAAGGGCTGGGGCCGCTGGCGCAGGGGAAAAATGCGCTTGACCAGGTGCAGCGTGCTGCGCAGCAGATGGGTGTCGACGTAGGGGCCATAAAAGCGATCGCGGACACCCCGAAGCGATCGCCGCCGGGTAATGAAAATCCGCGGATAGTCCTCCGACCACGTGATGCAGAGATAGGGATACTTTTTGTCATCCTTGAGCAGCACATTGAAGTGGGGCTGGTGCTGCTTGATCAAGTTAGCCTCAAGGGCCAGGGCTTCCGCCTCGGTATCCGTGACAATGAACTCAATTTCGGCAATCTGGCGCACCATCAGGGCGATGCGGGGATTATGATTCTCGAGATCGCGAAAGTAAGAGCGGACGCGCGATCGCAGCTTTTTAGACTTGCCGATGTAGAGAATGCGGTCTTCGCCGTCGCGCATGAAGTACACCCCCGGCTCTGGGGGAATCTCCTGCAGACGGGCCTCGAGGCGCGCAGGATCTTTGAGTAGCGGGCAGTTTGGGGCAGCTTGGGTCACAGCAGGTACAGGCGCGATCGCCAGCGATCGCCACACAACAGGAACAGGCAGATCCTCCCCATCGCAGCGCGATGGCTGGTGCCACCCTTCCCATCTTAAAAAACTTTGTGGCGGGCGATCGCCCTTCGGCAAACCAAAGGGACGCCCCTTGCGAAGCGTCCCTTAGATCAATCAACTGTCCGTGGCGTCAGCTCTAGCGGAACATGCTGCTCACCGAGCTATCCTCGTGGATGCGCCAGATCGTTTCGCCCAACAGATTGGCCACCGACAAAATCGTCAATTGCTTGAAGCGCTTATCTTCCGGGACCGGCGTCGTATTGGTGATGATGACCTCTTCAAACAGGCCCTCCTCCGAGAGGCGCTCCGTCGCCGGCGGCGAAAACACCGCGTGGGTCGCGCAGGCGTACACCTTGCTGGCCCCTTCTCGGCGCAGCAGGCGCGCACCCTCACAGATCGTCCCAGCCGTGTCGATCATGTCATCAACCATGATCGCCGTCTTGCCCTCGACGTCCCCGATCACATTCATCACCTCAGCCACGTTGTGGGCCTGGCGGCGCTTATCAATGATGGCCAAGGGAGCGTCGTTGAGCTTCTTGGCAAAGGCGCGGGCACGAGCCACACCGCCCACGTCCGGCGACACCACCACCACATCAGAGAGCTGCTTGGTCGCCAAATAATCCAAGATCACCGGCGAGCCGTACACGTGATCAAACGGAATATCAAAATAGCCCTGGATCTGAGCCGAGTGCAGGTCCATTGCCAAGATTCGGCTAGCCCCCGCCTGGGTAATCAGGTTGGCAACCAGCTTGGCCGTGATGGACTCCCGCCCCGCCGTCTTGCGATCGGCTCGAGCGTAACCATAGTATGGAATCACTGCGGTGATCTGCCGCGCCGAGGCTCGGCGGCAGGCATCAATCATGATCAGCAGCTCCATGAGGTTGTCATTCACCGGGAAGCAGGTCGGCTGGATGAGATAGACGTCACAACCTCGAATCGATTCCTGAATTTGAACGTAGAGTTCGCCGTCAGCAAACCGCTTGCGAACCATCGGTCCTAGGTCCATGCCTAGATAGCGGGCCACTTCCTGAGCAAGAACAGTGTTGGCAGAACCACAAAACAGCCTGAGGCGATTATTTTCGGTAACCGTTGTCAGAGCAGGCTGAGGCGTCAAAGTTGCAGAGCGGATCACAACAAACCCTCGAAGCGCATTCATGGAAATATTATCACTACTAACTTGGAAACATCCCCTAGAGTTTTTACGAGTTTTATTTGTTATCTTTCGACAACAAGCCTAGGAACGTCAGCCAAGAGACCGATGTGTTTCCGGAGATTTTTTCAAGGGAGAATAAGCCCCTTATTCAAGGCTTCGGCAGGGGCTTAGGAGAAGATATAACTATTAGGAGAAAATCACTAATGCGATGACGCCGTAAAGCAGACACCTAGTGATTTACGACATTTTTCAGTCGGAAGTTTCTCGCAATTTTCGTTAATAAGTATAATTTCTGATTGAAGATTGCGATCGCGCCGATAGCTCTTTGCTGCTGATTGGAGCGAAGAATTTTAGGAGAGCTGAGGTCAATTTTTGGGTCCGGCCTTGTCCACTTTGAACAGGGACAAACTACTCCTTTCTAGAGCTAAAAATACACGTTTGGGTTGCCAACAATGACTTTGAAAGATCGAATTAGTGAAGATATTAAGACGGCAATGAAGGCGAAAGATAAAGTTCGCCTAGAAACAGTCCGCAGTATCAAGAAGTTGATTCTTGAGAGAGAAACTATCGTTCGTCCTCAAGGGCAGGAGTCTCTCACCGAAGAGCAAGAGATGGAGGTCCTGACTCAGCTAGCGAAGCAGCGACGCGATGCAATCGAGCAGTATCGTCAAGCGGGTCGCGACGACTTGGCCGCTACTGAGCAGCAGGAGTTAGCCATTATTGAAGAATACCTCCCCCAGCAGCTTTCTGACGAGGAAATCCGCGAGGCGATCGCGGCGATTATTGCAGAGGTCGGGGCCACATCGGTCAAGGATCTGGGCAAAGTCATGGGTCCAGCGATGCAACGACTCAAAGGACGTGCTGACGGAAAAACGGTACAGCGCTTTACGCAAGAGGCCCTCAAGGGCTAGTGGTATCAGTCGGCCAAAACCCGCTTACCTTTATTTTGGCGATTTTGGCTTGGGTTGCCCACCTAGATCCTTGGGAAGGCAATATCTTGCCTCAATGGCCAGAATTTGAGGGCGATCGCGCCTGCAAGGGGGCTTTCCTCGCGCTAAGTTTTGGTGGGAAAGCCCCGGCCATTTCTGGCGATGCAGTAATGTTGGGAATCGGGGGCATTTCGATTGAAGCCTGCTTTTAGGGCGATCGCTCGGCCCTTCGTTTTGCTCATTGTGCTCATCTTTCGCTGATTGCTCCTATGCAACCGCCGCTGCCGCCCGGAACGATCCTGCAAAATCGCTATCGACTGCTTCAGGTGCTTGGCCAAGGAGGGTTTGGCCGGACCTACCTAGCAGAGGATCAAGGCCGCTTTAATGAGCGCTGCGCGCTCAAGGAATTCATGCCGCCCCAGGCGGGCTACGCCCTGGAGAAAGCCAAGGAGCTTTTTCAGCGGGAGGCGGCGATCTTGTACCAAATTCAGCATCCCCAGGTGCCGCAGTTTCGGGCCACCTTTGAGCAGGATCAGCGGCTGTTTTTGGTGCAAGACTATGTGGAGGGCAAGACCTACCGGGACTGCCTCGAGGAGCGGCGGGCTCAGGGACAGCGCTTTTCGGAAGGAGAGATCGAGCAGCTCCTGCGGCAGCTGCTGCCGGTGCTGGCCCACATTCACAGCAAGGGCATCATTCACCGAGACATCGCGCCAGACAATATTATTTTGCGGGAGGGCGATCGCCTGCCGGTGCTGATCGACTTTGGCGTGGTGAAGGAAGCGGTCACGCGGATGCAGTCGCCCGACACCCAGCACCAAGCGACCACCGTCGGCAAGGCAGGCTTCGCTCCCAGCGAGCAGCTCCAGACGGGGCAAGCCTATCCCAGCAGCGATCTCTACGCGCTGGCCGTTACGGCGGTGGTTCTGCTGACGGGGCGCGACGCGGGCGAGCTCTACAACGATCGCATGTTGACCTGGGACTGGCAGAACTACGCCCCGGAAGTCAGTCCTCGCCTGGCCCAAGTGCTCAACCGAATGCTGAGCCACAAACCGGACGATCGCTATCAGTCGGTGCGGGAGGTGGTCGAGGCGCTGCAATCGGCACAAGCAGCGGGATCGCCGCCGCCAGTCGCCTCTGCGCCCCAGCAGTACCCACCGCCGGCCTCAGCGTCCACTTCTACAGCCGCCCCAACGCCAGCACCGCCGCCTCCCCCAACCCAAGTTTCGAGTCTGCCGACCCAGGCGATCGGTCGTCCCCTAGAGAGCGAAACCCAGATCACCCGAGGCGCTCGGCGTTCTCGGAGCGGAGCACCGGTGATTCAGGAGAGCTCGTTTTGGGATGATCCCCTGGCGGTGACGGCCGTTGGCACGGGCTTGGTCTTGCTGACGGGCTTCGGGTCTTGGGCCGCAGTGAGCTTTTTGATGGGCCAGCCCAGCCCGACTCCCTCGCCCACAACGCCCCAGGTTTCGGTGACGCCCCTCAGCCCCAGCTCGACCCCAGCAAGCCCCACGACGTCACCCAGCCCGTCTACGCCAGTCCTTTACAGCAAGCGCTTGACCCTCAAACCGTCAGAAACCGTGACCGAGAGCGACAGCCTGCGAGCCAATGAGACTGTTGACTACATTGTTGAGGGGGAACAGGGCCAGACGCTGAATGCCTACTTGTCGGGGGAGGGGGTGCTGATGAGCGTTTTGGGCCCCAACCGTCAGCTGGTGGGCGATCGCTCCGATCGCGTGTCTCTCTGGCAGGGTGAATTGCCCTTTACGGGCGAGTACACCCTGCGGCTGCGCACGGTCCAGGGACTTGCCGAAAGCGACTATCAGCTGGAGGTGTCCCTCGAAAGTCCCCCGCCCTCGCCTAGCCCCAGTTCGCCAACTCCCAGTTCGCCGCCCCCGACTTCGCCGCCGCCAACCTCCCCGTCGAGCTCCCCCGAGCCGATTTACAGTGAAGAAGTCCTCGATCTGTTTGGGACTGGGGAAACCCTGAACTTGACTGGGCGCACCACTCCGCAGCGGATTCAGCGCTACCGAATTGAGGGGCCACCCGGCAAAATCCTGGATGTGCGGGTCGCTTCTGGCCCGGTTTCTCTGACCATTCGCTATCCCGATGGCACAGTGGTCGAAGACGCCGCTGGACTTCTGGAGTGGAGCGCCGAGGTCCTCTCCAGCGGGGGATATCTGGTGGACGTTCAGGCAGACGAGGCGACTGACTTTAGACTGGAGGTTAGCCTTGCAGCCCCTGAGTCCCCGCCTAGTCCGTAGGTCGGGACGATATGTCGTCCTGGATATTGGCTTGGCGCTGAGCTGAGTCGCTGGCTGTTTTGTTTTTCCGTTCAGGCATAACTTTGAGCGCACTTCTAATTTCGGGCACCGATACTGGTGCGGGCAAAACGATTTTGACGACGGCCCTGGCTGCTTACTGGCAGCACTATTTCCCGGCCGAGCGATTGGGGATTCTCAAGCCGCTCCAGTCGGGAGAAGGCGATCGCGAATGGTACAACGAGCTGTTTGGGCTGGACTTAGCAGAGGTCAATCCTTTGCACTTTGAGGCGCCGCTGGCACCGCCGCTGGCCGCCGCCAAAGAAGGCGCTGAGATCAAGCTCGAAAAAGCCTGGGCAGCCTTTGAGGCGCTCCAGCAGAGCCGAGACTGGGTCCTAGTGGAAGGGGTGGGCGGCCTCGGTTCGCCGATCACTTGGGAAACGACGGTGGCGGATCTGGCGTGGGACTGGCGGCTGCCGACGGTGCTGGTGGTGCCGGTGCGGCTAGGGGCGATCGCCCAAGCAGTGGCCAACGTTGCCTTGGCGCGCCAGAATCGCCTGCACCTCAAGGGCATCGTCTTGAACTGCCCGACCCCCTGCTCCAAGGAGGAAATCGCCAACTGGGCGCCTGCGAAAATGATTCGATCGCTGACGGGGATTCCGGTTTTGGGCTGTCTGCCCTTCCTGGCCGATCCGAAGGACCGAGAGAAGCTGGTGCAGAGCGCCGCCGCCCTGGATCTCGAGCGACTGCTGCCAATGCTGCCAGCCTAGGCGCAACGGCATGCGAGCCGCAGAAGGGCGTGCTAAGTTAACCGATAAATTCAGGTTTTTTCTGGGTCACGTCTTGGAACACTGCGGTGTTCTGGGACTAGAGCCGCTTATCCCCACCGTCTGCGATCGCTGCCCCCGGTATCTGGATCTTTCTCCATGGTTGCCACCACCGCCGAAGCCAAATCCTTTCACCCCGCCGCTATCCGGCCTGAAATTCAGGCCCTCCAAGACTCCCTTGTCCAGTGGCGGCGCCACTTGCACCAGCGTCCTGAGCTGGGATTTCGCGAAGTCCAAACTGCGGCCTTTGTGGTCAGCAAGCTCCAAGAATGGGGAATTGCTCACCAAAGCGGCATTGCGCAAACCGGCGTTGTAGCGGTGATCGAGGGCGATCGCCCGGGTCCGGTGCTCGGCATCCGGGCAGACATGGATGCCCTACCGATCCAAGAAGCCAACGAGGTGCCCTACCGATCCCAGCACGACGGGGTCATGCACGCCTGCGGCCATGATGGCCACACCGCGATCGCCCTCGGCCTCGCCCACTATCTGACCCATCACCGCGATCGCTTTCAGGGCACCGTCAAGCTGATCTTTCAACCCGCCGAAGAAGGCCCCGGAGGCGCCAAGCCCATGATCGAGGCAGGCGCCCTCCAAAATCCCAGCCTCGACGCCATCATCGGCCTGCACATCTGGAATAACCTGCCCCTGGGCACCGTCGGCGTGCGCAGCGGTCCGCTGATGGCCGCCGTTGAGCTCTTTCGCTGCACCATCCTCGGCAAAGGCGGCCATGGCGCTCTGCCCCACCAAACCGTCGACTCCATCGTGGTTAGCGCCCAGATCGTCAACGCCCTGCAAACCATCGTCGCGCGCAACGTCAACCCCATCGAGTCCGCCGTGGTCACCGTGGGCGAGTTCCACGCCGGCACCGCCATGAACGTCATCGCCGACACCGCCCGCCTCAGCGGCACCGTGCGCTACTTCAGCCCCCAGTACGACGGCTTCTTCAAGGACCGCATCGAGCAAACTGTCGCCGGCATCTGCCAAGGCTTTGGCGCCCAGTACGACCTCGACTACTGGAAGCTCTATCCCCCCGTGGTCAACGACCCGGCGATCGCCGACCTCGTGCGCTCTGTGGCCAGCGCCGTCGTCGAAACCCCTGCTGGCATCGTGCCCGAATGCCAAACCATGGGGGGCGAAGACATGTCCTTTTTCCTGCAAGAAGTCCCCGGCTGCTACTTCTTTCTCGGCTCCGCCAACCTCAGCCAAAACCTCGCCTACCCCCACCATCATCCCCGGTTTGACTTTGACGAGACCGTGCTGGGCGTCGGCGTTGAAATCTTTGCGCGCTGCGTTGAGGCCTTTTGTCGCTGAGGAGAGCATCCCCATGGAGAACACCGCGCCGACCCTAGTCCCTGGCCTGCTGCGCCGGGTTCACCACATCGCCTTTAATGTCAAAGACCTGCAAGCCTCCCGCCAGTTCTACGGAAATCTTCTGGGGCTGCGGGAGCTCCAGGCCGACGAAGTGCCCAGCACCCTGGCCGAGCTTTTCGCGGCAGGAAAAGTCGCTAACTTCGTCACCCCAGATGGGACGATCATCGACCTGTTTTGGAAGCCGGACCTCGAGCCGCCCCACCCAGACCCCGGCCAGGCTTTCACGCGCACGAGCCACCTAGCCTTTGACATCGCGCCGGAGCACTTTGATCAGGCCGTCGCTGTCTTGCGGCAAAACGCGATCGCCTTTGATCACGGGCCTGTCATCCGGCCCACGGGCCGCGGCGTCTATTTTTATGACCCCGACGGCTTCATCGTCGAAATTCGCTGCGATCCCCTAGAGAACCCCAGCAGCAAACCTGCCTAAAAGCGATCGCCCCCATTGGGACCACAGGATTCTCTGCCGGGGCGATCGCGCTTTCAGATAAGATGATAAGAATGTGTAAAGCCATGCAAACTACCAAGGCATCTTTAAGAGCCTTGCAAGGTTGCTTGCGTCTAGGCTAGCTTATCTTGTCTGACCCTCAACCGGTCTGAGCCTAGATCACCTGATTGCAGATGCCGCACCAACGAGGAAGCGTTATGAGCCAAGAAGATATTTTTAGCCGCGTTCAAAAAATCGTTGCCGACCAGCTGAGCGTAGAGGCTAGCGAAGTCAAGCCCGAGTCTCACTTCGCCAACGATCTGGGAGCTGATTCTCTCGACACCGTAGAACTCGTCATGGCGCTTGAGGAAGAGTTCGACATCGAAATCCCCGACGAAGCCGCCGAAGGCATCGCCACTGTTCAAGCTGCCGTTGACTACATCAGCGAAAAATCAGCGGCTTCTGCCTAAGCTGCTCTCTGCCCCAACGTTCTGCGTTTTGGGTTAAGAAGCCCGAAAAATTAGAGATCATGACAAATTCAGAGTCAAAAAAGCGCGTTGTTGTTACTGGGCTCGGTGCAATCACGCCCATTGGTAAGACCCTCTCGGAATACTGGGATGGTCTTTGCAGTGGGCGCAATGGCATTGGGCCAATCACTCTATTTGATCCGTCCCGTCATGCCTGCCGCATTGCCGGCGAAGTCAAAGGGTTTGACCCACACGAGTACATGGACCGCAAAGAGGCCAAGCGCATGGATCGCTTTGCCCAGTTTGGGGTCGCTGCCAGTAAACAGGCAATCGAAGACGCGCAATTTGTCATTAACGACCTCAACGCGGAACAGGTGGGCATCATCATCGGTACCGGTGTGGGTGGCATCAAGGTCCTAGAAGACCAGCAAGAGATCTACCTCAGCAAAGGTCCCGATCGCTGTAGCCCCTTCATGGTGCCGATGATGATTGCCAACATGGCAGCGGGCTTGACCGCGATTCATGTCGGCGCCAAAGGACCCAACTCCTGCGCAGTGACGGCTTGTGCTGCTGGCTCGAATGCCATTGGCGACGCTTTTCGCATGGTCCAGGGAGGCTATGCCCAGGCCATGATTTGCGGTGGAACCGAGGCAGCGATTACGCCCCTCGCCGTGGCAGGCTTTGCGTCCGCACGAGCCCTGTCGACGCGCAATGACGACCCAGAGCACGCTTGCCGGCCTTTTGACAAAGACCGAGACGGCTTCGTGATGGGAGAGGGTGCAGGAATTTTGCTGCTGGAAGAGCTAGAGCATGCCTTGAGCCGGGGCGCCAAGATTTATGCCGAGATGGTGGGCTATGGCATGACCTGTGATGCCTACCACATCACTTCGCCGGTGCCCGGCGGTAGCGGCGCGGCTCGAGCGATCGAGCTCGCCCTCAAGGATGCAGGCCTACAGCCGGAGCAAGTGGACTACGTCAATGCTCACGGCACCAGCACGCCAGCCAACGACTCTACGGAAACCGCAGCCATCAAGAAGGCTATGGGCGATCACGCCTACAAGCTAGCCGTGAGCTCGACGAAGTCGATGACAGGACACCTGTTGGGAGGGTCTGGCGGCATTGAGGCGGTGGCAACGGTCATGGCGATCGCCAACGATCGCGTTCCTCCCACCATCAACCTTGCCGATCCCGATCCGGCCTGCGACCTCGACTATGTCGCTCACCAAAGCCGCGCCCAAACCGTGAATGTGGCCCTGTCCAATTCCTTTGGATTTGGCGGCCATAACGTCACCCTCGCCTTCAAAAAATATCAGTGACCTTAAAAAGCCGACGGTTGATGCTGCTATAAAAGGCTCAATCCGGCCTGGGGTTAGGGCGTCACAGAGCTGCACCTAGCCCCCTTTTGTTTGCTTGCCCGTCGATCCGGCTAATGGGATGATGGGAACTGTATGCGTACTGGGAGCCTTGAGCGCACCTAGGGACGCTGCCTACATCCGAGAATCCAGTGCCAACCCTGTAGTTCAGTAGAAGAGATCATGGCTGTCGCAACCCAATCCCTCGACGAACTCTGTATTAATGCAATTCGCTTTCTGGCCATTGATGCCGTAGAGAAAGCAAAGTCTGGCCACCCGGGGTTGCCCATGGGCGCAGCACCGATGGCTTTCGTGCTGTGGGATCGCTTCATGCGGTTCAATCCCAAGAACCCAACCTGGTTCAACCGCGATCGCTTTGTGCTGTCTGCGGGTCATGGCTGCATGCTGCAGTACGCCCTGCTGCACTTAACCGGTTACGACAGCGTCACGCTAGACGACATCAAGAGCTTCCGCCAGTGGGGCTCGCGCACCCCGGGTCACCCCGAGAACTTCGAGACCCTGGGCGTTGAAGTGACCACCGGCCCCCTCGGCCAAGGCATCGCCAACGCTGTGGGTCTGGCCATGGCAGAAGCTCACCTGGCTGCGCGCTTCAACAAGCCCGACAGCACCATCGTCGATCACTACACCTACGTGATCCTGGGTGACGGCTGCAACATGGAGGGTATCTCGGGTGAGGCTTGCTCCTTGGCCGGTCACCTCGGCCTCGGCAAATTGATCGCCCTCTACGACGACAACCACATCTCCATCGACGGCTCCACCGACGTCGCCTTCACCGAAGACGTTTCCAAGCGCTTTGAGGCCTACGGTTGGCACGTGCTGCACGTCGAGAACGGCAACACCGACCTCGCCGCAATCCAAAAGGCGATCGAAGAAGCGAAGGCCGTCACCGACAAGCCTTCGATGATCAAGGTCACCACCACCATTGGCTATGGCTCCCCCAACAAGGCCGACACGGCTGGGGTTCACGGCGCAGCGCTGGGCGGCGACGAAGTCAAGGCAACCCGTGAGAACCTGGGCTGGAACTATGAGCCCTTCAGCATCCCTGACGATGTTCTGGGCCACTTCCGCAAGGCAGTTGAGCGGGGCGCAAGCAATGAAGCTGAGTGGCAAGAGGCTCTGGCTGCTTACCGGACGAAGTATCCCGAAGAAGCCAAGGTTTTCGATCGCATCCTGACGGGCGAGCTGCCCGAGGGCTGGGACAAGACCCTGCCCACCTACACCAGCCAAGACAAAGGCGTTGCCACTCGGAAGCACTCCGAAATCACGCTGAACGCTTTGGCTCCGACCCTCACCGAGCTGCTGGGCGGCTCTGCTGACCTGACCCACTCCAACCTGACGGAGCTGAAGGTGAGCGGCGACTTCCAGAAGGGCGCCTACGAAAACCGCAACATCCACTTTGGGGTGCGCGAGCACGCCATGGGTGCTATCTGCAACGGCCTTGCCCTGCACACTCCGGGTCTGATCCCCTACTGCGCAACCTTCCTGGTCTTCGCAGACTACATGCGGGCAGCGATTCGTCTGTCGGCGCTCTCCCAAGTGGGCGTCATCTATGTGATGACCCACGACTCCATCGGTCTGGGCGAAGACGGTCCTACCCACCAACCGGTTGAAACCGTTGCGTCTCTGCGCGTCATCCCCAACCTGCTGGTGATGCGTCCTGCGGACGGCAACGAGACCTCTGCGGCTTACAAAGTAGCTGTGGAAAACCGGAAGCGGCCGACCCTGCTGGCCCTCTCTCGCCAGAACCTGCCCAACTACGATGAGACCTCCTTCGAGGGTGTCGCGAAGGGCGCTTACATCATCTCTGACAGCGAGGGAACCCCGGACATCATTTTGATCGGTACGGGTAGCGAGCTGCAGCTGTGCGTGGAGGCAGCTAAGCAGCTGCGCGGCGAAGGCAAGAAGGTGCGCGTTGTCTCGATGCCTTGCTGTGAGCTGTTTAACGAGCAGAGCGCTGAGTACAAAGAGTCTGTGCTGCCCAAAGCCGTGACCAAGCGCGTGGCTGTGGAAGCTGGCTCGACCTTCGGCTGGTGCCGCTATACGGGTAGCGAAGGCGCTGTGATCGGGATTGATCACTTCGGTGCCTCTGCGCCCGGTAATGTGTGCCTTGAGAAGTTTGGCTTCACGGTCGAGAACGTCCTGGCAACCGCCAAGCAAGTTCTGGGCTAGGGCGCTGATTTCTTGACGCGTCCCGAGTAATACTCGCGCATAAAACGCCACGACCTCGCGGTCGTGGCGTTTTTGTTGGCGATCGCGAGCCCCAACCCAAGGCAAGGTAAAGTTTCTCGACGAGGTCCAGCGTCGGGGAAAAAGTGTGGCAAGTTAAAGATGAGGGCTCTTGGTGTTGGATCGAAAACGCATCGGCCTGCTGGACTTGGAACTTTAAGCATGAGAGGCGGCGGCCCAAACATTCCGCGCGGGAATGGGGCGATCGCGCCTCTCACTCAGATTCAGGCGAAGGGCGATCGGTGCCTGTGATCGGCGATCGCGGCGTTTGTACTGGGAGGAAGCAATACTATGTTTTTGCAGCACAAGCCGACCAAAAATCTGGTCGAGGTTTTAAGCTTGCCAGATCTGTGGGACCCTTGCCAAACCACGATTTTGGGCCAGTTTCACGCTGGCGAAGAACTCCAAGACCCCGCTGTTTTCATCAAAGCTGAACTGATGTTTCCATCGGGTGAGGCCCTGCCGATCTGCTGGAAAGATCCGCACTATCGCGAGCGGAACATTCCCCTAGGGGCGATCGCCGCCGTTGGCTGATCCTCCCGAGAGCGCCTCGATCGAGCGGTGGGTGCCGCCGTGAGTGCCCAGTTGAGTCTGTCCCGGGTTCAGTTGAAGCGAGGGGCTCCCCACCAGGGAGCTCCTTGCTTCAACTGAACCTCTGATTTTTCACCGTCTTACCATAGGCACCAAAACCTTCTGGGCACAGCCTATACCTTTATGAACTACCCCAGCCTAAGAGGCCTGAGGTTTCTGTCGCTTCTTCGCCCCAAGTTGCCGCATACTTCCGCACGCGGTAGAGCTTGACGACTCTGCGACTGAAGAGGCAAGTTCCTTACCCCTTGCCCAAGCCAGATTGACTTGGGCGGCATTAACATCTCGGTCCTCAACATGATTGCAGTGAGGATTGGCGCAAACATGCACCCGGTCAGACAAGGTCTTGGGGGTCAGTTCCCAGCACTTTACGCAGCGCTGAGAGGGCTTTAGCTGCTGAGTGGGAGACTCGACATAGAATCCCCCGGCTTCAGCCAGCTTGTAGTCCAGGAACTGACCAATCATGCCAAAACCCACGGACAAAATAGAGCGGTTAAGCCCTGCTTTTTGACGGGTCTTGGACTTGCCCTTGCGGGTCATGTTTTTGACGTTCAGTTTTTCACCGGCCACTAGGCTATTACGGCTCACTATGTGGCTGGTGACTTGGTGAATCCAGTTCTCGCGCTGTCGGGCAACTTTGCGCTGTAGCTTCGAGACTTTTTGACGCTCACGCGTCCATCGGCGAGAAGCTTTGATCCGCTTCGTTCGGTTGGGAGCGCGCTTGCGTCTGAGTTTCTTCGAGGCTTGCTTGACCTGGATGTCCCCTTGCCGGATGAACTCAGGTTTGCTGATCTGCTCACCCGTGGATAGGGTGATGGCTTCTTTGCACCCCAGATCAATGCCAACAGAACCTTCTCCTGTAGACCGGGCTGGCTCACACTGCACGGTGATGGAGGCATACCATTTGCCGTGTCGCCAGAAGATCGTGCAGGTGGTGGGTTTGCCCCAGGTCCGAGCTTGTCCCCGCATCTTCAGGCTGCCAAGGTTGCTCAGGTTGAGAGAACCATGCAATCCACTAGTTTCGGCTTTCCAGCCGGACTTGCAGGGATAGGTCCAGCCTGCATAGCGGCGGGACGCTTTGAATCGGGGATATCCACCCAGTTTCTTGAAGAATCTCTGAAAGGCAAAGTCGACTCGCTTGAGGGTGGCTTGGAGAGCATGGGAGCCTAGCTCTTTGTACTCTGGCCACACTTCTTTGAAGGCGGGTAGGCTGTTTTGCTGCTCAAAGTAGTCAACGGCGTGGTTGAACTTCTGATACTGGGTTTTGCGGTTGGCTAACGCGGCGTTGTACAGCCCACAGTGCAGTTTCCGCCAGTAGTGGAGTTTGGACTCCTGCTGACGGGTGGGATAAAGCCGGTAGGTGATACGACGTGTTAGCATTCTCTCAGCATAGCTTGCCTATAGGTTGATGCAACCCAGTCGCAGAAAAGGATCTCACTCTGTTTTTTCTATTTACCTACACCTTGTTTTTGTGACCAAATACCGGCAAAAGGTGATTGATGACTCAATGCTGCAAACAATGACTGAGGTGTTTCAGCGAGTTTGTGTTGCTAACAAGAGCAAGGTGATTGAGGTTAATGGGGAGCCTGACCATGTCCATCTTTTGCTTGACTTGCATCCAGATAACAACATTTCTCAGTTGGTTGCGAGCCTGAAGGGGGCGTCTAGTCGTATTGTCAGAAAACAGCACTCAGAGAGGCTAGCAAGTTCTTACACAAAGCCTGTTTTTTGGTCGAGTTCTTACTATGTTTCTTCTGCGGGGGGCGCGCCGTTGGAGCGAATCAAGCAGTACATTGATGAGCAACCGGGGGTTAATTGACTGTTTCCGCTTTGCTCCAACAGTCGCGCTATCCTTCCCCACCCTTAAGAGGGTTGGGGACTGTCGCAGTTTAGTTCACAACGAAATAGCTGTTAACGAGGTCGTGCTCTAGTTGGTGGGCCTCCATTGCCGTAAACCCAGCATCCCGCAGCATCGCCATAGCAAGTTCATGGCCCCACAGGGTACCGAGGCCCATACCACCCGCCGACAGCGACACAGACATGCAGTGCATACACGAGATGGTGTACAGAAAAGGTGCGATCGCGTGATCTAGGTTGCCCTGGACGTGACTAGACCCACGAATCTCCTGCATCAGGTATGTCCCTGTAGGACGCAAAGCTCGATAGATATTTTGCAGCACAGCATCTGGATGGGCCTGGTCATGGATCGCATCGAAGGTGCAAATGAAGTCATATTGCTCTATCTCTCCTAGAAGGGCTGCATCTTGCACCTGAAACTCCAAATTTGTCAGGCCTAGACGCTCCGCCTCCGCCCGGGCAGCAGCGATCGTGTCTTGAGAAAAGTCATAGCCCCGAAAACGGCTTTGGGGGAAATGTCGCGCCAGCTTCATCAGCGCATAGCCATGGCCACAGCCAAGATCCAGCACATCAATTCCTCGCTCCAAATCCGCTCTCAGCCCTGGCACCAAAGGCAAAATCTGATCTTCTAGCGCTGCTACCACCGTTTGGCCACTATCCTCCGCCATGATTTGGTGGAAGCGGCCATAGGAGCTGTAGGGCACACCGCCCCCGCGATAAAAGCAATCAATGATTTGGTCTTCCACCGTCGCCAGCAGCGGAATAAACTGGGCCGTCACTGCCAAATTGTTGGGACTGGCAGAGCGCGTCAGACAGGCGGAGTGCTCTGGCGGGAGATAGTAGGTTTTGGCCAAGGCATCGTACTCCACAATTTGCCCCGTTACCATGGCCCCTAGCCACTCACGGACGTAGCGCTCATTGAGCCCGGCCGCAGAGGCAATGTGTGCGCTAGTCGACGGAGAAAGCTCAGCGAGGGTATCAAACAAACCTGTGCGATGGCCAATCGATATCATCAGCGCCAGGGCACCACTGTTGAGAATGCCCACCATCTGCTCAGCAAACGCTTCGGACTTGGCAAGATTCAACACGGAGGTCATGTTCTTGTACCAACTGGTTTGTTTTTAGTCCTACCGAAACTCTCCCAAAAATTCCAGAGTATTGCTGTGCTTTTTGACCTGACAAAATTAACAAGGCGGCTTTCTATTGGTCCAATTCTTTGAAAAATCGGTCTTTTAGTGGCCAGTTAAGAATTGAAACACTTGATTTAAAGACGCTTGATCCAAATCGCTTAGATTGCGTTAAGGCTCATTCAGAATTTCAGATGTCTGCGCTTTAGCCCAGAAAAACAGACTATCTAGTCTGTAAAATAGGAAGTCCCTCTCTCCGGGCAAGTCCCAGACGGTCACAATTTCCTCAAACATGTCAAAAAACGGTCAAGCAACGCGACAGCGAATTTTGGATGCGGCGGAAACGCTGGTCCTACAGCACAGCCTAGCGGGCACTTCCATTGATATGGTGCTAGCCCAGGCAGGCATCACAAAGGGGGCTTTTTTCTATCATTTCAAGAGTAAGTCAGCGCTGGCCGAAGCTTTGGTTGAGCGCTATTTGGCCCAAGAGACGCTGATGTTGCAAGAGCTGGTGCAGCGGGCTGAGCGCTTGAGTCGCGATCCGCTCCAGCAAGTGTTGATATTTTTGGGGCTGTTTCAAGAGGTGCTGGAGCAGGCCGACACTCAGGCAGGCTGCTTGGTGGCGTCCTATGTGTACCAGATGGCTGACTTGAGCGAAGAAATTCGGGCGATCGCCGCTCAAGGCTTTGCAGATTGGCGTCAGGACTTGAGTCAGCGCTTTGAAACTATCATGGCCCAGTATCCTCCGCGCTATCCGGTAACGGCGACGGACCTCGCCAATGGTTTTCTGGTGGTAGTCGAGGGGTCTTTGGTGCTGTTGCGGGTACTCCAAGAAGCTCAGCACCCCAGTCAGCAACTCGCCCACTATCGCAATTATCTGGAGCTGCTGTTTTTGCCCGATCGCTAGGGATTGGGACAGGCGATCGCCCCTCTGCCTCCCAGGCCGATCGCCGCAAAGGCAGCCCCTTTGCGAGGCTGCCTTTAGCCAAGGATCCCCCAGTGAAGGAATCTAGAAGTTGAAGGTGGTGCGCAGGGTGCCGATCACCACGTCGTCGCGATCGCCCGTAAATTGGCCCGGGTCCGTCAGCCAGATCACACCCGGCGTCACGGAGATATTGTCATTGAGCTGGTAGCGATAGAAGCCCTCAACGTGCAGGGACGTTTTGTTATCAATGCCGATGCTGCTAAGACTTGGGCCGTTGTCATAGCCGCCCAAGTAGGGCTGAACCCCCACGACGATGCCGCCCAGATTGCCTTCTTTGCCCAGGTCGGGAAAGGCTAGGCCCAGGCCGTAGTACCAGACCTCACCGTCCCGGATGCCGGTGCCAAAGGGATCTTTGACGATGCGGACATCGGTGTGGCCAAAGAAGCCATTCACCACGAACTTCGGGCTGAACTGGTAGGATGCCTGGACACCGTAGGAGTTGCTCACCGTCGGCGAGAGCTCGGCTGAGGGGAAGTTGGCCGGGATGGTGCCGGTGAGGGCTGTACCAATGCCGATGTCGAAAATCGGGTTGTTGCTGCGGTGGTAGCCGTGGACGTAGGTCAGGCCCAGCTGAAGGCGATCGCCCGGCGTCAGGGTCAACTGCGCCAGAGTTGCATAGTCGCCATTAAACAAGCCGCTACCCCCCTCTGGGCTAGCCGCGTTGTCCGCCAGATAGCCCAGGGAAAAGCCGATCGAGTCGTTGAGCTGGTAGGTCATGGCGGCTCCGGCCCCACCGCCAATGCGGTAAATCGGGCTCTCCTGACCAAAAGCGGAACTGGTGGAGCGCCCACCGTCAAAGTCTTCGAGATAGGGGTTGATGGTCGGCGCGTAGTCCGCGTGGGTGCCCCCCGCCGCGTCGATGTAGACCTGGAGCTTGTCGCTGAGGGGGAAAGAGTAAGAGAGCCATTCCAGGATTACGCCGTTCCCGGTGTCGCCGGGATTGAAAATCTGGGTGCTCTCTGCGGTGCTCGCTCCGTCTACCGAGGTCAGAGTGCCAATTCTAAACGGCGTTCCGTTCCCGGCGGCTAGGCGCGTATGCAGCAGGTCCCGGCCGGTGAAGCTGGACTGAAGGTCTAGACGGATCCGCTCTTGGAACACAACTTCGCTGTCGTCGGCCAGGTCGCTGCCAAAAGCGCCGCTGGCGGCAAAGATCGCCTCGCCCACCAGCTTGGTGGTGGTGGAGAACTGGTTGGCCTCTAGCTCGGCGGTGCGAGCCTCTAGGGAGTCGACGCGGCCCCGCAGGGTCGCTAGCTCTGCCGCAAATTCTTCTTGGAGCCGCTGCAAGGTGGCGAGGTCTTCGCGGGTGGCGAGGTCGGCCGTCCCGGCGGCAATGAGCTCATTTACGCGATCGAGGCAGGCATTGAGACCGGCGGCGAACTCGTAGCGGGTCATGGCGCGGTTGCCGCGATAGGTCCCGTCGGGGTAGCCAGCGATGCAGCCGTAGCGCTCGACCAAGGACTGCAAGGCCTGAAAGGCCCAGTCTGTCGGCTGCACGTCGGACAGTTGCGAAACTGAGGTGACCTGATCCATGGCCACGGGGTCAGCGGGCAGAGACTGGGCGATCGCCTCTGGAGCCGCAGGCCGGGGCGCAAACTCGGGGAGCTGGCCCGGGGCGATCGCCTCTGCTGTTTGAGCAATATCAGGAGCCACCTCCGATGGGAGTTGCGATGCGGGGTCTGAAGACACCTCCCAGGCGATCGCCCCCGGAGCCGCTAGCGCCGCCCCCGCCATCGACAGGCCCAGTCCCGTCACCTGCACAATCTTCGCGTTCATCATCCTCATTGACTCCTCAACACACCAATATGGCTGGTCTATTTTTTACCCCGGCTCCCAGGGATCTCAAAGAAGAACCCTCTAACCTCGGCAAAAATATATGGTTCCCCCAGCCTGCCTAAAGAAGCCGTGAATTTGGGCTGCTAGGCGCTGGGTTTTCCCACTCTACAGACCGTCTTGCCAGTCTCAGGGCGATCGCAGTTTTTCTTTGGATTGGTCAGCCGAGCGCATCAGGACACCCCAGGCGATCGCCCCCGGTCCGGACAGTCGACGAGCACAAGCCTTCGTAATCTGGACACTTCAGCAGTCCTTAGACACCCAAGCCGGGACCACAGCTGGCGGCAAACACTCCCGCCGGATTACGGTTTGCCCCAATGTCCGAAAGCCTTGTCCTGCCTAACATTGAAATCAATGAGCCCTTTGAACTTCTCCCCCCACGAGGTGACCCGATGGTGACGCAACTGCCTTGGGAAACGCTTTTCTATCCCGAAATCGGAGCTTCTCGCCGCGCCGTCGAGGCGTTTCGCAGAGCCCGACAGCCCAAAACCCAAATCGCTAGCTGGCAGCCCGCTCTGGAGCTGCATCACACCAGCGACGCCTTGATCCTGCGGGCAGAGCTCCCCGGCGTCACGGGTGAAGACCTCGACATCCAGGCCAGCCGCGATCGCGTCTTGATCAGCGGTCGTCGCTGCGCCCCCGAACAAGCTCCCGGAACCTCCATCACCTCCGAGCTGCGCTACGGCGCGTTTCAGCGGATTGTGGCGCTGCCTGTCGCTATCGAGCCCGACCACATCGAGGCCGATCTGAGCAATGGCATTTTGACCCTCACGCTGCCGAAGTACGCCGCTCAACGGCCCTCGATGGTGAAGGTGCAGATTACCGAATCAGCCACCCGCGATGACGGCGTGGTCGAACCTGATTCCGGCGATCGCCCCCCAGGGGCCATTCCCGTAGTGCTGCCAGCCTCCGAGGTCCCTACCTCCGCCGACAGCCTCGAAGATCCTTGGGCCGTCAGCACCTAGGGGCGATCGCCGAACCGCCCACTCCGAGGTTCGGTAACCCCCCCTTCAAGAGAAGACAAACCCTGCCCAATATAGATTCAGTGGTTTGGCTAGCGATGAACTCGATCAGCCTCGCCGTTAGCTAGGCGCTGAACCGTCCTACGAAACCCCTCAAAATTTTCAGACATTCCGGCTGAGTGACAGCCAAATAGTCGCATTGAATGGAGCCGAAACACCACCATGGCAAAAGTAGTTGGAATTGACCTAGGAACAACAAACTCCTGCGTCGCAGTAATGGAAGGCGGCAAGCCGACCGTCATCGCTAACGCGGAGGGGTTTCGGACGACCCCCTCAGTAGTTGCCTACGCGAAAAACGGCGATCGCCTCGTCGGCCAAATCGCTAAGCGCCAGGCCGTCATGAACCCCGAGAACACCTTCTATTCCGTGAAGCGGTTCATCGGTCGACGCTACGACGAAGTCACCAACGAACTCACCGAAGTTTCCTACAAGGTCCTCAACCTGAACGGAAACGTCAAAATCGATTGCAGCAACAAAGGCGAGCAGTACGCCCCCGAGCAAATCTCCGCCGAAGTCCTGCGCAAGCTCAAAGAAGACGCCAGCAAGTACCTCGGTGAAGAAGTCACCCAGGCGGTCATCACCGTCCCGGCCTACTTCAACGACTCCCAGCGCCAAGCCACCAAAGACGCTGGCCGCATCGCTGGCCTAGAGGTCCTGCGGATCATCAACGAGCCCACCGCCGCCTCCCTGGCCTACGGTCTCGACAAAAAGAGCAACGAAACCATCCTGGTCTTTGACTTGGGCGGTGGTACCTTCGACGTCTCCATCCTAGAAGTGGGCGACGGCGTCTTCGAAGTGCTCGCTACCTCTGGTGACACCCACCTGGGCGGCGACGACTTCGACAAGAAGATCGTTGACTACCTAGCCGAAGAATTCCGCAAGGCCGAAGGCATCGACCTGCGCAAGGACAAGCAAGCCCTCCAGCGCCTCACCGAAGCCGCTGAGAAAGCCAAAATCGAGCTGTCCAGCGTCACCCAAGCCGAAATCAACCTGCCCTTCATCACGGCAACCCAAGACGGTCCCAAGCACCTCGAGACCACCCTCACCCGGGCGAAGTTTGAAGAGCTGTGCGCTGACTTGATCGATCGCTGCCGCATCCCCGTCGAGAACGCGATGCGTGATGCCAAGCTCGACAAGAGCCAGATCGACGAAGTGGTGCTAGTGGGCGGTTCGACCCGGATTCCCGCAGTCCACGAGCTGGTGCGGCGCGTCCTGGGCAAAGACCCCAACCAGAGCGTCAACCCGGACGAAGTGGTCGCCGTTGGCGCAGCCATCCAGGGCGGCGTCCTCGCAGGCGAAGTGAAGGACATTCTGCTGCTGGATGTGACCCCGCTGTCTCTGGGCGTTGAGACCCTGGGCGGCGTCATGACCAAGATCATTCCTCGCAACACCACCATCCCCACCAAGAAGTCCGAGGTCTTCTCGACGGCGGTCGATGGCCAGACCAATGTGGAAATCCACATCCTGCAAGGTGAGCGGGAAATGTCCAACGACAACAAGAGCTTGGGAACCTTCCGTCTCGACGGTATTCCCCCGGCTCCCCGTGGCGTGCCACAGATCGAAGTGACCTTCGACATTGACGCCAACGGCATCCTCAACGTGACCGCCAAAGATAAGGGCACGGGCAAAGAGCAGTCCATCAGCATCACCGGCGCTTCGACGTTGCCGAAAGATGAAGTGGAGCGCATGGTCAACGAAGCCGAGAAGAATGCGTCTTCGGACCGTGAGCGTCGCGAGAAGATCGACCTCAAGAACCAAGCTGACTCCTTGTCTTACCAAGCCGAGAAGCAGATCGAGGAGCTGGGCGACAAAGTGCCTGAGGCTGAGAAGTCTAAGGTGAAGGCTCTGATCACCGACCTGCGGGCCGAAATTGGCACCGAGGCCGAGAAGAAGGAGCTCTCGACCATCGACTTCGATCGCGTGAAGACCCTGACGACCGAGCTGCAACAAGCGCTCTACAGCATCAGCAGCAACCTCTACCAGCAAGCAGCCGCAGCGGGTGGAGACGGCACGGGTGCACCGGGCGCAGATGCAGGCCCTTCTAGCGGCGGCACCTCTGGCGGTGACGATGTGATCGACGCCGAGTTCTCGGAAACCAAGTAGTCTTGTGGGGAGGGGCTCTACTCCCTCCCCGGACTCTAGACTTGGGGGAGCTGAGCGCTCTCGCTGGCTAGCGCCAGATACGACCTAAGCAATTTGTGAGCCCTGCTTGTGAAATTCACAGGCAGGGCTTTTTGGTGCTTTGGAATGCCAGCTAGGCCTTGGCAAAGTGCCACTCTAGGACTCGAATGGGCGCCTCCTGGAGAGCGGCAATGAGGGCTGCGTTGTCCTCGAAATGGAGCTGCGGCAGGTAGGTGGCTTCGACGTCTACGGTGAAGGCAGGCTCTTCGAAGGGCCAGGGCTCCACGGTGAGGCGATCGCCCATCTGGCGCAGATCGTAGCGCTGGCCTTGCAGATCTCGGGTGATTTCGAGAGCGCGCTGGCTGGCCGGAATCCGGCGCTGGGCCAAGATCAGCGAGAGGCGATCGCACCAGCGCATAAACTGGTAGGCCTCCTCTGCTGCCTCCTCAGACACCCCCAGGGCGCTGCGCCACTGCGCTTGTTGCTGGCGCTGCTCCTCCAGGAAAGCGTCCCAGTCCGGCGACGTGCCGGCGCGGGCCTGATGAAGAAAACAGAGGTGCCTGGAAATCAAGAGCGTGACCCAGCGGCCGCGATAGCGGGCGTTTTGGATGTGGGTCCGCAGCTCATCGATGGAGCTCTCGCCATCTAGGGTGAAGTCCAAAGGCGCTCCGGCAGCGGTGAGCTGATGCTCCTCAAATTCACGCTCCAAGTCGTCGTGGTGAGAAATCGCCGCGATCGTCTCATAAAAGCGAGTCGGGGCATTTTGGCGGCACCAGTGGCCGGCAATCTGGGCAGCCAGCAGGGCATGGGCGCGATGGTAAATCACTTCCCAGCCGTCTTCGAGCAAGTTCACAATCATGGGTCGTTGACCGGTTGACAGGGTTCAGTTCCCAGGATTACCGGCTCTAGGGCGATCGCCATCGGCTCGCAGAAAGAAGCCGCCCCCGGCGCTCGAGGGCGCCATGCCTGCCGCTAGACAGATTTGCCCAGAACCTGATCAAGCGGTTGATCGAGAAATTTGCTCAGAAATTTGCCCAGGGCCGCGGCCAAACCGCTAGGACCGTTTGCCCAGCAGCCAGTAGGTCATCATGTGGCCCTTGCCCTTGATGGGCACCATTCCCCGAGGCCGAAACTCATAGACGTCGCGCAGGCGCTCGTAGGTGTCAGTGGTGACCTGAATGCCGCCGGGCTCGCCCTGGGATTCCATGCGGCTCGCCACATTCACCGTGTCGCCCCAGAGGTCATAGATAAATTTCTTCTTGCCAATGACGCCCGCGACGACCGGCCCCGTGTTGATGCCGATCCGGAGGCGGAAGGGCTCGCCATTGTGGGTCTTCATGCCGCGAATACTGGTCATCATGTCGAGGGCCATATGGGCGATCGCCTCTGCGTGGTCCTCGCGAGGGCAGGGCAAGCCGCCAACCACCATATAGGCGTCCCCAATGGTCTTGATCTTCTCTAGGCCGTGGGTCTCAGCGAGATGGTCAAAGTTCGAGAAGATGTGGTTGAGCAGCGATACCAGCTCCGTCGGCGACACCTGGGCCGACAGCTCTGTGAAGTTCACCAAGTCTGCGAACAGGACCGTCGCTTCGGCGAAGCTGTCGGCGATGTTTTTTTCGTCCAGCTTGAGGCGCTCAGCGATCGGCTCCGGCAAAATATTCAGCAGCAGCCGCTCAGCGGTTTCCTGCTGGTAGCGCAGAGCCTCTTGCCAGATGCGGCGCTCCGTAATGTCGACCACCGCCCCCTCGTAGTAGAGGAGCTGCCCCGTCCCATCGCGCACGGCTCGGGCATTTTCGGAGATCCAGATCACGCTGCCGTCGCGCCGATAAATCTGGGACTCGAAGTTGGAAAGAGAATCTTGCTGATTGAGGATAGCAACAAACTCCTGCCGCCGCTGGGGATCGACGTAGAGCTGCTCTGCCACACTGGTCAGAGTCTGGATGATCTCCTCGGGGGAGTCATAGCCATAGATGTGAGCGAGGGCCTGGTTGACGCTGATAAAGCGACCATCCGCCGTGGTTTGGAAGATGCCCTCGATGGCGTTTTCGAAGATGCTGCGGTACTTTTCTTCGGCGGCGCGCAGGGCAGTCTCAGCGCGCTTGCGCTCGGTGATGTCGGTGAGGGTGCCCATAGAGCCAATCACGGCCCCGCTAGCATCGTGGACCGGCGTGCCATTGGCCAGCACCCACAGCAGCGTGCCGTTGAGGCGCTGATACTGGATTTCGTACTGGTCGCTGATTTCTTGGCGGCGGAGCTGGCGTTTCTCGGCCAGCAGGCGGCGATCGCGATCGCTCCCCACAAAGCGCTGCTCATTTTGGCCCAGGAGCGCCTCCCGAGGATAGTCCAGCAGCTCGCACACGCGATCGTTGACGAACTGGATCACCCCCTCGTTGTCCACGATCAGCAGGCCCTCATGCATCTGCTCGATCAGGGTGCGATACTTGGCCTCGCTGTCCCGCAGGGCCTGCTCAGACAGCTTGAGCCGCGTGACATCCCGCGCCACCCAGATCACCGTCTCACGAGACAGAGGTGAGACACTGGCCAAGAACCAGCGATCGGCTCCCTGGGTCGTGAGCTGATATTCTACGTTCAGTGTTTTTTGGTCGGCGATCGCCTTGCGAATGTAGCGCAGCTGCAGCGCCGCCAGCTCCGCCGGCACAATCTCAAACACCGTCCGGCCCACCTGATCCGCCGCTGGCTTCACCAGCAGCTCCGGATTGGTCGGCGCCACCTTGAGGCAGCGCCCCTCCGCGTCATAGACAAAAATCAGGTCCGTCATCGCGGCCACCAGGCCCCGCAGCTCGGCCTCGGACTGCTTTTGCTGGAGGGACACGCCCAGCTGCGCCGCCACCGCCGACACCAGCTCCACCAGCCGCTCATCCTGCTGGCGCGCCCGATGCATAAAGAACACCAGCACCGCCGCCACCCGCGCCGCGCTGCCCGGCGTTTCGGGCGTCACGATGGGCACCGCAAAGCCCGCATTCAGGCCTGCGGCCTGAGCTGCATGGGCTCGCTGGGGCAGCACGTTCGCCGCGTCCGCCACCTCCAAGATCCACTCCGGCTGCCGGCTTTGCCAGACCCGGCCCGCCAGCCCCTGGCCCGGCGCTGGGGTCATCTGGGCCGCCTGCTGCCAGAACTGCTCAAAGGCCTCGCGAGTCGCCCCGTCAGCATCGAGAGACGGTCGGCACCACATCGGCCCGTAGGTCAGCGCCGTCCCGTCAGCATTGGGAATCCACGACTCGCCCACGTCCCAGCCCGTGGTCTCGCAGACCTGGTGCAGCGCCATGCCCAGGGCATCGTGAAAGTCCGACGCCGCGTCGATCGCCTGGGTAATGGTCAGCAGCAGCTGTAGCTCTTCTTCGGCCCGCTTGCGGCCAGTAATATCTCGTGAGACCCAGATCACCGAGTCCTCGGTCAAGGGCGAAACCGTAGCGGCAAACCACACTTCCTGGCCGTTGATCGGCAGGGTGTACTCGACGCTGAGGGTTTCTTGGGTGGCGAGGGCCTCGCGGGTGTAGCGGAGCTGCAGGTCAGCGGATGCCTTGGGCAGTACCTCGTGGAGCAGCTTGCCCAGCTGATCTTCGGCGCGCCGGAAGAGGTTAAAGATCTTGGTAGGAGCGACTTTGAGGCATCGCCCCTCACGATCTAGAACGATAATCACGTCCTCCATGGCCGCAAAGAGCGCCTGCATTTCGGACTGGGCCGCCTGCAGCTCGCGGGTGCGCAGCTTGACCCGGCGATCGAGCTCTTCGTTGGCCAGAGCCAGGGTGGCAAAGGAGGCCTGGAGCTGCTCTCCCATCTGGTTGAAGGAATGGGCCAAGACTTCTAGCTCAGCCACGGGCTGGACGGTGACGGTTTGGTCGAGCTTGCCATTGGCGATCGCCCGAGAGGCCTCACTCAGCCGCAAAATCGGCTGGCTGATCCAGCGGGCCGTCGCCACTCCCAGGGCCGTCGCCACCCCCAAGGCCGCAAAGCACAGCAAAATCGTCGAGCGGGTGTTGTGATCGATGCGGGCCATGAAGTCCGTCTCCGGCACCGCCACCACGATCAGCCAGTCGAGACCGTAGCGATCGCGCCACGGCAGCACCTGAACATACTGGCGCACCGACTGGGACGTGCGAAACTCGACCTTCTGGGCTTGCGTGATGCGGCCCAGCCCGTTGTAGCGCTGCTGGAAGTACTCCGCCGTCGACTGAATCACCGGATCGCTACTCTGAATCGCCTGGAGACGCTGCGCCTCGCCCCGCACCAAACGGTAAGCAGGCTCCGAGCTAGAGCTCGCCACCAGCGCCCCCGATCGCTCCACAATAAAAATGCGCGCCGACGGACTCATCTGAATGCGGCGCAGGTACTGGCTGACCTGAAACAGCATGTGGTCAACGCTCAGCACCCCCTGCAACTCCCCCGCCGCGCCATAAATCGGGTAGTTGGCCGCCACCGATAGGACCTCTGGGCGATCGGTCCATTGGTAAATAGGGCTCCAGACCGGCTTTTTGGCCTGGACCGGTGCCTGATACCAGGCCTCAGCCCGCGCGTCAAAATCCTCCGCGATGCTCAGCAGGTTCAGGCGATCGCCGCGATCGCTGGTGCTGTAGGCATAGAGCTTCGACACATCCAGCGGATCCGACGTCGCCTGGACAACCAGCCGATTGTCGGAATAGCGCTCAACCCCCACAAACTGCCCATCCGGAAAGCCAAAGCTGATGTAGCCCACGTCAAAGGCTCGCATCTGCCGCCAAAAATACTTTTCGAGGCTGGCCGGATCCTGAAGATCCAGCATCCCCAGCTCCAGGGCATCGGCGTTGATCTGGTTGATTTGCGCGGGCGTGGCGAGATAGGCATCTAGGTGCTGGCGGACCCGCGAGAGCACTTCGCCCTGGAGCTGCGATACGAGGTCATCAACCGCCTGTTTGCCATTGCGCAGCGAGAGCCAGCCCGTCAGCCCCACCACCACCGAAATTTGCAGCAGGAAGGGCACCACCAAAATCAGGCGAATCGACGGCTTGCGCGATCGGCGGGGCCGCTTTTGGGGGGCAAGCGTTGGTGGCAGCGCTTTCGCAGAGGGGAGAGGCAGCAAACTCACAGCAGCAAACCATCCCGTTGACTCACACCCAGGGTGCAATCGCCCAAGCTTCCTTGCATCATTCCGCCCCTGTTGATTTCAAGACCCCAGTACGCCACACCTTAGTCCCGCAGCCGGCTCGGGCTCACGATCTTTCCACCTTTCCGGCTCGAACCATCCGTGGAATTGCGGAGCAACTGTTTTTCCATGACTCGGTGGTTAGTTAACAGTATATGGGCCAGTTATTCTTCTCCCCCAAGGGCTCAACCGGCTTTTCAGGAAAATCTTTAAGCACCCGCCATGAAAATGGAGCGCAGATAAAATAAAACCTTTAAGAAAAATTGCGGAGCTACAGCCGCTAAAAAGCACGTACCTAGGCGATCGCCCCCACAAAAGCAAACCCCCAGCCAGGGGCCGGGGGCAAATGGTGTGTGAGGAGTGAGGAACTTAACAGTATCTATAGCAAAACATTGGCATATGACAAGCAGGTGACAAGGATATGAAGTTTTGGACACAAAATTTTCCGAGCCTAGCCTGAAAGCCACGTAGCAGCCCACTAACAGCCTGCTGGAGGGTCTTGAGGTATCAAGTTACGCTGCTGCGCCCCACCAGTTTGGCCACCGTCGCCACCAGTTTGCGCGGCTCGATGGGCTTGGCGACGTGGAGCTGGAAGCCGGCGGCGATCGCCTGCCGCCGATCTTCTTCCCGCGCATAGGCCGTGACCGCCGCTGCCGGGATGCCGCCTCCCCGATCGGCGGGCAGGGCTCGGATGCGCCGGATCAGCGAGTAGCCGTCTTCTAAAGGCATGCCCACATCGCTGAGCAGCGCATCGGGGCGATCGCGGTGGATCAGGGCGATCGCCTCCTGGGCCGAAGCCGCCGTCAGCACAGTCGCGCCCTGCTGCTCCAGCACCGCCGCCATAAACTCTCGCGTGTCTGGCTCATCGTCCACCACTAGCACCCGCAGACCCCGGAGGGGCTGCAAGTCATCCAGCACCGCCGCCGAGCCAGCGTCTTCTTCGGGGGCAGGCTGGGAGTTCTGGAGCAGGGGCAAGCGGACCCGGAAGGTGGCCCCGCAACCGATGCCGGGGCTCTCCACCGAGATGGTGCCGCCGTGCAGCTCCACCAGATTGCGGACGATCGCTAGCCCCAACCCCAGGCCGCCCTGGGAGCGGCTCGTGGTGTCGTCCGCCTGCCGAAACCGCTCAAACACGTAGGGCAGAAAGTCCGGCGCGATGCCTTGGCCAGTGTCCATGACCGAAAACTCAGCATGACTTTCCTGGGACACGAGGACGACGGTGACCTGGCCGCCCTCCGGCGTGAACTTGACGGCATTGGACAGCAGGTTCCAGGCGACCTGCTGCAGGCGATCGAAGTCTCCCGAGACAAAGACAGAGGGCGCGATTTGGATCAGGAGCTGGAGGTGCTTGGCGCTGGCGGTGGGGCGCACCGTGTCCAGGGCCGCCTCAAGGGCACGGGCCAGGTTGGTGGGCCGCAGGTAGAGGCGCAGCTTCCCTCGGATCACGCGGGAGATGTCCAGGAGGTCCTCGATCAGCTGACTCTGGGCCTGGGCATTGCGCTCGATCACTTCGAGGGCGCGATCGACTTTTTCGGTATCGAGGCGGCGGGTGCGCAGCAGTCGCGCCCAGCCCAAAATGGCGTTGAGGGGCGATCGCAGCTCGTGGGATACGATGGCCAAAAACTCATCCTTGAGGCGGCTCGCGGCCTCGGCCTGTTGGCGGGCAGTTTGCTCGCGGGTCAGCAGGTCAGCCCGTTCGGCTTCGAGGCGCTTTTGGGCGGTGATGTCGCGGGAAACGGTGGCGATCGCCGCGGGCTGGCCGGTGTGGGGATGCTTGACCACAAAAACGTTGTAGAGCACCGGGATAGACTGGCCGGTCTGGAAATGGCGAAATTCCATTTCGCCTTGCCAGTAGCCGATGGCTTCGAGGGACGGCAGCACGGTTTCCTGGACGAGGGAGCGATCGCTCTCGGGGAAAAACGCCAGGAAATGCTGAATCTGCTCGAGGGCGCCCGGGCGATCGAGGCCCACCAGGCGCCGGCCAGCCTGATTGAGAAACAGCGGCGCGCCGTCCAAGTCCGCCAGACCAATGAAGTCAGTGCTGTTTTCCACCAGGGCCACCAGCTGCTGGTGCTGAGCCTCTGAGCGCTGGCGCTCGGTCAGATCCAGGACAAAGCAGGCGCACTCGGTGCAGGCTCGATCGAGCTGCGTCACGCCCAGCAGCACCGGCACCCGGTGGCCGTCGCGATGCAGGTACTCTTTCTCAAAGGGCGTCGCCACCCCGGTGGTCAAAATTTCGGCGATCGCCTGCTGATCCCGCGGCTGATACTCCGGCGGCGTCATCGCCTGCCAGCTCAGCTCTCCCGCCTCCAGCTCGGCCCGCGTGTAGCCCATCAGGTTCAAAAAAGCGTCGTTGGCATCCAGCAGCCGCCCGCCGATGTCCACAAACATGACGCCAATCAAGTTGGACTCGACCAGGCGTCGCAGGCGCGCCTCGCTCTGGCGCAGGGCCTCATCCGCCGCCTTGCGGGCCGTGATGTCCATGGCCACCCCCAGCATGTGGGCTGGGCGATCGGGCTCTTCTTGAAACGATCGCCCGGTCACGGCGACCCAGCGGACTTCGCCATCGGGCCACACCACGCGAAACTCTGCTTCGCAGCTCGTCCCCTGGGCGATCGCCGCTCCGATCTGCGCCTGGAGCTCGTCGGCATCCTCCGGATGCACACAGTCCTCGAAGGGGTTTTGACCCACCGTTGTCTCAGAGGCCTCCAGGCCCAGCATGGCTTTGCAGCGGCGAGACCACTGGACCCGGCCATCTGCGCCGCTATAGTACCAGGTCCCCAGATTCGCCACCTCCAGAGCCAGGCGCAGCCGCGCTTCGCTCTCTTGGAGCGACAGCTGCGCCCGCTTGAGGTCCGTCACGTCCTGGGTCATCACTAGCCCCGCTAGGATCTCGCCCTCCTCATTGCGCACCGGCATCGAGTGGACATGGTAGACGTGTTCCCGGAACATCATTTCGGTGACGACGCTTTGGCCAGCCAGGGTCTGGCGGTAGAAAGGCTCGATCACAGCGCAGACATCCGGCGGCAAAGCGTCCCAGATCGTCCGCCCTTCGAGGGCCTCGGGCACCAGGTTCACCGCCACCAAGCCCGCGCCTTCCACCAGGGTATAGCGCAGGTCCTGATCAAATAAGAAAACGGCACCGTTGGGCAAATTCTTGAGCACCGTTCGCGAAAGGGCCTCGCTGCGGCGGAGGGCGGCTTCGGTCTCGCGCATGCTCGTAATATCGCGGGCAATGCTCAGCACCGAGACAATGGCCCCTGCCTGACTAAACTCCGGCACCAAGCGCGCCTGAAAATAGCGCAGGGCGCCGTCTGGGCCAACGGCTGAGAATTCGCGAGTTTGCTCCTGGCCCGTGGTGAAGATGCTGTCTAGCAGGGTTTGCCAGGTTGAAAAATCTTCTGTCGGGCCGAGCAGCTCAGCGCGCGATCGCCCAATCACGTCTTCGGGGGTCCAGGACGTCACGCGGGCGATCGCCGGATTGACATACTGATAGCGCCCCTCCCGATCAATGCGGGCCACCACGTCCGGCGACTGCTCCACCAGCGCCTTAAACTCTTGCTGGCGGCGATACAGCTCTAGTTCTGAGCGTTTGCGCGCCGTGATATCCCGCCACGTGGCCACAAAGCCATCCCACAGCTTGGCAATGCGGATATCCAGCGCCCGCACGATCGGCAGCGCATCGGGAGAGGTCCCCGACACCACAATTTCTCGGCTCACCGGATCGCCGGTTTCGACGACCTGGGTGCACGCTTGGCGCAGCTCGTCCGCCGGGTAGTCCGCCAGCGCCGCCAAAAAGTCTTGGCCGAGCCACAGGTTTGGCCCCAGGGCTTGGCTGGCAGCGTCATTGAGATAGGCGATCTGGAAGTACTGAATTCGCTGCTGGTCGTCGCGCTGGGTGACGCAGATGGCAAAGCAGTCGGGCAAATTTTCCATCGATGCCCGAAAGCGCTCTTCGCTGAGCTGCAGCGCCTGATTGACCTGGGCCAGGCGGGTGTTGGCCTGGGCGAGGGATCTGTTGAGCTGCAAGAGGTCCGTCTGGGCGAGGCCAGGGGCGTCGCTCCCCGGCGATCGCCGGGGAGCGATCGCCATGGCGAGCAGCAGAGCGACGCTGCCCTGGCAAAACAGGCTCAAGCGGTGCCCATACAAAACCCCTGCGTCCACCGGGAAGGTCAGGGCCAAGAAATTGGGCGGGTAAAACAGCAGGTAGCTAAACAGGGACACCGCAATTGAGAAGCTAACCAGCGCCGCCGTGCCCACTAGTCCCAGGCGCACCGCCGCCCAAACCAGAGGGAAGAAGATCAGCAGCAATCCTTGGTAAAACAGCGGTCCGGCGATCGCCGCTCGGCCCACCGTCAAAACGCACAGGAGCGCCACGACTCCAAACAAAATCAGGATCTCAGTGGAGGCCGCAGCGGGCTTGGGCCACAGCTCCACAGGGCCTGCCGCGCGGGGCAGCCAGCGCTGCCGCCGTAGCCAGGGCGTCAGGCTCCACAGGGCGATCGGGGCGATCGCCAAGATGCCCAGGGCATTACTCAGCCAGCTGTGGAGCACGCTCGGCCCCAGACTCAGCAGCGAAATCCGGCCCGTCAGCACCAGCAAGCCATTGATCACCGCCGCGCTCGCTAGGCCCGCCACCAGCGGCCCGCTCACCCAAAAAGCCACCCAATTGGGCACCCCAGCCAGGGAAATAGGGCCACGCCACAGCCGTCGGTAGAGCAGCCAAACCGTCAGCGGCTCTAGGCTGTCGAGAATGCCAAGGCCGCGCGACCAGCCCTCCCCGCCCCACCAGGGCGCCATGAGCACCGCCGCCAGCATGGTCAGCAGCACCTCCATCGGCCCAAACCACAGCGTCAGGGCGATCGCCACGCCCGCCGTCGGATGCCACAGCGCCACCTCCGGCTCGGTCTGGTGCAGCAGCGTCAGGCCGTGGGCGCCCAGCAGCACCAGCAAACTGGCGATCGCCACCAGCCATCCTCGTCGGGACGGGAGCAGCTTCAGACTCCAGCTAGGCGGCAACACAAACACAGGCCCATCGCACCATCAACAAAAACTCATCATCCCCAAGCCCCTCTTTGATCTGAGCAAGCTGTCCTTTTGGGAATCGCAATATCCCTCGCACTATACTTCAAGGCCGCGATCGCTGCCTCTCTCTGGAGGCACCTTTCTTGCAAACTTTGGATCCGTAAAAGCACGGATTTGCGCGATCGCGTTTTAGCAATGGGTGATACCGCTAGAAGCACCGGCCAGGGATTGGGTCACTCCACGTCCCTTTTCCCTTCCAAAAGCGATCGCGCCTTTGCGCAGCCGGAGAGGACACCCCACGGAGTACACTCAAAAAGAGATGGTTCGAAAAACTTAACAACCGAGTCCAGACCATGAGCCCTGTCACGTCCGCCGTTTCCCAGCCTTCCCCCCTTCCCCAAAGCATCCCCGACACCCAGTGGGATGTGATTGTCATTGGCTCTGGGATTGGCGGCCTGGTGACCGCGACTCAGCTCGCGGCCAAAGGGGCCAAGGTCTTGGTGCTGGAGCGCTACCTGATTCCGGGCGGCAGCGCGGGCTACTTCGAGCGCAACGGCTATCGCTTCGACGTGGGCGCCTCGATGATTTTTGGCTTTGGCGATCGCGGCACCACCAATCTCCTCACCCGCGCCCTAGACGCCGTCGGCGTCCAGATAGAGACGATTCCGGATCCGGTGCAAATTCACTATCACCTGCCCAAGGATTTGCAGCTGCGGGTCCATCGGGACTACGAGCAGTTTATCCAGGAGCTGAGCGATCGCTTTCCCCACGAGAAAGAGGGCATTCGCAAGTTCTATGACGAGTGCTGGCGCGTGTTCAACTGCCTCAACGCCATGGACCTGCTCTCCCTCGAAGAGCCCCGCTACCTGACCCGCGTCTTTTTTCAGCATCCCCTGGCCTGCTTGGGCCTCGTGAAGTACCTGCCCCAGAACGTCGGGGACATCGCCCGCCGCCATATCCAGGATCCAGATCTGCTGCGGTTCATCGACATCGAATGCTACTGCTGGTCCGTGGTGCCCGCCGAGTGTACGCCCATGATCAACGCTGGCATGGTCTTCTCCGATCGCCACTACGGCGGCATCAACTACCCGAAGGGGGGCGTCGGCCAGATCGGCCAAAAGCTGGCGGAGGGCCTCGTCAATGCGGGCGGCCACATCCAGTATCGGGCTCGGGTGACGCGCATCCTGATGGAGGGCGATCGCGCCGTTGGGGTAGAGCTCGCCACCGGCCAAACCCTCCGGGCTCGCCGCATCGTCTCCAACGCGACCCGCTGGGACACCTTCGGCAAGCTCCTGCCGCCCGAGAAGACCCCCGCCAGTGAGCAAAAGTGGCGGCAGCGCTATCGCCCGTCGCCCAGCTTCTTGAGCCTCCACCTCGGGGTCAAAGCCGACTTGCTGCCTGCCGATGCCGACTGCCACCACATCGTGGTGGACGACTGGAGCGCCATGGAGGAGAGCGGCGGCACTATTTTCGTGTCCATTCCGACCCTGCTTGACCCGTCCCTGGCCCCGCGCGATCGCCACATTATTCATACCTTCACCCCCAGCTGGCTCAGCGAGTGGCAGGGCCTCACCCAGCGCCAGTACGAGGCCAAAAAGCAAGCCGAAGCCGCCAAGCTGATCGATCGCCTAGAGCGTATCTTCCCCGGTCTCCGCGCCGCCATCGACTACCAAGAAATCGGCACCCCCCGCACCCATCGCCGCTTCCTCGGTCGCCAAGACGGCACCTACGGCCCCATCCCCCGCCGCAAGCTCCTAGGACTGCTCGGCATGCCCTTCAACCGCACTGCCGTGCCGGGTCTCTACTGCGTCGGCGACAGCACCTTTCCCGGCCAGGGCCTCAACGCCGTTGCCTTTTCTGGCTTTGCCTGCGCCCACCGAATCGCTGTCGACCTGGGCTTCTGAGCCTCCCAGCTCTAGGGCTCTGGGACAGAAAATTGCGCTCGTTGGCAAGCAGCACCTCTGGGGTACTGCTTCAGGAAATCTGCTGTCTAGGGCGAGAAGCTGGGCAGGGCTTTTTGCAGGCGCTTGAGATTGGTCGATCGCCCCATCAGGGTGATCGCGTTTCCCTCTAGACGAACGTAAATCTTGCCCGAAAACAGCCCCCGCACCTGCGATCGCCCATAGACTCGATAGTCCTCGATCTCCCCCTGGGCCTCATACCCCAGGGTCGTCAGCGCCGTCTCCATCTCCCGCAAAAACTGCTTTTGATTTTTGAAGGTGCCCGAAATCGACTGGCTGCGGTTGAAATAGCCCCCCAGGGCACCCCCCGCCAAACCCAGGATCAAGCCCAGTTGGTAAGGCAGCGCGCTCCCAAACTCCGTTCCCAGCACCTGAGTCGCCATCAGCACCCCAATGATCGTGGTGCTCGCGAAATAGTAGGCAAATGTGATCCAGAAGCCAGGGCCAGAAATCATAGGTGTAGTGAAATAAAAAGGGCGTTACTTCTTCCAGGGAAGCTTAGTTCCCATCTCCGTCAGGGCAGACCAGCACAGGTACACGATCAACAGGCCCACGCCCAGCAAAAACATTTGGAAATCGTGATCCATCGTTGCCCTAGGCCTCACAACCCGCTTGGAACACCTCGCGCTCTGGATAGAGCGCGGCAGATTTCGGACTCAGCCGACAAATTTGCGGCATATCCAGAGACTCTGCCCTCAATTTATACCTTGGGAGAGACTCAAAAGCCTAGTGGGACCCCGACTTTTGATATAAAATCCTATCATTAGTTAAGCTGGGCCCACGAGCGCCCGTTAACTCGGCGAAGCAGGTGAATTCACCGCGATTTTGGGCTTTGACGCAGTAACAAGAGGATCAAGAACACAATGTCTTACGAATTTCCCAACCTGCCCTACGCACAGGACGCCCTCGAACCCCACATCTCGGCTAACACCCTGAGCTTCCACCATGGCAAGCACCATGCCAAGTATGTGAGCACCTACAACGAGATGGTGCAAGGGACAGAGAACGAGAGCAAGTCCATCGAAGAAGTCATCAAGGCTTCCTACGACCCGTCCGCCAAGGCCCAAAGCGGTCTCTTCAACAACGCCGCTCAGTCCTGGAACCACACCTTCTACTGGTACTGCATGAAGCCCGGTGGCGGCGGTGAGCCCACGGGCGAGCTGGCTGAGAAGATCAAGGCTGACTTTGGCAGCTTCGAGAAGTTCAAGGAAGAGTTTAAGGCTGCGGGCGGCTCTCAGTTCGGCAGCGGCTGGGCGTGGCTGGTGCTCGACAATGGCACCTTGAAAGTGACCAAGACCCCCGACGCCGTGAACCCCATCGCCCAGGGCCAAACGCCTCTGCTGACCATGGATGTGTGGGAGCACGCTTACTACCTGGACTACCAGAACCTGCGCCCCAGCTACGCCAACACCTTCCTCGACAGCTTGGTGAACTGGGACTTCGTGGCCGAGCAGTACGCAAAGGCTAAGTAGGTTTTTGAAGCTCCAAATTTCGGCGGTTAGTTAGCTATGCGCTGAATTTTGTAAGGCCACGTCGAAGGACGTGGCCTTTAACTTTTAAAGATTGTTAAGATTTATTCAATCGCGCTCAGGAGAGCCTCCCCATGAATAGTGATGAGCTGGCGCAATACATTGAGGCGACGGATGCCATTTCCAAGCCTTGGCTGCTGGTGCAGTTGCGGCTCAAAAAGCTGAATGAGCAGCGGGCGTCGATGGAGCCAGAGGAGTACGCGCGCCAGCTGGCGGATGTCCACCAAGACCTGATGAATCTGGGAGAGTGGTGGGTCGGCCGGGAAGATGAGGTTTTTGGGTGAGGCGATCGCGCCACAAAAAACCCCGCCAATGGCGGGGTATCAGGATTCCAAGGAGTTCAAAGTTTTTGTCTGGGGTGCGGGCGATCGCCTAGCTGCCCTGCACCGCGACGTATAGGTAGTAGGTTGCCATGGGGATCACGGTCGCTGCAATCAGCAGGCCGATCACCCACACCATCGAGACGCCCTTTTGCTCTTCAGTTTCTTCGGCACTCGCAAAGGTCCCTTCTACCTGAACGGTGTTTTGGACCACCGGAGGACCCGGATCGGGGTTGCCCGAGAGGACTGCTACTAAGCGATCTTTGACGTCGATCAGGGCTTGGTTGTAGCGATCGCCTTGGCGCAGGGGCGCTTGCAGGGTTTCGCCGACCACGCTCTCAGCGATGTCTGCGGTCAGCAGCGCCTGGGCTTCGCTGCCGACATGAATCCCGGCGTTGTTGGTCACTTCATCCAGGACGATGACCGTTTGGTTGGCCTGGGCCTGGGCGTCGGGAAACCACTTTTCAAAAAGCTTGTCTGCGAAGCTCTGGGCTGTTTCGCCATAGTCGAGGCGGTGGAGCGTCACGAAGCGCACTTCGTTGCCGGTTGCTTTCGCAAGTTTGTCGAGTTCGCTGCTGAGGCTGTTTTCGTTGACGCGGCTGACGATCTCGGCCTGATCCACAATCCAGGGCGCATTTTTGGCAGGCAGCGGCGGAATTTGGTAAACGCCGGTTGCGTGGGCTGGCGCAGCAAAGAGCTGACTGGTGAGAACGATGGCGGCGATCGCTAACCAGCATCGCTGGAGCGCGCGGCTCCAGGCAAACCGGGAGGAGAGGAGCTGCTTCATGATTTATGAGTGATGTATGAAGAACGGTGATCTTTCCAAAATACTATACGGTCGATTCTTCGCGCGATCGCCCAGTCGCGCCCTTGACTGATTTCTAGGCTTTTCGAGGACAGGAGCATTTTCTTACAGAGTCTTTATATTTTGAGTCTAGAAATATCCGGTTTTCGAGGCCTATCCTCGAAAAAGTACTCAGTTTTTTACAGCGATCGCGATATCTATACAGATTTACTTCACAAATTCAGGCCTTTTTCGCCTAATTGAGCGGATTTCAAGTTGTTCACGCTGTAGTTAGAAAAGCTGAGATTGCAATTTGTCGCAATGAACTCAGTGGAAGCACGGGCTTACTCATAAAGCATTCAGCAGGCTTCCGTACATACCACAAATCTGGTAGCGAATTGGAATTTCAGTGGATATACTGTAGGAAACCAGATTTCGCCCTGGGAACACAGCCGTGTTAGTCAAGCTAGCTAGTATTGCAACCTTTTTAGTAGGAACGCCAGCGCTTTCCCTGGGTGCGATGGAAATACAGGCGCGATTCGTTCCTATTCACGGTTTTTCTGAGGCTTCAGCCCTCATAGCGGAGTATACTCCTCCCGTGGAGGGAGGACCGGCCACCAGTGACAGTGGCGGCACTCGCTTCAAGACAGTTCCTCTATTAGAGGCGGCGTGAGGGCCATCCCGAAAGCTTTAGCGTTTCTGTCAAGCGCTTGAGAGGCTGACAGAGGGGTTAGTTTCAGACGAAGATTTTGGATTATTTCAGGACTCATTTGCTCTAGATCCAGGTGAATAATCGCTGGTTCTAGAGCTTTTTGCTGACTTCAAAGCGTGCAGGACGCCATCACGGTGCAGAGGCGATCGCGCTTTTTTGCCATTGATTGCCTTGGACCAGGGTATGCGCCTGCCAGGATTCTTGGGGCGTCGGATAGTCTAGGCGGAAATGGCCGCCTCGGCTCTCGGTTCTAAAGTGAGCGCTCTTCAGAATCAGGCAACCAATTGTCAGTAAATTGATCGTCTCTCCCCAAACCCGCAGCGAAGGCCCCGCTTCGGGGAAAGAAACCTTGACCGTTTGGGCGGGTGATAGGTGCTGTATTGCCTGGGTAATGGGCAGTTTGGCGATCGCCCTTTGCCAGTGCTCGACCTGGGCGATCGCCTCCGCTAGGGCTTCCGCCTCGCGACAAATGCCCGCCCGGTCCCACATCAAGCGAGGCAGCTTTTCGCGCACTTCTTGAATCTGGTCACTCTGGGCCTGCCAGTCATCCCAGGCCGCTGGGTCTAGGACCGTTGGGAGCTCAGGGGCGATCGCCTGTTTGGGCACCGCCTCCAGCTGGGCCAGCTGCGTCCCAAACACAAGACACTCCAGCAGAGAATTGCTCGCCAGACGGTTGGCACCATGCACCCCCGTACTAGCCGTCTCCCCCACCGCGTACAGCCCTGGAATCGAGCTGCGACTCGCCAGATCCGTCACCACCCCGCCCATCCAGTAGTGGGCCGCTGGCGCCACCGGAATCGGCTCCCGCAAAGGATCTACTCCCCACTGGCGACACACCTGAAGAATATTGGGGAAGCGGCGACAGATGGTCTCTTCGGGGATCGCCTGGAGATCGAGCCAGACCGTCGCCGTCGCAGGGTCCGCAGCAGTCCGCTGCAAATGGCGAAAAATCGCCCGGCTCACCACGTCCCGGGGGGCCAATTCTCCCGCCGGATCGTAGTCGAAGGCAAACCGATGGCCCTGGTGATCGATCAGGTGGGCGCCCTCACCCCGCACCGCCTCACTGATCAAAAAGTGCGGAGCGCCTGGCTTGGTCAGGGACGTGGGGTGAAACTGCATAAACTCAAGGTCGCGCAGGAGCGCTCCTGCCCGCCAGGCAATGGCCACGCCATCGCCGGTGCTAATGGCCGGGTTGGTTGTCTGGGCGTAGACTTGGCCGCCGCCGCCTGTCGACAAAATCACCGCCCCCGCCGGCAGCCAGTGAATGGCGCCCCCATAAAACAGCACAATGCCCTGGCAGCGCGATCGCGTCGGGTCGAGCCACAGGTCCAGCACAAAGGCCTGGGACAGCACCACAATGTTGTCGCGCTCGAGGACCCGCTCCGCCAGAATGCTGACCACCGCTCGGCCCGTGGTGTCCGCCGCGTGGAGTACCCGCCGCCGGGAGTGCGCCGCCTCCAAAGTCAGCGACAGCGACGATCCATGGCGATCGAACGCAACCCCGAGGGCCTGCAAATTTTCGATACAGCTTGGCGCCTGAGTCGCCAAAAACTCCACCGCCGCGCGATCGCACAGCCCCGCCCCCGCTCGCAGCGTATCCTCCACGTGGAGCATCGGCGAATCCTGGGGGTCCATCGCCGCCGCAATTCCTCCCTGGGCCCAGTCACTCGCTGACAGCGACACCTGATCTTTGGTGATCAGGCACACCTGCAGATGGGCCGGCAAGCAGAGGGCTGCGTACAGTCCCGCCGCACCGGAGCCAACAACAACAACATCAAACCGATTGAGAGTAGCGGGGTCCGAAAGATTCAGGGCAGGCGCTTGCAACGGTGAGTCCTAATAAGCGATAAAAAAACTGCTCTTCATACAGCAGGTCGTTCATCAGCGAACTGAGAACTAAACTTACTGTACAAAGAGCTTTCGTGATCCGACAGATTTGAATGGTTTAAGTTTGGACTGCTTGTGGTGATGAAGCCTGAGCTTTACCAAACGCCAAATTCAAGTTTCGATTGTCGGTGGTTGTTTACTTGTAGTTGCCGTTGTTGAAGCGATCGCCACCTTCGTTGAACGCGTTTTCCGGCGTCGTCACCGCAAAATTATCCAAGTTGGCTTTCAGGACTTCCTTTTGACGATCCGTCAAACCTTCAATCTCAAAAATGTCCTCTACGCTTTCGTAGGGAGCATTCGTAATCAGAATCCGAGCCAGGGTCGGATAGAGACCCCGATAATCGCGGAAAGCCTGAATGTTGGAGTTGTTGAGATCAATTTTTTGACCAAAGGCTGTTTGCAGCTTGTCATCCACCGTATTTCGGCGGCTGGCCTCTGCGGCCATCAGGACCGGCATCGGACGCAGCACCGAGCCGCTTAGCGTTGCTGCCATGGCTTGTTGAGCGTTGCCCAGCCATCCCCAGCATCCAACGACCAACGCTACGATCGTCAGCACGGGAACCAGACGTTTCATCGTATGCATACCTCCCACTCAGGCAAAATGAATTCCTGTATACACAGCATTAAGTGCAGCGGCACAAACTACCTGGCTCCGTTGGAGAGCAATCTCCGGCGAACGCAAGGCAGCGACAGCTAGAGGCCTGTACAAGCACCGCAAACTGGCTACAGTCTAGGGTAGCTCACAGACGTACTCTGGGAAAGCATCCAGCTGAATCGGCCTCAGAAGAGAATTCTAGCGGCGCTCGGGATTGGGTTCTGGGGGCAGGGCTGCCAAAAATTTGCCCAGGGCTTCAAAGGAGCAGGCATAGGTCAGGGTGGGTTTGTCGTAGCCCTTGAGATCGACGCGGTACTCTTTGAAAACGGTTTGGTCAGGCCCCATGAGCTTGGCGGCGTACTCGTAGGTGGTCTCGCCGATGGCGACGTCTAGCTGGATTTCTTTGGTGGCGGACTCTAGGCGAAAGGCGGCGTTGACGGTGTCTCCGAGAGCCGTGTAGTCGGGGCGATCGCCGCTGCCCGTGTTGCCAACCATCGCAAAACCCGTGTTGATCCCTGCCCCGATACGCAGCGGAAAGGGCAAGGGGTACTGATTTGCCAGCTCTGTGGTGATGTCGTGGAGCGCCTTGAGGGCGCGAAAAATTCGCAGCGCTTCTCCCTGGTTGACGCCCTGGGCTCCATGGATCCACACAGCCATCACCGCGTCGCCGATGTACTTGTCAACCCAGCTACCGTGGTCTCGAATGATATTGCCGGCATGGCGAAACCAGGTGCCAATCAGCTCCGAAAGGACCTTTTCGTCCATCTGCCGCGTGAGCACCGTGAAGTTGCGAATGTCAATAACGAGCACCGAGATCAGGCGGCGAACATGGAGCGTTGCCGTAGCGGTGAACTCCTGGGAGTCCGAGTCCATGCCCGGATCGGTGTCGTGGAGATTGGGGACCGGGCAGTAAAAGTCAAGCTCGGTCTGGCCAAAGGTCAAGTGATCCCCATTTTGTAGCGTGACAGGGATGCTAACCCGGCGACCGTTGATGAAGGAACCGTTGCGGCTGCCGAGGTCGATCAAATAAAACTCTCCGGTTTCCATGCACTGCAGCATCGCATGGTTGCGCGAAATCCACCGATCTGGCAAGACAACGTTGTTATCTTCACTACGCCCAATCGTCCAACAGTTACTGCCGGCTAGAGGCACATAGCGATCGCCAGATGCAGTGCGCAGAATTAAATGCGGAGTGGGTTGAAAAGTCACTACAGCGGCAGAAACGACGGGAATATTTTTCTATGATGCATCCTGACACATCTACACAAAGGTAGTGTTAAGTTTTCCGGAATCTGCTGATAAATCTTCTTTTTCAGAAGAAATTTTTAGCCACGATCGCCGGTGGAAGCGTCAGGATATCATGGGCCGCCGAGCAGAGCTTTGGGCACCAGCACTAGGCGGAGGAGGCAACCAGCCAAAATAAACCATCCACCAGGATGGTACCCAAAATTGTGCCGCTGAATACCAGCCAGTGGGGCTGGTCTGACTTGAGGGGAACCAAACCCAAAATGAGTAACAAAGATGCCAAGGCCAAAGCCCAGCCAGCCCCCCAAGGGGTTCTCATGTGGGCGATCGCGTCTTGAAACACCGAAATCGCCAGCTCCGGCTCCACGTGCATGAGGCGACGCCAATGGGGCAGCAGATGGGTGACGTAGAAATAGGAATCGGTGATAGCGGTGCCCAGCAAAGACCCCAAGTAGAAACAGTTTCCTACAAGCCCTCGCCCGCGAAACAGTCCCCAGAGGGCCAGGGGCAAAATGAGCGCCTCGACCGGCAAGTGCAAAAGCGGCTCCCAGCGCAGCCAGCCCCAGTAGAGTGACCCCGTCAGCCAGCTCCAGGTGAAGCCCAGCAGCAGATCGCCCCAGAAACGGCTGTGGGTCCGAGACATCAAAACGAGGCCTAGCCCCAGCCAGCCCACGGTGACTGCCAGACTCAGCCAAGGCAGCAAACGAACCAAAGGCGCCTGCACAAAGACCGGCACTGAAACCAAAAAGATCGCAGCGATAACCGGGACGCTGCGCTGTCGCACCCCTGTCCACCACCGGGAAACCGTGGTGAGAGCGGCGGGGGGCGAGTTGCTAGACGGTGAGTAGAACGTCAAAGTACGGTTAACAATTATTTACTTATTTTTCATCAAGATAACATAGCCTTATCCCCCCTGGGGGGATGAGCTTATTGTAGCGATTTTTCTTCTAGACGCCGACTGTTTTGGGAAAGAAGGACCAAAGTCGAGGACAACGGCGGCAGGCTTTCAGGTTGTGATCGGGTTAAGGAAAATTGTTACAAGACCGATTACTGTATAGCAGAGACAGTTTTGTGGCTTTCCGCCGGTTTTTCTAAGGGGTTTCAGGTTTTCACGTTTGTCTGCCATGGCACCGCGAGTCGTTTTGTGCGTCTGCACGAGTGTCCTGGATTTGAGCTAGCCGGCTTTATTGCACCAGAGCGCTGTTTACACCCATCATCAGAACCCTATGCTTGACTTTTTCAGTTCCTGGACCCCTGACTTACTCGGTTTTTGGCCTGTTTTGCATACCCCCGGGGGAGGATGGCTGGCGATCGCCGATCCCGCAGAGGGAGCCGCAGCGATCGGCTCTCCGGCCGTGACCATTTTTCAGGCAATCATTTTGGGCATCGTGCAGGGGCTAACGGAGTTCTTGCCGATCAGCAGCACTGCTCACCTCAAGGTGGTGCCGGTGATGCTGGGCTGGGGAGATCCGGGGGTTGCTTTTACAGCGGTCATTCAGCTTGGCAGCATCGGGGCTGTGCTGTGGTACTTCTGGCAGGACCTGACCCAGCTGGTGAAGGGGACGGCGACGGCGATCGCCGCGCGGGACTATGAGGCCCAGGAGTTTCGCCTCAGCTTGGGTATCCTCATCGGCTCTCTGCCCATCATTTTTTTGGGGCTGTGCGTCAAATTCTTGGTTGCTGAGTTTTATGACACGGTGCTGCGCAGTACGCTGGCGATCGCGATCGTGTCCATTGTGATGGCCCTCTTGCTGGGTCTGGCAGAGCGCCTCAGCCACCACAAGCGCAGTTTTAATGACCTGACGACGCAGGACGGCATTTTGATGGGCCTGGCTCAGGCCATGGCGCTGATACCGGGGGTCTCTCGCTCTGGCTCGACCCTGACGGCGGGTCTCTTTTTGGGACTCGATCGCGCCACTGCGGCCCGCTTTTCTTTCTTGCTTGGCATTCCGGCGATTACCATTGCAGGCTTGACGGAGTTGCCGGGGCTGCTGACCACTGATCTTAGCCAGGGCGGCCTTCTTCCCCTGATTGCCGGGGTTTTGTCGGCGGCTTTCTTTTCCTACGCTTCGATCGCGTGGCTACTGCGCTATCTACAAACCCAAAATGCCTGGGTTTTCGTGTGGTATCGGCTCGGGTTTGGCGCTTTCTTGCTGGCGGCGATCGCCGGTAAAGCCCTTCCCCTTTGAGCCGCCCTGCTAATTTGACGTTTGCTTGAATCTTTTTAATTGAGTCTTTTCGGATTCAATTAAAAAGATTCGCATCGACCCCTTTCACGGACGCCGGCCCCACGCGCAGATGCCACAATGGCTATGGACCTTTGGGTGCGTGCCCAGGTTCGGCTGTCCTTTTTCGTCGGTGCTTCCCGCGACCGCTATGAGCGAGCTTTCGATTCAACCCGCCCGTATTACCGGAGTCTTGCCAGGGTCTATTGCCGAGGAAATTGGCTTTGAAGCGGGCGATCGCCTGGTCAGCATCAACGACCAGCGGCCCCGCGACCTGATCGACTACCAGTTTCTCTGCGCCGACGAGTTTCTCACCCTCGAAGTCCTCGACGCCCAGGGCAAAACCCACACCGTCGAAATTGAAAAAGACTACGACGAAGACCTCGGGCTCGAATTCGAAACCGCCCTTTTTGACGGCCTGATTCAGTGCACCAACCGCTGCCCCTTCTGCTTCATCGACCAGCAGCCGCCGGGCAAGCGCGAAACGCTTTACTTGCGCGACGATGACTACCGGCTGAGCTTCTTGTATGGCAGCTATCTGACCCTGACCAATCTAACCGCGCGCGAATGGCAGCGCATCGAGCAGATGCGCCTGTCGCCGCTGTACGTCTCGGTCCATGCCACGGAGCCTGAGGTGCGCACCCGCCTGCTCAAAAATCCTCGCGCAGGCCAGATTTTGGATCAGCTTCAGTGGTTTCAGGAGCGGGACTTGCAGATCCATGCGCAAGTCGTGGTTTGTCCCGGCATCAATGACGGCGAGCACCTAGACCGCACCCTGCGGGATCTTGCCAGCTTTCATCAGGGCGAGATGCCAGCTGTTGCTTCGGTGGCCGTGGTCCCCGTGGGGCTGACGCGCTTTCGGCCCGAGGAAGACGAGCTGATTCCGGTGACACCAGCCAAGGCCCAGGAGGTCATTGACCAAGTCCAGGCCCTCCAGCAAGAGCTGAAGCAGAAAAACGGCACCCACGTGGTTTGGCTGGCCGATGAATGGTTTTTGATTGCAGGACGAGACTTGCCCCTAGAGTCTCACTATGAGGACTATCCGCAGATTGACAATGGGGTTGGCTCGATTCGTCAGTTTTTGCGACAGTTTGAGGAGGCGGCGCAGGATTTACCCGCGGCGATCGCCCCACCACGCCGCTGGACTTGGGTGGTTGGCAATGCAGTCGAGCGCGCCTTCGAGCCCATCGTGCAGCGCCTAAACCAAATCGAGGGTCTGCAATTTCAGATGGTGGCGCTCAACAGTCACTACTGGGGTCAAAGCATTACGGTAACAGGACTGTTGACCGGGCAAGATTTGGCCGCAGGCCTACAGCAACGGGACCTGGGCGACGGGGTCTTGCTGCCCTCGCTGATGCTCAAGCATGGCGACCAGCGATTCCTAGATGACATGACCGTTGGCGAACTCGCAGCCCAGCTCCAAGCCCCGGTTTTGCCAGTAAGCGGCATTGAGGGACTAATTGATGCCTGCCTCAAGCCGCTGTCTAGCGCAACAACGGAGTCTTCTGTCGTCATGTCCTAGTCCAAAGATCCGCTATGCCTGTTTACGGGCAGCCGAGAGGCGAACGACGGTAAGGGACTGGGAGGGACGATTGCGCTCTCGGGAGGGGTCAATGCGCACCACCGTATAGGTCTTGGCCGTGGAGTCCTCGAAAGTGTCTCCGATACTCAAGGTGCGGTTGCTGTTCATCGTCCCCAAAAAGCGACGGTGGAGATCCATGAGTAAATATTCCATAGAAGCCTTATCTCTCAAGATTGAACGTTCGTTTTCAGGCCGAGGCGGGCTTCTCAGCGATTTGAGGAGCACCAGGGAACCACTGAACGCTCCGGTCTCCTTAAGACCAATGCGTTTCAGACTGCCTGGCTGAGGGAGCACAAACTGCCACACACCGGCATTTTCCTGATTCATCTGCGCCTTGGTTCAAAAGACTCAGCTTGCAGATGAGCAGGAAGGCCGGCGTCGATCACGACACGAATGGCCGTGATGCTGTGCCTAGCTCTCAGAATGCATTTTGAAGCGGTATTTCAAGCCTGATGTGGTTTGGGGAGAGAGGGGCTTGTCAACGATTGCTCGGATCGCTGTGCTAATGCTTCTGATGGCACGCCAGCCTCAACAAAGCCATCCCTCGTGACTTACAACAAGATTCAACTTAGCTCAAAAGCGTTGAAAAGCATCTGTCCCCAGATACCTTTACCTTATATCACCCAAAATTTCTTAGCAGGCAAAGGTTGCGAAATTCAAAGGATATCTTGCGAATCTTGAGCAAGCTGTAATCTTTCATCATCTTGGCGATCGCAGCAGGGAGCGTCAGAACCTACAGTTTTGGGAGCCTGTCTGGCGAAGAAGCGAAATTCTGGGGTCTAATCCGATCAGGGGAAGCTATTGCGTCTGCAAGCTTGGTAAGCTGTTGCCCGATTTCCCATGAAGCTCTCGATGGCAGCAGGCGATCGCGCGCCGGTAGATGGGTGCTCTCTAGCGAGGAAGCGCCACCTTTTTGGCGATCACCTCGCAAAGCACTCAGAGCCGCCCAAGGCTATTTCCTGATTTGCCAAGCCTCTGGACAAACAGTATTCTGCTTACAGCAATTTTTGCGGTTCTGTAACATTGAATGTTTTTTGTCATGTTCATGGGCAGAAAACCTCGAACATTTAACCGGAATTTGCCCCCGCGAAGATTGCGAGATGGCGGCTTGCTTGCCCCGAGCATTTCTGGGACCCCTAAACCTTCTGAACTCTCACCAGACTGAACCAATCACCTATGCGAACCTTTCGTCACCTGATGACTGTGGGGATGGGCGCAGCGATCGCCCTCAGTACGGTTAAGCCAGGCGCCTCTCAGGAGATTTTGCCACCGGCCCAACGCCAGAACCCTTCGCCCCCCCAAAGCGAGGTTCAGCCTGAGACTGCCAAAACATCGACGCCGGCAGCCAGCTCGACGAATCGTTCTGCTAAGCCTGCGATCGCCCAAACCGCCGAACCCGAAAATTCGCAGGACCTGCCGCCCCTCGCCCCCAACCCAGAGACACCCGGCCGCACGCCGCCCGCGCAAACCCCTCCCACGCCAGCGGATGATGCACCGGTTCCCAGTACTCCACCTCCGGCCGTACCCGAGGGCACCACAGACAGCACGCCCCCCGAGCAGCCGCAAACGCCACCACCCACCGCCCAGCCCAGTGCGCCTCAGGCCGGCCCCAGCTATCCCGAAGCCCTCGAGGCCAACCCCAATCCGCTCCAGTTCCCGACCGAAGCAGATGAAGTCCGCATCGTCGGGACCCAACCTATTACCCTCGAAGAAGCCCTCGAGCTGTCTCGGCGCAACAATCGCCCCTTGCAGGCAGCGCGCCTAGAGCTCGAGCGATCGCGCGCCGTCGTGGAGGAAGCAAAGGCCGCCGAGAAACCCAACGTCAACCTGCAAGCAGGGCTCACCAACCAAGAATCGGCCAGCCCCAATCGCGGCTTTGACGCCAGCGGCGGCGCCCAGACATCCCTCAGCAGCGGCGTCGAGCTCAGCTACGACGTCTACACCTCCGGCCGCCGCGCCGCCACCATTCGGGCCAGCGAGCGCCAGCTGCGCCGCCAAGAGCTCGAAGTAGAGCGCATCGAGGAGCAGCTGCGCTTTGACGTCACAGACGCCTACTACGACTTGCAGGAAGCCGATGAGCAGGTGCGCATCGCCGAATCAGCCGTGCGTAACGCTGAGCGGACGCTAGATGATGCTCGGCTTTTGGAGCGGGCGGGCGTCCGGACGCGCTTTGATGTGCTCCAGGCCCAGGTGCAGCTCGCGAACGAGCAGCAAAACCTGACCCAGGCCCGCAGCCGCCAGCGCATCTCTCGCCGCACGCTGGCTCAGATTCTCAGCTTGCCTCAGCAGGTCAATATCGCCGCCCAAGACCCGGTGCAGATCGCCGGTCTGTGGGAAATTTCCCTCGAAGAGAGCATCATTCAGGCTTACAAAAACCGGGCAGAGCTCGAGCAGCGCCTGGTCGATCGGGAAGTGAACGACGCCCAGCGGGAGGCAGCCCTGGCCGCCGTGCGCCCCCAGGTGAGCGTGTTCGCCCGCTACAACGTGCTGGACATCTTTGATGATGGGGCCGGGATCGACGACGGCTACGCTCTGGGCGCTCAGCTCAACTGGAACCTCTACGATGGCGGCGCTTCGCGCGCTCGGGCGCGTCAGCAAGAGATCGGTAAGGAAATTGCGGAGCTCGATTTTGCCGATCAGCGCAATCAAGTGCGCCTGCAAGTCGAGCAGTCCTATTTTGATTTGCAGTCCAACTTTGAAAATATCCAGACCGCTTCGGTAGCCCTAGAGCAGGCGCGGGAGTCTCTGCGCCTCGCGCGTTTGCGGTTCCAGGCCGGGGTCGGCACCCAGACTGAGGTGATCGACGCGGAAACGGAGCTGACGCGGGCCGAAGGAAACCGGGTTCAGGCTATCTTGGGCTACAACCGAGCTCTGGCGTCGCTCCAGCGATCGATTAGCAATTTGCCGCCCGAAATTTCGCAGGTGGGTCTGGGAGCAGGGACTCCTGGTAGCTCGCTGCGCTGAGGCCTAGCCCAGGCTGCTAGACGTCTTTGCTTAGGCGGCTTCATCGACAATCGAGCAGTAATCAAGCAGTACAAAAGGGGGGACGATCGTCCCCCCTTTTTTGCAATTGGGCTGTTTTAAGAAGACACGTTGGGGGATTCGTCAGGCGATCGCGCAGTTTGGGCAAACACTTGCTCGGAGTTCATCAGGCGATCGAGCACTTGGTCCGCGTCGATCAATCGCTTGAGCACAACCTGGCCAATGGTGCTGTGAGGGGGAATCTGCGCAGACGCCGTGGGAGTCACTTCTACCATGATCACTGCGTCTTCTACCGAGTAGAGCCAGAGGCGATCGCCATTATCGACAATCCCCAGCGTCAGCTGCTGAATATCTGGCTTGCGACGCCAGGCGATCTCATTCCACAAACCACCAAACTCCCACACCCGCCCGATTGTCCAGCCTTCTGAGAGGAAAAAGTACTTCACAAGTCTTTGAGTGAATAGGGCTTGCTGGCATTATGCCTTGAAGCTGCCCGAATCCAAGCATTTTCCCTGGAGAGAATTCAGGGTTGCCTGGAAGTCTAAGCCTCTCTGGGAGAGACTTTGGAGGATTAGGCGCCTTGGCAGTGCTCCGGAAGTTTTGGCGAGGGCGCTGTACACTGCAAACAAGGCAGGCGTTCTGTGGTCGGTCGGGCGATCGCCCCTTTTTCAATGCAGGGCCGTCCCCAAAATCGAATGAGTGCTCTTGCGATGGGAGTAAAAAAAAGCACCCAGTGCGGAGCATTTTTTGACCAGCAACGTCCTTTAACTATTAGCCGATCGCTGCCCCGAGGCTGAGCGCGCCGACAGCGCTCCCGATCACGGGTGCAGCCCCTCGTAAGACACTTCCAGGTTGACATTCCCAACTAGAGATTCATGCGAATACTACTCAGCAGACTGATCATTGGTCTTGGGCTCGGGCTTGGGCTGAGTACAATGCCCGCCCACGGTCAGGCGATCGCTCCTCGCCAAGTCAACGCCCTTGTGGAGGCGCTGCGGCAGGCCGCTCCCCAGCCCCTCCGCAACGATGATGAGCTCTACAGCGCTTGGCAGGTTAAGGGTGACAACATCGCGCGCTGGGCCAAATTCTGTCAACAGCCCGCCATCACGCCCGCCGAATTCGATCGCAACGCCGAGAAAGCCCGCACCATCGTGAGCTGCATCGTCAAAGATGCCCTCGAGGACGAGTATGAAGCCAGCGGCAACGATGAGGCGATCGCCGTGCGGCGCGTTGCTGCCTGGTGGATGACCGGCGACCCAACCCAGTACGCCCAGGGCGACACTGCCACCTACACCCAGCAGGTTCTGCGCTTTTATCAGGGGGCTCGGCCCAGCCAAAGCGCGGCGCAGCCCGCCACTCCTCCGGCGCGCCCCGCTCAGGCTACCCCTCCAGCACGCCCCGCTCAGGCCGCCGCTCCCGCTTCCCAAGGCCGCACCCTCTACGATCGCTACATGCAGGCCGGCTACAAAGCGACCCAGGAGCGGGACTACGCCACCGCCGCCGTGTACTTCAAGCGGGCCCTCGACGAGCGGCCCCGGGACTCCTACGCGACGAGCGCCCTGCAAAACGTCGAGAAATACCAAAGCCAGCCGCCAGAAGCCGCCAGCGAAGAGTCGACTGAAGACAATGGCAGCGCTCCGTCTTTGCTAGATGGAGCCCTAGACTCAGAACCCTCTGAGCCAGCGGCCGAGCCGGACGAGCCCGCAGAAGAGCCCGCCCAGGAAAACTCCTCCTCAGCCGCACCCGCGGAAAGCTCCTCGACGAGCGATCGCGCCTTTGTCGTGCCGACCCAAAGCGATCGCAAGACCCCATAAATTCGTTGTCGTTCCTGACTTGACTCCCTGAATTAGACCTCTATGAATAAGCTCTTGACCCTCACCGTTCTGGGCTGCGTGCTGTCGGCAGCCCCCGCCGCGATCGCCGCTGAGTGGCGCGAAATCACCCGCAATGACGTCGGCGATCGCTTCATGATCGACACCAGTTCCCTCGATCGCCGGGGCAGCAGCGTCTGGTTCTGGGAATATCGCGACTTTCCCCAGCCCAACAACGCCTTCCTCGAAGAAACCGTCGACCAGCCCGTCCACGGAGCCGTCATCTATCGCTCCGTCGACTGCACCAGCGGCATCCAGCGCCTCCGCCGGATCATCGCCTACAACAAAGACAAAAAAGTCATCGAGCGCTTTAACTACGACGACAAAGGCCCCCTCAGCAAGCCCAACGCTGGCAGCAGCGCCGCCACTCTAACCCAGTTTGCCTGCAACAACGCCCCCTCAAACGCTCCAGCTTCCTCCAGCTCAGCGCCCTAACACCCCCCATCAGTCCCCCAAACGACAGTTCCCTCAACTGTCGTTTTTTGTATATTTTTTGGATGCAGTTCAAGGCCAACACCCAAGCTATCTGAGACGATCGCCCCCTCATCCGATCCAGCCGTCCAGGCACGCCATCAAGCAACCCGAATTTCAAAATCCCATATAGAATCCACACCGGACATCAACGGTCCGGCTTGATACCCAAAGGACAGTCAAAACACAAAGCTTCTTGAAAAATAGCTAAAAAGACTCAGAAGAAAACCAGTGCTTTTCCAGGAAGCATCGACAATACCTGTAACCGGATTCATAGGTCCTGTGTAGTTATGCAGCCAATTCGCACATTCAACGTTGCCCCTTCCCTTCCCTCGCGCCTCGAACCGCTGCGTAAGCTCGCCTACAATCTCCACTGGGATTGGAATACCGAGACACGCGAACTGTTCGACCGCCTAGACCGGGACCTTTGGGAATCCAGCAACCATAACCCCGTTCTCATGCTCGGCACCATCAGCCAAGAGCGCCTGCGCGAAGTCGCAGAAGACGCAGGCTTCTTGGCCCAGATGGACCGCGCCGCCCAGCAGCTCAATGATTATGTCCAAGAGCAAAGCTGGTATCGCAAACATCGCGGCGCCAACCTCGAGACCCGCAGCAGCAGCAAAAGCCATGGCAAGGAGTGCTACGCCTACTTCTCCGCCGAATTTGGTTTGACCACCTGCATGCCCATTTACTCGGGCGGCCTGGGCGTTTTGGCCGGTGACCACCTCAAATCCGCCAGCGACCTCGGACTGCCCTTGGTGGGCGTCGGCCTCCTCTACCAAGAAGGCTACTTTGCCCAGTACCTCAACCCCGACGGCTGGCAGCAAGAGCGCTACCCCATCAATGACTTCTACAACATGCCATTGATCCTGGAGCGCAACGCCGATGGCTCCGAAATGCGCATCGAAGTCGACTACCCAGGCCGCAAAGTCTATGCCCGGGTGTGGCGCTTGCAGGTGGGGACGGTGCCGCTGTATCTCCTCGACACCAACATCGAGCCCAACAATCCCTACGACCACGACATCACCGACGAGCTCTATGGCGGTGATATCGACATGCGGATCCACCAGGAGATGATGCTGGGCATTGGAGGCTTCCAGATGCTGAAGGCGCTGGGGCTCAATCCGACGGTGTACCACATGAACGAGGGGCACTCCGCCTTTGTGTCCCTCGAGCGGATGCGCCACCTGATCCAGGACGAAAATCTGGGCTTCGCGGAAGCTCGGCAGGTGGTGAAGGCGAGCCAAATGTTTACGACTCACACGCCGGTGCCTGCGGGCTTCGACCTGTTCCCGCCGGACAAGGTGATGCACTATGTGGGTCGCTATGCGGAGGTGTTTGGCCTGTCTCGGGAGCAGTTCCTCGCCCTGGGCCGGGACAATACCGGTGATTTGGCGTCGGCGTTTAGCATGGCGACGCTGGCGATCAAGACGGCCACGTTCGTCAATGGGGTCAGCCAGCTCCACGGCGCGGTCTCGCGGAGTCTTTTTCAGCCGCTGTGGTCTGATTTGCCCCTCGATGAGGTGCCGATCACGGCGATTACCAATGGGGTCCATGCGCGCAGCTGCGTTGCGAAGTCGACGCAGGAGCTGTACGACCGCTATCTGGGCCCCAATTGGGCGAGCGCGCCGGGAGATGATCCGCTGTGGGAGCGGGTGTACTCGATTCCGGATGAGGAGCTGTGGCGCAACCATGAGCGCTGCCGATCGGCGCTGGTGGTGTTTGTGCGCGATCGCCTGCAAAAGAGCCTGCGAGAGCAGGGCGCTTCGCCAACGGCCATTGCGGATGCCCTTGATGTGCTCGATCCTTCAGCGCTGACCATTGGCTTTGCGCGGCGCTTTGCGACCTACAAGCGAGCCACGCTGTTTATGCGGGATGTGGAGCGCATCAAGAGGATTTTGGCGGGGGTGCGCGAAAGCGGCCATCGCCGACCTGTGCAGTTCGTGATCGCCGGGAAAGCGCACCCCAAAGACATTCCGGGCAAAGAAATGATCAAAGAGATCATTCACTTTATTCGCGATGAAGGGGTCCAGCACAACATTGTGTTTATCCCCAACTACGATATTCGGGTTTCGCGCCTGATGGTGGCGGGCTGTGATGTCTGGCTCAACACGCCTCGCCGCCCCCGCGAAGCGTCGGGCACCAGCGGCATGAAGGCGGCGATGAATGGCCTGCTCAATCTCAGCGTGCTGGACGGCTGGTGGGATGAAGCGGACTATGTGCGCACGGGCTGGCCGATTGGCTACCGGGAGGTCTACAGCGATCCGGCCTACCAGGATGAGGTGGAGGCCAATGCGCTCTACGAGCTGCTAGAGAAGGAAGTGGTGCCGCTGTTTTATGAGCGGGATGCGGAGGATGTGCCGCGGCGCTGGACGGCCAAGATGAAGGACGCGATTCGGCTCAACTGCCCTCGCTTTAACACGGCGCGGATGGTGCGCGACTACGCAACCCAGGGATATTTCCCGACGAGCGATCGCTACTGGACGCTGACGAGCCAGGAATATGCCCCGGCCAAGGAGCTGGCCCAATGGCAAAACAACTTGCTCGATCACTGGTACGACATGCGGATCGAGGACATTGATATTTCGGCGGATGCGGATGTCGAGGTCAATCAGGCGATCGCCGTCAAAGCGCGGATCAACCTGGCGGCCCTGACTCCCGACGATGTCCAGGTCGAGCTATATCAAGGCCCGGTCAACGAAGGCGGCGAAATCTTCGCCGGGGTGCCGCTGGTGATGGACTGCCAAGGAAAAGATGCCAACCAGCACACCATCTACACCGCCACGGTCACCTACGGCAGCAGCGGCCTCCAGGGGCTGTCTCTACGCGTCCTGCCCAAGCACCGCTACCTCAGCAGTGTCTACGAACCCCGGCAGATCCTCTGGGCCGCGCCCCACTAGCTAGGGGCTGGCCAGCACCCCGGCACGACGATGTAGCCCTGGGCGCGATCGCCCAGCACCAGATTCCGTTGCGGCCCCCAGTACCACCAGTGGGCCGCAACGTAGGCGCACACCAGGGCGTCGAGCTGGTCTTCAAGGGCCTTGAGCGCCGCGCCGCGGCTGGGGACCTCGGGCAAATCTGCCGCTACCAGCGGCAGGCTCGGCTCGTGCTCCGGCAGATGCTGCAAAATCAGTTGGCGGAGTTGCTGCAAGGCTTGCTGGCGCTCCGCCAATCGTCCTTTCTTGTACTTCAAAATGCGATCGAGGCTGAACAGGTACACCATGGCCGGGTGGGGAAACACCTCGATCTGAAAGCGATCGGGCCGCTTGCCCTCCGGATCGTGGTCAAAGCCCTGCGCCTCCAGGCTCAGGCCAAACCCCACCGTGCGCGCCGCGAAGCTGTGGCCCAAGTTGGCCGGATAAGCGCCCCCGTGATACTTGCCAAAATAGCGGTGCGTCAGGCGATCGGCCCAGCGCATCCCCGTAGCGTTGGGAATCAGGGTCGGCGCATCCACCGCCACCCCCGCCGGTCCGTCGGCAACCTGGCGATCGATCCAGGCGAGGACCTCCTCTAGGGTGTCCAGGCGAGCCAGCGATCGCAGCTGGAGGCGATCGCCCGTCCACTCCAGCGCGCACAGACCGCTCGGCTGCGACTGCCAGCCCAAATCAACCCCAATAAACTTCACGCTGCTCTCCCCTCACCCGCAGACGCTGCCAAAACAAAAGGCTCCCCAGCCTCAACCAGGAAACCTTCAATCCCCAACGTTTTTGCATCCTTGATGCTGCTTTGCCCCTAGCTTTGCCGAGATATCCCAGGAAAGCGGGCGATCGCTTCACCCAAACCCGAGCCTACTGCTCCTGCATCAGGCGCAGATAGTTTTGGCGCAGCTGGGAATGATTTTCAGCAATCCGCTGGGACAGCTGCTTTTCCACATCGCACAGTTCCTGCCAGAAGGCCGTCGAGCGGCGCGCCGACAGCAGCTCATTCCAGAGCAGCTCCAGCAGCTCGCCAGACTGGGGATCTCGAGCCACCACGCGATCGCGCACCTGCTCAAACGCTTGATTTGCTTCAGAATGATTAGAAACGTCTTGAGTTAAACGCAGGCAAGCCTGCAATTCCGTCAGTAGGGTTTGAGAAACAGCTTGCACCATTGTTTTGACATAGAAATTTACAACAAAGTTTACAATACTGGATTTATCAGCTCGATGGATCCGTTAATTTCACCGGATCGCAATAGAAGTTAATATCTTCAAGGGACTCGCAACAGTCTCCATCCCCTCTGACAGGCCAATTCGGCCTTCATTTTATTTTTGAGATTTAGCAAATTTCCGCAGCACTATGGGTAGGCAACGGGTTTTATCAGGCGTTCAGCCAACGGGCAACTTGCACCTAGGCAACTATCTCGGAGCGATTCGGAACTGGGTAGAAGGCCAGCAGAAATACGAAAACTTCTTTTGTGTCGTGGACCTGCACGCCATCACCGTTCCCCACGACCCCAAAACCCTAGCCGAAAACACCCGAGCCGTCGCTGCCCTGTACCTGGCTTGCGGCATCGACCTAGACCACTCCACGATTTTTGTCCAGTCCCACGTCCCCGCCCACACCGAGCTGACCTGGCTGCTCAACTGCATCACCCCCCTCAACTGGCTGGAGCGGATGATCCAGTTCAAGGAAAAAGCCATCAAGCAGGGAGAAAACGTCGGCGTCGGCCTGCTGGACTATCCCGTGCTCATGGCGGCGGACATCCTGCTCTACGACGCGGACAAAGTGCCCGTGGGCGAAGACCAAAAGCAGCACCTCGAACTCACCCGCGACATCGCCATGCGCCTCAACTACCAGTTTGGTCGCGAAGAGGCTCCCGTGCTCAAAGTGCCCGACCCCCTGATCCGGCCCGAGGGCGCCCGGATCATGAGCCTCACCGACGGCACCCGCAAAATGTCCAAATCCGATCCGTCAGAGCAGAGCCGCATCAACCTCCTAGACGATCCGGATACGCTGCGCCAGAAGATCAAGCGCTGCAAAACCGACCCCGTGCGCGGCCTCGAGTTTGACAACCCGGAGCGGCCCGAGTGCAACAACCTGCTGACGCTCTACGCCATCTTGTCCAACCAAACCAAGGACGCAGTGGCGGAGGAGTGCCGCGAGATGGGCTGGGGACAGTTCAAGCCGCTGCTCACCGAAACCACGGTGGAGGCCTTGCGGCCCATTCAGGAAAAGTACAACGAAGTGATGGGCGATCCGGGCTACCTCGACAGTGTCCTGCGGGACGGTCAGGCCCGCGCCTCAGAAATCGCCAATGCTACCCTGGCGCGAGTTCGGGCAGCGCTGGGCTTCTTGCCGCCCCTCTCATAAGCTGGAGCAGCTTTGATGTTGAATCGTTTGCGTAGTGCAGTGAATGCGGGTGAATTTTTGGTGACCGCCGAAATCACGCCGCCTAAGGGGGGCAACCCGCAGCGGATGCTGGAAATGGCCCGCTTGCTCAAGGGGCGGGTCCACGCGGTGAATATTACAGATGGGAGCCGGGCGGTGCTGCGGATGACGCCCCTGGCCGCTTCGGCGCTGCTGGTCCAGGAGGGGATTGAGCCGGTGTGCCAGTTTGCCTGCCGCGATCGCAATCGCATTGCGCTCCAGGCAGACCTGATGGGCGCTCACGCCCTGGGCATCCGGAACGTTTTGGCGCTGACCGGAGACCCCCTGAAGGCGGGCGATCACCCCGATGCCAAGGGGGTATTTGACCTGGAGTCGGTGCGGCTGCTGACGCTCATTCGCAAGCTCAACCAGGGCAGCGACTGGAACGGCAAGGCCCTGACCGATGAGCCCACGGATCTATTTGCCGGGGCAGCGGTGGACCCCCAATGCCCCAGCTGGTCGGGCTTGCAGCGGCGCTTTGAGCGCAAGCTGGAGGCGGGGGCCGAGTTTTTCCAGAGTCAGCTGATCTCAGATTTTGATCGGCTGGGGATGTTTATGGACAAGCTGGGCAATGCAGGCGGCAAACCGATTTTGGCGGGAATTTTCTTGCTGAAGTCGGCCAAGAATGCCCAGTTTATCAACCGCAATGTGCCGGGGGTACAGATTCCCCAGCACCTGATCGATCGCCTGGCCAATGCAGACGATCAGCTCCAAGAGGGCATCCGGATTGCGGCGGAGCAGGTGCAGCTGGCCAAGGAGCTGTGCCAAGGGGTGCACCTGATGGCGGTGCGCCGCGAGGACTTGATTCCGCAGATTCTCGATCTGGCGGGGGTGACGGCGCTCCAGCCGCCGGTCTTGAATTCGGTGCGCTAGGGGCGATCGCCTCTGCACCAGTCAGCGACAGAAGCGTTGACAAGCGGTATCACCCACCCGCGACAATTGCGGTAGGGACGGCCTAACCTTCGAGCAGCCAAGCATGGGGGGGCAGCGAAGGGGCGATCGCGCAGGTTCATCGCTAGCGCGAGTCCCTGACACAGAGATTGGGAGGTTTAGGTTCGGTGTTTGATGCTCTGGTGATCGGGTCCGGTCCGGCAGGACTGTCTATCGCGGCGGCTCTAGGGGAGGCAGGCCTCAAGGTCCAGGGCTTGAGCCCGACGGATCCGGCTGCTCCTTGGCCCAATACCTATGGGGTCTGGCGAGATGAGCTAGAGGCGCTGGGCTTGACCCATTTGCTGGGCCACTGCTGGACCAATTGCGTCACTTACCAGGGCGATCGCGAGATCGCCCTGCAGCGGGCCTACGGCCTGTTTGACAAAGAAAAGCTTCAGCAACACTGGCTCCGGCAGGGCGATCGCAGCGGGGTGACCTGGCATCGGGGCAGCGCGGCCCAGTTGGAGCACCTGCCCCATCACTCCCAGCTGACGACCCACAGCGGCGAAACCCTGACCGCCCGCATCGTGGTCGACGCCAGCGGCCACAAGCCGGTCTTCCTACGGCGGCCCCCGGCAGCGGGCGTGGCCTACCAGGCAGCCTACGGGATTGTTGGGCGCTTTTCGTCGCCGCCGGTGGCGCCTCAGCAGTTTGTGCTGATGGATTACCGGTCAGACTATCTGTCCGCCGAGGAGCGATCGCAGCCGCCTACCTTCCTCTACGCCATGGACTTGGGCGATGACGTTTACTTCGTGGAAGAAACCTCTCTGGCCTACTGTCCGGCGGTATCCTTTGACGTGCTCAAGGACCGGCTCTACCAGCGTTTGGCCCATCACGGTGTGCAGGTCACTGAGATTCACCACGTCGAGCACTGTCTGTTTCCGATGAATTTGCCTTTGCCGGACTTTCAGCAGCCGGTGGCTGGCTTTGGCGGCGCGGCCAGCATGGTGCATCCGGCTTCGGGGTACCTAGTGGGGGCGATGCTGCGCCGGGCGCCGGGTCTGGCCCAGGCGATCGCCCGGGCCCTCGACACGCCCAACGCCTCTCCCCACAGCACTGCTCAGGCGGCCTGGAAAGCGCTGTGGCCCAGCGATCGCGTCCGCAAGCACTATCTCTACCTCTTCGGCCTCGAAAACCTGATGCGCTTTGATGAGGCCCGGCTGCAGCGCTTTTTTGCGACATTCTTTCAGATGCCCCAGGCTCACTGGTCCGGCTTTTTGGCCGATACCCTGACCATTCCCGAGCTGCTGGTTGCCATGCTTGGCCTATTCGGTCAGGCCCCCAACGACATTCGCTGGGGGCTGATGCAGTCCGTGGGTCACGACGGCGATCTCCTGTGGCGATCGCTGCTGGGCCGCTAACCCCAGCACCGAACAGCCATCACGAGGTCAAGTAGGTGTAGCTGCTCAGACTGCGCTCGTAGTTTTGCATCAAGAGCTGGGCTTCCTGGAGGGTAATTTGCTTTTCTTGCAGAGCCTGCTCCGTTTGGCGGCGAATGCTCTCGAGCAGATCCTCGGGGTCGTACTGGACATATCCCAGCACCTCATTAATGCGATCGCCCTTCACCACGTGCTCGATCTGGTAGCCCTTGGGCGTCAGGCAGATGTGCACCGTATTGGTGTCCCCAAACAGGTTGTGGAGGTTGCCCATGATTTCCTGGTAGGCTCCGCCCAGGAACATGCCCAGATAGTAGGGCTCACCCGATCGCAGCGGGTGCAGTTCTAGCACTGACTTCACATCTCGTAGATCGATAAACTGGTCGATTTTGCCGTCGCTGTCGCAGGTCAGGTCCGACAGGGTTCCCCGGCAGTTCGGCTCCTCGTCCAGGCGGTGGATGGGCAAGATGGGAAACAGCTGGTCAATGGCCCAGGAGTCCGGCGCTGACTGAAACACCGACAGGTTGATGTAGTAGATGGAGGCCATGATTTTTTCGAGGTCCTCCAGATCGTCGGGCACATACTCCTGCTGCCGACAGATCTTCAAAATCTTTTCGCAGCAGGCCCAGTAGAGCCGCTCCGCCCGGGCTCGCTCCCGCAGGCTCAGGTAGCCAAAGCCAAAAAGGCTAATGGCTTCCTCTTTGAACTGGGTGGCGTCGTGGTAGGCCTCTTGGTAGTTTTCTTCGGTGATCGCGAGGTAGGTCTCGTAGAGGTTGCGCACGATCAGGTGCTCGCTCTCCTCGATGGCCCCCGGATCCCCGCTGGGGGCATCGTTGGTCCCCAGCACATCAAACACCAAAACCGACTGGTGAGAGGCGATCGCCCGTCCGCTCTCGCTCACCAGCGTCGGCACCGGCAGATTTCGCTCTTCGCAGGTCTCCTTCACCTCCGCCACGATGTCGTTGGCGTAGTTCTGCATGTTGTAGTTCTTGGAGGCGTGGAAGTTGGTCTTGGAGCCGTCATAGTCCACCCCCAGACCGCCGCCCACGTCGAGGTACTGCATGTTGGCCCCCAGGGCCGCCAGCTCCACGTAGATCTGGCTGGCTTCGCGAATCGCGTCCTTGATCACGCCAATGGCCGAGATCTGAGAGCCGATGTGGAAATGGAGCAGCTGGAGCGAATCCAGCATGTCTGCCGCTTGCAACTCCTCGACCGCATGGATAATTTCGGGGATGGTCAGGCCAAACTTGGCGCGATCGCCCGTCGAGGTGCCCCAGCGGCCCACCCCGCGCGTGTTCAGCTTAGCCCGCACGCCCAGCAGCGGCTTGATTCCCAGTTTGCGGCTGATTTCGATGGCCAGGCCCACCTCTTCCACCTGCTCTAGCACGATGATGCAGGGGCGGCCCATCCGGCGCGCCAGGATGGCCGTCTCGATGTATTCGCGGTCCTTGTAGCCGTTGCAGATCAGCAGCGCATCGGGCGTATTCAGCGTAGCCAGGGCGATCATCAGCTCGGGCTTGGAGCCAGCCTCTAGACCGAACTGGTGGGGCCGACCAAAGCGCACCAGGTCTTCGATCAGGTGGCGCTGCTGGTTGCACTTGACCGGGAAGACGCCCCGGTAGGAGCCGGGATAGTTGTAGCGAGCGATCGCCCGGGCAAAGCAGGCATTCAGGCGCTCGATGCGGTCTTCGAGGATATCTGAAAAGCGAATCAGCAGGGGCAAGTCCAGGTTGCGCTGCTTGAGGGACTCCACCAGCTCAAACAAATCCAGTGACCCACCGCGATCGCCCTTGGGCGACACCGTCACATGGCCCGCTGCATTGATCGAAAAATACGGCTCTCCCCAGCCCTGGATGCGATAGAGCTCTTCGCTGTCTTCGATGGTCCAGGCTTTTTGGGGCGCAGTGGAGGCCAGGGGCATTGCCTGTAGGGGCGATCGCGTCTCCTGACGAGTCTTTTCGAGCGTAACCGGTTGCTGCTGCTGTTCGGAAGAAGGAGAGGATTGACCACCCATGCCGCTGAAGATTCTCCTGGTATGCGATCGCGTAGACAGTCTAGCGTATCCCCTTCGAGATCCGGACTATCCCCCAGCACAGGTTTTGGCCAAAGTTTCACCCCTTTTGCTCGCCCCCATCTGTCCCCCATCAGCGGCCCCGATCTTTCGAAAAATATCTTTACAGAGACGTCCCCTTTTCTGAGAGCATAGAACGTTGAGCATATCCCTCGTGAACTTCTAGGAGCAGGTAAACCCGTGGAACGGACATTTGTTGCAGTTAAGCCCGACGGTGTTCAGCGTGGCTTGGTCGGTGAAATCGTGCGTCGGTTCGAAACCAAAGGCTTCACGGTCGTCGGCCTCAAGATGGTGAATGTCAGCCGTGAACTGGCTGAGCAGCACTACGATGTGCACCGGGAGAAGCCCTTCTTCGGTGGCTTGGTCGAGTTCATCACCTCCGGCCCCGTCGTTGCGATGGTCCTCGAAGGCGATGGCGTCGTCGCAGGTGCTCGCAAACTCATCGGCGCAACCAATCCCCTGGCCGCTGAACCCAGCACCATCCGCGGTGACTTCGGCGTCAGCATCGGTCGCAACCTGATCCACGGTTCCGACGCAGTCGAGACCGCCCAGCGCGAAATCGCCCTCTGGTTCAAGGACGAGGAGCTGGTGAACTGGAAGCCCAGCATTTCTAACTGGCTGTACGAATAAGCTTGGTTTAGGGGCTCCGCTGGAGCCCCTGACAGTCGAAGCGCCAGATCCCGACGGGATCTGGCGCTTTTTCGGTCTGTGGTGAGAAGTCCGAGGGGCGATCGCCCCTCAGGCGGGTGCCTGGTTACTGGCGGGAAGAGGTTTCCGAAAGGCTTTTCTCGGGGAGAGACTCGGACGCTTCGGTCGGCTCCGCCGAGCGCTTGGAGAAGCCCCAGAAGAAGATCAGGCCGATCACCCCGATCATGAGCCACTCTGGGGGCACCAGATCGGGATTGATCACGCGCAGGAGGAGCCGCAGACCCACCAGCGCTACGGTCACGTAGCCTGCGTCCTCCAGGTTCTCGTATTCCTTGAGCCAGCGGATAAACAGCTCGGCCATAAAGCGCAGGGTGATCACGCCGATCAGACCACCCAAAATCACCAGCCAGATTTCCTTGGACAGGGCGATCGCCGTCGTCACGCTGTCGAGGGAAAAGGCCAGGTCGGTGATAGCAATAATGGGAATGGCTTGCCAAAGCGACGCAAAGCGCGGCCCGTGATGGTGGTGATCGGCTTCCTCATCCGACGTGAAGTGTTGGTAGACCAGCCACAGCAGGTAGGCAGCGCCCAGCAGCTCAAACTGCCAATACTGAGTCACCCAGGTCGCCGTCAAAATCAGCACCACTCGCAGCACAAAGGCCATCACTAGGCCAATATTCAACGCGTTTCGCTGCATTTTGGCCCCTTCTAGGCCCCGGGCGATCGCCGCCAGCGCAATGGCGTTGTCCGCGGACAGAACCGCTTCCAGAGCGATCAGCACCGGCAGCAGCAAGAGGGTATCTAGCCCCACATTGGGGGCAAAATCGAGTATTTGATCCAGCATTAATAATTACGGGGTTGCCGACAATCTGCCAGGCACGAAACATCGGGCATTTGACCTATTATCGAAGATGTCGTTGGATTCGCCAACCTCACCGGGACGCAGAAGCCGCGGACGTTCCGGGCTGAGCTAGCTCAAGTTTGCCAACGCCGGGGTGTAGCGCCATTGCCAAAGAGCGATCGCCCCCTTGATTGTTTCCTGCTCAAAGCGGCCGCTAGAAGCATTTCCGTTGTTTGCAGCCTTCACGCAGAGCCACGATGACGATCGCCATTGACTTTGGCACCAGCAACACAGTCATTGCCCGCTGGAACCCTGCCACCCAACAGCCCGAAACCCTCAGCCTCCCCCATCTCAGCTGGCGCCAGGGCACCAACCCACCGCTGATTCCCAGCTTGGTCTACGTGGAGGACGCCGCCCAAGCTAAGGTGGTCGTCGGGCAGGCGGTGCGCGATCGCGCCCTCGATCTGAGCCAGGACCCCCGATTTTTCCGCAGCTTCAAGCGGGGCATTGGTTCGGATATTCAGGGATTTTTGCCGGAGCTCGACGGCCAGACGGTCAATTTTGAGCAGGTGGGAGCGTGGTTTTTGCAGGAGGCGATCGCCTCGGTGCGGGCCGTCCCGCTGCCCCTCGACTCACTTGTTGTGACAGTTCCAGTAGACAGCTTCGAGGCCTATCGGCACTGGCTGGGCCGGGTTTGTCAGTCTCTGGACGTGGAGCAGGTGCGGATGCTGGACGAACCCACCGCCGCCGCCTTGGGCTACGGGCTGGCGGACCAGGAAACCCTGCTAGTCATCGACTTTGGCGGCGGCACCCTCGATTTGTCGCTGGTGCAGCTCGACCTGGGTCGCCAAGGCCAGACCAAGCCCCTGGGGTTCATTCTCAAGTGGGGCGAAAAGCTGCTGGCAGAGCAGTCGGCTCAGCGACCCAAAACCGCCCGAGTCCTGGCCAAGGCCGGCCAAAATCTCGGCGGCTCTGACCTAGACCACTGGCTGGTAGACTACTTTGCCCAGACCCAGGGACTGGCGGCGACGCCCCTGACCACCCGCCTAGCCGAGCGCCTGAAAATCCAGCTTTCGTCCCAGCCCAAGGCAGTAGAGGTGTTTTTTGATGAGGCGTCCTTCGAGAGCTATGAGCTGGCTCTAGAGCGCGATCGCTTCGAGGAGATCTTGGCAGAGCGGGGATTTTTTAAGGCCCTCGACGACGCCATGACCCAGGTGCTCCAGCAGGCGCGCCGCCAGGGCATTGGGGTGGAGGACATTGACGCGGTGCTGCTGGTGGGCGGTACGGTGCAAATCCCGGCGGTGCAGACCTGGGTTCAGCAATATTTCGATGCTGCCAAGGTGCGCTGCGACAAGCCTTTTGAGGCGATCGCCCAGGGAGCCCTACAGCTCAGTCAGGGCGTCGAAGTCAAGGACTTCTTGTATCACAGCTACGGCATTCGCTACTGGGACCGCCGCCAAAACAGCCACAGCTGGCACCCCTTGATCAAGGCCGGTCAGCCCTATCCAATGAGCGAGCCCGTCGAGCTGATTTTGGGCGCCTCTACCGACAATCAGCCCAGCATTGAGCTGATTTTGGGGGAATTGGGAACCGCAACGGGCGGCACTCAGGTGTTTTTCGATGGCGATCGCCTGATTACTCGTACTCTCGGCGAGGGCCAATCTCAGGTGCAGCCCCTCAACGATCGCGAGGGCGCCCGCAGCATTGCCCAGCTCGATCCGCCGGGTCACCCAGGCAGCGATCGCGTCAAAGTTCTGTTTCGCGTCGATGATCAGCGCTTTTTGCGCATCACCGTCAATGACCTGCTCACCAGCAACACCCTAATCGACGATCGCGCCGTCGTTCAGCTGAGCTAGTGGCTGGCGCTGGCAATCTGGGGCCAGCGTCGCGCCTATTCGTGAACCACCACCGGCGTTCCCACAGACGACCAGTCAAACAGCCACTCGGCGTGGTCCACCGCGACATTGGTGCAGCCGTGGCTGACCGGCGTGCCAAAGCTGTGGTGCCAATAGGCCCCGTGAATGCCGTAGCCACCGGAGTAGTACATCACGAAGGGGACGTCCGGCACATAGTAGTCATCGCCCTCCATGGAGGTAAGGCGATGCATGGACTGAATCGCAAACGTTCCGGTCGGGGTCGGCGTGCTGGCTTTGCCCGTAGACACGATGACGGCATAGACCGGCTTGCTGCCCTCCCAGGCGATCAGGCGCTGGCTGGACAGATCGATCTCGAGCCAGCGCTCCGGTGACTGCTTGAGCTCCATCATGCGGGTAGCAATCAAGGTCGGCGGCTCGTGGGCGATCGCAGGGGCGGCCCCCACCAGAGCTGCGCCTAGGGCCACAGCGGCCAGGAGCGAACGGCAGCTCCGAAGAAGGGAATAAGGGTGAGTTGTGCTGCGCATTTCTAGACCTCTTTCTTTGCAATGCCAAAGTGGTGGCTTGCACCCCGAGGTCGCACAAACCGGAATGGGAGACATCGAAGACTGCGGAGCCATGTTCTAGAAGCTTGGCAGCCTTTTCGAGGTCTTGGCCTATTTCCGAGGAAAGAATTTTAGGATTCCCGCAAAAATCGGGGAAACTGTGCGCCCTCTATACCTTTGAGATACAGACGCACAGGCCGGTTTTTCGGTCAAGCAAGGAAAGAAGTCGCTGCTTCTTGCCAAGGCTGGAGCAGCTGGCGGAGCTTTTGGGCCTGAGCCGCGATCGCCTCCCAGTTTTCCGTCTGTAGCGCCGCCGAGGGAAACAGCTCCCCCGCCAGACCCACGGCGATCGCCCCCGCCGCGATGAACTGGGGCGCGTTTTCGAGGGTGACGCCGCCCGTGGGAATCAGGGCAATCTGGCCCAGGGGGCCGCCCAGGGCGCGAATGTAGCTGGGGCCACCGAGGGACTGGGCCGGAAAGACTTTGACACTGGGCGCGCCGGCCTGCCAAGCAGTGACGATCTCGGTGGGCGACAGGGCACCGGGAACCAGGGGCACGCCGCGATCGCTGGCGTAGCTGAGCAAGTCCAGGGCCACGTGGGGCGTGAAGCAAAACTGGGCACCCGCCGCGATCGCCGTTTGCAGGTCTTGCAGCGACAGCAGAGTACCTGCACCTACCCAGCAGTGGGGCAGGGTTTCCCGCAGGCGGGCCACCAAGTCCGGCGCGCGATCGCTATTCCAGGTCACCTCGATCAGCCCCATACCGCCCGCTGCCACCGCCTGGGCCATGCGATCGCCCACGGCCAAGCTGCCGGCCCGAATCACCGCGATCGCCCGCTGCTGGCGCAATACCGCCCGCCAAGATTCCCCCACCATAGCCTCTGATACCTAAGCAAAAAGGGGCAGTCAGTACTGACTGCCCCTAAGCATTTTGGCAAATTTTGGTGAAAGATAACTCCGTCGCTTCAGGCTAGACGGTGTGACCTATCCCAGTGGCTAGGCAATGGAGGCCATCTTCACATCGCTTTCTGCCAAGAGCTGCTGCAGCTCTTCAGAATCCACCGTTTCGCGCTCCACCAGCATATCCGCTAGGTTATCCAGCACGCTGCGGTTGCCCACCAGCACGCTCTTGGCGCGGCGGTATGCCTGATCCACCAGGTTGCGCACCTCATCGTCGATCGCCGAAGCGGTCTCCTCTGAGAAGTCTCGCTCCGCAGCGATATCGCGACCCAGGAACATGTTGCCCTGCTGACGGCCCAGCGCCACCGGCCCCAGCCGCTCGCTCATGCCAAAGCGAGTCACCATCTGACGAGCCACGCGAGCCACCTGCTGGAGGTCATTGGAAGCGCCCGTCGTCACTTCCTCTTCACCGAAGACGATTTCCTCGGCAACGCGGCCACCCAAAGCAACCGCCATCTGGTTTTGCAGATAGGCTCGGGAGTAGAGGCCCGAATCCATCCGGTCTTCGCTCGGCGTGAACCAAGTCAGACCGCCTGCGCGACCGCGAGGAATGATGCTGATCTTCTGAACGGGGTCATAGTCGGGCATCAGCGCGCCCACCAGTGCGTGACCCGCTTCGTGATAAGCCACAAGCTGCTTGCGCTTTTCGCTCATGACGCGGTCTTTCTTCTCAGGACCCGCCAGAACGCGATCGATCGCGTCGTTGACCTCGTCCATCGAGATTTCGGTCAGGTTTCGGCGAGCCGCCAAAATCGCTGCTTCATTGAGCAGGTTCGAGAGGTCTGCGCCCGTGAATCCGGGGGTCCGGCGAGCGATCTTCTCGAGATCCACATCCTTCGCCAGGGTCTTGCCACGGGCGTGGACGCGCAGCACTTCCAGACGGCCCTGGTAGTCGGGGCGATCGACCACAACCTGGCGGTCAAAGCGACCCGGACGCATCAGCGCTGCATCCAGCACGTCAGGACGGTTGGTCGCTGCGATGATGATGATGCCGGTGTTGCCCTCGAAGCCGTCCATTTCGGTCAGCAGCTGGTTGAGGGTCTGCTCTCGCTCATCGTTGCCGCCGCCGAGGCCAGCGCCCCGCTGACGACCCACGGCGTCAATCTCGTCGATAAAGACGATACAGGGAGCGTTGGATTTGGCTTGCTCGAACAGATCGCGCACGCGAGATGCGCCAACCCCGACAAACATTTCCACAAACTCAGAACCGGAAATGCTGAAGAAGGGAACGCCTGCCTCCCCTGCAACCGCGCGGGCCAGCAGGGTCTTACCGGTTCCCGGAGGACCCACGAGGAGCACACCCTTAGGAATCTTGGCACCCACCGCTGTGAAGCGATCGGCGTTCTTCAGGAAGTCCACAACCTCGGTGAGCTCTAGCTTGGCCTGCTCAATGCCTGCCACATCGCCGAAGGTCACCTGGGTTTGGGGCTCCATCTGCACGCGGGCCTTGGACTTGCCAAAGTTCATGGCCTGACTGCCCGGGCCGCCCTGGGCGCGCCGCAGCAGGAAGAACAGACCCACCAACAGCAAAATCGGGAAGAAGAGACTGCCCAGAGCCTTCACCCAGAAGCCTTCATCGTTCTGGGGCAGGACAGAAATATCGATGTTGTTAGCGGTCAGAATGTTGATCAGATCCGGGTCATTGGGGGGGATGTTGACCAGGATCTTGCTGCCGTCAAAGGAGGTCACCAGCGCGCGAGTTCGATCGGCGCTAATACTGACTTTCTCTACTTTGTTATTTTCAACCGATTGAATAAATTGACTGTAGCGCCAGGTCTCACGGCTTTGAGGCTGGTTATCAAAGAAGGCAGTCGCTAGGGCGATCACAACGATCGCCAACAGAGCGTACAGTCCTGCATTTCTCCATCGCTTATTCACCGAGGGTAATCCTCCTAGAACCTTTATATGTGAGGACTCGCTATATAGATTTCTTGCCGTGATTCACTCCGCGCAATGCCTGAAGCGACTGTTAGGGCCATTGGTTTGGGGCTGGCCAGCCTGAAAAAGATGCGCTCTGGAGGCGGTCTTCTTGGGCTGTGTCCCAGGTCAAGGGCTGCTTTCACTCGTTTTTGCAAGAAATCTCAGCATCTCTTTGTTAACTAATATTAACTTATCTTCAGGATTCTGCCAGAAGGGCTCGCAAGAAGAAGAAGACGCACCCCAAAAAGATGCCTATCAGGGAAAGGCCCCCAGCTGCTTTGAGCAAAAAGCGTTCATTGCTTTTGGGTAGAACCGCAATATCAACATTATTATCGACCAGGGTGTTGATGAGGTTGGGGTCGTTGGGAGGGATATCCACCCAAACCTGGCTGCCGTCGGAAGAAGTGACGAGGGCGCGGGACCGATCGTCGCTAATACTGACTTTCACAACGGTTTTATCTTCAACAGACTGAATAAATTGGCTATAGTCCCAGGTCTCTCGGCCCTGAAGCTGGTTGCTCCAAAAGGCAACGGATACAATAGCCATCACCACCGCTAACAGCGCATATAGTCCGGCTTTCTTCCATCGCCTACTCACAATGCGTTGCTCTCCTGAGACTGTCTGTAGTAAAGGACCACTGGCTTAATGTCCGCGATGTTTTCATGCACTGGGGGCGGTGGTTTTGAGGCCTAGGGCTGTGCGGAAGATCATTATGAAGCGTTCTCTCATTTATTTCTCCCTTTATATCCAGCCTCTTCGTCACTTTTTGTAAACTAATGTCACGCTCTTTTCAGGATTCTGCTAGGAGGGCTTGCTGAAACAGGTCCCGCAGCTCCTGGAGTCCATCGTGGTTGGGGTCGAAGGCAAGGGGGGTTGAGTCCCTCAAGATTGCGTGGATGGGCACAATTTCGACGACGCTGTTGGTGTAGGCGATCGCCTCAAATTCAGCGACGAGTTCTTCTGACCACGGGGCACTTCCCACAGTTTTATTCTGGCGTACGAGCCACGTAATTAACTGCGATCGCACCAGTCCCGGCAAGATTCCGGCGCTCAGGGGTGGGGTCCACCAGTAGCCATCTCGCCAGCCCCACAGGTTGCCGGTGCTCGTTTCTAGCCAGTGGCCTTTGCCGTTGGTCAAGATGGCTTCTTGGGCACCGCGATCGCGCGCTAGCTGAAGGGCGCGCCAGGGAGCCAGATAGTTGCCGGTTTTGTGTTCGGGCAGGCTGCGCCGGAAGTCGGCTGAGTCGGACAGCCACGCAACAACACCCTGCTGCTGACGCAGGGGCAAATCGGCGGGCAGCGATCGCCCAGTGATCCACTCCCGACCATCGGGGAACACCGTGATTCGCAGGACCGGAAAGAAGCCCAGGAGGCGCTCGCAGCCCTGGCGAATTTGCTCCCAGTTGGGCGATCGCCACTGGAGCGCCTGGGCGCTGTCGCGCAGGCGACGACAGTGCCCCAGCCAGTTGGATAAAGGATGATCGAGGGAAGCGCCATACACGCGCAGCGTCGTGAAAATCGTCGCACCATAGAGCAAGCCGGGCTCGTCAACCGGGATCGAAAGCTGATCCGATTCTTGAAACGAGCCGTTATACCAAAAAGGTTGACTGGACATGGCACGTTGCTGCCGAATACCTGGGAGTTTACGGCGCTTTTGGGAGTCAATGGCATCGGATGCGGCCAGCTCTCACCCCGGCCAGCGCTTTTACCGCAGCGTTTCCAATCGTCACAAAAGCCTTCAGCCATCTTAAACCGCCAGGGGACACCCTTTCGCGCCGATGCCAGGCAGCCGCTCAGACTAGTTTTCGGGCTGAATCGTCACCCCTTGTACTTGGCCGTCGGGGGTGTAGATCAGTGTCCCACCCAGCGCCTCGATGCGCTGGACAATTTGCCGACGAATTCCGCGATCTTGGACATTTGGCAATACTGTCATCCAGGAAGCAATTTGAGCCCCGCGGCTGGCGGGATTTCGGGCCAAGAACTGAGCAGTTTGTCGAGACTGAGCGGCGATCGCCGGTCCCATCTCATCCGGGGACTGACTGGCCCATTCCGCCGCCGTTTCAAAGGATTTGCGGGCCGCCTGCGCATCCCCCAAAAACAGCAGCTCATCCACGCCTTTGTAGCGCCACACATAGAAAGAATCTGGGGGGACCGTCGGCGTCAAGGACGGCAGCGCGCGATTCATCAGGGCCACCGAGCGATCGGGCAGCCCAGCATACAAAGAGGTACTGACGGACAGGAAGCGATAGGCCTCCAGAAAGCGCGGATCAAGGGCCAAAATCAGATCGAAGTAATCGGGACTGAGGGCGTAGCCAGTCTCGAAGCGCACCTCATCGTCCCCAAAATATTGCAGAAAGCGCAGCAGCACCCAGTCAGCAATCAGGTTGTCAAAGTCAAAGGTAGGCAGTTTGCTGAGGACCTGGAGATGAAGCTGCTCGGCTTCGAGGTCGCGCTGGAGAGCTTCGGGCGACAGGGCCTGGTCCCGCTGGAGCAAAGACTGCAGCTGGGGATACTGGAGAGCGGCGATCGCGCCGATACAGGCAACGATTCCGCCCAGCACCGATAGAGCCTGGCGCAGCGATCGCCCCCGCCCAGGTGCCGAAGAATTTTGCGAAACGCTCGAAGTCACCATGGCGTTGATTTGCAAGAGCAGCAGATATCTAGTACTCTGCCACACTCCGTCAGGGGCGATCGCATTTGGGAGTGGAATGGGTATCTTAGGGATCAAAGAGCCCTGCTGCGCAGATATTCTCCTTCCCCACCCCGACGCCATGAGCAGTTTCGAAGAATACGCCGAAGCCCGAAAACAGAAGAATCGCCGCCTGATCCAGGCCCTGACGGTCGTGTCGGTTGTCGCTTTTCTGGGCGGCAGCATCCAGAGCTTCGTCGGCATGATGTCCCGGCCCGCTCCACCCGCTGAGACCCCAGCCTCGCCGTCGCCCGCCGCCGCGCCTGTTGCCCCACCCGTGGTCACCTTGGAGGCGCAAATCGCCGGCTACGAGCAGGTCCTCAAGCGAGAGCCCGAAAACCCAGCCGCCCTAGAAATGGTGGTCAATCTGCGCATCCAGGCCCAGGACTATCGCGGCACCGTGGCCCCCCTAGAGACCTTGGCCCGGCTTTATCCCCAAAACCAGGACTACCCAGTCTTGCTGAAAGAGATGCGCGAAAAAGCAAAAACCCAGCCAGCAGAAAACTCCCCCTAGATCCCTCAGGCATTACCAGAGGGCGTTTGAGGAAGTTTGCTGCCGGGTTTAGCCACTGTGGCAGTCTGCTGAGGTGGCCAACGCCTAGAGACGGAGTCCAAGGCTTCTAGATACAATGGGGCTGAATCGCCTTTGACGGCGATCCCAGCCTCGTTGTCGTTACTACGGTTGCGTGTTCTGCGCATCAATGCAAAGCCGTGCTAGAAGCACGGGGTTTCCAACCCAATTTCCTGATGAGCCCGCCTCAGCCCCCCCAGCTTCCCCGTACAGTCCTCAATACCCTGACCCAGGCCGTCCAGACGGTTCAAGCTCGCATTGACTTTTCTAAGCTGGTGCTCAAGCCGAACGCTCGCGTACCAGAGCTCTGGGTCCAGGAAGCTGGTGCAGACAAGGCCGAGGTGTACCCTTTGCTGGGCGATCGCTATCTGCTGGGACGCAGCTCAAAGTCCTGCGATATCGTCATTCGCAACCCCGTTGTCAGCCAGGTGCATCTCTCCCTCAGCCGCACCTCTCAGCAGCGCGATGCAGGCTTTATTCTGCGCGACGAAGACTCCACCAATGGCATTTATCGAGGCAAGCGGCGCGTTAACAAAATCGAGCTGCGTCACGGCGACATCTTGACGTTGGGTCCACCAGAGCTGGAAGCCGCTGTCCGCATTCAGTACATTGATCCGCCCCCCCTGTATGTCCGGGCAGCTCGCTACAGCCTGTACAGTATTGGCGGATTGACGGCGATCGCCGTTGCCTGGGTTGGCTTCGAGTGGCAAAAGATCCCGATTCGGCCGCTGCCGGTCTCCATTCAGGGGCCAGTGGTGGTCTATTCGCGCGATCGCGAAGTGCCCCTACAGCCGCCCTTCAACAGCGCCCACGTCGAGCTCGAAAAACTCTCAGATTTCTCGGCCTTCCTTCCCCAGGCCGTCGTTGCCTCCGAGGACTCCCGCTACTACTGGCACCTCGGCGTTGACCCCATCGGCACCCTGCGCGCCCTCGTCGTCAACATCCAGGGCGGCGGCATCCGCGAAGGCGGCAGCACCCTGACCCAGCAGCTTGCCCGCAACCTCTTCCGGGAGTACGTCGGCACCGAAGACTCCGCCAGCCGCAAGCTGCGGGAAGCCGTCGTGGCCTTCAAGCTCGAAACCTTCTACAGCAAGGACGACCTGCTGCTGACCTACCTCAACCGGGTCTACCTGGGCAACGGCAACAACGGTTTTGAGGATGCCGCCCAGTTTTATTTCGGGAAGTCCGCCGCCAATCTCACGCTCTCTGAGGCCGCCACTCTCGCGGGGATTTTGCCAGCTCCCAACAGCTTCAACCCTATTCGGGACTACCAAGCCGCCGTCGAGCGGCGCGATCGCGTTCTCAACCGGATGGTCACCCTCGGCATGGTCAGCCAGGACGAAGCCACCCGCGCCCGGCGATCGCGCATCGACATCAACCCCAAAGCCCGCGAAATCCTCGAAAGCACGATCGCTCCCTACTTTTACAGCTACGTCTTCAGCGAGCTGGAAGAGCTTCTCGGGACCCAGCTAGCGCGCGAAGGCAACTTCATTATCGAGACCGGCCTCGACCCAAAGATTCAGTCCACGGCTGAAAGCTCGCTTCGGTCCAGCATCGAAAGCGACGGAGCCACCTACGGCTTTTCCCAAGGCGCCGTCGTCACCCTTGACAGCCGCACCGGCGCAATCATCGCCCTCACCGGCGGCGTCGACTTCAACGAAAGCCAGTTCAACCGCGCCACCCAAGCTCTTCGTCAGCCTGGATCCACCTTCAAAATTTTTGCTTACACCGCTGCCCTTAGCGCCGGTATTTCTCCCTGGCAAACCTTTTCCTGCGCCCCCCTAAACTGGGAGGGCCAGTCCTACAGCGGCTGTGAGCGCAGCGGCGGCAACATCGACATGTATCGCGGTCTTGCTCAGTCCGAGAACGCTGTAGCCCTGCGCATCGCCCGCGAGGCTGGTCTCGATCAGGTTGTGCGCACAGCCCAGCGTATGGGCATCGAGTCCACCCTCAAGGCAGTGCCGGGCCTAGTCTTGGGCCAGAGCGAAACCACCCTCTTGGAGATGACCGGCGCTTTTGGTGTCTTGGCTAACGGCGGCCTGCGCAACTCTCCCCACGCCATCAAGCGCATCCTCGACAGCGGAGACTGCGAAGACCGAAATAATTTAGATACCTGTCGGGTCATCTACAGCTATGAGGACAGCGCCGAGGCAGACTATCCCGTCCTGGATGCCAACGTCGCCAGCACCATGACCGACATGCTCCAAGGCGTCATCGAAAGCGGCACAGGCCGCGGCGCCAGCATTGGCGTCCCGGCCGCCGGCAAAACCGGCACCACCAACGACAATGTTGACCTGTGGTTTATCGGCTATCTCCCGGGCCAAAATCTCGTCAGTGGCGTTTGGCTCGGCAACGATGACAACACCCCGACCGGCGGCAGCAGCGGCCAAGCTGCAAGCTTGTGGGGAGACTACATGGGCCAGATTGTGAATTAAGGCTCAGCGCGGTTACACCACTCGTTGCGGCTGTCGTGATGTCGACTCCTGGCAAGGCAGTCGGAGAGTCGCGATGGGATAAAGCCTGGAAGAACGCCAAATATTTCTACAAGCTCTAGCAGTACCTGATTGATTCTTACCAAGATTAGCAATTTGGGCTGACTAATTGCCTTCGCAGTTATTGCTATATCGCGCTGAATTGATATTTCTAAAAGTCATCAATAAATCACTCCATAGCGTTTCCGCTGCGTGGATTTCAATGAGCACCATGGAGCATTTCAATAGGTGGTATAGGTCAAATGCTTGCTGTTATCTGGGGGTGTGACTTAAAGCCATTCATCGAGCGATTTTGCGCTTAAAAGGGCGATCGCGTCGTTGGCAATTTTATTTTTTCTTAATCTTTTTAAGATCGCAGATCTCTCAATTATTCCTGCTTTTGGTCCCTGGTCTCACAAATCACAACTTTTTTTTGAGAAATCAGTTATGATCTCACCCAAAGTATAGTTCGGTAACAGGACGCTGCTGTGATTCAGCTTGTTCACTGCTAGTTGATCACGCCTGTCCCGTCCGCACTAGTTTCGAATTAATGGTTGGAGAGAATCGTGACGATTTACGTTGGTAACCTGTCTTTTCAAGCAACTGAAGAGGACCTGCGGGACGTTTTCGCCGAGTACGGTGTGGTGAACCGTGTGAGTCTACCGGTCGACCGAGAGACAGGTAAAAAGAGAGGCTTTGCCTTTATTGAAATGGCTACGGAAGCGGAAGAAGACGCCGCGATCGCTGAGCTCGATGGCGCAGAGTGGTTGGGAAGAGAGCTGAAAGTGAACAAGGCTCGTCCCCGCGAGGGAGGACGGACCAACGGGAATCGGAGCGGCGGTTCTTTTCGCAATCAGTACTAAGCTTCACAGCAGTCTTTAACTCGATCCGCAGAAATCCCCCACCAGCCTTACGGTAGGTGGGGGTTAACACCTGTGGAAACGAAGCGCTTAGCCTCCAAAAGCCTTTGACCCTTGATCAAAGGGTGGCTAAAGATGAGCTTTTTGTTTGCTTTGCTTTTGCGTTGATCTAGAACCGCTGAGACCATCACTTCACATCTGACGGTTCATTTCAGAATGGCGTTTGCTCAAACCATTCTCACGTTGTGAGGATGCAGTTTGTGGCGTCTAGTGAAGAGCGATCGCCTTCGATCGGCGCCAGATTGCTTCCCCAGAGACATCGAAGTTCTCAAAACAATTGAGGCACAATGAAGGGAATGCGCGGTTTTCCAGAAAGCTCTGCATTCTTTAATTTGGAACCCTCTAAGGTCAGCAAAGCCCCTTGACTGACGGCGCCATGACTGACCGCTAGGCATCACTGCATGTCTCTTCCCCGTCTGCTTACTATCTTGATTGGACTCAGCCTGATTTTGGGGCTGGTCCTTTGGCTTGTCAGCGGGTTGCGACAGCTTTATCTGCAAGCAGCGTTTGTGTCACCGCTCCTGAGTGGCCTGTTGCTGCTGGTGATCATTGCGCTGCTAGGGGTGATGGTATGGGCGTTTTTGTACTACGCTCTTCTGTTTGGGCGGCCCAAACCCTCTCAGCGCCAGCGTCTCAAGGCACCTCGCGACAAGGCCCAAGCGGCGGAGGTGTCCCTTGAAACGGTTCGGCGTCAGGCGCTGCAAATCCAGGACGAGGTGGCACGTCAGGCGCTGCTGGCGCGATCGCGGGAGATCGCAGCCAGTCTGGGGCGTCGCGAAATCCACGTGGTGGTCTTTGGGACGGGGTCGGCGGGCAAAACGTCGATTGTCAATGCTTTGCTGGGCCGGATGGCGGGGGCGATCGGGGCACCCATGGGTACAACGGATGCGGGCCAAACCTACCAGCTTCAGCTCACAGGGCTCGATCGCCAGATTTTGATTACGGATACTCCGGGCATTCTGGAGGCGGGGGTTGCGGGCACGGAGCGCGAAAAGCTGGCGCGGCAGCTGGCAGCAGAGGCGGATTTTTTGCTGTTTGTTGTGGATAATGACCTGCGCCAGTCAGAGTATGAGCCACTGAGCCTGCTGGCGGAGGTCGGCAAGCGATCGCTGCTGGTCTTTAACAAGACCGACCTGTACACGGAGGGCGATCGCGAAACCATCCTGGCGCGGCTGCGCTACCGCCTGCGCACGACCATCAGCGCCGATGACGTCGTCGCAGTGGCCGCCGATCCTCAAGCGGCCATGCTGCCCGGCGGCGGTCAAGTCAAGCCTGACCCAGAGATCATGCCGCTGATCCGGCGGATGGCCGAGATCTTGCGCTCAGAAGGCGAAAGTCTCGTGGCGGATAACTTGCTGCTGCAATCCCAGCGCTTGGGAGAGGAAGCTCGCCAACTCATCGATGCCCAGCGACGCCGGCAGGCCGATCAGGTGGTGGAGCGCTTTCAGTGGATTGGGGCGGGTGTGGTGGCCGTGACGCCGCTGCCCGTGGTCGATCTGCTGGGCACAGCCGCCGTCAATGCTCAAATGGTCGTAGAGATTGGCCGAGTCTACGGCTGCGAAATGAATCTCGATCGCGGCCGAGAACTCGCTTTGTCTTTGGCCAAGACTCTTGCCAGTCTGGGCATCGTCAAAGGAGCATTGCAGCTTGTGACGGCTGCTCTGCAAACCAATATTGCGACATTCCTGCTTGGGCGAGCGATCCAGGGCGTGAGCGCAGCCTACCTAACGCGGATCGCGGGCAAGAGCTTCATTGAGTACTTTCGCCAAGATCAAGACTGGGGCGATGGGGGCATGGCGGAAGTGGTGCAGCGCCAGTTTCAGCTCAATCGCCGAGATGAGTTTTTGAGGGTGTTTTTGCAGGAGGCGATCGCCCGCGTCGTGCAGCCTCTCACTCAGCAATCCCGCACTGCTGAAAATGCCGATGCAGAAGATGTCCTAGAGGACGCAGCTTCAGACAGCACCGGCAAAACAGCGCAGTACGAGTGGGACGAACAAGGGGCGATCGCCCTCGAGAACGACGACTGGTCTGCCCCTGCTCAGGCCCCTAAGGATTGGTCATAGCCTGACGTGATTCTTCAGACTCTGGCACCCGATAGCCATAGAAATCAATGCGATAGTCCGTAATGCGGACCCCGGTCTGCTCCTCGATTTGGCGCAGCAGTTCCGGCGGCAAATCCACATAGACATCCAGGATTTGCTGCGTGTCCAGGCAGTTTACGTGGCTGTGGGAATCGCTAATATTGCCATACAGACGGCCTTCCGAACGCTCAATGCACTCGATCACCCCTTGATTCGACAGCGCTTCCAGATTTTGGTACACCGACGTGTGGCCAATTCCTTTGCCCTGGAGATTGAGGCGATCGTAGATTTCGCGGGCAGACAGGTGCTCCTGAGCCTGCCACAGCAGCTCCAGGATATAGCGACGCTGACGGCTCAACCGCATACCCAGGGTTTGGCAACGATCGAGAGCATCCTCAAGGGATCGGATGGGTTTGGTACCTACCACTTCTTGTCGCATGGTCAACGTCTTGGCCTCACTTGCTCCTGTGTCAAAGACTCCCGCTTCTGATTCCACGATTCACCCGAATCTCTGAAGGTCGTTACCAGGAGTGTCGATATGTATCCATCACTGAATAGTCGCAACCCACAGGTCAGCCTACAGCAAACCCGTGTTGTTGATTTTAATGCGTCCGTTCTAATGTGTCAGTCTGCGCCTTGGGTCTGGGGTATCCGAAACGCGTTTACAAAGTCTCTAGTTCTATGATAGACGCTAGGTCGGACTCACTACAACTTTGGCTTAGCCCAATCGTCAGCAAAGCCTAGCGTTAAACCCCAGACAATAGTAGGAGTAGAGGATGCACCACTCATTTGCTCGGCCATCGCCATGACGCTCAAGATTCATCTGACCAGCGACGCTCTCTACTCCCTCGACCTGAGTCCCGCTGAGGCCGTGCTTCAGCCGCTCCTGGCTGAGGGCATCAGCGCCTACGAGCAGCAGCTTCAGTTCTCGATTGATTTTCCGCGGGACTCGGCCGACCCTCGCGAGCTCTCAGAAATCCCGGAAGTGCGACTGTGGTTTGTGCGGCTAGATAGTCGCTATCCCTGGCTGCCCTATCTTCTTGACTGGAAGGCCGGGGAGCTAGGTCGCTACTCAGCAATGCTGGTGCCCCACCAGTTCAGCCCGACGGAAGGCATTCAGTACAATCCTGAGGCTCTGGAAATTTTCCTGATGCACAAGATCTTTGTGCTGGCGGACTGGATGGCAAGTCAAGGGATTTCGGCCCAGCCTCGGCTCCAGGGTTTTGCCCAAATGCTGGGATATGACTTGGATGAGGGTTTATTTTCGCTGGTTTGTCGGTAGGGCCGCCCGCTGCTCTTGGGCGGTGTACATGGCCTGAAGGACGAGGGCGGGATCGACCCAGTTTTCGCTAAACTTCAGGCCCCAGTGGAGATGGGGGCCGGTGGTGCGGCCGGTCATGCCGACTCGACCGATGCGATCGCCCGCTGACACCTGCTGCCCTTCCCAAATTTGCAGGCCACCTTCGCGATCGATGAGGTACTTGCCACCGCTCCGGCTTTCGACGTGACCCTGCATATGACAGTAGATGTGCAGCCATTGGCCAGATTCGACGACGACGGAGGTGCCGCAGTTGCTGTCGTCGGACACTTCGACCACTTTGCCAGACCACCAGTTGCGGACATAGCTGCCCATGGGAGCAGCCATATCTAGGCCATAGTGAAATTCTTGGCTGTAGCCGCCGGTGGGCGACTGACGATAGCCAAAGGGTGAGGTGTATTCCTGGAAGTTTTCGACGGGGAAGGAGGCTCCCTGCCAGAAGTCGACGCCTCGCAGGGCCGCCTGGGTGTCTCTGGGCTCTAGGGCGCGCACGGGCTGGGGGCGATCGCCCACTAGCAGCCAACTGGTGAGGGCCACGCCTGCCAGCACGCCTGCCAGTCCCAGACGCAGCCAGGGAGCAACCGAGGAAACAGAGAAAGCAGCAAAGGCTGAATTGGACTCAGTGGACCAAGATTGTTTTCCCATCCGAGTGTTTTAGGGGCAAGTTTACGGTGGTGGGGTTAGCGGCGATCGCCTTCGCCAGGCGTCGCGCGATCGCGTTAGCCAGATATCATACATGAACTACCCCGGCCTAAGAGGCCTGAGGTTTCTGTCGCTTCTTCGCCCCAAGTTGCCGCATACTTCCGCACGCGGTAGAGCTTGACGACTCTGCGACTGAAGAGGCAAGTTCCTTACCCCTTGCCCAAGCCAGATTGACTTGGGCGGCATTAACATCTCGGTCCTCAACATGATTGCAGTGAGGATTGGCGCAAACATGCACCCGGTCAGACAAGGTCTTGGGGGTCAGTTCCCAGCACTTTACGCAGCGCTGAGAGGGCTTTAGCTGCTGAGTGGGAGACTCGACATAGAATCCCCCGGCTTCAGCCAGCTTGTAGTCCAGGAACTGACCAATCATGCCAAAACCCACGGACAAAATAGAGCGGTTAAGCCCTGCTTTTTGACGGGTCTTGGACTTGCCCTTGCGGGTCATGTTTTTGACGTTCAGTTTTTCACCGGCCACTAGGCTATTACGGCTCACTATGTGGCTGGTGACTTGGTGAATCCAGTTCTCGCGCTGTCGGGCAACTTTGCGCTGTAGCTTCGAGACTTTTTGACGCTCACGCGTCCATCGGCGAGAGGCTTTGATGCGCTTCGTTCGGTTGGGAGCGCGCTTGCGTCTGAGTTTCTTTGAGGCTTGCTTGACTTGGATGTCCCCTTGCCGGATGAACTCAGGTTTGCTGATCTGCTCACCCGTGGATAGGGTGATGGCTTCTTTGCACCCCAGATCAATGCCAACAGAACCTTCTCCTGTAGACCGGGCTGGCTCACACTGCACGGTGATGGAGGCATACCATTTGCCGTGTCGCCAGAAGATCGTGCAGGTGGTGGGTTTGCCCCAGGTCCGAGCTTGTCCCCGCATCTTCAGGCTGCCAAGGTTGCTCAGGTTGAGAGAACCATGCAATCCACTAGTTTCGGCTTTCCAACCGGACTTGCAGGGATAGGTCCAGCCTGCATAGCGGCGGGACGCTTTGAAGCGGGGATATCCACCCAGTTTTTTGAAGAATCTCTGAAAGGCAAGGTCGACTCGCTTGAGGGTGGCTTGGAGAGCATGGGAGCCTAGCTCTTTGTACTCTGGCCACACTTCTTTGAAGGCGGGTAGGCTGTTTTGCTGCTCAAAGTAGTCAACGGCGTGGTTGAACTTCTGATACTGGGTTTTGCGGTTGGCTAACGCGGCGTTGTACAACCCACAGTGCAGTTTCCGCCAGTAGTGGAGTGTGGACTCCTGCTGACGGGTGGGATAAAGCCGGTAGGTGATACGACGTGTTAGCATTCTCTCAGCATAGCTTGCCTATAGGTTGATGCAACCCAGCCACAGAAAAGGATCTCACTCTGTTTTTTCTATTTACCTACACCTGGTTTTTGTGACCAAATACCGGCAAAAGGTGATTGATGACTCAATGCTGCAAACAATGACTGAGGTGTTTCAGCGAGTTTGTGTTGCTAACAAAAGCAAGGTGATTGAGATCAATGGGGAGCCTGACCATGTCCATCTTTTGCTTGACTTGCATCCAGATAACAACATTTCTCAGTTGGTTGCGAGCCTGAAGGGGGCGTCTAGTCGCATTGTCAGAAAACAGCACTCGGAGCGGTTGGCAAGGTTTTACACAAAGCCTGTTTTTTGGTCGAGTTCTTACTATGTTTCTTCTGCGGGGGGCGCGCCGTTGGAGCGAATCAAGCAGTACATTGATGGGCAACCGGGGGTTAATTGACTGTTTCCGCTTTGCTCCAACAGTCGCGCTATCCTTCCCCACCCTTAAGAGGGTTGGGGACTGTCGCGGTTTAGTTCACCTGTTTTTGTGGGCGATCGCCTGTAGCACCCTTGCGCCAGCCTGACTCGCAGACTCCAGAAACTTGAGCGAAGTTCCGCTGAAGTCCCGTTTAGAGCCCCTTTGGCAGCCCTCCCTTCACCCAAGCTTTGTTTGCCAAAGCAGAAGTTTAGCGGCTCTGTGAAGATCCCGTAATCACCCTGAAATTCTCTACGGATTTGCTGAAAAGTTCCGTGGATCTTCTTGATACCGCCGCAAAAATAGCGGGCAGGATAGCAGTGTCGCAGTAAGGGGTGACAGCGCTCATGAACCACTCTCACTACACGCCTCAAGACCTCGCCCTCTCCAGTTGGGTTTGGGTTCAGCGCCCCAGCGACCTGCCCCCCGTCCCTCAAGCCCCCCAAGCTACAGCAATGTCTTTCGATTTACTCCATCCTCTTCGGCGATGGATCGATCGTTTCGAAATCCACGATCCGTCCGTTGCTCGCCTCATTTGCGAAAAGATTCCCTCTCAGTGCCCCTTTGAACGTGACATTACCCTCTGGGGTCACCGCATTCTCCACATTCCGCCCCTGTGCAAGCTCAATCCGCTCTACGAACAGGTCGTGAGCCTACGATTTCGAGCGCTCTGCTACCTCGCTGACGAGTGCGGCGAAGACGTCACCAGCTACTGCTAAATAGGTCCTGCGCATTTGCTTATCGACTCAAAACTGCCCGCTTCATCGGTTATGAGTCAGCCACCCATATTTTGTTTAGCGTTTTGATTTCGTCGCGATCGCCCCATGAATCTCTGCGTTTAAACGCGATCGCTTTTCTCTTTTGCTTCGAAGTTTGACTGTTCTGTCGGCACCATTGTTTGATTCCTCCAAACTCAAAACCTCCTGACCAACAGCCAGGAGGTTTTTCTTATCTTTTGTATTGCTTAAAGCGTTCAAAATAGCTAGTTTGCGAAGGCGACACTCAAAGCTTTAGCCCTAGAAACAAGTCGAAGTCAGTGCGTTATCAAGCCAAAAAAATTCGATTTTTGAATCAACTAAATTCAATTTTTCTGAGCTATTCAAGACTCACTAAGATTTTTTGGCAGTCAATTCCATCAAGAAATGCCCTTTTCAAGAAGTTCTTCCCTTCTCAAAAAGTCTATTTCTAGGTCAATTGGCTTTCATCTTGTGAGATCTATCTTAGATCTAGCGTTTTTTGATCCCGTTATGGCTTGATTTTGCAAAAATTTTTAGAGGGCGATCGCCCACTTACAAAACAGTAAACTTTGGTATCAGACCCTTGATCTCTTCTTCAAAGGCCTTATAGTAGTAATTGAAGCTACAAAGCTTCCCTGGCAGATTTAACAGCCAAGTTCAAACTAAAACCAAAGAGGTAAAAAGCTGTTCCATTCGAATCTGTCTCGTTCCAAAGCAACAGCGTCCTTCTCGAACTCTAAATATTTCCTCAACTAAACCAGCGGGAGCAATGCATCGGGAAACTCAATTCATGAGTCTTTCATCCGAGTATCTCCAAACAAAGCGAATCCATGAGAGGAAATCAATTAGAAAGTAGACAAAAAGGGCGCTGTTGTCATTTTAAATAAATTACGTTTTTTGCTTTGTCATCCAGTGACAGAATAAGCAAATCTAAAATATTTTCTATTTATCCTTATCAATATTCCAAGATTGGGTTCAGGACCCACCAAGTCTTTCGATTTTTGCTGGCCGATCGTTAGAAGCGATTGGACCTGCTGGATTGGGGTATGGTGGTATCTGCTTGATTCACGTTCCATCCCATCACGGCAAGTGCCATGGCCATCATTGCCCTGAAAGCCTGGTATCTCCAGGAATATGAACCGGTACGGGATCTCGAAAAGCGCCCCCACGATCTGCGGCTGAGCAAGAGCAGTTTGCTAAAGTCAGCGCTGCGGGCAGATTTTTTGGAAGATGCCGCCGAAGTGAAGCGATCGCTCTGGTTTCAGCGCTATCTCGAAGGGGAAACGGTCGAGTTCTACATCGAAGGCAGCGGCGGCTACATCATCTCCAACGTGGACCTGATCAGCCACGAAATGTATTTCACCAAGCGTGAGGTGATGGCCCACCTAGAGCCGACGATTTTCCTGTGCTACCAGACGGAGTATGAGGCCTCGAGCCAGGCGCTGCGATCGGTGCTGCAAAAGACCATCGAAGCCGTCAACAAGCGATCGCGGCTGCCCCTGAGCCTGGAGGAGTCCCACCGCCTCACCGACAGTCCAGTGCGCCTCCAGAGCTCTCTCATGCGCAAAATTCGCCAAAGCCTGCTTTTTGTGGGAGACGGCACCCCCATCACTGGGATCGACGGCACGCCGCCCCAGCTCATTCCCAGCCCCAAGGTGTGCGTAGAGGTCGGCTATGCCCTTCAGTGCAAGCGGCCTGAGCAGGTGATTTTGGCCCAGATGGAGCGGCCCGAGCTGCCTGGTCAGTTCCCCTTTGATGTGCCGAGCCACAGCCGGGTGGTCTTTGGCAAGGAATCCGATCTACAAAAGACCTTGCCCTCGCTCATCCAGGCTCAGCTCCAGCGCTTTGGCCTCTAGGGGCTGCCAGAAGGGGCCAATTTCGCCTGGGATCTGGCGCCATCCGTTATTTTCGGCGCCGGGCGGACCATAATAATCTCGACGAACTGCAAGGAAACGTTTCGATGCCCAGAACTCCTACCGAATTTTCCGTGCATCTGCTCCTAGAGGGTGGTCACCGGGAAGAAGTGCGTTTTCCCACGATTCAAGATTTTCAGAAGTGGTACACCAGTGAGGTAGCCCAGAAGTCGACGTCCGGCGACTTCGTCAGTGTGCCGATCAAGAATATTCAGGGCGAGTACATGGTGGTGCGCCCTTCCAAGATTTTGGCGATCCGAGTGGAACCTGTCTTCAGCTCTAGCGTCGAACGGTTTTCCTAGAGCGTTGGCGTTGAGTTGCTATGAGAATGCTAATTGGTGCGGGGTTGGGCTTGGTCTGGATGGTTGCGCCGGCGATCGCCCAACCGGCCAATTTGCCGCTGCGGCCGCTGGCGTCACCCCAGGCTTCAGCGACGCTGGGCCTAGATGAGCAGCTTTGGGGGTCTTCGGCTGGGGCGGGCGATCGCGCTGCCCTGATCGCAGCGATCGACCACAGCTTGGCATACTTGCGATCGCCCAAGGCCGCCGAGGCGTATGCCCGCTACCCCGTGCCGGGTGTCACGCGCGATCGCGTCCAGCGAAGCCTCGTGCGGTTTCGGGAGCTGCTGCGCACGACCCGCTCTGCCCAAGAGCTCCAGGCGGCGGTGCGGCGTGAGTTTGTGCTCTACGAATCCGTGGGCAAAGACGGCCAGGGGACTGTCGCCTTTACGGGGTACTTTGAGCCGACCTACGTTGCGAGCCGCGTCCCCACCGAGGCCTTTCGCTACCCGCTCTATCGCCTGCCGCCCAATCTCGGCCAGTGGCCCAAGCCTCACCCCACCCGATATCAGCTCGAGGGCCCCAATGGCCTGCAAGGTGCCCAGGGCCGGCTCAAAGGGCTAGAAATCGTGTGGCTGCGCGATCGCCTCGAAGCCTTTTTGATCCAGGTGCAGGGCTCGGCGCGCCTCCAGATGACCGACGGCACCACCATGACCGTGGGCTACGCAGGCCGCACCGACTACCCCTACAGCAGCATCGGGCGAGAGCTGGTCAACGACGGCAAGGTCCGCCTCGAAGACCTGACGCTGCCGGTCCTGATTAGCTATTTTCAGCAAAATCCGGCGGCGCTCAATTTCTATTTGCCGCGCAACCGGCGCTTTGTCTTTTTCAAAGAAACCAACGGCGCCCCGGCCACCGGCAGCCTAAGCGTCCCTGTCACCGCAGAGCGCTCGATCGCCACAGACAAGTCTCTGATGCCGCCGGGCGCCCTGGCTCTGATTCACACCGAGATTCCGCCGGCTTCTGGCGCTGAGGCAGCGCAGGGACCTGTGAGCCGATTTGTCCTCGACCAAGACACGGGTGGCGCCATCCAGGGGGCGGGGCGCGTGGATATTTTCATGGGAACGGGTCAGCAGGCAGGCGATCGCGCGGGTCTGATCAACGGCACCGGCCAACTCTACTACCTGCTGCTCAAGTAATGGGCGTAAAACAACCCCCTGAGGACTGATCCACAAAACTCGCAAAAGATCGTTACGATCGCAGGAACCCCTAGCATGGCCTCTTCCAAGGCCAATACTAGGGAAAACCCAGGTGGAGTTGTAGAATGGTTTTTTGCTCCTCAGAGCAGAATCCAGCGCGCGATCGCCTTCTTCTCGAAGATGGGTCCGATCGCCCCTTTACCTGATTTTCAAAACCCATTCCCAACGCACTGAGAGGCAGCTTCCGGGCCGCTCTCCGGGCCAACTGTTTTTGAACTTTTCGGTTTGATCCAGCCCAGCCCAAGCCCCGATGGCCTGCACCAGTCCTGCTTATGGAAGAAGTTCCTTTTAATACAACCCTGCTAATAGTTTTGGCCGTTTTGGCAGGGACAGCAGCCCAAGTCATGGCTGGCTTCCTGAAAGTCCCCAGCATCGTTTTTCTGCTGATGTTTGGGATTTTGCTGGGGCCGGATGGCCTTGGCATCCTGCATCCCAACCTCCTGGGCGGCGGCCTCGAAGTGATCGTGGCTCTTTCCGTGGCCCTGATTTTGTTTGAGGGCGGGCTCAACCTAGAGTTGCGCGACATTGGTCGCGTCTCAGGCAGCCTGCGCAATTTGGTCACTATCGGCACCCTCGTCACGCTCATCGGGGGCGGCATGGCGGCCCACTGGCTCAGTGAGTTTCCCTGGCCGATCGCCTTTCTGTATGCGTCGCTGGTGGTGGTGACAGGTCCAACGGTCACGGGCCCGCTGCTAAAGCAAGTCAACGTCGATCGCCAAGTTTCTGCGCTGATCGAGGGAGAAGGCGTCCTGATCGACCCCGTCGGCGCCATCTTGGCGGTGGTCGTGCTCGACATCATTCTCAACGGGGACGCCGACCCTTGGTTTGTGATCAGCGGCCTGGTGGTGCGCCTCAGCATTGGGGGCGCGATCGGCGTTGTGGGCGGCTGGCTGCTGGGCTTCATCCTCAAGCGCGTGACGTTCCTCTCAGAGGATCAGCGCAACCTGATTGCTCTGGCAGGGCTATGGGGAATTTTTGGGCTGGCCCAGAGCATCCGCAGCGAGTCGGGCCTGATGGCGACGGTGGTCTCAGGGATCGTGGTGCGGGCCTCCTCAGTCCCTGACGAGCGCCTGCTGAGACGGTTTAAGGGCCAGCTCACCATCTTGGCCATCTCGGTTCTATTTATTTTGCTGTCGGCAGATTTGTCGATCGCCAGTTTGTTTGCCCTGGGATGGGGCGGTATTTTGGCGGTGCTGGCGCTGATGTTTGTGGTGCGACCGATCAACGTCTGGATCTGCACCTGGAATAGCGGCCTAAATTGGCGTCAAAAGGCTTTTTTGGCCTGGATTTCTCCCCGAGGGATTGTTTCTGCCTCAGTTTCTTCGCTGTTCGCGATTTTGCTGACGGAGCGGGGCATTAACGGGGGCGACTCGATTAAGGCGCTGGTGTTTTTGACGATCATTTTGACGGTGTTTGTCCAGGGTCTGACGGCGGCCTCGGCCGCTAAGCTGCTGCACATCACCTCAACCGAGGTGACGGGGGCAGTGATCGTCGGCTCGAATCCTCTCAGTCGGCTCATCGGGCGACTGTTTCAGGAGCGGGGGGAGTCGGTGGTGATCATCGACACCGACCCAGAGGCCTGCGAGAAGGCAACACAGGAAAATCTGCGGGCCGTGGCGAGCAGCGCTCTAGACACAGACGTCCTAGAGGAGGTGGGGCTAGCGTCAGTCGGCACTTTCTTGGCGATGACGAGCAATGCTGAAGTGAATCTGGTGCTGGCTCAGCGAGCAGCAGAGGAGTTCAAGCCGCCTCGGGTGCTGGCCTGTTTCTCGAGCGAGGCGCAAAACGGCCAGGGCAATGGCAAAACCGTGCAGCAGGCCTTTGGGCCTCAAGTGACGCTCAAGACCTGGAACCAGTACCTGAGCGATCGCGATGTGAAGCTGGGAGAAACCCTGCTGCGAGAGCCGGGGCTGGAGTTCCAGCAGGCCCACTTGCAGGCGCTGATCCGGGCAGCCGAGCTAACGCCGCTGCTGGTGGAGCGCGACGGTCACCTGCAAGTGGCGGCGGTCGGCGACGACTGGAAGGCGGGCGATCGCATTATTTATCTGCTCCACGATCCCACGCCCAAGCTGCTCAAGCGGCTCTCGGGGGGCAGCCAAGGGCCTCTGACCGTCGAAAAGCTCCCGGAAGTCGAAGAGGTGCCGATTCCCAGCAATGGCGGCGTGCCGTCCGCACCGGCCAAGCAGTCCTTGGCCTAGGGAGTGCAGACGCTTTTGTCCTGAACCGGCCCTTCACTTCTAAGATGAATAGGCACATTGACAACCGGAACGGTGCAGCAGAGGCTATGGAGCAGGTCATTGGCAAGATTTCTCCAGACCCGTCCCCCCAGGGGGGGCTCGGGACGCTGTACGGCGTGGGGGCGGGTCCTGGCGACCCTGAGCTGATCACCCTGAAAGGCTGGAGACTGCTCCAGCGATCGCCCGTGGTAGCGTTTCCGGCGGGGCTCGGCGGCAAGGCAGGCGTTGCCCAGCAAATTGTCCAGGAGCACCTCAGTCCTGAGCAGACTCAGCTTGCCCTGCATTTTCCCTATGTCCACGACCTAGCGGTTTTGGAGGCAGCCTGGCGCGCCGCCGCTGAGGCGGTGTGGGAGCACCTGCGCCAGGGCCAAGACGTGGTGTTTGTCTCTGAGGGAGACGTGAGCTTTTACAGCACGTTCACCTATCTGGCCCAGGCGCTGCACGAGGCCCATCCCGAAGCACCGATCCAGACCGTGCCAGGGGTATGCTCTCCCCTCGCGGCGGCGGCCATGCTGGGCGTGCCCCTGACCACGCGATCGCAGCGGCTGGTGGTCCTGCCCGCCCTCTACACCGTGGATGAGCTCGAAGCTGTGCTGGCCTGGGCCGATGTGGTCGTCCTGATGAAAGTTAGCTCGGTGTATCGGGAGGTGTGGCAGCGCCTGAAGGAGCGCGATCTGCTGGGGCGCAGCTACGTGATCGAGCGCGCCACGCTGCCAACCCAGACCATTCACCGAGATTTGGGCGATCGCCCCGATTTGCAGCTTCCCTATTTCTCGTTGATGGTGATTCAGGTGCGGGCCGAAGCGCCTGCGTCCCTGCCGGCCCCAGCGGCAACTTTTTAGCCCCCCGAGCTGTCACCGTTGTTGGGGAAACTCGCTAGAATCTGGTCGGAGGAACAGGCCATTTTAGCAGCCCTACGCCCGCGTCTCGATCGTCCCGTTGCTTCACCGAGTGGAATTTGCGTCAGTCCGCCATGTCCTACGATGCCTTCGCCAAAGCCCTGTCCGAGCCTCTGAGACAACCTGGCTATTTAGCTTTTTTGGCCTCTGTCAGCATCCACGGCCTGCTGTGGGCGGTGCTGCCCATGCTTCCTTCGTCGTCGAGCACGCCGGATATTGAGCAGCGCTCTGTGGACATCGTGACCTTGACCCCCGCCGAGCAGCAGCGACTGCCGGCCACAGCGCGGGACCTACCGGGCAGCTCCAGCACGATTTTGCCCGCTTTTCCCAACCAGGCGGGCTTGAGCATGCCCAATCTCCAAATGCCCGGTCTCCAATCAGAGACCAGCCTGGCCGACCTCTATCAGAACTCTCCCGATACCTCTTCTTCGACCTCGACCTACACCTACACGCCGGATATCTTGTCACAGCTGGCGCAGCAGGAGCAGCTGGCGATCGCCCAGCAAGAGGCCCGAATGCGAGAACTTGCCGCCCGCTCGGCTCAAGATGGACAGTCTGGCAGTGTGCAGGCACCAGGGCCTATCACCAATCGCCTCATTCCCAATCTGTCTCCTTCCTTTGAGCCGCCCATTTACGATCCGTCGGAAATTCTGAAGAACCCGGAGCTGATTGCGGGCTTGGGGAATTCTACGCCGCCGAGTTCTGGGCAGCCCCAGCCGCCAACCCAGCCAACGGAGCAAGCAACGGGGCCCCAGCAGCCCCAGGGTGAAACCCAGCAGCCCGAAGACCCCCCTGCCCAGCCCCCGGCCGACAGCACCAGCGATCCTGAGGCCTCGCCCCCGCCAGCCCCCGAGGAGCCCGCAGGCGCTTTGCCGAACAAGATCCCCGATGCGGCGATCGCCTATCAGCAAGAGAAAATGCAGGAGTATCGCGATCGCTACACCTTCGTGGCAGAGGGCACCAAACAGTCTGAGGCCGCCGCCCGCACCGAGCAGTGGGACGCCAGCGCGAAGGCGATCGCTGCCAAGGAAGAGAAAAATATTAGCTGGAATCGGGTCGAAACCGCCGTGTCCCTATACCCGACGGATGCCTGCTACGCCAAGCCCGAGGGAGCCGCTGCCGTGGGCGTTTTGGTCGATCCAGAAGGCAAAATTGTCGAAGATCAGCTGATGATTTTGCAGTCCTCCGGCTACAAGGCCTTTAATGACGCAGCCCTGGCCCACGTGAAGGAGATGCCCTTCGAGGGTACCGGCGAGTATCAGCAAATTCTGCTGCCCTTCGAGTTTCGCTACTCGGAGGAGATCTGCGCTCAGCAGCCCGGGGCGACCCCCGGTGCTCCTGCTGAGGACCAGGCCGACGGCTAGGCGCTGGGGCAAGCTCTGAGAAGCGGCCCAAAATGGGGCACAATGGAGCCGCAGATTGGCGGGGCGATCGCCCGAATGGAGTCATGGGAATCGATGCAGCATTTTCGACGCGACTGAGAAACGCCGCTGACCGGCTCATGGACCTGCTTGACGGGTTTGGTCAGGCTCAGGTGCTGGTGGTCGGGGACCTGACGGTGGATGAGTTCTTGACTGGGCAGGTGGAGCGCGTATCTCGGGAGGCTCCGGTGCTGATCTTGCGGCATGAGGAGACGCGCCAGGTGCCCGGCGGCGGCGCCAACGCGGTGTACAACCTGGCGATGCTGGGAGCCCAGGTCAAGGCCGTGGGTCTGGTGGGGGACGACGCCCAAGGGCGATCGCTCCGGCAGATTTTTGAGGCGGCCCGCATCGACACCCGCGGCATCCTGGTCGAGAGCGATCGCCCCACCGTCACCAAAACTCGCATCTCCGGCCACGCCCGCCAGTCCGTCACCCAGCAAATCGTTCGCGTCGATCGCAAATCTGACGATCTGCCAGCACCGGCTCTCCAGGCGCAGATCGTGGACTACATTCACCAGCACCGAGAAAGCGTAGACGCAGTGGTGTGCTCGGACTACGGCGACGGCACCCTCACCCCTTTGATCATTGAGGCCACGCTGCACCACTCCCGCGTCATCGTCGATACCCAGGTCAACCTAGGGCGCTACGCGGGGGCCACCATCTTTACGCCCAACCTCCCCGAAGCCGAGCGGGCCGTGGGCTACGCCATCGAGTCCCCTGAGCAGCTGAGCCAGGCCGGTCGCGATCTGCTGCGGCAAACCCAGGCAAAATACATTTTGATCACGCGGGGCGAAGAGGGAATGACCCTGTTTGGCCGCGACGGCAGCGAAGAGCACATTCCCGCCTTCAACCGCACCGAGGTCTTTGACGTGACGGGGGCTGGCGATACGGTGGCCGCCGCCCTTACCCTCACCCTCTGCCAGGGCGGGTCTTTTTGGGAGGCGGCGGTGCTGGGAAACCTTGCCGCTAGTATTGTAGTTCGGCAGTTTGGTACCGCGACCACCACCCCAGCCGCCCTGAAGGCGGCGCTAGAAACCTTGCTTGAGGAGAGTTCTCAGACGTGACCCAATCTCGACGCATTTTGATTACGGGCGGCGCTGGCTTTATTGGCTCCAACTTTGTGCATCACTGGTGTCGCCAGCATCCGGGCGATCGCGTCGTGGTGCTCGATGCCCTCACCTACGCAGGCAACCGGGCCAATCTGGCTAGCCTAGAGAGCCATCCCCAGTTTCGCTTTGTGGCGGGAGACATTTGCGATCGCCCCTTGATCGATCAGCTGTTGCGCGAAGAGGCCATCGACACCGTCGCTCACCTGGCTGCTGAGTCCCACGTCGATCGCTCCATCCTCGGTCCCGACGCCTTCATTCGCACCAATGTCGTCGGCAGCTTCACCCTCCTCGAAGCCTTCCGGCAGCACTGGCTGGCCCAGCAGCAGCCTGAGCACTTTCGCTTTCTCCACGTCTCCACCGACGAAGTTTACGGCAGCCTCAGCCCCACCGACCCAGCCTTTAGCGAGACCACGCCCTACGCCCCCAACAGCCCCTACTCCGCTTCCAAGGCTGGCAGCGATCACCTGGCCCGAGCCTACTTCCACACCTACGGCCTGCCCACCCTGATCACCAACTGCTCCAACAACTACGGCCCCTACCACTTCCCCGAAAAGCTGATTCCCCTGATGTGCATCAACATCTTGATGGGCAAGGCTTTGCCGGTCTACGGCGACGGCCAAAACGTCCGGGACTGGCTCTACGTCGAGGACCACTGTCAGGCGCTGGATGTGGTGATCCAGCGGGGTCAGCCAGGGGAAACCTACAATGTCGGCGGCAACAACGAGGTCAAGAACCTTGAGCTGGTGGAAATGCTGTGCGATCTGATGGATGAGCTGGCACCCGACCTTCCCATCAAGCCCAGCCGTCAGCTGATCACCTTCGTGAAGGATCGTCCCGGCCACGATCGCCGCTACGCCATCAACGCCACCAAGATCCGGACCGAGCTGGGCTGGGAGCCCCAGGTCACGGTCAGCGAAGGTCTCCAGAAAACGGTCCAGTGGTACCTCAGCCACCGCGAGTGGTGGCAGCCCCTCCTGTCGCCGGAGTATCAGGCCTACTACGCCAAGGTCTACAGCGAAACCGCCTGAGGCTCGCTACTCACGCCCGAGAGCGGCGCTGAAGACCGAGACCCCCCGCCAACAGGCCCAGTCCCAGCAGCACGGAAGGTTCGGGCACTGTCTCGGAGGGCGGTTGAGGGGGTAGGGTGGTCAGCTCTCGACGAAGCTTTTGCTCCATGGCCACCCCAACATCCTCAAAGCCTCTGGCCGCCAAAATAAAAGATCCCTCCCCGCCTTGCAGATTGTCTTGGTACCACCTCTCTAGGCCCGATTGAGGCTGATTGGGCCGAGTGGGCAGGGGCACGATGGGCAGCCCATTAATGGCTGAGACCCCTGCGGCTAGAGCATTATCTCTTGCCAAGCGCGCGCCTCTGGTGTCCCCAACGCCGTCTCCCGAAACATCGATTACCCAGCGCTGCCCATCGTAGGCGTTGCTGCTGAACAACGGCGTCGCGAACTCGATCGCAGCGCCGGGATCGGTTCCAAAAAAGCCCGTGGGTCTGCGCAAGGCCAAAATAGCGTCTGCGAACTGGAGGGCGCTCTCTGGACTATTCAGCAGGGTCCAGGGAATCGACTGCTGCTGATTGGCTGGGCCGGACCACTGAATCAAATTCACGGCAACAGTCCCGAGGGTGCCAGCACCGAACTCGGCAGACAGCTGCCGGAAAGCATCCCCGTAGCCTGTCATTTGTCGCTGATATTCTTCGCCGTTGATGCTGGGAGAAACATCCACTAGCAAAGAAAGCTCGACATTTACGGGCACAAGCGTTGCTGCGGATGCAGGACGCTGAGCACCGATTGTCACGCCACAGGCGGCGATCGCAACCAAGCCCGGCAAGATTTCCAAGCGCGACCGTTGATGAAACATGTGATCTTCCTTACTAGAGGAGGCTTTTCGAGGCTTAACTCAGTAAATTCAAGGAGAATAATAAGGGTTGTAGGTTAAAAAAGAAGCATAATTGCGCATTTATTTCATAAATTCTCACAAAATTTACGTATTTTCTCGAACCTTTCGCAATAATCTTGCGAAAGGTTTGTTACTCATTCAAGGGCGTGAGCCTGGAGAAGCTTTTTAGAAGTCCAGGTGCTGAGGCTCACCAAGGATACAGCCAGACAAAACGGCACAAAAAAAGGAGGCCGAAGCCTCCTGAAGCACCTGCTTGCAGACAACGCTAGGAAAAGGCGCGGCGGCGGGAGAACGCCCAAGCGCTGGCGGCGATCGCCAGTCCCGCCAGGGCCGAGGGTTCGGGCACCCGCTCGACGGGAGAGGCCTTCACAATGAAGTCGTTGACGTCGACATCCGCTTCGTAGGAGTCGTTGATCGCCACCAGGACTTCTTGGGAGCCGACGGCCACCGTCTTGCGATCGGGGGTTACGCCCGGATTGTTTTGGATCCAGTTAGGGCCTTGGGTGTTGTAGGTGTAGCTGCCGTCGGAGGCGTAGCGGAAGACCGTCGAGAGGCCGTCGGAGAAGACGGTGCCATTGGCGCCGGTCAGGCCAAAAAAGTAGGTCTGGCCCGCCCGGAAGGTGAAATTCGCGGCGCAGTCGAGGACGGTGACGCCGCAGGTTCCCAGCCAGTCGTTGCTGGCGTCGGTGCTGCCGGGGTCGTAGCCCGCGCCGACTTCCGAAAAGAGGGTCTCGACGAGGGAGCGATCGCCCCCTTCTTCGACGTAGACGCCAAAGTTCGAGCGGTATTTGCCCCGAGACTCAAGGAAGTCAAAGGCAAGGGTGGTGTCCTGATCGAAGGAAATGCCGCCGCTGCCAAAAACGTCCGAGGTGAGGGAGGCCGCCTGTCCTGGGGAGGCGATCGCCAGCAAGCTGCCAGCGACTAGGCCAAGGGATGCCAAGTTGCGCTTGAAAGTCATGGAGTCTAAATGCTTGGGGTGAACGAGAATCGGTCAGCGAGGCGCCGGCAGTCCTAGAAATTTGAGCCCTCTGGAGCTAAACCGGGCGATCGCGGGTATCGATAGGGGCAATTTACGTTCTTGCATTTTAAATCTACCCGCCTCGCCTAAAAATCGATCAATACAACCGTGGATTTCTGTATTTGGAGAGGTTTTTAGTTATTTTTTTGTTAAGCCAAAGCGATTTTTACGGGTAAATACGCAAATTTGACCATTTACAAACCTTAGGGCGACGCCTGGAGCGCCTGCACCGCCGCTTTGATCAGGGTGTACCACTGGGCCTGGGACACATTAACGTCTTTGCTGATGCCGGTCGGGCTGCGCAAACGCCCAATCCGCTGTCCCTGCTGGATGGTGAGGGAGGAGCCGTCGGGGTTCTCGATGGTGAGCCACTGCTGGTGCGATCGCCTTTGGAGAAAACAGCGATAGTCGCGATCGCCGTGGACAAAGGAAACCAGCGATCGCTCAGCAGGCAGCCGCACCCCCAGCAGCTCCAGCTCAATGGTGGTGTTGCCATTCCAGACGTTTTCGCGCAGGCGGTAGGCCACATCTAGGCAGCTCGGCAGCGGATAGTAGCAGCCCCAGCGCCAGGCGATCGCCTGCAACATTGCCGCTTGGCCATCGGGCGATCGCTGGCGGAGCGTCAGCTTGAGGTGGATCTGGTCCTTGCCGACCGTGCGCTGCTCCAGCACCTCCACCGCCTCCGACCAAAACACCGGATCGGGATTCTCCATACCGCACGGGTGCAGAGCGTCCACTTCGGCGTAGAGGTCCGCTGTGAGATCCTGCAAATGGGCCTCCGCATCCACGGTCACCAGCGGCTTCAGGTACTCCGGCTCCAGGCACTGGTGAGCAAACTGGCTCAGGCGCGCTTGCAGCGCTTCCAAATTCTCAGCCGCCAGAGAAAAGCCCCCAGCAGCTCGGTGCCCTCCGTGCTTGATCAGCAAATCTTTGGCAAACTCCAGCGCCTCAAAGACGTGAAACTCCGGAATGCTGCGGGCAGAGCCGCGAATGTGCTGGCGCTCCTCGTCTTCGTAGGTGCCAATGAACACCGGCACGCCGTAGCGCTCCACCAGCCGGGAGGCCACGATGCCGATCACGCCGTGGTGCCAGTCCGGCTGGACCACCACGAGCACGCGCGTTTCGCTGAGGTCAGGCCCTTCGGTTTCGCACCAGGCGATCGCCTCCTGCTCGATTTCGCTACAGAGCTGCTGCCGCTGCTGGTTAATGTGCTCACACTGGGTCGCCCGCTCTAGAGCCACCTCCCACTCATCGGTGGTCAGCATCTCGATCACGGTCTGGGGATCGCCGATGCGGCCCACCGCATTGATCCGTGGCCCCAGCCGAAAACCGATGTCCTCGGGCTTGAGGGACTGGTTGTCGCTGGCCGCTAGGCCCGCCACCTGGATCAGGGCCTGAATGCCCGGAATGCGAGACTGGGGCAGCAAGCGCAGCCCCCGCTTGACCCAGCGCCGATTGACGCCGGTGAGGGGCGCCAGGTCCGCGATAGTCCCCAGGGTAAACAGCTCCAGCAAAGGATTGACCAAATCCTGGAGCTGCCCAGACTGCTGGGCCAGGGACACCGCCAAAATATAGGCCACGCCCACGCCCGCCACGCCCCAGTAGGGCGAGGTGGTGGGCAGCAGCTTGGGGTTCAAGATGGCGTTCGCGGGGGGTAGCTCGGGGGGCAAGTCGTGGTGATCGGTGATGATCACATCGAGGCCCAGCTCCCGAGCGCGGGCGATCGGCTTGACGGCGGCAATGCCGTTATCGACCGTGAGCACCAGGCCCACCCCTTCTTGGTGAAATTCTTCGACGATGCGCTCGTTGATGCCGTAGCCTTCCTGCATGCGGCTGGGGATGGCGTAGTCCACCCGGGCGCCGAGCTGCCGCAGCGATCGCAGCAAGAGGGCCGTACTGGTCATGCCATCGGCGTCGTAGTCGCCACAAATCGCGATCTTGCGGCCCTGGGCGATCGCCTCGGCCAGCAGCTCGACACTCGCCGCCAAATCCGGAAACTCCTCTAGCGGCGATGGCAAGACCAGCTTCTCAGGGTTGAGGAAGCTGCGCGCCGCCTCGGGGGTCTCGATGCCGCGATTGAGCAGCACCTGACCCAGAATCGGCGAAAGGCCCGCCACCTGGGCGATCTGAGCCGCCTCTGGGGGTCGGGCGGGGGCGATGTGCCAGCGCTGGGCCGGAAAGGACGAGCGACTGGCGGATGTAGGAGCAGACAAATCGATCACAGGCTGGCTTCGTCACAACAAGACTCGCCAATCTTAGTACACCGCTACTCGTCCATCGTTGAGAATATATACCGAGCGATCGCCCGGCGGCCGCCCGCCCGGGCGCAGTTCGAGGCGCAGAGTGCCGTCATCGGGCTTTTGGGTCAGGACCTTGAGGGGGAGCCCCGTCACATCCCAAAACAGCAGCGAAATATTGGGTGCGGTGCCGCCCCACTGATCAATCGTGATTTCCTGGCCCGGCCGCAGGGCCACGGGGTCCGTGCCGTAGACCTTCTGAATTTCGATAATGCTGGCGGTCCGATTGATGATTTGTAACTTTACTTGCTGACCGGGGATAAATTGCAGCGGCTTGGGTCCGCAGTTCGAGGCGCAGGTCCCCGCGATCGCCGGGCTCACGCCCCAGACACCCCCCACCAGTGCCACTGCCAGCAGTACCTTTTGCCAGGGTTTCGCCATGGTCCCTATCCTCCTCAGGAACGCCAATCGATGCATGCGGGATCTCGCCCTCCTATTACACCCCGATTTGCCCCAAAATTTTCGCCTGCTTGATACTTATCTATCCTTTGATGCGGCTCTGGGGCTTTGAGGGGCGATCGCCCCAGGTAGGCTTTTCCGCCATCGCCATCCGGGGGACAATGGCAAAGACACCCGGCGCCAATTTTGAGGGCGCTGTTTTCCAGGATTTTCAACCGTTCCATGGCACCCCATCCCCGCAAACGATTTGGTCAGCACTGGCTGCGCAGCGAAAAGGTATTGCAGCGAATCGTGGCCGCTGCCGATCTAAGCGCGGGCGATCGCGTTTTGGAAATTGGGCCAGGGCAGGGGGTCTTGACGCGATCGCTTCTGGAAGCCGCCGAAGCCCTGCTGGCCATCGAGATTGACACCGATCTGTGCCGCGCCCTCGCCCAAAAACTAGGCAACCGGCCCAATTTTCTTTTGCTCCAGGGCGACTTTTTGGAGCTGAACTGGCAGGCCATTCTCAATGACTTTCCCGCCTTCCAGAATCCTCGCAAAGTCGTCGCCAACATTCCCTACTACATCACCGGCCCCATCCTCGAGCGCCTCCTGGGCACCATCGGCGCACCCAATCCCCAGCCCTTCGAGCGCATTGTCCTGCTGATCCAAAAAGAAGTGGCCGACCGGCTGTGCGCCAAGCCCGGATCGCGGGCCTTTGGGGCGCTGTCGGTCCGGGTCCAGTACCTGGCCGAGTGCGAATGGGTCTGCGCGGTGCCGCCCCACGCCTTTTTCCCGCCGCCCAAGGTGGAGTCGGCGGTGGTGTGTCTGCGACCCCGCCCCTTCCCCGCCGTGGTCGACAATCCCCGACAATTTGAAACCCTGGTCAAGCTCGGCTTTGCCACCAAGCGCAAAATGCTGCGCAATAACCTAAAAAGCGTGATCGACCGCGATCGCTTGTCCCACTTGCTGGAAAAATTAGAGGTGAACCCGCAGGCCCGCGCAGAAGACCTCAGCGTTGAGCAGTGGGTCATGCTCAGTAACTCGCTAACGACACCATGCGCGCCTACGCCCTAAAAGCTCCCGCCAAAGTCAATCTCTATCTGGAAATCATTGGCGATCGCCCCGATGGCTACCACGAGCTGGCCATGATTCTCCAGGGCATCGAGCTCTCGGACTTTGTGTACCTGCGATCGCTGAGCACCGACGAAATTCGCCTGCGCTGCAACCATCCCCAAGTCCCCACCGATCGCACCAACCTGGCCTATCGGGCCGCCGAGCTGATGGTGCAGCAGTTTCCTGACGCCATGGCCCAGCGCGGCGGCGTCGAAATCACCATCGACAAGCGCATTCCGGTGGCTGCGGGCCTAGCGGGAGGTTCCAGCAACGCCGCCGCCGTCCTCGTGGGGCTCGATCTGCTGTGGGATCTGGGCCTGACCCAAATCGAGCTGCAAGACCTGGGGGCCAAGCTGGGCTCCGATGTGCCCTTTTGCATTGGGGGCGGCACCGCTCTGGCGACCGGTCGGGGCGAGCAGCTCTCTGAGCTGCTCAATCCTGCGCCCCTGTACGTCGTGCTGGGGAAATATCGCAGCCTGTCTGTGTCCACCGCCTGGGCCTACGGCACCTACCGCCGCGAGTTTGGCGACCAGTACGTGTCTGGGCCTGCGGCGCTCCAGGAGCGCTGGCACAGGGTCCACTCTGGCCCCCTGGTCAAGGCGATCGCGGGCGGCCACAGCACCCAGATCGGGCCGCTTCTCTATAACGATCTGGAGCGGGTGGTGCTGCCGGCCCATCCCCAGGTGCAGCACCTGCGGGAGGTCCTAGGGAGCCACCCCGAAGTCTTGGGAGCGATGATGTCCGGTTCGGGGCCGACGGTGTTTGCGCTGACGGCGTCCGAAGCGTCAGCGGAGGCGGTGCGAGAGGCGACGCGTCAGGCGATCGCCGACCCCGATCTCGAGCTTTGGGTGACGCGCTTTTGCAGCCACGGCATCCAGGTGACCGAGTAGCCGCGCGATCGCCCGCTGATTTCCTTTTATTTCTCGGTGTTTTGCTATGAGCAACCTTTCTCCCCAGCCCCCCGAAACCAATGCGCCCCCCGGCGTGTTGCAGTGCCTGACCAGCGCCTTGATTGCAGGCACGATCGCCCTCTTGATGTACAAAGTCACCGGCGGCATCGCGGCGAATTTCGCCAGCCACCCGCTCCACTCAGACAACTACACCGCCCAGAGAATTGCCTCAGCGGTGCGGACCCTCGTCATCGGCATGTGCGCCCTCGGGAGCGGCATTTTTGGCTTTGCGGCCCTGGGGCTGACGGCCCTGAGCGTGCAGACCTTCATCCAAAAGGTCCGCCAGCGCCCAGAGCCCCCTTCCCAGTCCTAGACCGGTGCCAGCTCGCGATCGCGGTTGAAAAAGGCCGCCAGAGACTCCGGCTGCATAAACCGGAGATACTCCTCGGCGCAGTCCGGCGGCAGCAGCTCCATGAGCAGGTGGTTCTCGATCCACAGCTCCACCAGACTGAACAAGCCATCTCGGTTACAGGCCAAGGCCCGCCAGCCCTCGCGCGCCGCAATTCGCTCGATGTCTTCACGGCTCACCGGCACTGACACCGCCGCATGGGTCGCCGAGTAGGGCGACGCAGACGGCACTGTCACGAACGAAGCCTGATCCTCTCCAGGCAACATTTCGGTTCCGAAGGGATAGACCTCGATCATGGTGCCATGGCGATCGAGCGACAGGACTACATAGCTGCCCGGATTGGGCGGAAACGGTGCCACCTGGCCCTGCCAGAGCTCTGCCAAGACCTCGGCAACGTGCTGGGGATCGCGGACCGCAATCGAGATGTGGTGAATCATGGTCAAAAAACCTCAATAGGAATTTAAGGAGCCTGGGGACTAGGCGCAGCGAGGACCCAGAAAGCACTTGGGAGACGCTGTGGCGCTGGGCGCGATCGCCCGAGACGCGGCCTGATGCGGGAGCCGCGATCTAGTTATTTAAAGCTCGAGCACCGTCAAACTTCAGCGATATTTCCGCGATCGTACCGTTGCTTTCCCGGACAAAGCGCTCTTGATCACTACAGCGAGGACACGCAATATTACGGACACGCTTCCTCAGCAGACCAACAACACCCTTTAAAATCAGGAAGCCCCTTGCCTAGCGGCCCTTTGCGGCTTCGTCCTGCCCCATGACCATTGGAATTTGGGTTCTCGGTGACCAGCTCTCCCTCAACCAGAGCGCCCTTGCTCAGCGGCGCTCCCAGGCGGCTGACACCCCCGTCCTGCTGATCGAGTCCCTCAACCACGCCCAGGCGCGCCCCTACCACCGCCAAAAGCTGGTCCTGGTCTGGTCGGCCATGCGCCACTTTGCCGAGACGCTGCGGCAGCAGCAGTGGCCTGTGACCTACGAAACGGCCCCTGACTTCCAGACGCCGCTGGTCCAGTGGATCCAGGCTCACAACCTGCGGGAGGTGTGGGTCATGGCGCCGTGCGATCGCCCCTTTCAGGACCTGCTCGAAACGCTGGAGCTGCCCTGCGATCTCAAGATCTGGCCCAACAACCACTTTTTGTGGTCCGAGGAGGACTTTCGCACCTGGGCCACCGGCCGCAAGCGCTTGCTCATGGAGGACTTTTATCGGGAGGGTCGCAAGCGCTTCGGCATCCTGATGACCGGAGACCAGCCAGCCGGGGGCCAGTGGAACTTCGACAAGGACAACCGCAAACCGCCCAAACAAGGGCTACAGCCCCCTGCCCCGCTGTGGTTTGAGCCTGACGCCATCACCCAGGAAGTCCTAGCGCAAGTCCGTACGCTGACAGCAGATTCGGCCTCGGCCTACGGCCACCTAGAGCCGTTTCGATGGGCCGTGACCCGGGACCAGGCCCTGGAGGTCCTGCAAGACTTTGTGGAGCACCGGCTACCAAATTTTGGGACCTATCAGGATGCCATGGTGACCGGCCAGGACACCCTGTGGCACGGCCTGCTGTCGCCCTACCTCAATCTGGGGCTTCTCGAGCCTCGCGAGGTGATCGAGGCAGTCGAGACGGCCCACCAGCAGCGCAATCTAGCCCTCAATCACGTCGAAGGGTTCATTCGTCAGGTGATGGGCTGGCGGGAGTACATGCGGGGGCTCTACCGCTTCTTGGGCGCGGACTACGCCAACAGCAACTGGTTCGGGCACAGGGCCGCGCTCCCGGAGTTTTTCTGGACGGGGAAGACGGACCTCAACTGTCTGCGCCAGACCCTCGACCAGGTGGCGCGCACGGGCTACGCCCATCACATTCAGCGCCTGATGATCTTGGGAAACTTTGCCTTGATCGCAGGCCTTGATCCCCAGGCGGTGGAGCAGTGGTTTCACGCGGTTTTTATTGATGCCTACGACTGGGTGATGCAGACCAACGTGCTGGGCATGGGTCTGTTTGCGGATGGCGGTCGGCTGGCGTCCAAGCCCTACGCCGCTTCTGCCAACTATGTGGGCCGCATGAGCGACTATTGCGGCCAGTGCACCTACAATGCCAAGGCGCGCACGGGTCAGGGAGCCTGTCCGTTTAATTTTTTCTACTGGGACTTTTTGCTGCGTCACCGGGAGAAGCTGGCGTCCCAGGGCCGCATGAGTCTGATCCTGGGAAATCTCAAGCGGATGGACGAAGCGGAGGCCCAGGAAATCCAGTCATTGGCCCAAGCTTGGCGCGATCGCCACGCGCCAGAAGCCAAAAGTTGAGCAATCAGCCAGTTTTTGGGTCAGTTTGGGGACACTTTGCAATTCTTTGTTTTCGCGGCGCGTTTTCCCCAAAGATTCCACAGCTTTTCCACAGAAGAGGGGGATCTTTTCCACAGGTTGGCCGAGGTTTTCCACAGGCCGCCACGAAGCCATCAGCGTTTGTGCCCTGTCCTGGGGATTTCGATCAAAGTTTGGGGCGGCTCAAAACCAGGAAAATTGTTGTAAACGAAGATAAATAAACGGCGGCTGAAACCCTGATTCTTTCGTAAACCTTTTTTTAATCGGAAGGCGATCGCAACATTTCGCAGCATTGACAACCCTCCCCCCTGATACCGCACAATGGTGCGACCGACACATTCATAACGCTTCGCTAGACCCTCGTTTCTACGCTGGGTAGACGGGTTGACAGTGCCTGTTGCGACACATTCCCACCCGGCGGATTGCAGACAGCGCGGAGCGTCGTTTTGGCTTGTCAAATTTTCCTATTTTTCGCGTTGCGATCGAAGTTATCCCGTTGTTCCAAGGAGTAAAGGTTCCTATGAACGCTACAGTCAGCATCTTGGCCGAAATCCCCGAAGAGTTGCACGAAACCCTCAAAGGCTATCTGGAAGCCCATCCCGACTGGGACCAGGACCGCGTTTTCACGGCGGCGCTGTCGCTGTTCCTGCTGCAAAACGGCGACTGCGATCGCCGGGCTGCGCGGGTCTATCTCGACACGCTCTTCAAGCACGCGGCCTAGAGCCTATGGCGCAGGATGCGAGAAAGACCGAGCCTGCGCCTTGAGCCCCCGCTTGTGAAAAGCCTGCCCCCGCCGAAAACTCGGCGGGGGTTTTTGATGGGTGTGTTACGAGGGCGTTACACTTGCGGGTTCTGTGAACCCAAGCTTCGGGGGATGGGGTATGGTGAAAAGCGGTTGAGTTCTAAGCTGGCAAAAGGCTTTTAATATATGGCTTATTTCTGGTTTAAGGCGTTTCACATTGTCGGTGTGGTGGTGTGGTTTGCGGGCCTGTTTTACCTGGTGCGCCTGTTCATCTACCACGTGGAGGCCGAAGAACAGCCTGAGCCAGCGCGAGGCATTTTGCAGAGCCAGTATCTCCTGATGGAGAAGCGCTTGTACAACATCATCACGACGCCGGGGATGCTGGTGGCGGTGGCGATGGCGATCGGGCTGCTGACGACGGAACCCGAAGTGCTCCACGACTGGTGGCTGCACGTGAAGCTGGGGTTTGTGGTGCTGCTGCTGGGCTATCACCACTACTGCGCCCGGATTCTCAAGCAGCTAGAAAAAGGGACCTGTCGCCTGAGCAGCGGGAAGCTGCGGGCGCTCAATGAGGCGCCGACCCTGCTGCTGGTGGCGATCGTGATGTTGGCCGTGTTCAAAAATAGTTTCCCGACCAGCGCTAGCGTGTGGGTGATGGTGGCGCTGGTGGTGTCCATGGCGGCGTCGATCCAGCTCTACGCCAAGATTCGCCGCCGCAATGAGGAGAAGCGTCGCGCCGAGGCGATCGCGTCTCAAACTCCCGCAGAATCTGTCTAGAGATGTCCTAGCGCTTTGCTGGCTGAGGTTGAGAGCTACCTAAAAACGGCGATCGCCCCCCAAGGGATCGTCCTAGACCAAGACCCTTCGGCCCTCTGGCGGGCGCTGCGGGGTCTTGGCGATCGCGGCTGGCTGGCGCTGCGGGTGCCGGTGGCGGCGGGGGGTGGCGGCCTCGACGGGTGGCAGTACTGGCAGTTTCAAGCGGCGATCGCCCGCTACTCGGGGGCCTTGGCTTTTTTGCAGACCCAGCACCAGAGCGCAGCGGCCCTGCTGGCCCAGAGCCCCAACGATCGGCTCAAGGAGACCTATTTACCGCTGATCCCGTCCGGTCAGCGGCTGCTGGGGATCGGCTTTTCCCATCTGCGGCATCCCGAACCGCCGCTCAAGGCGATCGCCGTGGAGGGAGGCTACGAGTTCACGGGCAGCGTCCCCTGGGCCACGGGCTACGGCTGCTTTCACGACTGGCTGGTGGCGGCGGTGCTGCCCTCAGGAGACTCGGTTTTCGGGCTGATCCCGTTTCGAGAACTGCGCAGCAGCACCAGCGGAGAAATGACGTTTCAGGGGCCGATGCTGCTCACGGCCCTGCAATCGACCCAGACCGTCTCAGCCAGCTTGCGCCAGTGGTTTGTGCCCGCCGCTCGCGTAGTATGCCACCAGCCGGGGGACTGGATCCACGAGAATGATCGGCGCAACGCCCTCAAGGGGACCTCGCTGGCCCTGGGGTGCGCCCAGGCGGGCATTGATCAGGTGGTGAAGATGGCCCAGCGCCGTGACGAAGCCGCTTTGGCGTCCGTGGCCGAAGCTCTGGCCCAAGAGCGCGATCGCTGCTGTCAGGCAATTCGCGTCGCCCTCGAGACCGGCAGCAGCCCTTGGGAAGATCAGCTGCGGCTGCGGGCCTGGGCCACAGAGCTGGCATTCCGCTGCGCCCAGGCAGGCGTCGTGGCGGCGGGCGGAGCCGCCAATCACCGGAGCCACGACGCCCAGAGAATTTATCGCGAGGCGATCGTCTTTAGCGTGTCCGGCCAGACGGCGGCGATCCGGGAGGCAACGCTCCAGCGGCTGACCCAGGCTGGGGACGCGGCCCTGTAATGCGCTTACTTGCTCTAAGCTGCTCAATTTTGCCTAATTTGGTTAGAATTCGGCTGCGACGAGAGGAGATCCCGCGCCCATTTTGTCTCAGGGCCGGCGATGCCAGATCCCAGGGCTTCGGCTGCGCTCGATAAGATGGGAAAAGCGGTGCAGGGTCAATAGTGCGCGACCTTCTCCGGTTGAACTTCTTTTTGCTCACGCTGTCAGTCCGGCAAACCCTATGGCCTTTTCTTCCATTGTTCGTGCTCTGGGGCGATCGCCCCTCACCAGCGAACTGCTCCAAAAGCTCACGCAGCAGCAGGCGCTCCACCTAAACGGGATCGCTCGGCTGCCCAAGGGCTTGGTGGCGTCGGCCCTGGCCCAGAGCCAAGGGCGATCGCTCCTGGTAGTGACGGCCACCCTGGAAGAGGCCGGACGCTGGACCGCCCAGCTCGAGGCCATGGGCTGGCAAACGGTGCATTTTTATCCCACCTCCGAGGCGTCGCCCTACGAGCCCTTTGACCCCGAGTCGGAGATGACCTGGGGCCAGATGCAGGTGCTAGCGGACCTAGTGAAGCTGCGGGCGATCGCCGACAAAGCCGCGCCGCCCCTGGCGATCGTCGCCACGGAGCGCGCCCTCCAGCCCCACTTACCGCCCCGAGAAGCCTTTGCGCCCTTTTGCCTGCACCTGACCCAGGGCGACGAGCTCAACCTGCGCAGTCTGGGCCAAACCCTGGCCCGCCTGGGCTACGAGAAGGTCTCCATGGTAGAAACCGAAGGCCAGTGGAGCCAGCGCGGGGACATCATCGATGTGTTTCCCGTCGCGTCGGAGCTGCCGGTGCGGCTGGAGCTCTTCGGCGACGAGCTAGAGAAAATTCGCGAATTTGATCCGGGCAGCCAGCGATCGCTCGATCGCGTCTCCCAGCTGATTTTGACGCCCACGGGCTTTAGCCCGATCGTCAGCGAGGCCCTGGGCGATCGCAGCCTTGACCTCAGCAGCCTGCTCAGCCCCACCGAACAGGAGCAGTTCGACACCGAAGCGCGTCTGGAAGGCAGCCGCCGCTTCCTGGGGATCGCCTTCGACGCGCCCGCCTCGCTGCTGGACTACCTGCCCAGCGATACGCTGGTGGCCATCGATGAGCCGGAGCAGTGCCGCGCCCACGGCGATCGCTGGTTTGAGCATGTCGAAGACCACTGGCAGCGCCTCAGCCAGTCCGGCCTGCGGCCCATTCACCGATCGCCCGAGGCGTCCCTCCAGGCCGCAGAGCCCTTTGCGCGCCTGATGCTCTCTGAGCTGGCCGAAGAAAAGCAGGGCCTCAACTTGGCCAGCCGTCCCGTCCCCGCCATTGCGCACCAGTTCGCCAAGCTGGCCGAGACCCTGCGCCAAGAGCGCGATCGCGGCTTTTCGGTCTGGCTGGTGTCTGCCCAGCCATCGCGCTCGGTCGCCCTGCTCCAAGAGCACGACTGCCCGGCCCAGTTCGTCCCCAACCCGCGGGACTACCCCGCCATCGACAAGCTGCAAACCCAGCACACCCCCGTCGCGGTGAAGTATTCGGGCTTGGCGGAGCTGGAGGGCTTCATTCTGCCGACCTTCCGGCTGGTGGTCGTCACCGATCGCGAATTTTTTGGTCAGCACACCCTCGCCACCCCCAGCTACGTCCGCAAGCGCCGCCGCGCCGCCTCCAAGCAAGTCGACCCCAACAAGCTGCAGCCCGGGGACTACGTCGTCCACCGCAACCACGGCATTGGCCGCTTTCTGAAGCTCGAGAGCCTGACGGTCAACGGCGAAACCCGCGAATATCTGGTGCTTCAGTACGCCGACGGCCTGCTGCGGGTGGCGGCGGACCAGGTGGGCAGCCTGTCCCGATTTCGGGCGACGGGCGGCGGCAAGCCCGAGCTGAACAAGATGACCGGCAAGGCCTGGGAGCGCACCAAGAGCAAAGTGCGCAAGGCCGTCAAAAAAGTGGCCGTGGATTTGCTCCAGCTCTACGCGCAGCGGGCCCAGCAGCAGGGATTTTCTTTCCCGCTGGATATGCCCTGGCAAGAAGAAATGGAGGACTCCTTCCCCTACCAGCCGACCCCCGATCAGCTCAAGGCGACCCAGGACGTCAAGCGCGACATGGAGAGCGATCGCCCCATGGACCGCCTCGTCTGCGGGGACGTCGGCTTCGGCAAGACCGAGGTCGCCATCCGCGCCATCTTCAAGGCCGTGACCGCCGGCAAACAGGTGGCCTTTTTGGCCCCGACCACCATCCTCACCCAGCAGCACTACCACACCCTCAAGGAGCGCTTTGCCCCTTACCCAATCCAGATCGGCTTGCTGAACCGCTTCCGCACCGCCCAGGAACGCCGCGACATCCAGCAGCGCTTGGCGACGGGCGAACTGGACATTGTGGTGGGCACCCACCAGCTCCTGGGCAAAGGGGTGCAGTTCAAGGAGCTGGGCCTCTTGGTGATTGACGAGGAGCAGCGCTTCGGGGTGAATCAAAAGGAAAAAATCAAGAGCCTCAAAACCCAGGTAGATGTTTTGACCCTCAGCGCCACGCCGATTCCTCGCACCCTGTACATGGCCCTGTCGGGGGTGCGGGAAATGAGCCTGATCACGACGCCGCCGCCCTCGCGCCGCCCTATCAAGACCCACCTGGCGCCCCTGGATATGGAAACGGTGCGCACCGCGATTTGTCAGGAAATCGATCGGGGCGGGCAGGTATTTTATGTGGTGCCGCGGGTGGACGGCATTGAGGAGCTGGCGGGCCGCCTGCGGGAAATGGTGCCGAGCGCGCGGATTGCGATCGCCCACGGCCAGATGCAAGAAGGCGAGCTAGAAGCGACCATGCTCACCTTCAGCAATGGCGAGGCCGAAATTTTGGTGTGTACCACGATCATCGAGTCCGGCCTGGATATTCCCCGGGTCAACACGATTTTGATCGAGGACGCCCAGCGCTTTGGCCTCTCCCAGCTTTACCAACTGCGCGGCCGGGTGGGGCGAGCGGGCATTCAGGCCCACGCCTGGATGTTTTACCCCCAGCAGAGCCAGCTCTCGGAGGACGCCCGCAAGCGGTTGCGCGCCATTCAGGAATTCACCCAGTTGGGCTCGGGCTATCAGCTAGCCGTGCGCGATATGGAGATCCGGGGCGTAGGCAATCTGCTGGGAGCTGAGCAGTCGGGTCAGATGGACGCCATCGGCTTCGATCTCTATATGGAGATGCTGGAAGAGGCGATCCGCGAAATCCGGGGTCAGGAAATCCCGCAGGTGGACGATACCCAGATCGATCTCAATCTGACGGCCTTTATTCCCGCTGACTACATTCCCGACCTGGATCAGAAGATGAGCGCCTATCGAGCGGTGGCTACGGCGGGCGATCGCCACGAGCTGACCCAGATCGCCGCCGACTGGAGCGATCGCTACGGCCCCATGCCCCACGCAACCCAGCAGCTCCTGCGCGTCATGACCCTCAAGCAAATCGCCAAAAAGCTCGGCTTCACTCGCATCAAGCCCGAGGGGACCCAGCACGTCGTCCTAGAAACGCCCATGGAAGAACCGGCGTGGAACCTGCTGCGCGGCAACCTGCCTAGCCATCTCCACAGCCGCTTTGTCTATTCCTCCAGCAAAGTCACCGTCCGCGGCCTGGGAGCTCTCAAAGCCGACCAGCAGCTCGAAAGCCTGATTAATTGGCTCGAGCGCATGGAGGGCGCTATTCCCGAACCGGCTCTAGCTTAGGTTCTCGACTGCGCGGACCGCCTCGGAGAACTTGTAGCAGTTCTTGCCAATTTCCTTGGCCTCGTACATGGCAATGTCCGCGTGTTTGATCAGGACCTCGATGTCTTCGGCGTTGGACGGGAACGTGCTGATGCCGATACTCGTGGTTACCACCACCGCTTTTTCATTCACCGTCAGGGGTTCCGAGAGGGTTGACAGGATCTTGTCGGCGACCCGCGCCGCGATTTGGCGCTCAGGGATCGCTGGCAAAATCACCGTGAACTCATCTCCCCCTAGGCGAGCGACGGTGTCACTGCCTCGCAGACAGCGCGTGAGGCGGCGGGCGACGGTCTTTAGGACCAGATCCCCCGCATCGTGACCTTCGGTATCGTTAATTTCTTTGAAGCCGTCGAGGTCGAGGTACAGCAGCGCTACCAGCTGATGGTTGTTGCGGGCCCAGTCGAGGGCCTGCTCTAGGCGCTCCACAAACAGCTGACGATTGGGCAGGCCCGTCAAGACATCGTGGTGAGCCAGGTAGCGCAGGTGATTTTCTGAGGTTTTCAGCTCAGCGTTGGAGCGCACCAGCTCCGCTGCCGTCTGCTTGAGCTCCTCTTCCATGCGCTTGCGCTCGGTGATATCTCGAATCACCCCCACCAAAAAAACGTTGCCAGCGGCGTCCCGATGGAGCGATCGCTTGGTGGCAATCAGGTGGGTTACCCCCTGGACATCGGTGAACTTCTCTTCGGTTTCCTGCTCCTTACCGCAGCTAAAGACCCAGTCGTCTTGCGCCTGGAAAACCGCAGCCTCATCCGGCGGAAAAAATTCATAATCGCTGCGCTCGAGCAAAAGGCTCAAAGGATGTCCCAAAAACCGCGAAAAGGCCTCATTGAGGACAATCCAGCGATGAGACTGATCTTTGACAAAAATGGGGTCCGGAATCGTGTTGATGACCCCCTGCAAAAACTCTTTGGAGCGCTTGAGCTCCTCTTCGAGGTGGGCCAGGTAGCTGGTGATGCCCGCCGCCGAGCCCATCAGCGCCAAGCCCGTCGGCACCACCGGAATCCACCAGCCCACCAAAAATAAGACAAACCCCGTGCCGGTCAGAAGGAGCATCGCCAAAAGAATGGTCCCCGCAGATTGCCAGGGCTTGCGAAACTGCCAGCACAGACTAGAGCCTAGACAGGCCCACGCAAAAATCCAGAGGTACTCTAGCCAGTCAGGGATCACGCGCATCAGGGGACGTCCCTGGAGGGCCGCGCTCAGGAGCTGGCTGACAAAGTTGGCGTGAAGCTCGACTCCGGCCACGGGCTTGGCGGAGTTGCGATCGCCCCCGCTGTAGGGCGTATAGAAAAAGTCGCGAATACTAATGGCCGTCGAGCCGATCAGCACAACGCGATCGCGGACCTGCTCAGGTTTGACCTCTCCCTTGAGCACCGCCGTCATACTGACCCGCTCAAAGCCTTGGCGAGGATTTTGGAAATTGGCCAGCAGCTGATAGCCGCCATTGTCTGCGCGGACGTAGCCACCGTCATTTGGCCCAAACCGGCGCAGCGTCGCTTGGCCAAGCCGCAGCGCGTCGCGATCGCCCTCCACCGGCCGCAGCGAGACATCCTCCGACGCCAAATAGCCCTGCACCAGCTTGAGCGCAAAGCTGCGGTGAGTCACACCGTCCTCGGTACGCCAGTACAGCAGCATCCGGCGGACCGTCCCGTCTGGGTCAATAAACAAATTATTGAAGCCCACCTGCTTGGTCGCCACCAGTCCGGGAGGGCCTAGGACCCCTGAATTCTGCTGATCTTGAATGCGCTCAATGCCAATAATGTTGGGCACTTCGCGAAAAACGGCTTTTATCTCTTCGTGCCCCGGCTCCACCGGTAAATCTCGATAAATATCCAGACCGATCACTCGCGGCTGTAGCTCGCCGAGGCGTCGCAGGAGGGCTGCCATCGTATCGTCAGGAATGGGCCACCGCTCGGCATAGCGCAGGTCCGCTTCATTGATCTCGACGATCAAAACGCGGGAGTCTGGCGCATGCTGAGGGCGCAGCCGAAAATACTGGTCCAGCAAAGACCATTCAAAGGACTGCAGCAGGCCCCCGAACCGCAGGGCAATGACAAAGCTGGAGGCCCCCAAGGCCGTCAAAATAATTCGGCGTTTGCTCCAGAGCGGCTGCGCAAACTCTAGCCAACGATTATTCAAACGCTTGCCCATCTGGATAGTGATGCGTCAAGGGAGAGAGTCAGGACGACGGAAGTTTGGTGGCGGCTTCAGCAGGCGAAGCTGATTGGCCTCAGCAAACAGAAATTGGCACCCTCGCTTTCTTAGGGTACCCAAGGGATCTCCTGAAGATGGCAATGGTTCTCAAGGGTCTCCAGGAGAGGGCAAGTGGGCGAAAAGATTACGGCGAGGAGAGGGGCGATCGCGAATCGAGGGGGGCGACCAAACTGCCATTTGCAGAAGGAATCGGTGACACGGGCACCCATTGCGTCAGATCGCTGGCAAGCAAGGTGACGGCAGCCGTGGCAGCGATCGCGTGCAGCAACAAAGACCAGGGGGTAGGGAATGTCGAAGCCATAGCAGTCACATCCAGCGGGGATAGTTTCTGTTATGACACGCTGCCCCCAGGCACTGCGTGACCTATCCAGCCTATGGGCAGGGATCTAGATCACACTCCCGAGGGAAGGTCAAGTTGGCATCCCCCCACAGAAAGAGAATTTCATCTCAAACCGGGCGATCGCCGCTTTTTGGGCTTCTGAGCAACAAAAAACGGTGCGGTTCTGACAACCACACCGTTTCAGCGAGTATGGGCGCGATCGCCTCAGATCCCGCTAGTTTTTGAAGTCTCGGGGTCCCGTGTAGCCCGAGATCTCCGCCAAAGTCTCCAGGCTTTGGGTTCCAGAATAGAGCTCACCCTTAATTTCCCAAGTCGGGTAGCCCTGGATGCCCGCTGCCTGACACGCTGACGTCTGGGAATTTTGTCCCTCAGGGTCGCACTCAACATAGTTCAGCTTTTTGGACGCCTCGGCGCCAAAGAGCTGCTTTTGATCGAAGCAGTGCGGGCACCAGTAGGCCCCGTACTCCTTCGCACCAATCTGGGTCAGGTGCTCCGCTAGGGCAATTTCAGCAGGTCCAGAAGTCGTTGTCGCTGGCGGGGGCGCCCCAGCCTCCACCGTTGCGCCGCCATTGGGCGCCGATCCCGTGGCGTTGGCATACAGACCGAGGGTGCCGATCAGGGCCACCATGCCCACAATGACCCCCGTAAATGCCAGCTGTCCCAGGTCAGGCCAGCTCCGGCCCAACAAGGTCAACACAAACAGCGCCAGCGAGAATAAGGCTGAGCCGACGCAGTAAAAACAGACCGTTTTGATCTCGAAGGCCAGCAGATACATCAAGTAGCCGCTGAAGATCATCATGGACGTCGCACCAAAGAACAGCAGCCACCAGGTCCAGTTTTCCACCTGGGAGCGCAGTTCTTTGCGAGCAGTCTCGCTGATGGCCAGGGGGGCCAAGGCGAAAACCGCCATGCTGAAGTAAGCCAAGAAGCCAAAGAGGGTCAGGGGCAACCCAAAAACGGTGGCGTAGGGGCTTGAGAGGACCCGCTCACAGCCTTCGGTGGGGCAAGCCGCCGTGCCGCCGGTCAGCTTCACAATCGTCAGATAGCCGGTGCCAATCGCACCCGCAACAGCGATCGCCCCCATAATCGGGCGCGACCATCGATGAATCCAGGGGGGTGTAGCGCGACGACGGGTCATAGGCCCTCACAAATTCAGGAGCACAAACAACAGCACAAACAAGCACTTCAACGGTCAAATTCAGAAGTCAGTGGACTGACTTTATTCTGCAACATGGCGCTGATCTTGGAAGGCGATCGCCCACCTTCCCTAGACCTCCGAAGATTGCAGCTTAGCCGAAGGCATCGTCTGACGAGCATCCGAGCTCGACAAGCTGCGGCGCATCGCCTCTACAAACCGACTGACTCGAATCGGATCGATCGGTTCCTCGATGCGGCCATGGCGCTTGAGGGAGCTCGAGACAATGACGCCATCGGCGGCCTGCATCAGCGTGCCAATGTTTTCCCAGTTCGCGCCGCTGCCAATAAACACCGGCGTGCTGCCTGCCGCAGCCTTTGCCAGTTCCAGATCCTCTTGGGAGGGAGGCCGCCCCGTCGCCCATCCCGACAAAATCACCCCGTCGGCCAAGCCGCGCTCAATGGTTTCTTGGACCGCCGTCGTTAGGTTGGGCGAACCCAGAGGGCGAGCGTGCTTGACCAGCACATCAGCAAAAATCTTGACATCGCTGCCTAGCTCGCGCCGATAGCGCAGCAGCTCGTGAGCTTGGCCCTCGATAAGGCCCTGATCGGTAGCCATGACTCCCGTCAACACATTGACGCGAATGAAGTGAGCCCGCACACAGGTTGCGATCGCCATGGCGCTGCGCGCATCATTGCGCAGAACATTGATTCCGATCGGCACCGTCACCATATGCATGAGCCGACTCACAATCAGGCTCATGGCGCTCACCACTGCCGGGTCTACCTGGCTCTTGGCAAAAGGCGCATCAAAAAAATTTTCAACAATAATGCCATCGACTCCCCCTGCGGCTAGGGCCGTTGCCTCCCGCTCCGCGCGATCTAGCACAACTCTCAGATCTTCTCCCCATCGAGGAGAGGTCGGGAGCGGGGCCAAATGCACAACGCCAATGACCGGGTTAGGGGTTTTGAAAATACGTCTTAAGTCCACGCGCTTACAACTCGGACTCTCTAGTCTGGATCCAGGATTTTGGGTTGAGTGGGTCGCCGGAGCTGTGAGGTTTGGACCCACAGCTTAGCTCCACAGGACTGGGGCTTTGGTTGAGACCACCAGGCAGCTTTGCCGAAAGATTTAGCAAACTGCCCGCATACTGAGTACTTTAGCAAGAAATGGTCCTGCAAAAGTCTGGCAGAGGCGATCGCCATAATGCTCAGATGGCTTCCCCAGCGATCCCCGCGCAGCCCGGGCAAAAGTTTTTTTGTGTAGTTATGTTGCGATTGCGCGTTATGCGATAGGATGGCGAAGGTACTTCAGAGTGCGATCGCAGTTGACGGTAACCATCGGCAGCAGCTGCCTCACCAAGCGGCGTTTCCGATTGTGTTTACACGAGTCAGAAAAAAGACCGTCATCGGAAAGATCGCTGCGGCTCGTCAGAGCTCTATCTCCGTTTGACGCCTTTCACCTTCTGATTTTGGAGCTTCATGGGAAGTAAACCGACAATTGCTGTCTCTCACCTTGGCTGTGAAAAGAATCGCATCGACACCGAACACATGCTGGGACTACTGGTTCAAGCCGGTTACGAAGTCGATTCTAACGAAGAACTTGCAGACTACGTTATAGTTAACACCTGTAGCTTCATTCAGGCAGCTCGCGAAGAGTCGGTGCGCACCCTGGTAGAGCTTGCAGAGTCTAACAAGCGCATCGTTATCACTGGCTGCATGGCCCAGCACTTCCAAGAGCAGCTGCTCGAGGAACTGCCCGAGGCCGTCGCCGTCGTCGGAACTGGCGACTACAACAAAATCGTCGATGTCATCCAGCGCGCTGAAACCGGAGAGCGCGTTAAACAAATTTCTAGCAATCCAACGTACATCGCCGACGAAAACGTTCCCCGCTATCGGACTACAGCTGAAGGTAGTGCCTATCTTCGGGTTGCCGAAGGCTGCGACTATCGCTGCGCCTTCTGCATCATCCCCCACCTGCGGGGCAACCAGCGATCGCGCTCCATCGAGTCCATCGTCGCCGAAGCCGAGCAGCTCGCCGCCGAAGGGGTGCAAGAGATCATATTGATCTCGCAAATCACCACCAACTACGGCCTAGATCTGTACGGCGAACCCAAGCTCGATGAGCTGCTGCGCGCCCTTGGCAAGGTCGACGTGCCCTGGATTCGCATGCACTACGCCTATCCCACCGGGCTCACTCCTAAGGTCATTCAGGCCATGAAGGAGACTCCCAACGTCTTGCCCTATCTTGATTTGCCGCTTCAGCACTCGCATCCCGACATCCTGCGAGCAATGAACCGTCCCTGGCAGGGACGCGTCAACGACGGCATCATCGAGCGCCTGCGGGAATCGTTGCCCGACGCTGTGCTCCGGACCACCTTTATCGTGGGCTTCCCCGGAGAAACCGATGAACACTTTGAGCACCTGATGGCTTTCGTCGATCGCCATCGCTTCGACCACGTTGGAGTCTTCACTTTTTCCCCCGAAGAAGGAACTCCGGCCTACGACCTGCCCAACCCGCTTGAGCAATCTGTCATGGACGCGCGGCGAGATGCCCTGATGTCTTTGCAGCAGCCTATCTCTCTAGAGCGAAACCGGGCAGAAATTGGCAAGGTTGTGGATGTGCTCATTGAGCAAGAGAATCCTGAAACAGGTGAGCTGATTGGGCGTTCTGCTCGATTTGCCCCCGAAGTGGATGGATTGATCTACATCCGAGGGAATGCGACTTTGGCGTCCCTCGTGCCGGTCAGAATCGAAGATGCTGATGCCTATGACCTCTATGGTTCGATCGCAACGGCGGCTGACTGCTTACAGCAGCCCCAACTGGCAGCACGCTGATACGGCTAAGTTTGGGTTCTGAGAACCCGATCGGACTGGGTCCCATGCAGACACATCACCAGTCCAACTAGCAGATGCAAGCGCATCTCACTGATATTCATCCAATGCGCTTGTCTCTCACGCACTGTAAGCGCAAATTTTTGACGCTGCTATGGGGCACTGACTTCCTGACGGCATGCAGGGACTGACTGTGGCTAGTGGTGGCGACAACTCAACACAACGACGTTAGCTAGGAGATTCGATGACTCTTTCCTTCCATAGCTTGGGAATTTCGGAAGCTCGTTCTCGCCACCTAGAATCCCTCGGATTCGAAGCCCCAACCCCCATTCAGGTTGAAGCGATTCCCCACCTGCTGTCGGGACGCGATGTAGTGGGTCAGGCCCAAACTGGTACCGGGAAAACCGCCGCGTTTTCTCTGCCGATGCTGGAAGCCATTGACCTGAAGAAAAATGCTGTGCAGGCGCTGGTTTTGACCCCAACGCGGGAGCTGGCGGTGCAGGTTTGCCAGTCCATTCGGGATCTGCGGGGACGCGATCGCGTCTTTACGCTGGCGGTGTACGGCGGCCAGTCCATCGAGCGCCAGATCGAGCGCCTCGACCGGGGTGTGCACATTGTAGTGGGCACGCCGGGTCGGGTGATGGACTTGCTCAATCGGGGCTGCCTGAAGGTGGATCAGCTGACTTGGCTGGTGCTGGACGAGGCGGATGAGATGCTCAACATGGGCTTCATCCAAGACGTCGAGAAGATCTTGAGCCAGCTTCCGGCCGATCGCCAGACGACTTTCTTCTCCGCGACGATGGCGCCGTCGATTCGTGAGCTTGTCACCAAGTTCTTGCGATCGCCCGTCAATGTCACGATCAAGCAGCCCAAGGCTGCGCCGAGCCGCATCAACCAGGTCGCCTACATGGTGCCTCGCGGCTGGTCCAAGGCCCGGGCTCTGCAACCCATCATGGAGATGGAAGAGCCAGAGGCAGCGCTGATCTTTGTGCGGACCAAGCAAACGGCGGCTGACTTGACCAGTCAGCTCCAGGCCGCTGGCTACAGCGTGGACGAGTACCACGGCAACCTGAGCCAGACTCAGCGGGAGCGTCTCCTGCTGCGGTTCCGCCAGCATCAGATCCGCTGGGTGGTGGCAACGGACATCGCGGCTCGGGGTCTCGATGTAGACCACCTGACCCACGTGATCAACTACGACCTGCCCGACAGCATCGAAAGCTACGTGCACCGGATCGGTCGGACGGGTCGGGCTGGCAAGACGGGTACGGCAATTTCCCTGATTCAGAACTATGAGCGGGGCAAGCTGCGGGCGATCGAGCGCCACGTGCGCCAGACCCTGGAAGTGCGATCGATTCCGTCACGCGCTCAGATCGAAGCACGCCAGCTCGATCAGCTCAAGACCAATGTGCTGGAAACCCTGACGGGTGAGCGTTTGGCTTCCTTCTTGCCGATTGTGGCTCAGCTGAGCGAAGAGTACGAGCCTCGGGCGATCGCCGCAGCGGCGCTGCAAATGGCCTACGATGCGACCCGGCCGGCCTGGGCTCAGTCCGATCGCGCCTACGACGACGTACCGGAAGCCAACGACATGCCCAAGCCTCGCCCCACGAAGCGCCAAAATCGCACCGGCGGTCCCCGCAGCCGCAACGCTGCTTCGAGCATCAAAGACTAAAGACCCAAGGCCTGACGCGATCGTCGGGCGAGAGAAGGACAGACCCGCTGATTAGCGGCTTTGTCCTTCTCATCTAACCTAAGTCCGCGCCCAAACAGGAGTGATTTCTCGCTCTTTTTTGGGCGCTTTTTGCTGAGACACCTTCCCCGATTGCCCTTTGGGTGCCCGGCTTGGTTTTCAAGGGGTCCAGCCTTCCTCTTTAATGAAAAGAGGCGCTCGTGTATTTCGGGCGGAAAGCGCTATTGTTGACTGGCAAAGGACGCTAGGTGGGCAATGACCAGCGAATTCTCTAAACCGACTTCTTTACCCCCAGGGCCTCTTGAGGATTTGCCTAGAGTCACTTGGGTTGTCATGCTGCGCTTGGGGCTGTTTCAGATGGGCCTGGGCATCATGTCGATCTTGACCCTGGGCGTGCTCAATCGAGTCTTGATTGACGGGCTAGCGGTACCGGCGATCGCGGCGGCAGGCGTTTTGGCCATGCACCAGTTTGTCGCGCCAGCGCGCATTTGGTTTGGCCAGATGTCCGACGCCAAGCCGCTGTTTGGCCTCCACCGCAGCGGCTATGTCTGGATGGGGGCGATCGCCTTCGCAGTGATTGCTTTTCTGGCAGTGCAGGGATCGTGGCAGCTCGGAGGCGCGATCGCAGCAGCCAACGGCACCTGGGAATGGTCCGGCGCCATGTTGGGCTGGACGGCCATGCTGGGACTGATTTTTGCTGGCTATGGTCTTGCCCTCAGCTCCAGTTCAACCCCCTTCGCCGCTCTCCTAGTCGATGTCTCGGACGAAGACAATCGCTCCAAACTCGTGGGCATCGTCTGGTCCATGCTCATGGTAGGCATCATCGTTGGGGCGATCGTCAGCAGTGTGCTTCTGAAGCAAATTGAAGCCAATACTCCCATTGAGCAGCTTCAGAGCTCGGTCAATTCCCTCTTTTTGATCGTGCCAGCGATTGTGATAGGCCTGACCTTCGTGGCAACAATCGGTCTAGAGAAAAAGTATTCTCGCTACTCCCGTCGCTCAACGCTAATTGACCGAGAAGACAAAATCACCCTAGGGCGAGCTTTACGAGTGCTCACCGCTAGTCGCCAGACAGGGCTGTTTTTTTCTTTCTTGCTGGTCATGACCCTTAGCCTATTTATGCAAGAGCCTGTTTTGGAGCCTTACGGAGGACAGGTTTTTGGGATGGGCTATGCCGAAACCACGCGGCTCAACGCCTTTTGGGGATTGGGGACGCTGGTCGGGCTGAGCATCACAGGATTTTGGATCGTGCCGCGCATTGGGAAGCAGAAAACCGCAACTCTGGGCTGCATCCTGGTGTCAGGCTGCTTTATTTTGATTATTCTGTCGGGCTTCACTCAAAATCCCGCCATGCTGAAAGGGGCGCTGCTCGTCTTTGGGCTGGCCTCTGGCATTACCACCACGGGGGCGATCAGCATGATGCTCGACCTGACAGCCGCCGAAACGGCGGGCACCTTCATTGGTGCCTGGGGACTGTCCCAAGCGATGGCTCGCGGTCTGTCGACCTTGGCGGGCGGCACTGTGCTTACCCTGGGCAAACAGCTTACCCCTAGCCTGATGACGGCCTACGGGCTTGTGTTTGGGGTGCAGGCCGTGGGGATGCTGCTGGCGGTGTGGTTCCTGGGCCGCGTCAATGTGCAGGAGTTTCGGGAAAATGCCCGTCAGGCGATCGCAGCGGTTTTGGAGAGCGAACTAGACTGATGCAGGACTTTTGGGATTCGGTGCTGCGCTTTGCAGAGACCACGACACAGACGGTGGGCGATCGCCTTTTGGCCGACTTTGGGGGCGCCCAGGCCGACGAAAAAGCCGACGGCAGCCTGGTCACTGGCTCCGATCGCTGGGCTGACCAGGCGCTGCGCGAGGCGATTCAGGCAGCGTTTCCAGAGCACGGGGTCCTCAGCGAAGAAGTGGCCCACATCTTTCCGGAGCAGGAATGGTGCTGGATCATTGACCCCATTGACGGCACCACCAACTTTGCCCGGGGCGTGCCGCTGTGGGGCATTTCCCTGGGGCTGCTGTATCGGGGAACGCCGGTTTTCGGCTACGTAGCCCTGCCGCCGATTCGGCAGTCATTCTACGGCTACTGGTATGGCGACTCTGGTTTGACCGGGCCTGAGGGCGCTTTTTGCAATCATCAGCCCATTCACAGCAGCTTAGAGGAACCCAGCGGCAACCACTTTTTTAGTGTGTGCGCTCGCAGCACCGGGGTGATCACGCCCGATTTTCCCTGCAAGATTCGGATGCTGGGGGTAGCGACTTACAATCTGCTGATTGTGGGGGCGGGGATCGCCCTAGGAGCGGTGGAGGCAACGCCGAAGATCTGGGACATCGCGGCGGTGTGGGCGATCGCCCAGGCAGCAGGGGCGGTGTGGACTCCCCTAGAAGAGGAGGACATTTTTCCGCTGAAGGTGGGCCAAAATTATAGCCACCGCCCCTATCCAACGCTGGTGAGCGCGCGGCCTGAGCTGGTGCCACTGTTTCGAGAGCGAATGACGGCGATCGCCCGTCCCTAGGGCCAGGGGCGATCGCCCCTGCTCAAGCCCCGCCAGTTACTCAATGGCGACGTCCAGGGTATAAGTTGCATTCCCCCGCGTACCGCCCACGATCACTTGATAATCACCGCTGGCCGGCAGCTCTAGGGTCAGCTGCTCTTCTTCTTGAGCTAGGGCTGCGCCATCCGGGCCGATCACTTCGAAAACAGCATTATTTTCCAGCGAGGAAATGCTGAGGCGCATCGTTTGCCCCGCCGCCGCATTCAGCAAGTAAGTGTCTCGAGTGCCGCGCACCACGGAGTTCTGAACCTGGCTGGAGGTGCTGCCAGCCGCAAATTCGATACGAGTCCCCCCTGCCTGGGGCTCCGCAGGCGCTTCGCTGGGGGGCGCGTCGTCGGGAGATTCGGCGAGTTCGTCACAGTCCGCTGGCTCGTAGGTCACGCGCTCCGCCTGGAGAACGGTGCCGGTCAAGAGCCAGGTTTCCTGAGTCCGCTGGACATCGTTTTCGATCCGGGTCGTGACGTCGAGAATCAGGTCGCTGTTGTCCCCTAGCTTGCCGCTCAGCTCCTGAGTGTAGGAGGAATAGTAGCCTTCTTCAGGATTTTGGATCGTGGCGCGGGTTTCTCCGGTCACGGTGCGATCGCGATCGATGGAAATCCGCGCCTGGCCAGAAGTGTTGGCCGTGTCGACGGTGTAGCACAGCGTTTGGGGCACAAACTCCCCAGAAACCGAAGGCGACGCGGTGGGCGAAGGGCTGGGAGAGGCGATCGCAGGCGCAGAGGGGCTCGGCGAGGGGCTCCCGCCCGAAGCCAAGGGATTGGGGTTCTGGCACGCTGGCAGGAGCAGCACGCCGGAGAGCAGAACCCAGCGCGTCAGAGATCGGGCAGAAAAAGTCATGGTGAAGTTCTCGAAATAGAGGACAGCGATCGCCCCAGGATTTCTCCAGGCATTGGGATTAGCCACACAGAGCCTTAACCAGATTTCGGAGAACGCTCACTGGAGCCGCCAGTCCCTCAAGCCGAGCAGGGCGCGGAGGCTAGACCGCTTGGGGCGGCGTCTTGAGCAAGCCATCTTCCAGATACAGCACCTGGTCCGCCACGTCGATAATTCGCGGATCGTGGGTCACCATCAACACCGTTCGCCCGCTGTCCTTGGCCAGGTTGCGCAGCAGCTCGATCACCGCATGGCCGCTGTGGGAATCCAGCGCCGCCGTCGGTTCGTCCGCCATGATGAGCTGGGGACTGCCCGCCAAGGCCCGTGCGATCGCCACCCGCTGCTTTTGGCCGCCGGACAGATCCCGTGGCATATAGTCCACTCGGTGGCTCAGGTCTACCTGGGACAGCAAATGTCGGGCTTCCTCCCGCGCCTGGCGGCCTTGGATGCCCTTCATGTGCAGGGCTACCTCGACATTCTCGATCGCCGTCAGAGCCGGGAAAAGATTGAACCCCTGAAAAATAAAGCCAATGTTCTTCAGGCGGAAGCGAGCTAGGCGCGATCGCGACATCCGCGTGATCTCTTGGCCCAGGAGGTGCACCGAGCCAGTCGTTGGGGTTAGCAGCCCTGCCAGAATTGACAGCAGAGTCGTCTTGCCCGAACCAGAAGGCCCCATTAGCAGCTGAATATCCCCAGTCTGCACCGTCAGGTCGATATCCTTGAGGGCTTGCACACGCTCACCCCCAGCCTGAAACACCATCGCGATGTTGTGCGCGCAGATCGCACCCGAATGAACACCGCTCACGCTTCGATGGGTAGAGACAGCCTGATCCAGGGGAACTGCAAATTGAGCAAACTTAACTTGAGAAACAGTCATGCGGGGGAGGAAAAATAACAGCGCTTTGGACAAGGAGGAGGCGAAACCAAAGCAGGACGAAATCTACTCGGGTCATGGCAGCTATGAGATAGATCCGCAACGCCAAGGAGACAATACGGATACTCAGTACTACCGGGAAGATTCATCTTGGTTTTTCTTGAACGAGACAGCCTAGGCGACCGTCTAGCCCCGGCCAGGAAACGCTGCCGAAACTTGGGGCTAGGGGGTCTCGGCAGCCACCGCAATGAGGAAGTTTTCTTCTAGCATAGTCATTTTTCGGTAGAGCCTCCGTAGTCAATTGCACGGGATATCCGTGAGTCATCATGCTTTGAACACGATGGCTGGATCAACCCGAGTCACTTTTTGGATTGCAAAAACCGCTGAGCTTGCACACATCCCGACCGTCACTCCGAAGAGGATGAGCGCCATCGATGGAGTGATTAGGATCGTGATTCCCTGGGTTGCCATGGTCCAAGCGCCCAGTCCCATGCACAGTGCAATGCTTGGAAAGTATCCCAGGATAGCCATCCACAGCGCCTGCTCGACAATGACGCGGTAGATGGTCCAGTCTGACGCCCCCATTGCTTTGAGAGTTCCAAACTCTTTGATGTGGTCGGAGACCGAGGAATAGAGAATCTGGCCCACGATCACCATGCCCACCACCACCCCCACGGAGGCGCCCAGGCCTAGGATGAAGCCGATGCCTGTGCGATCGCGCCAGTAGATGCGCGTCTGCTCCGACAGTTCTTGGCGGGTAAAGGCCCGCGTCCCCGGCAAGGCGCGATCGAGGCGCTGCTTAAGCGCCGCTAGGTCTTCTCCAGGGCGCGCTTTGATCAGCAGATAGGTGATGGCATCCGAGCCGCTCAGGGCCTTGGGCGGGGCAGCCGCTGGGGCAGTCTCTGAGCGGTTAAAGGAACTCGTGCACGCCAACCCGTCGGCCTCTAGGCGGCACTGCACATCGGACTGTAGGCCTGCGGTGGCGTAGGCGTTGGCCGTTTCCAAAGAGGTGTACAAAAAAGCACTCGATGCGATGGACTGGGTGCCCTGGACCCAGCCCGCGACGGTGGCGGGCAAAGAGGAGATTTGCGCGGTGTCGCCTTGATTGCGCACCCCGAGGGAGCTGAAATTGCTCTGGTCGAGCAGGACTTGGTAGGGCTGTTGCAGTGTGGCGATGGACCCAGCCTGGAGGTTCCAGGGGCGGAACAAGGTGCCTTGGGGATCAAAGCCAATGACGCGGACGGGCGCGATTTTGCCGCTCTGGTTTCGCCAGCGGGCAGCCTGGTTGATGACAACTTCGACGCGCTGCACGCCTTCGACCTCTTGGGCCTGGCTGGCTAGGGTAAGGGGCAGCGGCATGGTCAGCTCGAGGTGGACTAGCTCCTGGGAGGCAACCCAGATATCTGCGGTGGAGTGGTCAACGATGAGGGCTGTGGAGCGGGTAAAGCCTTTGAGGATGCCAAGCTGAATCGTGACTAGACTCACCGCAAACATGATGCCCGCCTGCGCCACCAAAAAGCGCGGGATGTCTTCTAGCAGATTTTTGCGGGCAATAGAGGCCATAGGGGGAAAGCGGTAGATTCCTATCCATAGCGTAGAGAACTTGCCTGCTTTCCTGCGCGGGTGGTCGTGTCAGTGGTCAGATCGTCCCAAGGGGTTCTCTGGAGCTGTCGTCAGGCGATCGCAGGTTAGGCGCTAGAGGGATGGGCTATTGTCCTTCGGTCCGTTTTCGGTTGGTCGGTTTTTCGTTGGTTGGCTGGGGGGCGCAGACAGTCGCCTGAGTGTCCCCAAGGCAGCCAAAGCTTGTGGGCAAACAGGCGCGGGCGATCGCTCTAAACCTACCCTAGCGAAGTTGAGCCGACTTCGCTTCACCGCGTCAGGGGATTCAAAGCAGGATGGGCCTGCGTTACAGGGGAGGAATGGGCAGCCAGTGCTCAGAGGTGGCGCAACGGTTTCCCCAAAGCGATCGCCCAGGTGAAACATCGGCGGGGGTCTGGCAAGCCAGCATTTTTGCAAAATGCCCGTGACTTAAAACAATTGTGGTAAAAATTGTTTCCTGAATAAAGCGAGGTTCTACGGATTCCAGAACGGCAGGCAGCGGAGCGATCGCGCAGTGAGCGCTTGGAAAGCGCTGTAGGATCAGGGGGCGATCGCTGATGGTAGAGCGACAGATCTCCCTGGGATTATGACTATGAAACCGAAGCTTGCGGATTTGACCGCGTGGCATCAGGCAGAAATCCTCATGCAGCCGGCCTTTATCCGCATCATTGACAACCTGCGCAAACAGCTAGACGAGACGGACTGGCGGGGGACCTACGAAGAGGTGCTGCTGTGGCCAGATGGCACCCCAGAGGAGCTGCGCGATCGGGTCTTGCAGCTGCGGGCAGAGCGCGAGAGCGCCGATCCCGAAACGGCGGCGACCCTCGACGAGCAGCTCGCCGGTTTGCCCGCGCCGTTTCCGGGGCACATCCTGCGTCTGCAAAAGGGCGATCGAGAGGTGCGGATAGACCTTTGGGACCTCTGCTATCAGGTTTGCTTTGTGAACTATGCAGCGGACGCGGCTGGGGCAGTGACCATCGATACGCAGCTTCTGGAGGAAGATTCTAGCGATGTGGACTGGAATCGCCTCGAAGAGAAAACTCGGGGGCTGATCGAGGGCATTTTCGCGGGATTGCCCGAGATAGGCGCTTGAGTATCCGCGGGGCGCGCGATCGCGCGACAATGGCGGTAGGCCGCGGTAGCGAATGCAAGAACCAAGAACAAGGAGAGGTTGAGTCAGATGGATATGCAGCAGGCAGCAGAGACGAGCTTGCAGGGGGAGCCGCCTGTCGCCGCAAGCTTCGGCAACGATTCGGCGGCGCGCCAGGCAGCTTTGAAGGGGGTGGCGGTGTGCGATCGCAGTCACTGGGGCCGCATCGAAATTGCCGGGGGCGATCGCGTTCGCTATCTGCACAATCAAAGCACCAACGACTTTCAGCGCCTCCAGAGCGGCGAAGGCTGCGACACCGTTTTTGTCACCTCGACCGCCCGCACGCTGGACTTGGCCACGGTGTACGTTCTCGAGACTCACTTTTTGGTGCTGGTTTCGCCTCAGCGCCACCAGCAGATTTTGGCCTGGCTCGATCGCTACATTTTCCCCATGGACCAGGTGTCGCTAAAGGATTGCACCTCTGACACCGCGGTCCTCAGCCTGATCGGCCCTGAGAGCCAAGCTTTGCTGGCGGGTCTCGGGCTGCCGGTGCCGGACGGTCCCCACGGTCAGCACCTCTCGGGCACCCTGGGCAAGGCTGAAGTCCGGGTTGCAGTGGGGAGCGGCCTCGCCGCGCCGGGCTACACCCTGATCTGCACCGCCCAGGATCGCGCAGCGCTGTGGCAAGGGCTCGTGGCAGCGGGCGCTGTACCCATGGGCGATCGCGCCTGGGAGCAGCTGCGCATCGAGCAGGGTCGTCCGGCCCCCGACTGCGAGCTCACCGAAGACTACAATCCTCTGGAAGCAGGGCTGTGGCACACGATCTCTTTTAATAAAGGGTGCTACATCGGCCAGGAGACGATCGCCCGCCTCGACACCTACAAGGGCGTCAAGCAGCAGCTCTGGGGGCTGCGCCTGAGCCAGCCGGTGGAGCCCGGGACGCCGATCTTGCTCAACGACGAAAAAGTTGGGCTGGTAACCAGCGTGACCGAAGCCTCAGAAGGCGCGATCGGCCTGGGCTATGTGCGCACGAAGGCCGGGGGAGCGGGCCTAACGGCCCAGGCGGGAGAGGCGATCGCCGAAGTGGTAGAGATTCCCTTCGTGACGCGCGATCGCTCTGCCGCCCTCGGCGTTTCTAGCTAGTCTGCTGGGGCAGCCCGATTTTTGACCTTGGGTCTAGCGCACCAGCACCGCTCGGTAGCGCACCGTGTTGTCCCGCACCTTTTGCAGCGCCTCGTTGACCTGGTCAAAGCTGAAGGTTTCGACAATGGGCTCGATGCCGTAGCGATCGCTCACGTCCAGCATTTCATTGATGCTGGGCCGGCCGCCAATGGGCGAAGCCATAATGCGGCGGCGCTTGCCGAGCAGCGCCCAAATCGGGATGTTGAGGGGCTCCGCTGGCACTCCCACAAAAGCCAGCGTCCCGTCAGCGTCCAAATGGGCCAGATAGTCCGGCCAATTGAGAGAAGCCGGGGCCGTGTTGAGAATGATATCCAGGGGCCGCTGGGGCTGGGGCAGTGCCCCTTCGCGAGGGACGACCAGCGCTTCGTGGGCTCCCAGCTTGGCCGCAAACTCCGCTTTGTCCGGGGAGGTGGTGTACACCGTCACGCGGTTACCCAGCTTGCTAGCAAACTGGACCGCCATGTGGCCCAGACCGCCCACGCCGATGATGCCGATATTCTGGCCGGAGGTCATGCCTGCATTGCGCAGGCCCGAATACACGGTGATGCCGCCGCACAGCAGGGGACCGGCATGTTCTGTTTTGATCCCGTCCGGAATCCGGAAAGCAAAGCGGGCGTCAACTTGCAGATAGTCTGCGAAGCCGCCATAGGAGTCGGTAATCAGGCCTTTGTTTTCGTCGCAGAGGTTTTCGTCGCCGCGCAGACAGTAGCGACACTCCATGCAGGACGAGGCCTGCCAGCCCACACCGACGCGATCGCCGATTTTGAGGTGGCGCACCTCTGGCCCCAGTTCTGTGACTTCGCCGATCACCTCGTGCCCCGGCACCATCGGATAGCGATTGGTCCCCCAGTCATTGTCGATCACGTGGAGATCTGAGTGGCAGATCCCGCACGCCAGCACTTTGATCACGCAGCCAAAGCTGCCAAGACTTTCGGTTTCAAAGGTGTAGGGCCGGAGCATTGCTCCTTGCTCATGGGCCGCGATCGCCTGAATTTGCATCAATCAAACTCCGCCATGAAGGGAATCAAGGCACGGTTGCCTTGCCCTCATTGTGGCGTTTCTCTGAATTTCTGTGCATATATCCAAGGATTGGCCCCAGGCTACCGCGCAATGCTCCGGTTCGCGATCGCTCAGGCGCTAGGAGGCGATCGCCGGCATCGCCAGCCCCTTCGAGGCCAGCCACTCCGCGTTAAACAGCCGCGACTGATAGCGCGCGCCGCCGTCACACAGCACCGTCACAATCCGGTGTCCCGGCCCCATCTGCTTGGCCAGCGCCACCGCCGCCGCCACGTTGATCCCCACCGAGCCCCCCATAAACAGGCCGTCCTTGTGCAGGAGCTGATAGATCACCCGCAGGGCTTCCGTATCGTCGATTTGGATCGCATCGTCCGTCGGCACGCCTTCCATATTGGCCGTCACCCGGCTATTGCCGATGCCCTCCGTCACCGAGCTGCCTTCGAGGTGGATTTCCCCGGTTTTGATATAGCTGTAGAGACCGCTCCCCAGGGGATCAGCCACCACGCACTTCACGTTAGGATTTTTCTCTTTCAGAAAGAGTGCGACGCCAGCGTAGGTGCCGCCGGTCCCCGTCGCTGCCACCCAGGCGTCTACTTGGCCGTCGGTCTGCGCCCAGATTTCGGGGCCTGTGGTCTCGTAGTGGGCCAGGCGGTTAGCAAGGTTGTCAAACTGGTTGGCCCAAATGGCGTTGTCCATCTCCGCCGCTAGGCGTCCCGACAGCTTCACGTAGTTGTTGGGATCGCGGTAGGGCACGGCAGGCACGGTCCGGACTTCAGCGCCCAAGGTGCGCAGCAGGTCGATTTTTTCCTGGGACTGCGTTTCAGGAATGATGATCAGGCACTTGTAGCCTTTGGCGTTGCAGATGTGGGCGAGGCCAATTCCGGTATTGCCAGCAGTGCCTTCGACTACGGTGCCGCCGGGCTTGAGTTCGCCGCGCTTTTCGGCATCTTCGATGATGTACAGCGCTGCCCGATCTTTCACCGAGCCGCCGGGATTGAGGAATTCTGCTTTCCCTAGGATTTCGCAGCCGGTTTCTTCGCTGACGCTATCCAAGCGAATCAGGGGCGTGTTGCCAACTGCTCCGACAAAGCCGTCTTTGATGTCCATTACTTGCGTTGATGATCTGCTGGTGTGTCACTTTCCCCATCGTAAGGGGAAATGCTCGGCTCCCTGCGGGCGATCGCGCCGGAGCTAAAGAACGCAAAAGGGCGCACGCTGTACGCCCTTTTGAGAGATTGTTTAGCCCTAACTTAGGACTCTATAGGCTGCTTGACCCAGGCCCTGCTTACTTGTTGGGCTGAGGCGTCATGCGCAGGTAGGAGCGAACTTCGGTATAGCCTTTGGGGAACTTCTCCTTGAGGACTTCAGGATCCTTGAGGGAGGGGACGATCACGCAGTCGTCGCCATCTTTCCAGTTGGCGGGGGTTGCGACGCTGTGGTGATCGGTCAGTTGCAGGGAGTCGATGACCCGCAGGATTTCGTCGAAGTTACGACCGGTGCTGGGGGGATAGGTCAGGGTGAGACGGAGCTTCTTCTCGGGGTCGATGATGAAGACGGTCCGCACGGTGACGGTGTTGCTGGCATTGGGGTGGATCATGTCGTACAGGTCAGAGACCTTCCGATCGGGATCTGCCAGGATGGGGTAGTTCAGCTTGACGGACTGAGTATCTTCGATGTCGGAAATCCAGCCGGTGTGAGACTCCGTATCATCGACGCTCAGAGCAATGGTTTTGACGTTGCGCTTGTCGAATTCAGGCTTGAGGCGAGCAACTTCACCGAGCTCAGTGGTGCAAACGGGGGTGTAGTCGGCGGGGTGAGAAAAAAGCACTACCCAGCTATCCCCTGCCCAATCGTAGAAGTTGATCTCACCTTCAGACGATTGCTGCGTGAAATTAGGAACAGTATCGCCGAGACGAAGGGTCATAGCTCGATTTCCTTTCGATGTGCTGACAAGAATGGAGACTTTCTGAGGTCCATAATGCCACAAAACCCCGGTTTCCCGAGCGGAGTTTAGATCTTATTCACGTTTCTCTCAGAAAAGGGGAATCGCAGATCTCCCCTGGGGCGGATCGGAGAAGGCAGGGGTAGCGGGGGATGGAGAGGTTCCGGCTGGATGATTAGTCAGCGTAATGCATTTGTTGACATCCTCACCGGGGTGAACCCACGGTGATTCCCAAACCTCACGATTTGGGTTTCTGCTTCCTAGCACCTGCCTTCCGGGACTTGCTCCCCTCCGGTCTTACGGTCGCTCCACAGACTGACACGGTGTGTCCCACCGCCAAGATGTTCTTTGCCGCGTTCACATCCCGATCATGGTGACTGCCACACTTCGGACAATCCCACTCTCGAATGCTCAGCGGCAATCGCTCTACGACATGGCCGCAGTTCCCACAGCGCTTAGAGCTGGGAAACCAGCGATCGATCTTCACCAACTCTCGCCCATACCACAGGGCCTTATAGTCCAGTTGGCGAATCAGCTCACCCCAGCCCGCATCGCTAATGACACGGGAAAGCTTGGGGTTCTTGACCATGTTCTTCACTGCCAGCGTCTCGACCGCGATCGTTTGATTTTCACGAATCAGTCGAGTCGTCAGCTTGTGAAGATGGTCTTTCCGAGAATTAGAAATCTGTTGGTGAATCCGCGCTACCTTGAGTCGAGCTTTGTCTCGATTACGAGAGCCCTTTTGCTTGCGGCTCAGAGCCTTTTGGGCTCTGCGAAGTCGTCGGTAATGCCGGTCAAAGTGCTTGGGATTGGCGACCTTTTCCCCGTCACTCAGGGCGACCAAGCTGGTAATCCCAGCGTCCACCCCAATCGACTGGTTAGAAGCCTCCAGTGTGAGATTCCGAGGATCGTCAAAGCGGAGGCTGATGTACCACTGACCAGACGGGTTCAGTCGTACAGTCACCGTGGAGGGCTCAGCCCCCTCGGGAATCCGCCTGGACCATCGAATGTTCAATGGTTCTGGGCTTTTAGCCAGAAACACCTGACCCTGTTTCCATTTGAAAGCAGACTTTGTGAACTCTGCACTGCCACCATTGCGCTTCTTCTTGAAGTTCGGATAGTTTGTCCGACCGGTAAAGAAGTTAGTGAAAGCCGTTTGCAGATGTCTCAGTCCCTGCTGAAGAGGAACGCTGCTTACTTCATTGAGAAACTGGAGGTCTTCTTGCTTTTTCCACTCCGTCAGCTTCGAAGAGGTCTCGGCATAGCCGATTCTCTCTTGTCGCTCATACCAAGCTTCAGTCCGTTCTGCCAGGGCTCGGTTGTAGACCAGCCGAACACAGCCCAGTGTCCGACGCAAGAGATTCTCTTGCTCGAAGGTGGGATAGAACCGGTAGCTGAAGGCTTTTTCCATATCTCACGTTCTAACATTTCTGCTGTGAAACCTGCTTGTTTTAATGGCAATGTCGAGGGCATCGAGCCCCGCTCAATTGCCGCTCCTATCCCTCCCTGCCCTGAAACGGCGGGGTCTCTCGGAGGCTTCTGATGAAGCCAGTTTATATAGTAGTGGCAATGGCTGTTGTTGGAGCGCAGCGTTATGTTTCGGTTGTTGGCCCCGATAGTGGAAGCGGTGCAGCCGTTTTTGGTGCCGATTTGCTTTGTGAGTGCCTGGCTGATTGTGATTTTAGCGGTTTGGAGTGTGTTCACGGCGACGCGGGATGGGGTGCGGCGATCGCAGCAGTTGCACCAGATTCCCTGTACGCGGTGCCAATTTTTTACGGCGGACTATCGCCTGAAGTGTACGGTGCGGCCCCAGGCGGCGCTGACGGAAGAGGCGATCGGGTGTGGGGATTTTGTGGCGGGGGAGGATGCGATCGCGGATTTGGCGGGCGATCGCCTCGGGCCTCGAAGCCGCCGGTGGTGATCTCAAGAGCCCAATAAAAAAGCGATCGCAAGCCGTCAGAGGGCGCGATCGCTCAAAAAGCCTAGCGGGAGACGCGAAAGCAGCTAAGGCTCGGCTCTCCCGACGCTGGCTCTAGGACTGCCTTTTGGGCTTAGCCCTCGCCACCTTCCCCACCAGCGGCGGGAGACTCGGTTGCGGCAGGAGACTCAGTCGCAGCGGGAGACTCGGTTGCGGCAGGAGATTCCATAGCGGGAGACTCGGTTGCAGCGGGAGACTCCATAGCAGGAGACTCGGTTGCAGCGGGATCGGTGCCTTCGCCGGTGGTGCTGCAAGCGGCTAAGGGGGCGACTAAGCCCAGCGCCATCAATAGTGCAATGGATTTAGATTTCATGATGTTTCCTCACGTTAACCACACAGTTTAATCAGAGCGTCTTTCGGCGTTTTCGCGGTAAAAAACAGCATTGAGGTAAAGTCAATGCAGAGTTTTTGACAGCGCGTAACGTTTTATCTCAAGATTTGTGCTCCATGTTTACTCTAGAGCACAACTGAAAATTCGCATATTCCTACTTTGAACGAAGCGCTCACCAGCCATTGTTGAGCGGTTTTTTGGCCAGTCTCTGGCAATGCCAGGGGCGATCGCTCATCCCACGCCGGAGCGAGTCTAGGCAAATATTGGCCTGAAATCCCCTCTAGCGCATTGGTTATAGCGCTAGGCAGCGACGGCGATCGCCCGCCTGCACCTCTATCGAGATCCACTCCCAGCCTTCTATTTCAAGCGTCCTGAGCGACTTTGACATCCTCACCGGGGTAAACCCACGGTGATTCCCAAACCTCACAGTTTGGGTTTCTGCTTCCTAGCACCTGCCTTCCGGGACTTGCTCCCCTCCGGTCTTACGGTCGCTCCACAGACTGACACGGTGTGTCCCACCGCCAAGATGTTTTTTGCCGCGTTCACATCCCGATCATGGTGACCGCCACACTTTGGACAATCCCACTCTCGAATGCTCAGCGGCAATCGCTCTACGACATGGCCGCAGTTCCCACAGCGCTTAGAGCTAGGGAACCAGCGATCGATTTTCACCAACGCTCGCCCATACCACAGGGCCTTATAGTCCAGTTGGCGAATCAGCTCACCCCAGCCCGCATCACTGATGACACGGGAAAGCTTGGGGTTCTTGACCATATTTTTTACCGCCAGCGTCTCGACCGCGATCGTTTGATTTTCACGAATCAGTCGAGTCGTCAGCTTGTGAAGATGGTCTTTTCGGGAATTGAAAATCTGCTGGTGAATCCGCGCGACCTTGAGTCGAGCTTTGTCTCGATTACAAGAGCCCTTTTGCTTGCGGCTCAGAGCCTTTTGGGCTCTGCGAAGTCGCTGATAGTGCCGGTCAAAGTGCTTGGGATTGGCGACCTTTTCCCCGTCACTCAGGGCGACCAAGCTGGTAATCCCAGCGTCCACCCCAATCGACTGGTTAGAAGGTTCCAGCTTCAAGTCTCGAGAATCATCAAAGCGGAGGCTGATGTACCACTGACCAGACGGGTTCAACCGCACAGTCACCGTCGAGGGCTCAGCCCCTTCTGGAAGCCGCCTGGACCATCGAATGTTCAATGGCTCAGCAGACTTTGCCAAGAACACATTGCCGTTCTTCCACTTGAAAGCAGACTTCGTAAACTCTGCACTGCCACCATTGCGCTTCTTCTTGAATTTCGGATAGTTTGTCCGACCGGCAAAAAAGTTCGTGAAGGCCGTTTGCAGATGTCTCAGTCCCTGCTGAAGAGGAACGCTGCTTACTTCATTGAGAAACTGGAGGTCTTCTTATTTTTTCCACTCCGTCAGCTTCGAAGAGGTCTCGGCATAGCCGATTCTCTCTTGTCGCTCGTACCAGGCTTCAGTCCGTTCTGCCAGGGCTCGGTTGTAGACCAGCCGAACACAGCCCAGTGTCCGACGCAAGAGATTTTCTTGCTCGAAGGTGGGATAGAACCGGTAGCTGAAGGCTTTTTCCATGATTTACGTTCTAACATTTCTGCTGTAAAGACTACAGACTCTAATGGCAATTTCGAGGGCATCGAGCCCCGCTCAATTGCCGCTCCTATCCCTCCTCGCCCTGAAACGGCGGGGTCTCTCGGAGGTTTCTGATGATTTTTTCGATCGACAATCTGCTGACTCCTGAGGAAGTGCAGGCGCTCACCCACCGCCTGAGCGACGGCAAATTTATCGATGGCAAGCGCACTGCCGGCTGGCACGCTCAGCTCGTCAAAAACAATACTCAGCTCGATCGCGAAAGCGAAACCTACAAAGCCTTGGTAGAAGAGGTGCGCGAGGCGTTTCAGAGCAATTTCTTATTTCAAATTGCCGTCCAGCCCAAGAGGATTCATTCGCTGCTGTTTAGTCGCTATGAGGCGGGCATGTCCTACGGCAGCCATACCGACAATGCCCTGATGGGCACGCCCGCCCAACGCAGCGACGTTTCTATGACGCTCTTTTTGAGTCCGCCGGAGAGCTACGAAGGGGGGGAGCTAGTGATCGAGGAGATGGGGGGCGATCGCCCTTTCAAGCTGCCCGCCGGATCGGCCATTGTGTATCCGTCGTCTACCATGCACCGCGTCGAGCCAGTCACCAGCGGCATTCGTCTAGCCGCTGTGGGGTGGACCCAGAGCCTGGTGCGCGACCCGGCCCAGCGCGAGATCCTGTTTGAGCTGGACACGGTGCGCCGGGCCGTCTTTGAGCGTCAGGGCAAAACCGTCGAATTTGACTTGCTCACCAAGAGCCACACCAATCTGCTGCGGATGTGGGCCGAGCCCTAGGCCTTGACACTGGCTACGTGGTGGTGCATGGCCTCTCGCAAGACCTCCTCGATGGGCCGCGGCTGCCAGCCCAGTTCGCGGCGCGCTTTGTCGGCCCGGACCCGCACGCAGCGATCGTAGACGTAGTGCACTCGCTCGCGGCTGAGGGGCGGCTGCCACGAGAGCAAGCGCCCCACCGGATCGAGGACATTGCCCACAAAGCGCACCAGGGCCTCGGGCGCTTCCTTGGGGGCCGGGATGCCGGTTTCTCGGCTCAAGAGGGCAAACATCTCCCGGGTGGTCAGCTCCCCTGCCGAGATGATGTAGTGAGCGCCTGAGGGGGCCTTTTCGTAGGCCAAGAGCATCGCTTCGACTAGGTCGTCTACGTGGACGATGCCAGTGACGCGATCGCCCCCGGCCCACAGCTTGAGTCCCCCCTTGGCAAACTGGCGCATTACCGGCCCGAAGTGCGGATCATCTGGCCCAAAAATGCCCGAAGGCATGACGCTCACCGTCGAGAGGCCCTTTTGGCCAAACTCGTCTACGAGGCGCTGGGCTTCGTACTTGGTGCGATCGTAGGCGGACGAAAACCCTTGCTGGGTCCGCTGGTAGGTTTCATCGATGACCTGACCCTGGGTATCGCCGTAGACGCCGATGGTGCTGCAATAGACGAACCGCTGCACCCCCGCCGATTGGGCTGCTTCTAGAACGGCCCGCGTTCCTTCGACATTGACCTGAGCCATCTTGGCGGCATCCACAATGCCAAGCTCGACGTAGGCAGCCAGATGAAAGACCGCTTCGACCCCCTGCATGGCTGCGCCGAGGGCTGAGCGATCGCCAATTTCACCGTAGGCAAACTCCACGGGCAGATCTGTTAGCCGATCTAGGGAACTCGACTTGCGAACGTAGGCCACGACTTGATGGCCGCGCTGAAGCAAAGCTGTGACCAGGTGAGACCCCGTAAAGCCGCTCGCGCCGGTAACCAGTGCTTTCATAAACAAACGTTTGTGTTTTTAACCCGTTGCGATCGCCCTAAAGCGCTTTTTCATAAATGCGATAGGTCTTGTAGCGCTGGCCGCCCGAAGCCTCCACCAGTCGCCGAGACGGAAAATTGTCTTCGTAAATCCAGGACATTTCGGCCTGCTTGTAGGCCTTGCCCGGCTTTTGGGCCCCTTTCATGGTCAGGTGCATCAGCCCCAGGGGCACCAGCTTGCGACGGTGCTCCGGCAGAGCGCAGATGGTCAGCACGCGGCCCTGATTGATTTTGCGGCGGAACCACAAAAACTTGAGGAGGCCGATCCAGTCGAGCTTACCGTTGACGCGCTTGAGCGGGATGTTGTAGTCGGGCAGCCCCATGACGAAACCAATCATTTCGCCCTCAAGCTCCGCGATGTGGAAGACGTCGGGGTCCACCAGGCTCTGGAGCGATCGCGCCTCTTCGAGAAATTCTTCCTCGGTGCGGGGCGTCGAGCTCCAGTTATTCGAGAAGGCCTTGGTAAAGAGCTGATACAGGGCGCGGCAGTCCGCCTCAAAGGCGTCTCCCTTCAGGCTTAGGGGCCGGAACTTGACCCCCGACTTGCAGGCGATCCGATAGCCCTTCTCGAACTCCGGCGACAGGGTGCCTTCCAAGGAGAGCAAATAGGCGTAGGCGTCTTTGGCTTTTTCCCAGCCGTCGCGATCCATAAACGCAGGATAGTAGGCCGGGTTGTAGGGCATCATCACCATGGGCGGCGAGTCAAAGCCCTCGACTAAGAATAGACAGTTATTGTGCGTCGACAGATCAATGGGTCCACGGATACGGGTCATTCCCTGGTCCCGGAGCCACTGACCGGCGGCATTTAGCAGCTCCTGGGCAATCTCAAAGTCATCAATACACTCGAAAAAGCCAAAGAGGCCGAGGGGGAGGCCTTCGCGTTCAATGAGACGGTCATTGACGGCGGCCACCACTCGGCCTACGGCTTGGGGTTTGCCCTGGTAAGGGGCGATCGCTACAAACTGCTGCAGCCGACCATAGGAGAAGAAGGGATTGCTCGGCTCAAACTGCTTGGCAACTGAGCTGCGCAAGGGCGGGACCCAGTGCGGATCGTTTGCATAAACGCGGTCTGGAACCTCCAGGAAAAGCGCTTGGTCTTGGGGCGTTGTGACGGCCCGAATCTCACACTTCGCTGTTGTTTGCACCACGACATTTCAGCTCTCTAATATCTCAGCTCGATCAAAGCTCCGTCCCCTTGAGGGCAGCCAGCAACCCTAGGCGCTGATCGTCGGCTTGTACATGCGATCGCGCGTTGCCGTCATCGCCGTCACCAAGCGATCCATCTCCTCCTTGGTGTGGAGCGAGTTCACCGTCACCCGCATCCGGGGCTTGGCAATGAACCAAATCGGGGACACCCAGATGCCGTACTCATCCAAGAGGCGGCGCGCAAACAGCTTGGGGTTAATGTCTGCTGGCAAGATCACCGGCAGCACGTTGGTTTCGCCCCAGACGTCAAAGCCCTGCTCGGTGAGGCGCGATCGCAAGTAGCGCGTGTTCTCTTGCAGCTGGGTCACCAGCTCCGGATGCTGGCGGACTTGGCGAATGCTCTCCAGGGCAGCCGCCGTGGTTGGCGGTGGCAGGGAGATCGTGCCGATCGAGCTAGGCGAGACGTTCAGCAGGGGCTTCAGCTCGGCCACGTGGGTGCTGATCGCGGCTCCCGCTGAGGCAGCAAACTTCGAGAAGGTCGTCATGATCAGCGGCATCACGCCCCGATCGATGGCGTCTTGGGGCAGCAAGTTGAAGTGCTCATAAATACCACGCCCCGTCGCTCCGATGGCGCCGCTGGCGTGGGCTTCATCCATCACCAGCGTGCTGCCTTCGTAGTGGCTCATGATCTCCAGCATGTCGGGCAGGGGCGCCACGTCGCCGTCCATGGAAAAGACCGCGTCGGAGATCACCATGATGCGATCGTCTGGCTGGGCATAGCGGCGCAGCTTGCGGGCCATGTCTTCCATATCACAGTGGCGGTAGGCGCGAACCCGTACTCGCGGGCTGTGGCCAAATAGCTTGCCCGATCGCGTCCCGGCATTGGCGATCGCCGACACGATGCAGCCATGGTTTAGCACATCCGACAGAATCAGCGTCTCGCGCGTGTTTTGGAAACCAGGCACCGGGATCGCCAGATGGCAAAAGGCATCCATCAGAGCCTGAAACGCCATCCACGCATTGAGAAATAGCTGGGTATGGGGCAAATGCTTGAACGCAGAAATCTCATCTTCGAGCTGGCGATGGAGATCGATCCGCCCGCTCAGCACCGAACAGGAACTATTCGAGGTTCCATACTGCCAGATCGAATCCACCGCAGCCTGACGGACAGCGTCGTTCTGCACCAGACCCAGGACATCATTGGTGCAAAACGTCAGCACCTTGCGCCGCTCACCCGAGGGAGGCAGTTCAATGTCAACCAAATTGCCGTTGCGTCCGTGGCAGATATATTCGTCGGGATCCAGACCGCTCTCATACCAGCGCTGGACATACTCTTTTACAACTTGCACAGTAAACTCCCCTCACCTTGAGTTCTCAAATCACCGATGCCCTCTGGCTCAGCAGATGTACTTTCCTAGCAAGGTATCCGATACCCCCATTTAAGACAACGATGGTACGGGATCCCGATTGCGCCCCCAGGGACAGAACCTCAGCCCAGGGCTCACTCAAATATTGATGAAACTTGCATCCGTGCTGGCCTAGGAGACCGACACTTCAGCGTCCTTGTTCCGAGCGGGCGATCGATCGCTCTCGGGGGCGATCGCCTGCTCCGACTGCCGCAAAATCAGCCGCTGCACCGCAATAATCGCCGGGTTAATCTCCACATAGCGCCGCTGAGGCTCCTTGAGGTAAGTCTGCTGCTCACTTTCCATCATTTCGATGTCCTGGCGCAGAAACTTCATAAAGACATAGTTTTCTAGGATGTGCTGCAAAGCGGGCCGGGCCGAGTTGATCAGCCACTGGGGCAGCCGCACCTTCAAGAAGAAGTAGGCAAAGGAGCGGCTCTCAGTGGGGCTAACCGGCAGGCGCATTAAGTATAGAGAGGAAACGTTTTCGAGGTTGCTGAAGTAGTGGGGATAGCGGTACTGGACTGAGATGATTTTGGTGGTGGTGTCTTTGGCCTGGTCGGTGAGGCCGAGGAATTTGGCGAGCTTGCCTCTGTAGGAGACTTGGTAGTCGGCGATGACAGAGCCGTCGGTTTCCCGGAGCTTCACGAGCTGGGGATCAAACCAGCCCTGGAGGTTTTCGTGCAGGAAGCCATGGAAGACGTCCATGGAGTTTTCGTTGCAGATGGAGAAGTGAGCCTTGAAGTGGCCGGTGACAGGCACCATGAGGTAGCCGGGCTGATCAAATTCGGCGATGTGGGGGACGGGGGTGGTCTCCGCAAGGGCGGGATCGCCGGGAAAGATCCACAAAAGGTTGTAGCGATCGCAAATCGGGTAGCTGCGGGCCTTGGCGCAGGGGAGTTTTTGGCTGGGGGGCAGGTAGGGAATTTTGGCGCATTCGCCCTGGCTGTCAAATTCCCAGCCGTGGTAGCGGCAGGCGAGGTTTTGGCCAAGGACAAGGCCCTTGTGCAGGGCGACGCCCTTGTGGGGGCAGGCGTCTTCGAGGGCGTGGACGTTGCCCTCGGTGTCCCGATAAACGGCGATCGCCTGCTGCCAGACGGTGACAGCGATGACCTGCCCTGGCTTGAGGCGATCGGACCAGGAGACGGCGTACCAGTGGTTGGGATTGATGCCGGCGTCTCGGACCGAGTTGCGGACTTGCTGGCTCTTTAAGGTAGTTGCGAGTTCCATAAAATTCCCCCTAACGAAAGGCTGGGATGGGGACGATCGCAGCGGCTGGGCGGTCACGCAGATGCAATCGTGCGCTTTAGCCCAGCCTACAGTTGAACGCTGAGTTTGTTGGGCGATCGCCCCTGCGGCGTCTCTCCACCGCTCCCAGGATATCTGGCCCCTTGCCAACCTGGCATCACCAAGGTGGAGCAATGGTGAGGCAATCGGGACCGTGGGTCGCCTAGGCTGGATCTAGGGCGAGGCGGTTCTTTGGGAAGTGCGGGGCTTCGGTATAGTGGCAACAGCCAATTTTAAGGATTATGGGGAAAACCATTCAGCTAAGCGTGCTGCTGGCGGCGGGCGCGATGACGACGATGGCAGGCGGAGTCGTAGCGCCGGTCCTGCCAGACATTATTCGGCAACTTCAGATCGAACCGACGCTGGCCGGCAATTTGGTCAGCGCTCACTGTCTGACGATCGCGCTGTTTAGCCCCCTGCTGGGGGTGGTGGCCGATCGGGTGGGACCGCTGCGGGTTCTGGTGCCGTCTTTGGTGGCCTATGGCCTGGTGGGAGTGGCCGGAGCCGGTATGGAGAGCTTTTGGCCGCTGCTGGCGACGCGGGCACTGCTGGGAGCGGCGGCGGGGGGCATCGCGGCAGCCAGCCTGGGCATGCTGGGCAATCTCTATGAGGGAACGGAGCGATCCCAGGCTCTGGGCTATGCCACCAGCACGCTGACGGTGGCGGGGATCGCCTTTCCGCTGCTGGGGGGGCTGCTGGGTTCCTTGGGCTGGCGGTATGCGTTTTATCTGTATGGGGTGGCGATCCCGCTGGCGCTGGTGGCGGTGAGTGTGCTGCGCAATGGGCAGTCGGCGCGATCGCCCAAGACTCCAGCGACTCCCAAAGGAATGGGTGCTACCTTGAGCGATCCGCCGGTGCTCCAGATCCTGATCGCCCTGGCGCTGGCATCGGTGTCTATGTACGCAGTAGTCATCTATGCGCCCCTCTATCTAGAAGCGATGATCGGCGCAGGGCCTGAGATTAACGGGATTGTGCTGGCGGCCCGGGCGATTGGTGCTGCGGTGGTTTCAGCGCTGGCCGCCCGACGCCTAGCCCAGAAGATCGGGACATCGAAGGCGATCGCTTTGGGCTTCGGCCTGATGGCCCTGACCCTGGTTACGATTCCCTTTTTGAGCACGCTAGCGGGGATTTTGCCCGCGGCGATCGCCTTTGGCGGCGGTTTTGGTCTGGTTTTACCCAATCTGTACAGTATTTTGGCTGATTTATCCCCGCCAGATCAGCGCTCCACGGTTTTAGCCGCGGGCACCGGCACGAGCTTCTTGGGGCAATTTTTGTCACCGATTTTGCTCGGGCCGACGCTGGCCTTGGGAGGTCTTGAGGGCGTCTTTTATGGCGCAGGGGCGATCGCGGCGATCGCAGGTATCAGCTGCCAGCTCTTGATCCGCCCGGTGCCTAAGCCGCGCTAGCAGGGCTGAGATGCCAGTTGTATGAATTTGCCATAGCCTTGGGACAGTTCCAGCGCCTCCCGGGCTCGGTCTCGAAAGCATCCAGCTTCCTCTGAGAGCGATTTTGACGCCGATCGCCGTCGCCATCCGCTGCGCTACTGGCTCAGCGCGCCGACCCAAAAAAATTAGACCCGCGCGATCGCCCTAGGAGCGATCGCAGCCCTGGTCCTGCTTATCTTGCTAGCCGCCGTCTCCGGGCAAGCGCACCTCTTGCAGCACCGTCAGGCCCGCCAAGAACTGCCGGTCCTCGCTCAGGTGCGGGAACTTGAGCTGCGAGTCTGGAATGCCGCGATCGAGCTGGCGGCGGCGTAAAATCCCAAAGCTACCCGGCGCCAAGATCCGCAAACGGGGTGGCGGCACGAAGTTACTGGGACGCTTGAGGGCGTAGGACTTGTTTTCCGCCTGCAAGAGGCGATCGCACCGGTCCAAAAAGCCCTGGGGATCCGCCAGACTTTCCCCCGCCGCCAGCTCCACATTGATCAAATAGTGCGCCGGAATCACATCCTCCGAGAGCGTAATGCAGAAATCTTCCAGCACCACCCCAAACTCTTGCTGCAGCGTCTGCATTACCCGCGTAATGTGGTACTCCGTCGTTTTCTCCGTCGTCGAAGAAATCATGCCGCCCCGGCGATAGCGGAACACGATCAGCGGCGTCTTTTCATAGAAGCCCACCACCTCCACCACGTCCCCAATGTCGTAGCGGTAGAAGCCGCTGTAGGCCGTCGTCAGCAAGCGGTAATAGCCTCCCACCTGCACCTCTGTCGGCAGCAGCGTCTTGGGATGGGCCTCCTCCCACTGGTCCGGCGCAATAAATTCAAAAAAGCCGCTCTCCAGGGCCAAGACGCTGCCGTCGGTATCCACATCGGGGTACACGCTAAAGGTCGCCTCCGCCGACGAGTACACCGCCCCAAACACCGGCGTATCGCCAAAGTAGGCCAGGAAGCGCTCAAAGTAAAAGTCCGACGTCCCGCCCCGCGCCGTCCCAACAAAGGCTAGCTGCGGCCACGCAGCCACCGGCGTCAGCCGACCATCGCGCTGGATCGCCACTCGCAGCTCCTGGGCCCGGACCGGGTCTGGTACGCAGCGCTTTTCGAGTTGCTGGCGCAGCTCGGGCGACAGATCCAGCCAGCTCGCCAGTTCGCCTTTTTCGATGTCGCGAATCAGCTGGTCCGCATACTCTTCGAGGTAGCCGCAGGTCCGCAGGACCAGCATGGGGAAGTTGGCCAGCAGACCGCGCATCTGGCGATCGCGCAGCGCAAAGAGCAGGCACACGTAGTGGCGCGTCACGCTGTCCCCCGGCAGCAGCGTCTCAAAGGGATGGGCAAACAGCTGGCTGTAGAGCAGCTTGCCCATGCGCAGCACCCCCACGCTGGCGTGGCCGTAGTCGATGCCCGTCGGCGTCTGGCCGAGGAGCTGCACCGAGTTGGTGGTCAGCACCCGGCCAAAGGATCGCCCCCGCGCCGCCAAGCCGTCCGCCAAGAAACCAATTGACGCCAGATTTGCCCGCTTGAGGGAGTTCTGAAAGCGCTTGGTCACGGGAATTAGTTTTTGCACCCCCGTCGAGCCGCTCGTCAGGTTGAAGTAGGCGATCGGGTCTGCGGTCAGGACATTAGGTTCACCGTTGAAGGCCCGCTCTGTATAGGCCTGGTAGGTGCTGTAGGGCCAGATGGGAACCTGCTCGCGAAACTGATCAATGGTTTTGATGTCGCTGAGACCAAACTTTCGCCCGAGCTCGGTCGTTTGCTGAACGCGCAGCAGCTCCATCAAAAAGCGCTCTTGGGCAGCTTCGGGCTGGCGGGTTTGGGCGACGAGGCGATTTTTGGCGCGGCGCGCAATGGCCAAAACAAAGGGGGAGAGGAAACGGTTCATAAGGTGTTTTGTCAAGACGAAATAGGGGCGATCGCTTCAGTCAAAGCGCGATCGCCCGTTCAAGCAATCTGCAACCTTTTTACCCCAGCGGTGAGGGTTCGAGAAGTTCGGTGCAGACCAACCCAAGGGCCAAGATTCTGCTCGGTTTTGGGGACGTTCTATCGAAAATTGACGCCAACCATGAAGAACCTCACAAACTTGGTTCGTGATTTCACCGATTTCTGCGCGAAGCCCTCCTAGGGGCCAGAAATAAAAGTTGCGTGGATATTCTGAAGAAATTCCGGCTTGTCTCGATGAAACTATAGACAAATCTGAAGAATGCGCTTGAATAAAGCCAAACAACTAGGGGGCAACTAAGTTCGTTTGGTCTTCTGGTCAAATAAAGCATCCTTTCAGATGAGTGGACTGCCTGGTCTAGGGGGCTTATAAGACCAGGCTCTTTTTTTGGGATTTTTTTGTAGCCACTATCTAAGATTTAGCTGCCAGGGAGAATGCTTGACATTCTCCCTGAGCTGTTTTTAGGGGATCAGGCAGCAGGCTGGAGCTCGGCGGTGCGGACCGTGAGCTGCTGGGGGCGATCGCCTCGCAGCACTTTGAGCTTCAGGGGCTGTCCCACCCGGCTATTTTCCACAAAGCGCTGGAGCTGATCGGCGCTGACGATGCCTTGGTCTTCGATCTGTACGACGACGTCGCCGCGCCGCAGGCCAGCATTAGCGGCGGGCGTGTTGGGCAGCACGTTCATGACCAGGACGCCATTCACCTCCGGCAGCGCCACCATGGCGTTGGGGTTTTCGTTGTTCTCGCGGGCGAGGCGGGGAGTCAGGGTGGTCATCTGGATGCCCAGGTAGGGATGGACGACTTTTTCGCCCCGCACCAGTTTGGCCGAGATTTCCTTGGCTTTGTTGATGGGAATGGCAAACCCGATGCCCATGGCGTCAGCCCGGATGGCGGTGTTGATGCCAATGACTTCGCCTTGTTCGTTGAGCAGGGGGCCGCCGGAGTTACCGGGGTTGATGGCGGCGTCGGTCTGGATAAAGTCTAGGCGCTTGTCAGCGATGCCGACTTCGGTGCTGGAGCGCTTGAGGGTGCTGATGATGCCGAGGGTGACGGTGTTGTCGAGGCCCAGGGGATTGCCGACGGCGATCGCCCAGTCTCCCACCTGCACCTGATCGGAGTTGCCGAGGGTGGCCATGGGCAGGGCATCGGAGGCGCTCGTTTCGATCTTCACCACTGCCAGGTCGGTGACTTCATCAACGCCCCGCACCTGACCATCAAAGGTGCGCCCGTCCTTGAGGGTGACGGTGACGCGATCGGCTTTGTCGACGACGTGGGCGTTGGTCAAGACAATGCCGGTGCGATCGATGATGAAGCCCGAACCCTGGCCCCGCAGGCGCTCTTCGCGCGGCATCTGGGAAAAAAAGCGATCGCCAAAGAACTGCCGCAAAAACGGATCGTCCATCATCGGATCGAGACTGCGGGTAATCGTCCGCTCGGTATCTAGCCGGACCACCGCTGGCCCCACTTGATTCACGGCCGCGGCCACAAAGCTAGTGCTGCGGCTGATGGGCGTCGGACTACTTTCTGTCTCCAGGGGCGACGCCTGGGCCCCGGCCCAAGGCCCCCCAGCCAAGGTCAGCAAGACACACAGTGCACTCACGACCAGACAGGCACCAAGCCGTCTCATCCAAGCAGGTTGGGGACGTTGGATTGGAAATCGCATAGCATCAACCTTTCATTGATCCTTTCACACGTTCACAGGCAAGCGCTGCCTCAGAGATCGCTCCTGACGGGTTAAGCGGCTCTCCGCTGGGTGGGCAAGCGCCAAATTCTCTGGGCGAAGCCGCAGAATCCATTGCTCTTTCGCTGGGTCCCAGATCCAAGCACGGTATCTTGCCCAAGACTTATCCCTTATTTTGGCAGTTCCTGCGAAGTTTCTGGGGCAGGGGCTTGGTGGGCCGGGGTCCGGCTCTGCTACTTTTGCCACCGATGGGCCTGAGCAGTCTAGGGTAGGATGGACAGACGCTGCTCTAACCAACCCCATGACCCGATCCCACGCCCACTCCCCGTCTCCGCTGTCTTCCGGCGATCGCCAACCGAGTGAGCGATCCCACAGCCACGATCCAGCCGATCATCTGGCAGATGAACCGGGCGATCGCGGCCTTCACCATGCCCACGTCCACAGCGAAGAGTCTCTGCGGCTGGTTATCAACCGCCTCTCGCGGATCGAAGGGCATATCCGGGGCGTCAAGACCATGGTGCAAGAGAGTCGCCCTTGCCCCGACGTTTTGGTCCAGATTGCTGCGGTCCGAGGAGCCCTCGATCGCGTAGCGCGCCTCATTCTAGACGAGCACCTCACCGAGTGCATCGCTCGGGCCGCCGAAGAGGGCAACATCGACGTTGAAATCGCCGAGCTCAAATCCGCCTTGGATCGATTTCTACCTTAAGTTTCATTTGCTACCAGCGATAACAGAGGACATACTAGGAGCGGACAAGCTAAGTACAGTCCTCTAAAGCGCTGTGCCATTTGGCTTCTCGCAGGGCTCCAGAGCAGACCTTCGATCGCCTCAAGCCCCGATTGGATGCTCTCGAGGCCGTGATCTAGAGGAACCCTACTTGAGAGCTGACACAGCCGAACCTCCAAGTCCAGGGACCGCTAACTGCTTCCTGCGCTTTCCTGACAAAGGCAGCCGTCCTCTCGTAGAGCTCACGGAAGGTGCTAAGTCGGGAAAGAAACACCTTCGTCACGGTGCCTTTTGAGGCTCCCTGCCGCAGGACAGATTCTTGTCGTCGCTCGACTCTACTATGCTGGATCCGAGCCGCTTCGCATTCTCTAGCTCCGCGTGCGTTGTCGAATGTCTCGAGATTTTTTTTCTCCCCCTATTTGGTTTCGTCGCACCTGGATTCCCTATCTTGCTCTTGCAACCGCTCTGAGTTTGACGTTCACGGTGGCACTCTACAGTGCACGGGTTACCGAAGCCCGAGAGCAGTTGCGCTTTGAGAGTCATGTCCGCCGGACCAAGCGAGATATTTCAGCCCGCATGGATACCTATATTGCGCTGCTGCGGGGCACGAGCGGTCTCTTTGCTGCCAGCAATGACGTCAGTCTGAGGCGCTTTCAGGCTTACATCAATCAGCTTGATCTGGGGCGCTATTACGAAGGCATTCAGGGAATTGGATTTTCTCAGCGAGTGGCGCCCGCTGAGCGAGAGGGTCTGGTGCGTCGGCTGCGCAGCGAGTTCGCCAGCGGGCTGGCCAGCGATCTCGCCAGCACGTTCGCCATTACTCCCGCCTATGAGCGAGATGAGTATCACGTCATTGTGTACCTTGAGCCGCTCGATGAGCGCAATCGGGCGGCTTTGGGCTATGACATGTTCACGGATAAGACGCGGCGGTTTGCGATGGAGCAGGCCCGAGATTTTGGGGAGCCGAGGGCGTCGGGCATCGTGACGCTGATGCAGGAAATTGACGGCAACCCTCAGGCTGGTTTTTTGCTGTACATGCCGGTGTATGAGCGCAGCATTACCCCGGCGACGGTGGAGGCTCGGCGGGCGGCGCTGCGGGGGTTTGTGTATAGTCCTTTCCGCGCTACGGATTTATTTCAGGGGCTCTTTAGCGATCGCCAGTCCTATGTGGACTTTCGGATCTACGACGGGGACGCCAAGAACAAAGCGGCGCTGCTGTATCAGTCTTCAAAAGAGTGGGATGAGGGGCGGGCCAAGCGCAGCAAGACAGAAACGCTCATGGTGGCGGGTCGCCAGTGGCAGCTCGTTTTTCAGCCGCGGCCTGAGCTGGATATTGCGTCTGGGCGGATTTTCACGACCTATGTGGCGATCAGCGGGGTGCTGGGCAGCTTGATTTTGTTCGGGGTGCTGCGATCGCAGGTCAAGGCGCGGCTGCTGGCGGAGAAGGTGGCCAGTGAGCTGCAACAGTCCCAAACGGCCCTAGAGCAGAGCGAATCACGCCTGCGCTGCTTGGTCGAGGCCAATATCATTGGCATCATTACCAAGGAAATGAATGGCCGCATTCTGGAGGCCAATGACGCTTTTTTGCGGATTGCTGGCTATTCGCGGGAGGATGTGCAGGCGGGGCGGGTAAACTGGCTGACGATCACGCCGCCGGAGTACCGCGATCTCGATCAGCAGGCGATCGCCGCCCTCAACACCATCGGCAGCCATCCTCCCTACGAGAAGGAATACATCCGCAAGGATGGCCAGCGGGTGCCGGTTTTGGTGGGTACGGCCCGCATCGACCAGGGCGTCGGCGTCAGCTTCTTGATCGACCTGAGCAACCAAAAGCTGGCGGAGCAGTCTTTGCAGGCCTCAGAGCACCGTTTCCGGACGGTGATCGAGCAGTCGCCCCTGGGAATGCAAATCCTGTCGCCCAGCGGCGAGACGCTCCAGGTCAACCACGCCTGGGAGCAGCTTTGGGGCTTGAAGCTCTCAGATTTGGCAGGCTACAGCCTGCTGCAAGACCCGGTTCTGGAGGGCACCGGGGTATTGCCCTATCTGGAGCGCGCTTTTGCGGGAGAGGCGATCGCCCTGCCCGCCCAGCAGTACGACCCCCACGAAGCTTTTCCCCATGTGCCCGAGCGAGACATCGCCCGACCTTGGGTCCAGATCTACGCTTACCCTGTGCTGAACGAGGCCCAGGAGCTCCAGCAGGTCGTGCTGGTCCATGAGGACATCACCGAGCGCGTCCAGGCAGAAGAAGCCCTGCGCCAGAGCGAAGAGCACTTCCGCAAGCTGACGGAGAAGGTCCGGGCGATTCCCTGGGAGTCGGACGTGACCATGGAGCAGTTTAGCTATGTCGGTCCCCAGAGTCTTGAGATTTTGGGCTATGCGCCCGAGGCGTGGTACATCCCCGGCTTTTGGCAGGATCATCTGCACAGCGAAGATCGGGGGTGGGTTCTAGAGCGCTGCACGACCCAGGCCAAAACTCAGGATTTCTTTGAGCTGGAATACCGCATCGTGGGGGCTGACGATCGCACGATCTGGGTCTATGACACGGTGAGCGTGCTGCAAGATGGCGATCGCCGGCGGGTGCGGGGACTGATGATCGACATCACCGAGCGCAAGCAGGTCGAGAGCTCCCGCGAGCAGCTCCTGCGCCAAGAGCAGGCCGCCCGCGCCGAGGCAGAGGCCACCAACCGGATGAAAGACGAATTTTTGGCCACGCTGTCCCACGAGCTGCGCACCCCCCTCAACGCCATTCAGGGATGGACGCAGATGCTGCGCACGCGCCGACTGGACGAAACCATGACCAGTCGCGCCCTGGAGACCATCCACCGCAACACGCGATCGCTCACCCAGCTGATTGAGGACCTGCTCGACGTCTCGCGCATCATCACCGGCAAGCTCAGCCTGACCCTTTATCCGCTGATGATCACCCCGGTCGTGGAGGCCGCCATCGAAAGCATCCGGCCCGCCGCCGACGCCAAAAATATCGAGATTCTGACGGATTTTGACCCGCTGACCGAGCCCGTTCGCGGCGACGTCAACCGCCTCCGGCAAATCTTGTGGAACCTGCTGTCCAACGCCGTCAAGTTCACGCCCCAAGGCGGCCAAATTTGGATCGCCATCACCCTCGAGCGCCGTCAAGTTTGCGTCCATATCCGAGATACGGGCCAAGGCATCAGCGCCGAATTTTTGCCCTTTATTTTTGAGCGATTCCGCCAAGCAGATAGCTCCATCACCCGCTCTCAGAGCGGCCTGGGTCTGGGCCTGTCCATTGTGCGGCACCTCGTCGAGCTCCACGGCGGCACTGTCCAGGCCGAAAGCGCCGGGCCTAACTGCGGCGCTACGTTCACGGTGCGGCTTCCCCTCGCGCGCCCCGATCGCGACCCAACCCCGGACAATCTCGGCATCGAGGACTCCCCGGCGATCGCCCAGCCGCTGCAGCCTTTCCGGATTCTGGTAGTTGAGAACGACCCCGATATTCGCGAACTGCTGACCACGATTTTGGAGCAGGCGGGCGCTGAGGTCAAAGCCGTTGCTGACTGCGCAGTCGCCCTGGACTTGATCGAGCCGTTTCAGCCCAGCGCCATCATCAGCGAGATGACCGGTGCCGAGGAAAATGGTCGCGGCCTAGTCAACTGGCTCAAAGCCTCAGACTCTAGCCACAGCAACATTCCAGCGATCGCCCTCACCGCCTACGATCGCGCCGAAGACCGGACCCAAGCGCTCCAGGCGGGCTTTCAGCAGCACGTCGCCAAACCCGTCAACCCCAGCGAATTGGTCACCGTTGTGGCAGAGCTGTGTCGGCAGTGGCGCAAAAACCACAGCCAAAGCTGAGAGGCAGGGCCGTCCGTCAGCTGGGCTTTCAGCGCAGCCCCTTGTAGAGGGTCAGTTTGGCCCCGCGCCAATTCGGTGCTTAAGAAAGATTTCCAACTCTGTAACGCTGTGCAATCTTTTATTAAAGACTCCAACAAGAGATTGCAAGATGCAGAGAAGTAATGCCTTTTTATCTAATGTATAAAAAGACACTCCACAACCCGAGTCTACTTTTTGTATTCTGAGTACATCGAAAAGCTGCCGATCCCAAAAGGCGATCGCACTTTTCAGCAAGACTTAACGCAGCCATTTTTCTATGGCTCACAACCATTTTCCATGACTTCTGCGGTTCCTTCCATCGTCACCCTGCCTCGAGTGCGCCCTTAAATCTCATGCTGCCATCCCTCATTCACGAACAGTTGCTTCAGCCTTTCAATTTCTACAACGGTAGCAACGTTTACCAAGGAATGAGTCATCAAGGCAGACTCTACAAACTCCTTCACACCTTTAGCGTGAGCGATCGCCCCAAGTCCTACGCCCGGGGCTGCGAGCTGTCCTACCAGGGCTTCCAGGTCGTCATCAGCGTCTCGCTGCGGCAGTACAAGGTCTGGGTCAACGTTGCCGCTGACCTGACCCCAGAAGCAACGCTCCTCCAGAAATCTGCCTAGGCAAGCAGCCCGCCCTGACCCGTGCCAGCCGGACTGCCAGCCTTCAGCGCGACCCCGGGTCTAGCGTCGACGGCCCGAGGAGCGGCTCGACGAACTGCTCGATGAACTGCTCGATCGCCGCGACGAGCTGCTGCTACTGCTGCTGCTGCCAAAACTCGATGAGCCCGACGATCGCCGGGGCGAGGACACTGAGCTGCTGCTCGATGAGCCCGATGACTTCTTCGGAGCAGACGTCGAGGAAGAACTGCCTGACCCTAGACGACTGGCGCCATAGCCCGAACCACTAGACTTCGTAGCGGTCGAGGAAGAGGGCGATCGCGGGGCCGGACTCGGCGTTGCGCGCGTCGTTGAGGAGGTCGATGGTGCCGGACTTGGCGTTGCGCGCGTCGTTGATGAAGCCGAGGATGTACTAGCAGGACTCGGGCTTGTCTTCACCGCCGCAGACGTCCCGCTTGGGCGCGCCGTCGTGCCAGAGGCCGCAGGGGTTGGCTTGATCTGCCCCGCCGTCCGAAACTGCGTCTTGCGGGCCGCAGGGGGTGCCGTTTGGTAGCGCTGCTCGTACTGCGTCACCGCCTGTTGATAGGTCTTGCCCGTACTGCCATAGCCCCGCAACACCCGGCCCGATGTGTAGGGCGGTGGCACATAGTACTGCGGATAGCCAATGTAGGTCGTCTCAAACTCCAGCTCCATGGGATACCAAGGCGTCGAAGCCTGCTGGACCATCACCACTTCGTTTTCGCCCGTTTGGGGGTTGGTCTGGTTTTGGGCCACGAAGTGGGTGTAGTCGATCTGAAAGTTCTCAGCCAGGTGGAGCACCGCCTGACCCGCCGCCATCTTCAGATAGGACTTGGTGCCGGCTTGCGCCTCAGCGGCTGATAGCGGCGCCATTTGCAGGTTTTGGGTGCGGTACAGGCTTGGGTTCGCGTTCAGCAAAAAGAGCGTGTACTGGCCATCGGCATCGTTGTAGGACGCTTGCTGGACGGGGTACTGACCATCGGCCAGGGGAGCCATGGTCCGCACGATCGGGCTCGCAATCGGCGAGGGAGGAGCAACCTGAGCCGAGTAGTTGTCACAGGCAAGGGTCGTCCAGATCAGCGCGGTCCCGAGCAGCCAAGGGGTCGATCGACGAAGGACTGATCGCGGTGTGGGAGAAACCATAGGTCAAAAAGCTTAGGTTTGGAGAAAAACAGCGGACCAAGCCCTCACCCAGGTGCAGTATCAGAAGGCCAAATCCGCCCAGAACACTGGGGCACAACAGACTCAGTCGTAGAATCGCAGCCGTTCTACAGGGGAATCAGTTCGGCAAAGTTGAGCAACAGCTGCTCATCGGTTAGGGCGTCGATGGGGCTCGCCGGAGACCAGTGAACCTGGATCGCCTCCAGCTGCTCTTGGTAGTGCAAGTTGATCAAGGCCCGCAGCCCTTCTGACAAGGCTCCCAAGCTGGCGAGGCTGGTCTCCAGCGCGGGCTCTTCGCCCCGGTAGGCAGCGGTGAGCATGACGACCAGATTGGGGGTGACGGGGGCAAAGAAATCGTCACTGCCGTCAGCGGCGGGGGGAATAACGTCGCTGAGATAGCGCTGGGCCGAGTCGCTAAAGAGGTCGTTGATGTACTGGCTGGCGTCGTTCTCTTCCCAGAAAACATCGCCTTCATTGGCAGCGGCACTCCAATAGGCATCTTGCTGGAGCAGGGTCTGACAAATCTCGACTAAACCTTGACCCAACACGTAGAGGTCTCCTTCGGCGTCGAGAGCCTGCTGTCCGGAGCGCTGCAAGACTTCAAACACTGGGGTGATGCCGGGGCCGGTTAGCTGAACCATGAGGCGACAACCCACAAACCGGGTGCGGCCTCGAAATTGATTGAAGCGATCGCGAATAGAGCTCATGAACTCTCGAGCGGTGGGTGGTGAAGCGTCTCCCTAGAGCCAGGGTAACGCCCTTCACCAGAGAAAACACGAGCTGAGCCCAGGGTTCCTGAAATAGCCCAGAAAATACACAAGGGAGAGGAACTGGCTTTCGCCAATTTCTCTCCCCCCAAGGGCCTTCAAAAATCGTTAGGTTGCTGGGCTAGCGGGCCGCTTTTTAGGCCCCTTCCCGCAGCTTGTCGAGGACGCCGCGATCTTCGAGGGTGGAGGTGTCGCCAGACACTTCTTCCCCGGAGGCGAGCGATCGCAGCAAGCGACGCATGATCTTGCCGGAGCGGGTCTTGGGCAGGGCGTCGGTGAAGCGAATTTCGCCGGGACGGGCGATCGCGCCGATTTCCTGGACCACGTGCTGCTTGAGCTCCTTGGTCAGCGCCTCGCTGGGGGTCTGGGTCCCCTCCAGCGTCACAAAGGCCACGATGTCGCTGCCCTTGAGCTCATCGGGCTTGCCGACCACCGCCGCTTCGGCCACAGCGGGGTGAGACACCAGCGCCGACTCGATTTCCATCGTGCCGAGGCGGTGACCGGCGACGTTGATCACGTCATCAACGCGGCCCATCACCCAGAAGTAGCCGTCGTCATCGCGGTGGGCGCCGTCTCCTGCAAAGTAGAGGTACTGGCCGTCCTTGGGCGCGATGTGCTCCCAGTAGGTGCGGCGGAAGCGCTCCGGATCGCCGTAGACCGTCCGCATCATGCCCGGCCAGGGGTGACGGACGACCAGATAGCCGCCTTGGCTGCCTTCGACCGGATTGCCCTCAAGGTTGACGATGTCAGCCAGAATGCCCGGGAAGGGCAGGGTCGCCGAGCCCGGCTTAGTTGCGATCGCGCCGGGAAGGGCAGTGATCATGATGCCGCCGGTCTCGGTCTGCCACCACGTGTCGACGATGGGGCAGCGACCGCCCCCGATCACCCGGTGGTACCACATCCAGGCCTCGGGGTTGATGGGTTCGCCCACAGTGCCCAGCAGGCGCAGAGAGGTGAGGTTGCGGGCGTTGGGCAGGTGCTCGCCCTGCTTGATAAAGGCGCGGATGGCCGTCGGCGCGGTGTAGAAAACGGTGACGCCGTATTTCTCGATGACGTCCCAGAAGCAGCCCGGATTGGAGGGGCGCGGCGCGCCCTCGTACATCACCGTGGTGGCCCCGTTGGAGAGGGGACCGTAGACGATGTAGCTGTGCCCCGTGATCCAGCCCACATCCGCCGTACACCAGTACACGTCGGTGTCTTGCAGATCAAAGATCCACTTGGTGGTCATGTGGGTGTAGAGGTTGTAGCCAGCGGTGGTGTGGACGACCCCCTTGGGCTTGCCGGTACTGCCGCTGGTGTAGAGCACAAACAGCATGTCTTCGCTGTCCATGGGCTCGGCGGGGCAGTCCGCAGAGGCTCCCTGCTGGAGGTCGTGCCACCAGTGGTCGCGGCCCGGCTCCATGGTGACTTTTTGCTCGGTGCGGCGGACCACCAAGACGTTTTGGACGCTGGGAACGGCGTCGTTAGCCAGGGCTTTGTCCACCTGGTCCTTGAGGGGCACAATGGCGTCTTTGCGCCAGCCGCCGTCGGCGGTGACCACGAGCTTGGCGTCGGCGTCCACCAGGCGATCGCGCAGGGCCTCGGCGCTGAAGCCTCCAAAGACCACGCTGTGGGGCGCACCAATGCGGGCGCAGGCCAACATGGCGATCGCCGCTTCGGGAATCATCGGCATGTAAATCCCAACGCGATCGCCCTTCTGCACGCCGAGCTGCTTCAGCACATTGGCAAACTGGCAAACCTCGCGATGGAGCTGGGCATAGGTCAAGGTGCGCGAGTCCCCCGGCTCCCCTTCCCAAATCAACGCCGCCTTGTTGCGCCGCCAGGTCGTCAGGTGGCGATCGAGGCAGTTGTAAGAAATATTTATTTTGCCGCCGTCAAACCATCGGGCAGCAGGCGGCTGCCAGTCGAGAACCGTATCCCAGGGCTGGAACCAATCAAGCTCTTGTTCAGCCAGCTTGGCCCAGAAGGCCGCCGGGTCCGCCTTAGCTTCCTCGCAGAGCTGCTGATAAGCCTCAAAGCTGGGCACATGGGCAGCCTTGGCAAAGTCCGCCGGGGGCTGAAACGATCGCTTTTCTTGAAGAATGGATTCGATGGTGGCTTCTGACATAGTGCGTCAACTGATAAAAAGAGAAGCGCCAGGGTTCCAGATCGTCACCCAACGCCCAGAGTGGTTCTCCCAAAACCATACTGCCTTGGCGAGCGCTTCGGCGATCGCTTCTTCTGGTTTCGCTTTGCGCTTGTTGTGTCCCCGCGTCCTAGCGGCCCATCTGGCGCTTGAGATCATCGAGCTCTGCCTGAGCTTCCCAGCGCCGAAACTGCTCATCCAGCGGGTCCGCCCCCCCCGAAAAGCTCGAACTCGCCCCTTGATTCCAGCCCGTCGTCGCATAGGGAGCCGACTGGGCGCTGCTGGCGGCCCGCGCCGCCGCCTCGGCCTCAACCGCTTTGGCCCGAACCTCTTGGCGCCGCGCCTGGATTTGCTTTTGCAGCTCACGCGCCTTCTGGATTCGCGCATTCACTCCCTGCATCTGGCCCCAGAGCTGATTGCCCTGCCGCAGCAGCGACGCTTCCCGCTCCTGGGCAGGCTGCACCAGATCCCAGCGGTTGGCCTGCTTGGCCTTCTCAATGCGGATATGCCAGCGCTGAATCTCCTGCGCCGTCTCCAAGATTTGCTCTTCTAGGCGCTTGTGCTGGAGCTGAAAGTCAGCGACGAGCTTGAGCGTGTCCTCTTCCTGCTCCCGCAGCTGCTCCTCGAGAGCCTGAAGCTCCAAATGGGGATTGCTGCGCAAAAATTCTTCTAGACGCGTTTCGAGAAATTGGCTGAATTCGTCAAAGAGGCCCATGCCCAGAACTCCTGGCAGCGAAACATCCCACGGCATCGGGAGACCCTGAGGTCCCCTACCACTACCCACGATGCCATAACCACAGATTTTAAGGCCCACCGAAAGCCTAGGGGCGATCGACCCCGCAGCGGACCTGCCTAGACAACCCTAGGCTCTAGTCGCCTAGAACTGCTGGCCGATGTAGATCGAGCGCACTTCACCATTGCGGCGGACCACCGCGTCTTGGCCGTTGACCTCCACCAGAGTCCAGCCGCTTGAGCCGATGCTTTCGCCGATGTAGACCCGGCGGGTAACGCCGTTGACCTCAAAGAGGGCCGCCGATCGCTCACCGAGCTGGAGCAGACCCACCAGCGTATGGGGAACGGCAGGAACCGCGGGCGGGGCAGGGACCGCCGGAGCCGCCGCCACCGGCCCACTGGGAGCCGGCGCGCTCGGGGCAGGGGCAGGCGCGTTGGCGGGATAGGGAATGGTGGGCGGCAGCAGGCGATTGGGGGCGTTGGCGGTGCGCTCTAGGAGGGCGGCCACGCGGTTGAGGGCCTGGGTCAGGTCTCGGGTCGCCGCTGCGTCTAGGGGCGCGCTGGCCGCAGGAATCTGCAAGGTAGGCACTGGGCCCGGCGGCGTGACGGGCTTTTGCGACGGGCTGGAGGCGGATTCAGACTCGATCAGCTTGAGCGATCGCTGCATGTACTGCGTAAACTGAGCGTCGGCTTCGGCCTTGGTCAGGGGCGCGACTGCGGGCGGAGCGGGCGCTGTGGCCGTGGTGGTCACCGCCGACTGGCCCGTGAGCGATCGCCCCCAGGAGCGTACAGATTCTTGATTGAGGGCAAACCAAACCCCCGCCGCTAGGACCAGGGAGGTGCAGCCCGCCAGCAGGAGCAGACGATTGGAGGTCTGGGCCGCTTTTTGGCGCTCGGCGATCGCGCGATCGCCCGCCGACGCGATGGGGCTCTCCCCCGGTGCCGTCTCTAGGTTGGACTCTTCCCGCCGAAACATCAGCGTGGACGGAAAATTGAACAGCGGCGCGTTGAGAGGCGTTGCTGGCGGCTCCGGCTGCAGCGGCTCATCCGGCAGATTCAGCGTCCCGTCTAGGGTGTGCTCCACGTCCTCAAACAGCTCATTCATGAGGCGATCGGCATAGGCATCAGCAGACCAATGTTCGGTCAGCGGCAGATCGTCCGGCGCTTGCAGAGCAGTTTTGTTGGTACGACGTTCCTGGGACATGGCGCTCACTGTGTCGTGGCTGAATCAACCTGGCAAGTTGCCAAAAGCAACCTGTGGCTTTGGCGGCTATTGTACTGGGTCTGACACCCAACGACGCACCCGATAGAGAGCAATTTTGGCAGTTTTTGCGGCAGACGGCGATCGCCGACGCGCAAAAGTTTGCAAATTTCGCCCCAATTAAAGCAAAAGTGTTGCCGCATCCGCGGACTTTTGGGCATCAAAGGCACGAGGAGCACCTTTGCAGCCCTTCCCCTCCCTGAGCCCATGTCGCAGCGAAAAGGGTCAGAGCACCCCTTTCCTGGGCCACGAAAAAAGGTTCCCTAAAATTTAGCAGCTGAACAAGGCCAAGATGCAAAAATCTTGGCCTTGTTCGCAAACTTCACTGGGTTTGGGACTGGCCCTAGGCTGAGGGGACCGGGTCCGAGGAGGCTGCAGCAGCGCTTTCGGCGCGCGATCGCAGCTCTAGGTGGACCAGCAGCGCATTCATGTCAGCTGGGTTGACGCCGCCAATGCGGGCCGCCTGGCCCACAGTCAAGGGGCGCACCTTGGTGAGCTTTTCGCGGGCCTCCATGGAGAGAGTCGCGATCGCCATGTAGTCCAGATCCTCCGGCAGCTTGCGGTTGGACTGGCGGGCGATCTGCTCAATTTGGTTTTGCTGGCGCTGAATGTAGCCGGAGTACTTGATGTCAATTTCAGCCCCTTCGCGCTCGGCCCGATCGAGGTCCGGGTTGGCGAGGCCGTGCTCCGCCAGTTGCCCATAGTGAAAGCCCGGTCGCCGCAGCAGGTCCGCCAGGGTGATGGAGCCTTTGATCGCCTGCTGGGTTTGGGCGGCGATCGCCTGACCCACCGGCTCGTGCTCTTTCACCCGCGTCGTGTGCAGGCGCTCTTTCTCGGCGGCGATGTTTTCTTGCTTGCGCTGATAGAGAGCCCAGCGGCGATCGTCAATCAGGCCCAAGTCTCGTCCGAGGGGGGTCAGGCGCTGATCCGCATTGTCCGATCGCAGTAGCAAACGATACTCCGAGCGGCTCGTCAGCATGCGGTAGGGCTCCCGCAGATCCTTTGTGCACAGATCGTCAATCAAGGTGCCCAGATAGCTCTGCTCCCGCGGGAAAATCACCATTTCCTGGCCCCGCGCCAGCCGCGCCGCATTGATGCCCGCCACCAGGCCCTGGGCCGCCGCTTCTTCGTAGCCCGTGGTGCCGTTGATTTGACCAGCGCAAAAGAGCCCCTCCACGGTTTTGGTCATCAGGGTGGGATAGCACTGGGTGGCTGGCAAATAGTCGTACTCTACGGCGTAGGCCGGCCGCAGCATTACGCAGTTTTCCAGGCCGGGGAGCGATCGCAGCATCGCCAGCTGCAGGCCCTCCGGCAGACCCGTCGAAAACCCCTGAATGTAGAGCTCCGGCGTGGTCCGGCCCTCCGGCTCAATGAAAATCTGGTGGCTCTCCTTCTCGGCAAAGCGGACAATCTTGTCTTCGATGCTGGGGCAGTAGCGCGGCCCCTTGGCGTCGACCCAGCCGCCGTAGACCGGCGACAGGTGGAGGTTTTCGCGAATCAGGCGATGGGTCTCGGCGGTAGTGCGCGTCAGGTGGCAGGGCAGCTGCTCCTGCTCTACCCACACTTCCGGGTCAAAGCTAAACCAGCGGACCTCTTCGTCCCCCGGCTGGGGCTCCATTTGACTGTAGTCCACCGAGCGGCGATCGACGCGGGCGGGGGTGCCGGTTTTTAGGCGGCCCGTCTCGAAGCCCAGCCGATTGAGGGTGTCCGTCAGGCCGACGGCGGCAAATTCCCCAGCGCGGCCTGCGGGCATGGACTTGTCGCCCACCCAGATGCAGCCCCCCAAGAAGGTCCCCGTGGTCAGCACCACCGCCCGACACTGAAAGGCAACCCCAAAATAGGTTTGGACGCCCAAAATTTCTTCGTTGGGGCCAAGCACCAGGTCCGTCGCCATGCCTTCGCGAATCACCAGATTCTCCTGGTTTTCGACGATGCTCTTCATGATGGCGGCGTACTCTCGCTTGTCAGTCTGGGCGCGCAAGGCCCACACCGCTGGCCCCCGGGAGGAGTTGAGGATGCGCTTTTGCAGGTAGGTGCGATCGGCCACTTTGCCAATTTCGCCGCCCAGGGCATCGACCTCATGGGTGAGCTGGGATTTGGCAGGTCCCCCCACCGCTGGGTTGCAGGGCTGCCAGGCGATCTTGTCGAGGTTGAGGGTCAGCAGCAGGGTCCGGCAGCCGAGGCGAGCCGAAGCCAGGGCCGCTTCGCAGCCAGCGTGGCCCGCCCCAACGACGATGACATCAAAGGCGTCGATGAACTGAGGAGACGAAGTCATGGAAGGTGGCGATCGCGCAATAAAAGGCCAGGATCTTCCCATTTTAGCGGGTCGGCCCGAGAGACTTGGCTAGTCCTCGTAGGGACGGCCATCTCGATGGGAAAAGATCCAGCCTCCGGGGCCATCCTGGGCCAGCAGGTCGTGATCGGGATAGGTCACGGTGTCACCGGGGGTGCGATCGCCCACTTCCAGATAGCAGGCAGGCTCCGTCGACCGATTGACCAACTGGTGGCCATTGGCCTCGCCTGCCGGGAAAGCCGCCGCCATGCCAGCAGTCAGCACCTGCTCGCCCGCCTCCGTCACCAGGGTCAGCTCCCCCGACAGCACGTAGATAAATTCGTCTTGGCGGGCGTGCCAGTGGCGCAGCGCCGAGATGCCGCCCGGCAGCAGGGTCACCCGGTTTACGCCAAAGTTGGTGAGCCCGGCCGCTTGGCCGAGGCGCTGCTTTAGGCGGCCCTGCACCAAGGGCAGGAAGGGCGCAGGATAGACAGAACGGGCAACCGTCGGGACGTCATTGGGGTCGATGATCATGGCCTTGGGGAGAGTGGCGGGGGGTGGACCCAAAGGAATACATGCGGTGACCGACAAAATTCAGAACGGCGATCGCGCCTGCGCTCAGGAGGCGCGCCAGCGTCGGGTCGATCTGGAATTCGCGGACCATGAGCTGCAAAAGCCCCAGATTGGCCAGCAGGCCGTTGAGGGCCACCACGCTAAACACCAGATACTGAAAAAACCAGTTGCGCCAGTACACGCCAAAGACAAACCGGCGGCTGAGCAAAAAGTTGGTGGTCAGGCCCACGCTGTAGCTGATCAGCAGGGCAAAAACGTACCACAGCCCTGCGCGGTTCAGCAGCCAAAAAAGGCCCACATCCACCACTGTGGCAAAGCCCGCCGCTCCTAGGTAGCCGCCAAACTGCCGGACAGCAGCCCGGAGCGGGCGATCGCCCTTGGGGGGTGGAGACGTCGGCGGAGAATCAGACAAAGGCGACTTGGGAGGCAAGGGACCCACAGGCGACAGGCTTGGACAAGAATCTTCGCCATTGTATCGGTTCAGCTCTGGGAACGATCGCCCGTCAGAAACGCTGCAATCCCCCCAGCGCGGCGGAAACCCCGAAAGTTTTTTACGCTGGAGGAGTTGTTGAGCCCAGTTATTTTCTGGTTTATGTTGCTTCACCCTGGCCAGCGCAGCAAGCTGGATGAATCCGATGATGGGGCTTTTTATGCCCAGCCCCGGTTTGTCACCCACGTGGACGAAGGGTTTATTCAGCAGTTGACGGACCTCTACCGAGAGCGGCTCCGGCCCGAGATGCGACTGCTGGATTTGATGAGTAGCTGGGTGTCCCATCTGCCCGAGGAGATGGACTTTGCCCATGTAGAAGGCCACGGCCTCAACCAAGCCGAACTGGCCCGCAACCCTTGCCTGGACAACTTTTTTGTTCAAAATCTCAACCAAAATCCCAAGCTGCCGCTGGTGGACGCGAGCGTCGATGCGGTGCTCAATACGGTGTCCGTGCAGTATTTGCAGTATCCCGAGGCGATTTTTACGGAGATTTGCCGAGTCCTGAAGCCAGGGGGTGTGGCGATCGTGAGTTTTTCTAACCGGATGTTTTACCAGAAGGCGATCCAGATCTGGCGAGACAGCGCTGAGGGCGATCGCGTCGAGCTAGTGAAGCAGTATTTCGCGGCGGTGCCCGGCTTCACAGCGCCCGAGGTGATCGAGCGCGTGTCGGCCGCGCCCGCCTTCTTGCAGTGGCTCGGGGTGCCGGGGGGCGATCCTTTTTATGCGGTGATTGCCCAGCGAAAATCGGCGATTTAGCCGAAATTCTGCCTTTGGAGACGTGCCTGGGCGATCGCCCCCGCCTAGGCTAGGAGCATCCGGCGATCGCTCGTCTCCAGCATCTCCCTCGCCGCCCTACTGAGCAAGGGCGGTCTTAAATCTTTGTGTGGGGGGAGGAGAGACCGGATAGCGCTTTTGATAATGGGAAACAAGATTCAATCCCTTGAAGGAATACGCACCATGAAAAACCTGCGCAGCATTTTGGCCGCATTCGCCCTCGGGCTGCTGCTCCTGGTGAGCGCCTGCGCCGAGGCTCCCTCGCGCTGGGATCAGGCTCAGCAAGAAAGCACCCAGCGCAACGCCACCCCTGCCGTGGCCGAAGACGCCACCCAGGGCAGCAGCTTTAACCGCTTTTTCCCCGATCCGGGCGACGGCTACGAGCGAATCTACACCCAGGAGAAGAAAGGCTTTGCCGAGGCCAAGCTGAAGAAAGACGGCAAGGACATGGCCATGCTGGCGATCTCGGACACCACCAGCACGCCCAGCGCCGCCGAGAAATTTAAGAGCAGCCAGAAGCGCATCGGTGGCTATCCCGCCGTGGATCAAGGCAGCACCGCGACGGCTGTGCTGGTGGGCGATCGCTACCAAGTGAAGGTCCTCTCGCGCGATCCGGCCTTTACGGCGAGCGATCGCGAGGCCTGGCTGCAACGCTTTGACCTTCGAGGACTGTCGCGGCTCCAGTAGGGCGATCGCCCCCGATCCCCCTGCCCATCGCCATCTTTTGAAATCGAGTTTTCCTAGTTTTCCTGAGAGGAATTTGTGAGCAAATCCATTTTTGAACTGGTCGACGAGCTGCCCACCCAAAACATCACCGTTTTTGCCCTGCGCTCCCTCGACTCGATCATCCCCGGTCAGTGGCAAAACACCGTCGGCTTCACCAACACCATCCGCGTCGTCACCGGCGAAACCGACGAAGCCCTGATCCAGCAGATCGGCGAACGGGCCATCCACCTCTACAACGACAAATCCCAGGGCTATCAGCGAGCCATGTGGCTCTACCAGACCGTGGACAGCACGGACAAAGCCCTGGGCGCTGCGGCCCTCGCCAACAAAGTCGGGGAGAAAATCGCCCTCCTGGGGATGCTCAACAAGCTCACCCCCAAAGCCGACAAAGCCCAAACCATCGACCTGTGCATCAAGCTGGTGGTCGAGCTGGTTGCCTTCTGCCAAATCAACGGCATCCCCGGCGACAGCATCGGCGACTTCGTGGCGTCCCTGGGCGACTACAGCGGCGAGTCTCTGATGCGGATGGCGGCCCTGGTTTGCTTTGACGGCCTGATTCCCTTGGGGCCGGACTTCATTCGCCAGGTGCAGACGCTCCTGGGCGGTATGCAGCCCGCAGACCTGGAGTCCAACCAGACCTTCAACAGCGTCAATGACATCATTCCCGGCGGCAACAAGGCCGGCAAGCTCAGCTTTATTCAAGAAAGCTTTGAGTCGGTGCAGGGCTGGATGAGCAGCTTTGTCAGCTCCCACAACCTCACGCCCCAAAAGGTGGCGGGCAATCTCCAGCAGTTTGTGGATGTCGCCGACGACAAGCTGGACTACCTGGCAGCGTTCCTGGATATGTCGACCAACTACTACGAGCACACGGGCACCCAGACCCTGGCTCGCCGCCTGATCGAGCGCGCGGTCGCCGAAATCTAAGCGGGCTTGGGTTTGTCCAGGCTGCCCACTTTTCCCCATTGATAAATTTCTGCCCCAGGATGGATGCCTTGTCCATCCTTTTTTGTGGGAACTTGCTCTAGCGAATCGCGCTCATCAGAAGGGCCGCTTTTTCGCCTTTGTCCCTTCTTTCCCCAAGTGTGGATCGCTGCATCCCATGGCTGATGTTTCTTTGACTGCTGGTGCTCGCCGCTTCTCCTCTGGTCAGGCTTGGCGACGGGCGATCGCCTGGGGGTTGCTGCTGACCCTGCTACAGCTTCTGGGGGTGTACTTGCTCAGCGGGACGTGGAACCCGAGCAGCGCCTACGATCGCCTCTACCAGTGGGATAGCGGCTGGTACGCCTCGATTGTGGATCAGGGCTACATCAGCTCAATTCCGCCGACGCCCCAAAATGCCAGCGTCTCGAATGTGGCGTTTTTTCCGGGCTATCCCGGCCTGAGCTGGCTGCTGGGGCGGGTGCTGGGGCTGCCGACCCGCGCGGCTCTGCTGGTGACGGCGCAGCTGGCTTGCTGGGGATTCTGGACCTATTTCCTGCGCTTGCTGAGCCGCTGGGAGGTCCCAAGAGGGGGCGCGATCGCGGCGGTGCTAGCGGTTTTTGTCTATCCCACAGCATTTTTTTTGGTGGCGGGCTACTCGGAGTCGCTCTTTTTGATGACGCTGCTGGGGCTGATTTACTGGGGGGACGGGTCTGGAGCCAAGGCATTTTGGGCGGCGGCGGGCCACGGTTTCTTGATGTCGGCGACGCGCATTGTGGGTCTGCCTCTGGCGCTGTATGCGGTGCTTCAGGTCTGGGAGCGATCGCCCACGCCCAGCCTTCGGGTCTTTACCTGGGGCGATCGCCGTTTTCGCCGATCGCTGTTGATTGCGGCCTGCACCGCCCTCGGCGGCCTCAGCTTTTTCGCCTTCTGCCAGTGGCGCTTTGGCATCTGGAATCTGTACATGGAGACCCAGCAGATCGGCTGGAACATCCAACCCGACTACGGCGCCCTGCTCAATCCCATGGTTTATCAGCTCTTTTGGCCCACGCTGGACTCAGACACCTTGAGCCGGTTTTCGGTGCCGGTGGTGGTGTACCTGCTGGGGGCGGTGGTGGCGTGGGAGGGCTGGATCGCCCGTCGTCACGCCCCCAGTTTGTGGCATCAGCGGCTGGGGCTGTACTTCTGTGCCGGGGCGATGCTGTACATCTCGATTTGCGGCCTGATCAATCGCGATCTGATCAGCATGAGCCGCTACAACTTTTGCGTTTATGTGGTGCTGGTGCTGGCAGTGGCGAAGCTGGGAACCCAGGTTCCTCGGGCATTTCCAGGCAGAAAAGGCTTTCCCAAAGCCACTTGGGGCGTGGCGGCGAAGGCGATCGCCACCCTCAGCCTGGTGCTCCAGGCCCTGCTGCTCCAGCGCTTTCTCCAGGGCATCTGGGTTGCCTAGAACCTCCTAGGAGCACGCGATACGATGGAATTGATTTTTGTCCGGCGGGGATAGACGGCGATCGCCTGAGACCGCTGCCCCCCAAACCCCATACAGCGTTCTAGATAGAAACATTGGAGGAAGGAGAAGCGATGTCGACCATTGAAAAAGTAGCCGTCGGTGTTGTCTGTTTCGCGATCGCCTTCTTACTCGCCAGTCTCCTGGAGTATTGGGTCCATCGCCTCATGCACGCCTCCCCCAAAATCGGGGAGCGCCACCGTGATCACCACCGCCGCAACGAAGGCCAAGGCGTGGTGTGGGAGTTTCGCGACTACGTCAAAGGCGGCATCCTGGTGATGGGCCTGATGTTCTTTATTTCCCCCGAAGCGGGCATCGGCTGGCTTCTCGGCGGCCTGGTGTACTCGGCCTTTTCGGCCTACGCCCACCAGCTCCAGCACGAAAACCCCACCAAGTGTTTCTGGATGAAGATGCCCGTCCACTACGTCCACCACAAGTACGGCATGTGGCACCACAACTTTGGCCTAGCCGTGGACTGGTGGGACCACATTTTTGGCACCTACAAGCCCGTGGAGTGGCTGACTGACGAGGAAACCCAGCAGCCAGAGCGCGGCTACCTGCAACTGCGCTGGTGGTAAAGGTCTCAGGAAATTCTCGGAGAGATGCGCTATCTTGCCTACAAGCGCAGTTGCGCTTCAAACGGGTTTCGCGTGAGGAGAATACCGTTGTGAGTTACTTCCAAGAAGCAAAAGCCCACTTCATTGCTTCGCATCAGCACCCCATCAACCAAGCGCTGCACCATTTGACCAATATCCTGGCGATCGCGGCAGTCGTGCTGCTATTCATCGATTGGCGCTTCACGCTGATCTGCCTCGTGCTCACCCAGGTTTTTGCCCTGGGGGGCCACGCCGTCTTCGAAAAAAATGAGCCCGCCTTTCGCAAGTACCCCGGCATCACCATCTTGGCGTCGCTTTCTTGGTCCTTCGAAAATTGGTTCGGGTTGCGACAGCTTTTGCAGCGGCCTACCCGTCAAATTCATTCCTAACCCTTCAGATCGCCTGACGGAGCGATGTTTTTGCGCTTCCAGCCTGTTTAGGTCAGGAAATCATTATCCGGCCTGTAATTCACGGCATTTTCTGGAAGCTTCCTGTGGGAGATTTGAAGCACGCTTTGGATCGATAGGACCACAGCCAGCGTCCCCCTTTGTCCCTTCGGAAATAGGCCTAGAATTTTTGGATTTTGAGTCTGTTTCCATCGTCTAGAAGTTCGTTGCGAATTTACTGTCTAGAGAAGGAGATTTCATGTATCAAGGTCTGTTGGTGATTGATGCGGATGCTCACAAGTTAGAGAATCCCCTCGTTTTGCGGGAATACCTGGAGCCGGAATACCGCGATCGCATTGGTTTGGTGATCGACAGCCTCGGCGATCAGCGCGCTCGCCTCATCGACCACAACCCTGCCACGGGCAAAGCAGATTTCACCCGGATGTTCCCCCAACCCCAAGGCTTGGGCAAGGGCGGCTTCCGCAACCTCCATCCTGAAACGACCCTGGGTGCCACCTTCAATCACTTGCGGGTCGAGCACATGGACCGTGAGGGAGTCGACGTTCAGGTGATCTACGGGACCCTGAACCTGATTTTTTCGAGCATTATCGACAAAGATTTTGCGATCGCCCTGTGCAAGGCCTACAACAACTACATCGCCGATGACTGCCGTCCTTACGGCGATCGCCTCAAGCCCATCGGCGTGATCCCGCTGCAAGACGTGGATGAAGCCGTCAAAGAAATGCGCCGCTGCGTCAACGAGCTCGGCATGATCGGGGTCGCCGTCGCTCCCAACATGCCCATTCCCCACCCCAAGGCTCCTGACGCCTTTCCCGACATCCGCACCTGCAAAGTCATCAGCCATCCGGATTTCCGGCCCATCCTGCAAGCCGCGGTGGATCTCGACATCGCCCTCGGCATCCACGGTGGCCCCGGCTCCTACATGGTCGGCGGCATCTCCGACCACACCGAGACCTTTGTGCTGACCCACATCTTCGTGCAGCGCAACCAGCAGCAGCTCGCCATGGCCCGCATGGTCTTTGACGGAGCCTTCGAGCAGTTCCCGGATCTACGCGTCGGCTTCCTCGAAGGCGGCTGCGGCTGGATTCCCGATCTAGCCCACGCTTTCCACGAGCACTGGGAGAAGCGGATTCGCGACTTTGATCCCAAGAGCCCCTACCGTCCGTCCCTGGTGGAATACACCAAGAACATGATGATGGAGCGCGGTTCCAAGAACAAAGTCAACATCATCAACCAGGCGAAGAACCTGTTTGATCTGCTGTGGAACGCTGAGCACGATCCGAGCAAGATCGACGACGCCAGCCTCTACGAGCACTACGATCTGCGCCACCGCGATCCGATGGATTATTTCAAGCGCGGCCAGATCTTCGCCTCTTTTGAGTCGGATGATCCAGGCCCCATGTACATGCCCACCGGCCTGGGTGAGTGCGGCAAGCATATTGCCTGCTTCTCGGGAGACTATGGCCACTGGGATGGCGTCCTCACCGACTGCGTGAAGGATGCAGCGACGCTCAACGATTACGATCGCGACTACCTGAGCCTGCTGCTGGGCGGCAACGCGCTGGCGCTGTACGGCGATCGCCTCCGCAACTCCCTGCCCGAGTCCCTCAAGGCAGCCGCAGCCGCTGTATAACTCAGGGCAAATAGGTTCTCTCGGATACAGTCCGCCCTAAATTAGGGCATCAAAATTAAGGCATCCACGGGTCTAAGAAAAAGTAATTTCTAGATCCGTGGATTTTCTTTTGCCTGCCACCAAGCATCCAGAATAGGCAACATTCGCCCCAAATTGAGGGGCGATCGCCCTTTGGCAAATTGGCTTGACAAGACTTTACGACAGTGAGTATTGTTTGCATTAATTTTGACAAGCCACGGATGAAGTACAAAGAGCCCTTTCTAGAGCCAGTTCTCAGAAAAATGCGATTGCGCCGGGTCATGCCCCACATTCCAGCGCAGTCCATGCTACTTGATATCGGATGTGGCCACTCAGCCTCTTTTCTCAAAGCAATCTCTCACCACATCAAAGAAGGGTTCGGTGTAGATTTCAAAGTCAAAGAAGCACAATTTGGCAACATTTTCACTCGCCAGCTCAGGCTGCACGATCAGCTGCCCTTTGAGGACAACCAATTCGATGTCGTCACGATGCTGGCGGTCCTAGAGCACATCGAAAACGAATCATCCATTCTCCAAGAAATTCAGCGCGTCTTGAAACCGGGAGGCGCACTAGTGCTCACGGTTCCTTCGATTTGGGCTCAGCCAGTTCTAGAGTTTTTGGCCTACAAAGTCAAGATTGTCAGCGAGGCCGAAATTCGCGATCACAAGCGCTATTACAACCGCGATCGCCTTTACCGTTCCCTGGTGGAGAAAGCGAGTTTTGACGACTTTTATCACCAGTATTTTCAGCTCTGGATGAATAACTTCTGCACCGTGGCAAAGAGGATCGGTTAACCTATGCGGCTTTCTGTGATCATCCCCTGCTTTAACGAATTGGGCACTATCAGCCAGGTCATAGAAGCAGTTCGAGAATCCCCCGTCAAGGACTGTGAAATTATTATTGTTGACGACTATTCAACCGATGGCACTCGAGACCTGATCAAAACGCACATTGCCTCTCAGGTGCATCAAGTGATTTACCATGAGCGAAACATGGGCAAGGGAGCGGCATTGCGCAGCGGATTTGCGGCGGCCACCGGCGATGTTGTCATCGTTCAAGATGCAGACCTCGAGTATGACCCCCAAGAATATTCGCTCTTGCTAGAGCCGATTCTCAATGGCAAGGCCGACGTTGTTTTTGGCTCTCGTTTTATGGGGGGTCGCCCCCACCGCGTGGTGTACTACTGGCACCGAGTCGGCAACGGTTTCTTGACGATGCTTTCGAATATGTTTACCAATATCAACCTCACCGATATGGAGACATGCTACAAAGCATTTCGTCGCGAAATTATTCAATCAATCAAGATTGAAGAAAATCGATTTGGCTTTGAGCCAGAAATCACGGCCAAAGTCTCGAAGCTCAACTGCCGCATCTACGAAGTTGGTATTTCCTATTACGGACGCACCTACAAGGAAGGCAAGAAAATTGGCTGGAAAGACGGTTTTCGAGCCATCTTTTGCATTCTGAAGTACAACCTTTTTCGGTAATGCAAACTCCATTTTTTAGGCTCTTTACGCCAGCCATGAAAGCCTTCAAGGTGCCCCTTTTCAATCAGGCCGATCGCATCTTTTTGTGGATTGCCGCCCTATTTGGTGTTCTCTACATTTTCATCACGCCGCCCTTTCAGGCACCCGATGAGTTTTTCCATTTCTATCGGGCTTATCAGCTGTCTGAGGGGCAGGTGATGGCAATCAAAGAGGGAAATCAGGTCGGTGGCCTTTTGCCGCGATCGCTCCAAACAGTTTCTCTGCCCTTTATGGGACTCCCTCACCAGCCCGAAAATCGTCTGAGCCTCGCGCAGTTGGGGGACGCGCTAAAGCTGCCTTTAGGCGATACGGGCGATCGCATCTTTATGCATCTGTCCACCATGGCCCTTTACTCGCCAATTCCCTACATTCCTGCAACCGTGGGGGTAGGGTTAGGCAAACTGGTGGGCCTCTCTCCCCTCGCTCTGACCTACGTCGGACGCCTCTTCAACCTGGCTGCCTGGATCGCGCTCGGCTACGCAGCTCTCAGAATCACGCCCATCTTTCGCTGGGTGATGCTGCTCCTGCTGCTGACCCCCATGTCGCTCTTTTTAGCGGCCTCGCTCTCAGCAGACGCCATCACCAATGGCTTGGCCTTCGTTCTCGTTGCCCTGGTACTGCGCACCGCCTTCGGCGACTCAGAAACGCTCTCGCGCCGGGATGTCGGGGCGATCGCCCTCACGACAACCTTGCTGGCCCTCTCCAAACAAGCCTACGTCCCGCTGGCATTTCTCTGGCTGCTTATTCCCATCAGCAAAGCCAAAAACCCCCAGCGATACTGGCTTTGGTTTGGGCTTGTGCTTCTCGTTAGCGTGGGTACCAGTCTGCTCTGGGCAAGCTGGATCAAGCCGCTCTATGTACCGCTCAATCCCTTTCATCCGCCCGAGAGCCAATCCCCCGACGGTCAACTTGCCTACGTTCTTGCCCATCCGATCGCCTTTTTTCAGGTTGTCAAAAAGACCGTGGATCTGTTGGGAGACACTTGGCTACACCAATTTATTGGTCATTTAGGCTGGGTTGATGTTCCTTTGCCCATTCCTTTTGTCGTCTCCTACTTTGGTGTTTTGATCGGAGCGGCTCTGGGAGATGGCGATCGCAAAATTCAGATTCATCTCTGGAAAAAGCTAGGTTTAGCCACCCTGTTTGTGTTAAATGGACTCCTTTTGTGTCTCTCGATTTATCTTGTTTGGGCTCCTGTTGGCGGCACAGTCATTGAAGGAATTCAAGGTCGCTATTTCATTCCCCTTTCACCCGCATTATTTCTATTGTTTTATAACCAACGCTGGCTATTTTTGAACAAACTCAAGAAACAATTCTCTCTATTCATCAGCCTTTACCTGCTTTTTTCTAGCGGATTGACCGCTGCTATTTTAGTTCACAGGTACTACTAGATCCACCAGCTTCTCATCCCAAAGACACACTAAATTTAGGCAAACGATACAAGAATCAAGGCTCAATTCAGCTTTTAGGTTCTTGCTATATCTATCTTTGGGAGGATGCAGTAATTCTTTGGCATTATGCTACCTTGAGGAAAATTTCCACACCGCTTCTTACGATCCGCCTCAAAAGTTTAGCGAGCAACCGATAGAAAAATCTTGAGCCTCGCTCAGTTTGTCACATTAGCGCTTTGGTCATGCTTAATTCCTCTTCTGCGAACCCCACATACATCTTGGGTGCAGGTCCCGCAGGGCTTGCGGCTGCTTATCAGCTTTCAAAAGCAGGACAATCTACGGTTGTCTTAGAGCGAGACCAGCGCGTAGGAGGACTGGCCAAAAGCTTGGAATATCAAGGGTTTATATTGGACTATGGACCTCATCGCTTTTACACCAAGCTGGCGCCTGTTTTGGCACTTTGGGATGAGGTTTTGCAAGATGAGCAGGTCACCGTTGATCGGCTGACGCGAATCTATTATGAAGACAAATATTTTAACTATCCGTTGAAAGCAACTGAGGCCATTTTTGCCTTGGGCTTTTGGGAGAGCAGCCGAATTATTGCCTCCTACGCCAAAGCCAAGCTGTTCCCAAACCACCATCCCCAAAATTTTGCTGAGTGGGTCTCTGGACAATTTGGGCGTCGGCTGTTTGAAATCTTTTTTGATTCCTACACAGAGAAGCTCTGGGGGATTCCCTGTACAGAAATCAGCGCAGACTGGGCGGCTCAGCGGATCAAAACGCTGTCGTTGGGCAAAGCCATGCGGACGGCTCTTTTAGGGAACGATGGAAAAATCAAAACCCTAATTGATCAATTTCAGTATCCGCGCCTGGGGTCTGGCCAGCTCTACGATCGCATCCAGGAGGATCTAGAGCAGCGCCAACAAACGGTTTTGCTCAATACAGAGGTAGTCAAGCTCCACCATCAGCACGGCCAGATCACCCACGTCACGATGCGCGATCGCGCCACTCAGGAGGAGTCCACGGCTCCCTGTGGCCACGTGATTTCGTCGATTCCCATCACGCTGCTGCTAGAGCAGATGGACCCGCTGCCGCCTGAACCTGTTTTGAATGCAGCGCGATCGCTCAAGTTCCGCAACACGATTTTGGTCTATCTCATTGTCGAGGCGGCAGACTTATTTCCCGACAACTGGCTGTACATCAATGATGGCAGCGTGGGCCTAGGACGAGTCACCAACTTCCGCAACTGGTCCCCAGACATGCTGCCCAACGACTACCAAACGCCGCTGTGCTGCGAGTACTGGTGCAACTTTGACGAAGCAGGCTGGACTCAATCAGACGATCGCTGGATCGAGCAGGCCGCTCAAGATTTGCGCAAGATTTCTCTGCTCGGCAATCAGAAGGTTTCGGGCGGATTTGTTTTGCGACTGCCCAGAACCTATCCAATCTACGCCGGGGACTACAAGCAGTCTTTGCAGACTCTTCAAACCTATCTTCAGAGCTTTCAAAATCTGCAGCTGGTTGGTCGCTATGGCTCCTTTAAGTACAACAACCAAGACCATAGTTTGCTGATGGGAATTCTGGCAGCTGAAAATGTGCTTGAACCAGGCAAGCATAATCTTTGGTCGATCAACTCTGACAGTGAATATGTTGAGGAAGCGCGGGCAGAAGACGCCACCACAGCGGCGATCGCCCGTGAAGCTTCGCGTCGACAACGCATCCTGCAAACCGGTCAGCGATTCGGCCGTTATCTAGGCACTGGCAGCGCCGCCACCTTTGTGGATGTCTTCATCTTTGTCAGCCTCATCAAGCTAGATGTTTGGTATGTGTTCGCGTTGCTTACTAGCTATTGCTGCGGCCTGACCCTCAACTTTTTCTTGAGCCGACGCTACGTTTTTGGCGTGTATTGGAAAAACAGCCTTTTTCAGTATCTCGTCTTTGCGGCAGTGGCGCTTAATAGCCTGTTGGCAAACTTGGGACTGCTGCAAATCATGATGAATGAGCTTAGCTGGAGTCCGACGATCAGTCGCTTGATTTCTGCGGGGCTTATTGCGGTTCTCAGCTTTAGCGGGCATCAGATTTATTCTTTTGCCAATCGCCCTTCTTGACGAGCGTTTTTTGAGCTCACTCAATTCAATTTTGATTAAAAAAACTTTCTTTTAGCGTTAGAAACTTTCCGCGAAACAGCATGAATAAGATTTTCACCTTCCGCCAGTCTTGGCACCGGTGGGTCGGTTTTGCCTTGCTCTTTATTGCTCTTGGCATTGGATATACTCAAGTCTTCTGGGGCATTTTTGCCGATGAGGGCGAGAATTTAGCATCTGGATTTCTAGCATTAGACGATAAGGTTCTTTTTCGAGATATTTTCAGTCACCATTTTCCTTTCGCTCACTACTGGACAGAAATTATTTTTCGCATTTTTGGGCCGTCTATTTTTGCTGTCAGGTTCTCAGTTTTAGCTTTTCAGATTAGCGTTTTAGGGATCCTGGGATGGCTTACGCGAAAGCCGATTGCGATCGGCATTTTAGCGATTATTTGGACCCTGGTTCGACTCGTTTACTTTGGCAACATGGTGCTTTATCAGCACTTTAGCGCCTTCTTCATGCTGCTGGCGTTTTGGATTATTTTTGATTTTCTGCGATCGCGTCAAGTTCAACGCACTGAGTTAGCCATTCTAGGCTTCTGTTTTACAGCTTCTTTTTTGGCATCACCTCTTTCAATTTATCCAATCTTGATTGGGTGCATTTTCTTACTTCTAGGTCGCTGCAAAATTAGAGGATTCTTATTCTTAATCATTGTTTCTATAGCAGTTGCGCTGCCCTACATTATTTATCTTTTATCCACCCAGACCCTAGATGATTTCTGGATTCAAAACCTAGATTTTAATTCCAAAATTCTCAGTCAGTATCTCTATGCGAACCCCAACCGATTTGCAGAGTTTTTCCAGCTGCTTATCACGGGTCTAGGGATTTTTTCCTTTGACTGGTTTGCCGTGGACTGGGGCTGGTTTAAGCCTTTACCCATTTTCATGGGTCTCACAATCGCCGATCACCAGGTTGTTGGCGGATTCGCCTATCGCGGCTACGTGATTCTGCTTGCTTTACTCTTGTTGATCGATCGCAAAGTTCTATCTGCGCTGTTTGTCTATTGCTTTGCAGCTTCCCTGTTAGTGCGAACTCCTGGAGGCCTGCACGCAACCAGTTTCGCGCTTTTGGGTCTTTTTTCTGGGATTTGGATTATTGTTAGCATTTGGCGATCGCCTTTTATTTTCGACTGGCTTCCTTACAAGCTGCATCAGCCTCAGACAGCCCAAAAAATTCAGGACTTCTTATTTACTCGAAGCAGTAAGGCGATCGCCTGCTTGGGCCTTGTGCTGCTGTTCTGGCATGGCGTTTTGACCAACCTTCAGCCCCACGGCCTTTCTTATCTAGAAAACTTCTTTCCCTATGAGCAGCGAGCCCTCGAAGTACGGGCGCTAAGCTGCAACAATTCAGAAACGCAGCTTGCCTACTATCCCGGCGATCCGATTATTCACTTCATGACCCGGATGCCGACCGTGTCGCGGTACTTCTATATGTATCCCTGGGTGGCAGAGTTTGGCCTCAAGGAAGTTTTGAAAGCTTTGCAAGATCCAGAGGCCAATGCACTCGTTTTTATCGATCAAGGGGTTGAAATCTGGGGTCATTCTCCGAAAACTTATCTAGCCCCTCTTAACGAGTTTCTGGCTAAAAATTATCAGTTAATTGATGGATTTTATCGATCGCCCAAGCTCACCCAGATTTGTCCGCTTGAAACCGCGAAAAATTCGGCCCAATAGTGGTTTTTCAGGTTGGTTTCGGTCAAGATTCTAGATTCCTGGGAGGCAGGGTGCCAATCCAGTGGCGCGTCCCAAAGGACTGGCAGGCGTGAGACGCCACCGCCGCAGCGAACTGGAGGGCTGCGGGAAAAGGATGACGCAGAATGCCATGGCAAAAGGCACCGTGGAAAATGTCTCCGGCCCCCAGGGTATCAACGACCGGCATCGGGGGAATGGCGATCGCCCCCCGCTGACCGCGATCGCTAAACTCCAGCGGGTCGGGGCCGTGAGTGATGGCAGCGGCCGGAATCTGGAGCGACTCCAGGTAGTCCAGCACGTCCTCTGAAGCAGTCGGCGGCCGAAAGTTAGCTGAGCAAATCACGTGGGTCGCCAGGGGCAAGACGGTTTCAAAGCCGGGCTTCCAGCTGCCGCCGTCGATCACGACCGGAATCCCTCGCCGCCGCGCAGCTTGGGCGATCGCCCGTCCCACGGCCATCTGGTGACCGTCAATTAGCACGATGTCAACGTCATCTAGGACTTGGGGCAAGACCAACTCTGGGTCTGCAGCCGTCTTGGCGGCATTTAGGGAAATCACGGCGCGATCGCCCGTAGACTCGGTCACCACAATGGAGGAAATGGCGGGTGGTTCCAGGCGATGGGGCTCTAGATCGGCGATCGCCACCCCTAAGGGCTCCAGGTCAGCCCGAATGAGCTGGGTAGCGGGATGCTGGCCCACAACGCTCAAGAGCGTGGCGCGATCGCCCAGGGCCTGAAACGCCACCGCCGCATTGGTTGCTGGTCCGCCCGCCGCCATCAGCGCATCCTTGGCAACGCATTTTTCGTTGGCTTGGGGCGCGCGATCGGCCGCATAGAGCAGATCCAGGGTCGTCAGGCCCACGAACAGACCGTGGTAGCTTGGACGGTGAGACATAGCGGCAAAAGCCCATGGAAACGGCAGCAAAATCGGGAACACTTTACGTGGTGGGCACCCCCATCGGCAACCTGGAAGACATGACCTTTCGGGCGGTGCGGATTTTGCAGACCGTGACCGTGATCGCCGCCGAAGACACGCGCCACACCGGCAAGCTGCTGCACCACTTCCAGATCAAGACGCCTCAGCTGAGCTATCACGAGCACAACAGCCGCAGCCGCACCCCAGAGCTGGTCTCGCGTCTGGGCCAGGGGGAATCTGTGGCCTTGGTCACCGATGCGGGGATGCCGGGCATCTCCGATCCGGGGTACGAACTGGTCAAGGCCTGCGCCGAAGCGGGGTTAGCCGTGGTGCCCATTCCCGGCCCCAGCGCGGTGGTCACCGCCCTGAGCGCCGCCGGACTGCCGACGGATCGGTTTTGCTTTGAGGGATTTTTGCCCGCGAAGGGATCGCCCCGCCGCGATCGCCTAGCGCAGCTAGGACGGGAAACGCGAACGCTGGTTTTTTATGAATCTCCCCACCGCCTGCGCCAAACCCTGGACGACTTTGAGGCGGTGTTTGGGGGCGATCGCGCCATCGTCTTGGCCCGCGAACTGACCAAGCTGCACGAAGAATTTTGGCGGGGCACCGTTTCAGAGGCGATCGCCCACCACACCCAGCGCAATCCCCAGGGCGAATACACCCTGATCGTCGCGGGCGCTACCCTCAGCGAGCCCCAGTGGTCCGACGATGACCTCAGGCTCGAGCTTCAGCAAATGATCAGCCAAGGCCTTTCGCGCTCCCAGGCCAGCCGCCAGCTCGCCGATCGCACCGACCTGTCTCGCCGCCACATCTACCAGCTCGCCCTCGCCCTACCTGAATCTCCCGAAGAGTCTTTCTAAGCGCTCAATCCTTTCTAGACGCGAAGATTGGCGAAGGTTTACAGGTGACTCCCAAGCAATTCACACAAGGGGCGATCGCCCAGTTTCGCCCCACGATCTCAAGCTTGCTTCACCCTTCTTTTGCCAAATTTTGCCCCATAAGCCGCAAAATTCTTCAAATATTGGCACCCTTGCCCCTAGGCATAAGTCAACCGCGAAAATCGCTCACCCAGTCCATTTTCAGCCTAAAGAAAGGGGTAGAATCCCCCTAGCGCTGAATTTCGGATGAAGACCGCGCTGCTACGATAAAGTGTGAACAAGAGAGAGTCGCCCAGATGAGTGCAGCCAGCAATTCAACAGAAATCGTATTCGGTACCGATGGATGGCGTGGCATCATTGCCAACGACTTTACGTTCCCCAACGTGCGAAAAGTCACTCGGGCGATCGCAAGCTATTTAGAAACGGCTTACAGCAAAGATCGTCCGGTGCTCGTATCCTACGACACCCGCTTTCTCGCCGATGAGTTTGCCCGCGCGGCAGCAGAAGTACTAGTTGATCTTGGCTGGACCGTCAAAATTGTTGAGCGGGACTGCCCCACCCCGGTCATCGCCTACAACGCCAAGCATCTCAACTCCGCCGGGGCCCTCATGTTCACCGCCAGCCACAACCCGGCGCCCTACTGCGGCATCAAATACATTCCGGACTACGCAGGCCCCGCCACGCCAGAAATCACCGACACCATCGTGGCCAACATTGCCCGCTCCAGCGATGAAGTGCCCTCGGGTCGGAACCTCGATAAAATCACCACTTTTGATCCCAAACCCGCTTATCTACAATTTATCTACAGCCTGCTCGATGTCGAGCGGATTCGCGCAGCCAAGCTAAAGGTCAAGTATGACGCGCTCTTTTCCACCTCCCGCGGCTACCTCGACGAAGTGCTCGAGTACTGCGGCTGCGAGGTCGAGTCCTTCAACACCTACCGCGACGTGCTGTTTGGCGGCGGGATGCCTGAGCCCAAGGGCGAGCAGCTCGAAGGCCTGGTTGCCGCAGTCAAAAAAGATCAGGCCGATCTGGGCCTCGCTACGGATGGCGACAGCGATCGCTTTGGCGTAGTCGATGAGCAGGGCAATGTCCTGACCCCCAACACGGTGCTACTGTTGCTGGCCCGTCACCTGGTGAAAAATCGCGGCAAGTCTGGGGCGATCGTGCGCACCGTCGCCACGACCCACCTGCTCGACAATATGGCTGCGCAGTACGGCCTGCCGCTGTACGAGACGCCGGTCGGCTTCAAGTACGTGGGCGAAAAAATGCGGGAAACCGAGGTCCTCATCGGCGGTGAGGAGTCTGGCGGCCTGAGCATTATCGGCCACATCCCCGAGAAAGACGGCATTTTGGCCAATATGCTGGTGGCAGAGGCGATCGCCTACGAAGGCAAGCCCTTGACGCAGCTCGTCGACGAAGCCATCAAGGAAGCCGGCGGTCCGCTGTACAACACCCGCCTCGATCTGCACCTCAACGACGCTCACAAGAAAGCAGTCCTCGACAGCTGCATCAACAACCCTCCCAGCGAAGTTGCCGGGATCAAGGTGAAGGAAGTCGGTCGCAAGGACGGCATCAAGCTCTATCTGGAAGACGGCGGCTGGGTGCTGCTGCGTCCCTCCGGAACGGAGCCGCTGATGCGGGTGTACCTCGAAACCAATAGCCCCGAGAAAGAAACCAAAGTCGCTGCGGCGATGGAGGCCATGATACAGAAGCTCGAGCCCGCTACGGTCTAGAGCGGCGATCGCGCTTTTGAAATTAGATGGGCGGCGGCTGCTTGCAGCCGCCCATGTTTGTTTTTTGGTAAATTTGGGGCTAGCAACTCCTGAGCCCCTTCTTTTCGATCACCCTTGCTATGCTGCAAACCTTCAACACGCTGCTCACAGCCCTGATCGTCTCGGCTTGGGTCGTGGCGATCGCCCTGATTTCCATCCAGAACGTCACCCCAGTGTCGTTGCGGTTCCTGATCTTCCGCACCGTCGAGATTCCCTTTGGGCTGGTACTCGCTTTCTGCGCAGCGGGCGGCATGATGCTAGTGGCGATCGCTCGTCCCTTCTTGAGCCGCTCTAGCGAATAATTTTGCAGGTCTATCCCACAGGCCTGTGCGAGCAGCCCAGGACTCCTGGGCGCTCACTGGCTTAGCAGCAATCTAGAAGCCGTACACCTGACCATCGATCAGCAGCCGCGTAATGCCCTTCGCCTGCAAGTAAGGCAGCGCTTTTTGGAACATGTTGCTGTCAGGCACCTTGATCACCCGCTGGTTGCGCTTCGAGAACCGCCGCGCCACTCGGTGATTATCAAAAATCGGCAGCGTTTTTTCCTGAACTTCTGCCTCCGGGATTTGGCCCAGATCACCAAATTCTCGCAGGGGGCGCGCCACCAGCTCCGCTAGGCGATCCACGACCAGATAGGACACCTTAGGCAAGGACGCTTCTGCAAAAGGCAGAATCTTGACGATCTCGGTAGAGATGACCTTCTGGCGCAGCTTGGGTGCTCCGCTCTCCTCGTCGTCGTCTTCGTCGTCTTCGTCGTCCTCATCCCCAAAGTCGTCATCATCGAGATCATCTAGATCATCGAGATCGTCTTCGTCCTCATCTTCATCGTCGAGGTCTTCGCGGGAGTCCGGCACGTAGGCTAGATCTTCTTCCTCTGCATCGACCTCCGGGGCTTGCTGCGGCGAAGCTTCGAGATCAGGCGCTTGGCGTTTGGGCTGAGCACCGTTCAGGCTCGGCAACTCTAGCTTGAGCTGAGCTTCATCCTCTTGGCGAGCCGAATTTCGCGTAGGGCCGCGCGAGGAACGTTTGCGGACGCGGCGTGACTCGCTCGACTCGGAGACTTTCGAGTCTTCAGCGGATGCTGCTTCGGGAGTTTCTGGGGCGGGCTCGGGTTCTGAGGCGATCGCCGCGTCGGCTGTCGGAGGCGCCACTTTCTTTTTGGTGGGCTTCGGCGTCTCCGCCTTAGACGGGGGAGCAGCTTCAGGCTCCGCTGGAACCTCCGCAGGCTCAGACTTGGCAGCTTTGCGGCCCCGGCTAGGCTTGGGTTTTGAGGAAGCTGCGGGCTCAGGGGCGATCGCCGGGGGCTCAGGCGTCGGCTCAGCCTCTACGGACGGCTGAGAGCGCGAGGAGCGCTTTTGCTGCACCAGGATCTCGTATTCGGTCTCCGGCAAACTATTTTTGAGAATGCGGCTCACCGTTGAGTTGCTGACCCCGTAGCGACTGGCCAAGGTAGACGTTGTCTCTCCTGGCTGGCGATACAGGTCCAGCAATTCTTGAATATCTTGTTCAGATAGCTTTCTAGAGGACATGCCGCAAGTACCGAAACAGCGAGAACCGCAAAGACTTGTTTACCCAAACGCGCGATCGCCCTTTAGCCATCTATGAGACTTAGCCAAGGCCGCGATCGCTCTCAAGAGACTGCCTCTACCTAAAACAGGCAAGCAGTTCACCCATCGGAGTAAGCTTAAGCCTCCGCAAGCGCTAGAGTATTTATCCTACTGCACTTTGGCCGGGTTCGTGGGATTACCCAGAGCAACTTTAGCAGGCGATCGCCAAGCCCCAAGACCGCCCAAAGCCCAACCCTCTAGCCCCGACGACGGCTGCTTCGCCGCGTCGCCTTGCTCGACACGTCGTACTCCAAAACCGCCCCTGCCCCAAACAAGACGCCGCTAAACACCCAGAAAACCTCGAGCAGGCCGCCGCTTTGATAGTCCGGCAAAAACGTCTGAGCATAGTTCAGCCAGATATCCGCAATGTAGAGGCAAAAGGCCGCCGCCGCAATCAGCCGCCAAGACTGGGAGAAACGTCCTCCCCAAAACGCCAGCAGCAGCGTCGTTGCCACAATCAGTAGACCAATATCCGCCACAATATAGAACAGCTTGAGCGGCTCCGACAGAGGCTCCAGATATTTTTCGGTGGTCAACACCCAGCCCGCCGTATTGGCATCCTCAGCGTCTGATTCTGCCGACTCCCCGCTCACTGGCGGTGCTGCCTGGGGCTGCGCCCCGCCCGGCAGCGGGCTTGGAGAAGCCGCTGGGCGCTGGGCAGAAGCCGCCGGAGAGGGAGTTGCTGCTTCCGGAGTCAGACCGGGCGGTGCCGCAGACGACAGCAGCCAAGCAATCAAGACACCAACCACGGCAATGCCTCCGACCGTCGCCCACTGCCATTTTTCCAGGTTGAGGCGCCGTGAGGTCACCGCCAAAATCATGCCGAAGGCCAAAAAGCCGTAGCTCAGGACAAAGAACACATCCCCCAAAGAAACCAGGGGCTCCCGCCGCAAAACCAGTTCCCAGTAGCCAAAGAACAGGTTGCCAACGAAGTAAAAGAGCATCCCCAGTCCAATGGACAGCCACACATTGCGGCCGCTGATCACCTGGGAACTGCGCCAGTTGCGCAGACACAGCAGCGAGGCGCTCAAGAAAGCTCCTTGCTCGAGAACGTAGGTGCTGATCAGGTACCACAGCGGCCGATCGAGATCGCCAGAACCCGTCGAGCGACTAAACAATAAAAAGAAGAAGAGCGCAAAGACAGCCCAGGCGACCGCCGAAAGAATAAGCGTTTGAGTGCTCAAAAATGATTTGGACGGAGATGATTTGTCCGAGGAGCTACTCATAGGACAGATGCAATAACAATAACGATTAACAAAGAATGAATCCTAGACTCAGGTGCAGGCGCGATCGCCCAAGCGTCAAGATTGTACCTAAGCGTCGCACAATTGATGAAACCTGACGCATATTTATCAACGTTTCTTCAACCAACCCCCCACAAACGCCCGAGCGGCGACTGCTTGAGCCAGCCCTGAAACTGCTGGCGATCGCCCGCCGGCAGATCCTGCAAAGCATCCATCGCCCGCTCGACAAAACTCAAATTGCCAAAATAGTCCTTTCCCAAGCGGTGCAGTTCCTGCAACAGCGTATTCAGGTGGTGCTCCTGCCACGGCGGCACCTGTCCGCCCGCCAAAGGATCCATTGTGAGCAGATAGTTGATCGCCTCAGGCGACTCTGTCTGAGGAAACTTCCATTGCTGAAAAACACTGCTAATTTCTTTCTGGAACGCAGCCGCCTGCCGATTGCCCAGCAAATCCTCAATGTCGATGTGCAACGCTTGCAGCAGCAAAATCGCCGCCTGGGTAAAGGACTCCTTAGCGTCCTCCGATCCCCCAGAATCAGCGCCCAGCTGCTCGAGGCGAATCTTTCCCCAAACGCTGTAGCGCTGAGGCTCTTCGAGCAAAACACACGCCTTACCGCGATTGTCCGTCAGATCCCGCCAAAAGGCTCTGGCCTCGTCCTCTTGGCTGGCATTGAAGACGCTAATAAGGCGAAAGGTTTGGCCCTGATACTGGAGGATTGGAATCTTTTGATCTCGACTGGGGTGCTGAATGCTGGAGATTTCAACATCCTGCGGCTTAAGAATAAACATGACACTGCTATTGACTCCTGTCAGGGCCGGGAAGGCTGGCGTTCAAAGAGTTGCCCGCAGCGCAGACGACGTCTCGCGGTCGTTAATCGAATGTCCGGCAAAGCAGCAATCGCGTCGATTAACACCCTATCCTACCCAAAACTACATTTGAATGGTTCTTAGTGTACCCCTGAAGCGAAAAAACACTTGTTTTAACAACTCTTCCTTACAGACATTGCGACCTCGTCAAATTTAGCGGCCTCTGAGCGGAGACTACAAATGCAGGGCGCATTTTGGTAGGATTGCGATCGCATTAGGGAACAAGTCTGGCAACCGGTTCTCAACGAGATACCCAAGCAGGTACCCTAGGATATAAGGAGTTCATGGCCGCCAAACCTTTCTTTGGCACCTAGTTAAGCTTCTTTCTAGCTCCAGTAGCTCAGTTGGATAGAGCAACTGCCTTCTAAGCAGTCGGTCGCAGGTTCGAGTCCTGCCTGGGGCGTTTCACAAACTTTCTGGATTCTTGTCGATTCTCGCCGACTGAACTGCGTCTTGAGAGGATTGCGCAGGCGTCTTTGTGATGCTGAAATGCGGATAGTTTTTGGAGTCTCATCACATGAGTCGCTCGCCCAACTCTCAGCCAGGCATCAAAATCTTGCTTTCAATTTTTGGCCTAGCGCTGGTCGTCACAGCTGTGCTGATTGTGCTGAAGGGATCAGGGCTGCTGACGGCGATCCCTGGCTACGTGATCGTAGCCCTCGTGCTGATCACGATCGGGATTGGCATCATAACGGGACTACGAAATAGCTAGATCAGAGGTTGGCGAGCGGATTGGCTCTTTCCGGCGATCGCCCTTAGCCTAGTCTCCCGACCCACCGTCAATACACAACAAAAAAGGGAGAACCCATTTAGGATCCTCCCTTTTGCTTTAAGAGCCCGTGACGAGGATTGAACTCGTGACCTCACCCTTACCAAGGGTGTGCTCTACCACTGAGCCACACGGGCAAAACCAGTTACCTGGTTCGTGGTGGGCCGGGCTGGATTCGAACCAGCGTAGGCGTAGCCAGCGGATTTACAGTCCGCCCCCATTAACCACTCGGGCACCGACCCATTTGTCCCACGGGTTCTAATAGTAGCACAGGCAACTTGAAAGTCAAACGTTTTTTAAAAGTTTTGGGAAATTGGGTGAGAATCCCGCGAATCAGGAGGCAATCGGCGGTTTTAGCGATCCCCAGATCGGCGGCTCACGGCTAGGGCGCGTCAGAGTCGGCGGTGGGCGATCGCCGGCGAGCAGCATTGGCATCCCCGCGGCCCGAGCGGTTCGCCCGACCTGAACGAGCCGCCTTTAGGCGCATCGCTTGCTGAGCGGCCATCCGGGCCGGAAAGTCGCTCTCATCATAGATTTCACCCACCAGCTCTTCTAGGAGGTCTTCGAGGGTCACCAAGCCCACCGTACCTCCGTACTCGTCCACCACAATGGCGATGTGCAGGCGCTGCTGGAGCATTTCCTTCAGCAAGTCCGCTACTCGCTTGGTTTCGGGAACATAGACTGGTGGGTCCATGGCATCCACGACCCGACCGTCCTCCAGGCCGTCTTGGCGCAGGACGCTCAGCTGCTGGAGGGTGCGCTTTAGATGAACAATGCCCACGATTTGATCTTTGGACTCCCCCTGCACCGGAATCCGCGAGAAACCGGTTTCTAGGCAGAGGGTGACCAGCTCTTGCAGAGATGCCTCATGGGAAATGGTGCGCATGTCGATGCGGGGCTTGACGATTTCCCGAACGCTGAGGCGATCGAGCATGAGGGCTTTGTTGAGCAGCTTGTGCTTGTCGAGGTCTAGCTTGCCTTTACCCCCGAGGATTTCGATCATTAGCTGGAGGTCTTTGACCGATTCGCCCTGCTGCACCACGTTGCCCTGGAAGGTGCGAATGGCAACCTGGGCAATGGTTTCGAAAAAGTAGATGATGCCCAGCCAAGACAGCAGGCGCGAGAACCAATAAATCGGCTGCACAACGACCATGAAAATGGGCATGACGTTGTTGATGGCCAGAGATTTGGGGACAATCTCGCCGAAGGTGAGCACCAAGATGGTCACGACAAAGGTAGCCACGCCAATGCCTCGGTTGCCCAGCCAGAGACTAAAGAGGTTGCTGGTCAAGATGGCCGAGAAGTTGTTGACGAGGTTGTTGCCCACCAGAAGGGTCGTGATGAAGCGACTGCGGTTTTCGAGCACTAGGCGAAACGTGCCGCTGGGGTCGCCTTGCTCTTTGATCAGCGATCGCAGCTTGAGGTTGTCCATCGCGGTGATGGCCGTTTCGGAGCCGGAGAAGCACGCCGAGAGAACCAGCATGAGGACCAAGATCAACAGATCGAGGGTGACGCTGCCCAGCAAGGGCTGGATTTCGGTGGCAGCCAGCAGAGGATGAATCGATAGAAAGCTCACGGATAACCAGCAAACCCAGTATTGGTTGAGAAAGTTAGCGAGGACGCCAGTTCTGGCCTCTCTCGCTTGGACATTGGTCCGGTCGAATCCTTCCAAACGCAAGCCCAGGGACGGCTTGGAGCTGCCCCTGGGCTGGGATGGGTAGAAGTTCTTCAGGCCTATTCACAGCAAGGAAGACGCAGAACGATGCATTTTGCGCCTTTTCCCTGCTTTGAGGGGGCGATCGGGGGCGATCGCAGCGCAAGCCGCTATCGGTATGTTGGCACACTCACCGGGGGAAAGCGGCGGTAATTTTTTGCGGTTCGCGGCGACTGATGGCCAGAGTCGTCGGAGGGTCGCTCCTCGCGCCTCGAAGGTCGCGCCGATGCCGCTGTCACCCCTGGGCAGGATTCTCGACTCGGGGCTCGCAACCGGTTTAGGCGCCGTTTCAACTGGCAATGCTGGCCCGATCAGCCCCAAAGCTCACCCGTTTCCTGGAGGGCGTGCAGGCGATGGTACAGGCCGCCGTGGCGCAGCAGTTCTTCGTGATTGCCCACTTCTACAATTTCGCCGCGATCGAGGACGATGATCTGGTCAGCCTCCCGCACGGTGCTGAGGCGGTGGGCGATGATCAGCAGGGTGCGCGTCCCGAGGAGCGATCGCATGGCTAACTGGATCGATCGCTCCGACTCATAGTCCAGGCTCGAGGTCGCCTCATCAAACACCAGCACGTCAGGATTGACAATCAGCGCCCGGGCAATGCCCAGTCGCTGGCGCTGCCCGCCCGAGAGCCGCAGTCCCCGCTCGCCCACCACGGTGTTGTAGCCCTTGGGCAGCTGATCGAGAAACTCATCGACGCGGGCAATTCGGCAGGCTTCCCGCACCTGCTCCAGGGACGCATTGGGATTGCCGTAGGTCAGGTTGTCCATCAGCGTACCGTTGAAGACGTCGACTTCTTGGTGCACGATGGCCAGGCGGCGACGGTAGCGATCGACCTCCAAGCGGCGAATGTCCAAACCATCGAGGCGGATCGCGCCTCGAGTCGGCTCAAAGTAGCGAAACAGCAGCTTGACCAGGGTTGATTTGCCTGAGCCCGATCGCCCCACTAGCGCCACCGTCTGGCAAGGCTCGATACACAGGCTAATGTCCTTGAGCACTGGCTTGTCCGGCTGATAGCCGAAGGAAACGTGGTCAAACTCTAGCTTGCCGGTGAACTGGTAGGGGTTGGCCGTGGGCAGCTCAGGGCTAAAGGTAATCGCGTCGCGACCGGGCGATCGCTGCATAAACTCGTGAAAGCGCACCATCGAGGCGTACCGCCGCGCAAAGGTTTCCGCCAGGGTATTGATCGGGTTGAGCTCCGCATAGGCCATGCTCGATACCGTCAGCGTCGTCACAAAGTGGCCCAGGGAAATGCGGCCCTGGATCGTCTCCACCAGCGCAAACACCAGCACCGCAAACACGCAGGCTTGAATCACGGTGCTCTGCCAGGTGTTGAGATTCACATAGCCCCGGTGAATGCGCTCCAGCACCACCATCAGCTCCCGGTCTAGGCGGCGACTCTGGCGATCGCGCTCCCGCGTTTCTGTCGCAAAGGCTTTGACGGTTTTGATGTTGGTAATGATCTCTGAGGTGCGGCTTTCGGTGTTTTCCTGATGGCGATCGAGCAGCCGTTCTTGGTGAATCAAAATGCGCAGACTGCGCAATCCAAACACCAAAATCCCGACAAAAGACACCAGCAGCAGCAGGGCAATTCGCCACTCAATGAACCAGAGAATCACGAAAATTCCCAGCACCCGAGCCAGCTTGGGCACGAGCTGACCTGCCACCTCGGGATAGGACCAGGTGTGGTTTTCGAGCCCCCGCGCCACCCGACCAGCAATCCGGCCCGGGTTATTTTCGTCGTAGAACTCCAGGGGCAAGCTGAGAATTTTTTCGACGACGCGCTGGGTCTGATCTCGGCGAGCTTTGAGCGGGATTGCCCAGTGAAACCACAGCCCCAGCCAGGGCTGGATCGGCGCCCGAACAATCGTCACCAAGCAGATCAGGCCCAGCAGCAGGCCCAGGCCAGCAGAGCGCGGCGACATTCCCCAAAAGGACACCAGCGGGGCGATCGCTCCCTGGACGAGGGGGTCAAGGGGCTGCTGGGACAGCACATTGAGGATTTGACCAATGGCGTAGGGGACTGCTAAATCCGCAATCTCGAAGAAGCTGCTGGCTCCTATGCTGAGCAGCGCCGATCGCCAGTAGTGTCGGTAGTACTGGAGGATATCTCGGAAACTAGCCATCTGTCCTTTGCGACCGGGGCGATCGCCCCATAAAACAAGCCTGTAGCACTTGTATTATACATGCTACAGGCTGGAGTTGTGGTTCCTTTGGCGCTGCCGACGCGGGTTGCTTTCCGCTTAGCAGGCGCCTTGCTTTGAAGAGATGGCTCAAGCAAAGGCCAAAGCGCTACTCTGAGAGGCCGGAGGCCCTAGACGAAACAATAGGCGGCTTGGAGAGACCACCAAATGAGGGCAGCGATCGCGCCCAAAATCACAACTGACGAAACTGCAATGGCAGGGGTGCTATCAGCGCCGCGGAATTTCATGATTCCACGATCGAGATCTGAAGGCATGATGTTTGCTCCTTGCGGGCTCGAAAAGTGCTCAAGATATTTATAAGCATGGCTTATAAATAAGCACGTTATTTTTTATCCACATCGATTCTAGCCACCGATGGGCCAAAATCAACCGCTGAATCAGGTTAGTTTTGTTAGCAATTACTCAGGATTGGGCGATCGCCCAAGGCCAAGGTCATGGTTTTGAAGGTTTTGCTTGGGTTTGCTGGCGTTTTGGTAGTCGCGCTCGGCCTCGCGGAGGTGTTTTTGCGCCTCCGCTTTGGCTTTGGCAATCCCCTGATTTACCAAGCAGATCCCCAAATCGGCTACCTGCTGGCCCCCAGCCAGCGCACCCGACGCTTTGGCAATCGCATCGAGATCAACGCGTATTCCATGCGCGCAGCGGCAATCAGCCCCCAGCGATCGCCGGGCACGCTGCGACTGCTGCTGCTCGGAGACTCGATCGCCAACGGCGGCTGGTGGACCGATCAGCCTGAGATTATTTCTGAGCGGCTCGGGGATCTCCTGCGGCGATCGCCTGCCCTCGCCCAGCGCCCCGTCGAGGTGCTCAACGCCTCCGCCAACTCCTGGGGACCGCGCAACGAGTGGGCCTATCTCCAGCGCTTCGGCACCTTTGAAGCCCAAATTGTGGTTGTCTTGATCAACACCGATGACCTTTTCGCCACCCAGCCGACGCCGCTCCCGGTAGGCCGCGATCGCAACTATCCCGATCGCAAACCCCGACTGGCCCTCGAAGAAGTGCTCAAGCGCTACCTGCTCAAGGCCCCTCCCCTGCCCGCCGAGCTCCAGACCCTGCAAGCCGAAACGGGCGATCGCGTGGGGCGGAACCTAGCCGCGATTGAGCAAATTCAGCAGCACATCAAAGCCAACCAGAGTCACCTAGTCTTGGCCATGACCCCCCTCAAACGAGAGCTCGCCAGCCAGGGCGGCCCCCGCGACTACGAAATCGCCGCCCGCCAGCGCCTCAGCGACTTCGCCCAAGCACAGCAGATTCTCTATCTTGATTTCTTAGACATTTTTGACGCGAGCGATCGCCCCGAAGAGCTCTATCGGGATCACATCCACCTGAGCCCTCGGGGCAATCAGCTCGTCAGCCAGCAAATTCTGGCCGTTCTAGAGCCCCTCACTTCGCAACTCGCTAAGTGAGCATCACCGACGAATTCATCGGGTCCACTTGCAGATCAGGCTGCGACCACACCTGGCCGTCCAGCGCCATTTGCTCAATCAGGCTCGCCAGCCGCAGCGCCTTGAGAGCCTGCTCACCGCCCACCGACGGCTGATTGCCGCCCCGGACACAGTGAACAAAGTGCTCCAGCTCTGCATGGAGCGGCTCGATATTGCTCGTGTAGACCTTTTCGATCAGGCCGTCTTGGCGGTAGAGCACCTGGCCGTAGTCGGTCATGCAGTTGGCCGTCGTCTGCCGATGAATCAAGATCTCGTTGTTGAGGAAATCCGCCTCCGTCAACGAGCCGCGACAGTGAGCAACAATGCTGCGAATCTTGCGGTGGGTGACCTTACTCGCCGTCAGCGTCGCCACGATGCCATTGGCAAAGCCCAAGATCGCCGTTACGTAGTCCAGATATCCGGAATCCGAAGCGCGGCTGCCACTAGCGGTCAGGCGCACCACCGGCGCTCCTGCCAGCTCCAGCAGCAGGTCGATGTCATGGATCATCAGATCCAGCACCACCGACACGTCATTGGCGCGATCGGAGTAGGGACTCATGCGGTGAGCTTCGAGGGCCAGCAGTTCTTCCGTCTTCAGCACCTTGCTGAGTTCTTGGAAGGCTGGATTGAAGCGCTCGATGTGCCCCACCTGCAAAATCACCTGGGCCTCAGCAGCAGCATTCACCAAAGACTCAGCCTCAGAAATGCTGGCGGCGATCGGCTTTTCGATCAGGACATGCACCCCTGCCTGCAAGCAGGCCATGCCCACCGAGTGGTGTAACCGCGTCGGCACTGCAATGCAAACAGCATCAACGTGATTGAGCATTTCCCGATAGTCCTCGAAGAAGCGCACTCGGTACTTGCTAGCCGTATCAAGACCGCGCTCAACGTTGACATCCGCAACGCCCACGAGCTCAACATCCTTTAGCATGCTCAGAACACGGGTGTGGTGCTGCCCCATGTTGCCAACCCCAATCACCCCAACTCGAATGGGGGCTGATTGTCCGCGCTGTGGGTGGACGTTTGAGGGTAAAACTGTCATGCTCTCTTGCACTCCTGTTTCTTGCTCCACCGCTGAGATACGCTGCCTGTCAAAAATTTGTTGTAAATGGCCGCTGCCGAAATCGTGTCGATAGTTGGCCTGTCCTTTGTCTATTGATAGGTTGATTAACGCTGCGCTTTGGCGCAAAACCGCGCCCATCAACCGGATCAAATCAAGCAGATACTATCACAGCGTCCGGATTCGTAAAGAATCCTAAATTTGAACGGTTGAATTGTTTCAATATATGCGAATTTAGGGCGCATATTACGACTTCCTTTAAATTTTGCGGCGGCCAAGTACCTGCTTTGTAAAGCTTGTGTCACTTTCTCGCCTGTCCATTGGGGGCGGACAGTCCAGCCATTGCTGAGCATGGTCAAGGGTGTTCCGCTGGGGATGTGGGGGTGCGAAAATTGCGATCGCGCACTGAGGTGCGCAGCAACGATTATTTTGCTTCTGCAAGCAATTTGCTGTTACCAGGGCACACTCTCATGGCCTGTTTTCGCACGCTACTGGCGTCCCTCTCCTGGGGCAGCCTGATCGCTAGTTTTTGGCTGGGAGCTCCAGCCCTCGGCCAGAGCGTCACGGCGCTGACATCCAATTCTCTGCCGCCGCCTCAGCCCAAGGCCACTGGGGACGCGCGGCAGCAGCAGCGCCTAGAGCAAGAGGCATTGATTGTGCCGGAGCGATTTGATCTGCGGCGCTATCCGGTCGGGGAGCGCCACGCCACGCACTGGCGCAAAACCCTCTGGGCAACGGCGGTCCTGGAGCCCCAGGCGGACTATGTGGGGACCGGCGTCGCGAGCATCCTGGCTCTGGCGAATGCTCGCCGCCTCTCCGACCCGCAGAAGGCAACAGTGGATCTGGCGACGCAGGTCGGCACGCAGCTCTATATCGGCAATCCGACGCTTTACCGGGCGATCGGTCGGCAGTTTGAGGCGATGATCGATCGCAGCAAAGACCCGATGTGGGTGGCCATGGCGCTGTCGGCCCTGGCCAAGGGGGGCGCTTCGGCAGAAGAAATTTCTCAGTGGCGCGATCGCATTCAGACGCGCTTTCCCCAGTGGAGTGAGGATGTCTTTCTGCGCACAACGCTGACGGATCTGGCGGCGGCGGAGCAGCCCGCCCCGCCGCTGGCCGACCTGCTGACCTGGCAGGCCGTTCCAGGTCAGCCCCATCTATATGTAGTGTGCCAGAGCGATCGGGCTGTGCTGTGCCGGGCTGTGCTGAAGGATAAGCGGGGCCGCTTTGTGCGGGAGGGAGAGGCGCTGTGGTCGGTGCCGCTGATGCTGCGATCGCTCCACGGCGTGAACTGGAACTTTTTCCATGGCCAGACGCCCCAGGGCCTCTATCGGATTGAGGGGACGATTCCCCAGCCCGATGATGAATATTTTCGAGCCTACGGCTATTTTCCGCTGGTCAACTTGTTTGTGCCCTTCGAAGCGGGAGCCAAGGCCTTTCTACCGGGTCAAAAAGGCCCTTTCAAGGGAGATCTAGAAGACTATCTGGCGCTGCTGCCGCCCTCTTGGCGATCGCACTTTCCGATCCAGCAGAGCTTCTGGGCAGGCAAGGTGGGGCGATCGCTCTTTCGGATTCATGGGTCCGGCGAAGCACCCAATTTCTTTAGCCAGCGCCAAGGCAGCCCTGAGAGCTACGGCTGGAACCCCACCATTGGCTGCTTGTCTTCGCTGGAGCTCTACGACGAGGTGGGCCAGCTCCAGCAGGCCGACATGCCCAAGATTTTGGCGGCGCTCCAGGCCGTGGGTGGCCGGGATTTTCAGGGGTACATGACCGTGGTGGAGGTGCCCGGAGATGGGCAGCCCATTGCCCTGGAAACCATCGAGGCGGCGATCGCCCAGGCCCCATCGGCTCCTTCCCCATCTACCTATTCTTCTTCAAGATGAAAGCAGTTATTTTACTCTCGGGAGGACTCGACTCCTCCACGGTGATCTATCAGGCCAAAGCGGACGGCTGCGACTGCTACGCGCTGTCCTTTGACTACCGCCAGCGCCATCGGCGAGAGCTGGCAGCGGCTGCTGCGATCGCCCAGGCCGCCGGGGCCGCCGATCACCAGGTCATCCGGTTTGACCTGCGGCAGTGGGGCGGCTCGGCCCTGACCGATGACGCCCTCGACCTGCCCCAGCACCGCTCCCTCGAAAGCATGGCCGCCGAGGTGCCCATCACCTACGTCCCGGCTCGCAACATGATTTTCCTGAGCTTCGCGTCGGCCTACGCTGAGGTGCTGGGGGCTGAGCGGGTGTACATCGGCGTCAATGCGCTGGACTACTCGGGCTACCCCGACTGTCGGCCAGATTTTATTGAGGCGATGCAAGAAGTGTTTCGCCTGGGCACTCAGCAGGGCCGCGAAGGCAAGCCGATCGAGATTGTGACGCCGCTGCTGACCCTGCGCAAAACCGAAATTATCGAGCTGGGCGATCGCCTGGGGGTGCCGTGGGAGCTGACGTGGTCTTGCTATGACGGGGGCGAAAAAGCCTGCGGGGTCTGTGACGCGTGTCAGCTGCGCCTTGCGGCTTTTGCGGAGCTCGGTCGTCCAGATCCGGTGGCCTATGCAGAAAATTCAGAGGATCTGCGGGGATAGCAGCGGCGAACTCGGTGCAGAGGCGATCGCCCTCTAGGCGCGCCCTCCGTGGATTCCCGGCCTGTCTAAAGATTATGTAAAACCCTGGTTTTCTAAGCGATTTGGCGGATTTTTCGGGCACTCTCTAGAACAGAATCCAGGTCACGCAGGGTGCTGACCTTTGGGCACGTGTTGGGAGAGAAGACTATGCCCCTCGATCATGTTCCAGCCACAACGCTTGAAAATTTGGCTGAAGATTTGGCGCAGATAACCGCTCGGTGGTGGACGGCGATCGCCACCCAAAACCTCGAGCAGGTGCGATCGCTGCTGATCAGCGGCTTTGATCCCGACAGCCTCCACCCCGACAGCGCCATGACCGCTCTAGAAATCGCCGCCGAGAAGGGCGCCTTGGCCTTGATCCAAACACTCCTCCAAGCCGGGGCTCTCCTGGACGCGGGCGAGCTCTCGCCCCTCGGCCTGGCGGCCCAGCGGGGCGACCTCGCCGCCCTCGAAATGCTGCTGCGGGCCCAGCCCGGACCCAGCCTCGCCGACAAATGCGACGCTCTCATGATGGCAACCAGCAGCGATCAGCCCCAGATTGTCCAGCGGCTGCTGGCCGCCGGAGCCCTTGCAGACAGCATGGTCTGGGAGGGCGGCACTGCCTTGCACTACGCCACCGATCGCGGCCATACCGCCGTTGTTGATGCCTTGTTGGCCGCTGGGGCCGAGGTGAATCTGGCCGACCCCGACCAGGGCTGGACGCCGCTGATGTATGCCGCCTACGACGATCGCGCAGACATTGCCCAGCGGCTGATCGCCGCCGGGGCGGATCTAAATGCCCGCGACCCCCAAGGCCGCACTCCGCTGATTTTGGCGGCGGAGGCCTGTAGCGCCCAGGTGGCCGAAATTCTCATTGCGGCGGGGGCCGATACCCAAGCCATGGATGAAAACGGCAACAGCGCCGCTAGCTGGGTCGACCCCTGCGAAACCAGCGAAGCAGCGCCACGCCCCTTAACGCTCGAAGCGCTCCACGAGGAGATCTTGGCTGAGCAGTCCTACGCGGATGATCTGGAGACCTCTCTCCAGCAGCTCGCAAAAGCCGTCCAAACCCTCGAATCTGTCGAGAAATCCGGGCGATCGCGCATAGCCCAGCTCCTGGGTCACCGCTAGCGCTCTGGCTCGGGGGAGTCGGGGGCTGGCTCGGGCGGCGACTCCGGGGGCAGATCGAGGGACGCTTCCGGGCGATCGCTGGTTTGAAACTCGGGGGGCAGGCCGTCGGCCGCTTCCGCCGAGGCTGGGCTGCCCTCAGAGACCGCGGGCATCTCATCGAGCAAGTCCGTCACATCCTCAAAGGCGCTGGTCGGCTCAAGCTCGATCCGGTGGACCCGGATTTGGTGGAGGCGGGGGCCATCCGCCGACACGAGGGTAAACTCCAGATTGTGATAGCGAAAAGAATCCCCTTCCATGGGGATTTTTTGCATCTCGTAAATTAAGAAGCCGCCCAGGGTTTGGTATTCATCAATCAGGGGAAGATCCAGGCTCAGCAGCTCATTCACTTCCTCGATGTGCAGCTGGGCCTGCACCAAGAAGGTTTGTTCATCGAGCATCTGGAAGCTCAGCTCCTCGGGATTCTCGGCCTCTCCGCCATCGCCGATGATCTCTGCAATCAGATCCTTAATACTAATGAGTCCGGCAGTGCCGCCAAACTCATCTACCACCACCACCATGACCTGGCGCGATCGCTGCATCAGGGCCAGCAGCTCATTGAGGGGCACGTACTCCGGTACAAAGCGAGCGGGCTTGATCCAGGGCTGAATCGGCGTATCCGGCGTAATTTCGCCCTGGGCCAAGGGAGCCGCCAAGTCCTTGAAGTAGATGATGCCGCGAATGTCGTCTAGGGAGTCGCCGGTCACTGGATAACGCGAGTGGCCCGAGATGGCGATTTCCTCCAGCAGCGTCTGAAACGTCGCTTTTTCGGGCACTGCTACCACGCTGGTGCGCGGCACCATCACCTCGACCGCTGTCACTTCCCCAAACGCAAAGACATTGCTGAGCAGCTCGCGCTCCTCGGCCTCAAGCCCCGTCGACTCGCTGGAGGTGCTGATAATCAGCTGTAGCTCCTCGGGGGTCACGCGGTTGTACCAGCCCTGGCCCGTGTACTGGATCCCCACCAGTCGCAGCAGCCAGCGCGTGGACTGGTTGAGCGCCCAGATAAAGGGGTTGAAGAGGCGGGCAATCGTGAGGCTGGCCGGTCCCAAAAAGCGCGCCAGCTCTTCGGCGTAGAGGAGAGCGACGGACTTGGGACACAGCTCGCCTAGGACAATTTGCAGATAGGCGATCGCAAAGAACGCGACGGGGATGGCTAAAGCATGGGCGAGAGAGTCGGCGGTCGCTGGCGGGAGGGGCCACTGACGCATCCAGGCGGCCACCAGCACCGACATGGTGCTTTCGCCAATCCAGCCGAGGGCCAAGCTCGAGAGGGTGATGCCAAATTGGGTGGTGGACAGCAGGCGATCGATGCCCCGCTGAAGGTGCTGGACGGTGCGGGCCTGGAGATCTCCCGCCGCCACGAGCTGGTTGATGCGCGATCGCCGCACGGACACAATCGAGAATTCGGCCGCCACAAAGAAAGCATTGATAGCAATCAGCAGCAGCACCGAGAGCAGCCGCAGCGCTACATCTTGTCCACTCAGGGAAATCGACGCGCTGGCGGCAACCAACACCGAGGCATCCATGGGCAAATCGTCAGAGGCGATAAAGAACAAAACAACGGGCGATCGCGCAGATCGCCGAATCCCTACCGTACCACTGGAATGCCTGAGATTTTTAGCGCGAGCTGCTGTTCGGGATAGTTTGTTAGGGCCAGAGAAATTTGGCGCGAGTTTTCGAGGACGGCAGTCGGCACACTAATCACGCCGCTGTAGATTCCGCTCTGGGGGGCGAGCTCCGTCGGCAGCCCCTCCGTCGTCGCAATCAGGGTTTGGCCGCGATCGTCCTTCACGTCCAAAAAGCTATAGAGAAACTCAATCGGGCGATCGCCCTGGTTTTGGAGACTCACATCCATCAGCAGCGTTTCGCCCTGCTGGCGCACCGAGGCCACGGTCATCACGATGCCCTCGTCTTCGGCTTTGCGGGGCAGGTTGGCCGCAGCGGTATCCGCCGTAGTCGACGTGTAGCTCACCGGCTGAACCACGGGCTTGGCCTGGGCAACCGGCGATCGCTCTACGCTCGACTGCTTTTGCGCGCCTTTATTCTCTTCTTGACCGGCGATCTTGGCCTTGACGCGCTTGAGAATTTCCGTTTCCTTGATCAGAAACACCGCTTCCCCGTTGTTGCTGCGCGTCTTGGCGACTTGCTTGCTGTTGGGTCGCACATCCGGCTGTCTCACACCCTGGAGGGCTGTCCGGCCGAGCGCAAATCCCCAAGCGGCGCTGACGACCCCAGACCCCAACATCAGGGTCAGCAAGATAAGCGTAAAGGCAACCGTGGGACTAATTCGCTGGTTCATGGGGGTCAAAAGTGAGCGAGGAGCCACCCTCAAAACTTGATTAATATCCTATCGGCGATCGGCCAAAAGTCCAGACCAAACTGCCACAAGGGGCGTGGCCAGATCGGGCCAGTTCGCGCCCGCAACACCCAGTTTGGCAGCGCAGACGGTGGATTATCCGGAAGCAATCAGGCTAAACTAATGTCCAGCAACCAGGGTTGGCCGAGCGGTTTAGGCAGCGAACTCATAATTCGCCTCAGGCAGGTTCGACCCCTGCACCCTGGATTTAATCAAAAATTTCGGTACGAACTTCGCGAATCCCCGTAAAAAGTGAGTGGGAGGGGAGCAAGAAAGCTTTGGGGCGGTGAGCCCGAGGCGCGATCGCCCCAAACCCCGAACAGATAGCTCTATAGAAGTTTCAGCGCTACCTGCTCAGGGAACTTAGACCTTGCATAAAGCGAGAGTGCGCCTTATTCGAAGACCAGCTCGCTACCCACCAAGCGACTGCCCGCTTGGCTAGCCGGCAGCGACTGCACAGACGTATCGAAGGGGCTGTTCAGATCCGGCGTGCGAATGAACGGATCGCCGACCGTTTGCTCGGCCATCACCTCATCGTAGACCGCTCGCAGACGCAGGCTGTCGCGGGCAATTTGGTTCTCGGGGTAGGAGTTGCGCAGGATCGTACCCTGGCCCAGAATGCTGTTGATTTGACGCTCGAGGGAGCGATTTTCGTAGAAATCACCGGACTCCGAGTTGAGCGCGTCGTAAACCGTCTCAGGAATCGTTCTGTAGTTGTCGTCCGAGACGCCGTAGGATTCCGCTGTTTGGGCCATTGCGCTTGTGGAGGCGAGGGCCACAGAAGCAGCAGTTAGCGCGAGTACACCGGCAAGACTCTTGAAGCGATCGCCCATAGCCATACTCCTCACAAATTTTTCCGATAAATCCTACCCCATCTTGGCAGTCAAACTGGGGATTGGCAAAAACTTTGACCGAGCGTTACGGACCTCAAAGGGCAATCGCTCGTAGCGCGGTTGGGGCGTTGGCAGCCCCATGGACGCCCAGATGTCAAGGTCAGGACCCCCGATGACTCGAGAGCCAAATCCGGTACATTAGGAGGGCACTTTTAACGGTTGGTTCCATCGTCGAAACTATGACCGAGCATTCTTCTGCCCAGCCTTCTTCCGCTCTCGCGATGGCAACGGTTCCGCTTGATCAGCTTCGCCAGCAGCTGCTGGATCTGTTTTGTCAGGTGGCCTACCGCGAGGGAGACTTCGTGCTCTCGTCGGGACAGCGCAGCACCTACTATATCAATGGCAAACAGGTCACCCTCCATCCGCAAGGCGGCGTGGGCGTGGGGCGGATCTTGCTGCCGATGCTGCCAGCAGACACGGTGGCAGTGGCGGGGTTGACCCTGGGCGCGGACCCGATCGTGACGGCGGTGAGCGTCGCGGCGGCCTACGCCGGGCAGGAAATTGCGGCGCTGATCGTGCGCAAGGAGGCCAAGGGCCACGGCACCCAGGCCTACATCGAGGGGCCGACGCTGCCCGCGGGCAGCCCGGTCGTGGTGCTCGAAGACGTGGTGACTACGGGCCAGTCAGCTCTCAAGGCGGTGGATCGCTTGCGGGATGCGGGCTACACCGTGGATCGGGTCATTTCGCTGATCGATCGTGAGCAGGGCGGGGCTGAGCTCTATCGCGAGAAGGGGCTTGCCTTTGAGGCGGTGTTCTCCATTGGAGACTTGCAGCGACACTGGAAAGAGCTGCACCCCTAGGGCGATCGCGGCTAGGCGGGAGGCGACTGGGTGTCTATGTACTCCCGCCAGTAGACGATTTTGCCGTTTTTTAGCTGAAAGATAATCGCGTCGTCGGCTTGGCTGCGATCGCCCGTGGCGCGGTGCTGCTCCTGCCACTGCCATTCGATCGCGGCCTGCTTGCCCTGGCCGATCACGCGCCGAATCGCAATCTCGATGTGGCTGTAGTCAGCGAAATGCTGACTGACAAAGTCTCGAATCTGGGCTTTGCCCTGGACGACCTGTCCCGGCACGACAAACCGGGCGTCCTCCGCAAAGTCGGCCAGGATCGCGTCCACGTCGCTGGCGGACCAGGCGCGGGCTTGGCGATCGGCGATCGCCCGCAGTTCAGACACTTCAGCAGCATTCACAGGCAGCAGCTCCAAAGGGGGTCTCCCCATGCCTACCACGAGGAGCCCCACCGCCAAAACGATCGCCAGACAGAAAGCCCATTTGCTCACGTTGCTTTTTCCTGCGGCACCCTGAAGCGCTTTCACCAAAACCTAGCAGCCAATCAAAAGAGAGCGGCTATCTTGGCCGCTCTCTTTTCAGGTTATTGCGATCGCCCAAATGCTTCAGCCGATCGCAGCAACCGGTTCAAAGGGCGATCGCCCTTTAGCCCTGAGTCGCCGGAACCTGCTCCTTGGCCAAGAACTTCTCCAGCTCGACCAGGGCTTCTTCGTCCACCTTGGTCTGCATGGGGCAGAACTTAGGACCGCACATCGAGCAGAATTCTGCGGTCTTGTAGATGTCGGCTGGCAGGGTCTCGTCGTGGTACTCCCGCGCCCGCTCCGGATCGAGGGACAGCTCAAACTGGCGATTCCAGTCAAAGTTGTAGCGAGCCCGCGACAGCTCATCATCGCGATCGCGCGCGCCCGGCCGGTGACGCGCAATGTCCGCCGCGTGGGCCGCGATCTTGTAGGCGATCAAGCCATTGCGCACGTCCTCTGCGTTGGGCAGGCCCAGGTGCTCCTTGGGCGTCACGTAGCACAGCATCGCCGTGCCGTACCAGCCCGCCATTGCCGCCCCGATCGCCGAGGTGATGTGGTCGTAGCCCGGTGCGATGTCCGTCACCAGCGGCCCCAGCACATAGAAAGGCGCTTCGGAGCACTCCTCCATCTGCTTGCGCACGTTGAACTCAATTTGGTCCATGGGCACGTGGCCAGGCCCTTCTACCATCACCTGGACATCGTGCTCCCAGGCGCGGCGGGTCAGCTGACCGAGGGTCTTCAGCTCCGAGAGCTGCGCCTCGTCAGAAGCATCGTGGGTGCAGCCCGGACGCAGAGAGTCACCGAGGCTGAAGGAGACATCATACTTCTTGAAGATCTCGATGATGTCGTCAAAGTGGGTGTAGAGGGGGTTTTGCTTGTGGTGGTGCAGCATCCACTTGGCAATGATGCCGCCGCCGCGCGACACGATGCCGGTGATCCGGCTGCGCACCATGGGCAGGTACTCGATCAGCAGGCCCGCGTGGATGGTCATGTAGTCCACCCCCTGCTGAGCGTGCTTCTCGATGATGTGCAGGAAGTCATCGGCGGTCAGGTTCTCGATACGACCGTGGACGCTCTCGACGGCCTGGTAGATGGGCACCGTCCCGATGGGCACCGGAGAGGCATTGATGATGGCTGTCCGGATGGTGTCGAGGTCGCCGCCACCAGTGGACAGGTCCATGACGGTGTCAGCGCCGTACTTCACCGCCAGCCGCAGCTTGTCGAGCTCGGTTTCGATGTCCGAGGAGTTGGGCGAGGCGCCGAGGTTGGCGTTGACTTTGCACTTGGAGGCGATACCGATGGCCATCGGCTCCAGGTTGGGGTGGTTGATGTTGGCAGGGATGATCAGGCGGCCCCGAGCCACTTCGTCGCGGATCAGGTCAGCGGGCAGGTTTTCCCGCTGGGCGACATAGGTCATCTCCTCAGTGATCAGGCCCTGACGGGCATAATGCATCTGCGTCACGTTTGCTTGGCCGCGACGCTTGGCGATCCACTCAGAACGCATATTCAATTCCTCAGATAGACAGCTTCCCTCCGCCGGCATGACCCGGACTCAGGTTCTAAGGGTGTGATCTCAGCCTGGAATGGGTCTCAGGCACCCCTAGCTTGGTGATTTATTGTATCACCGAGGGTTGGGCGCGGCGGTTGGGGAAGCGGGCATCTTTTGGCGAGGGGGATCAGGCGCTGGTGAGGCTGGCTCGCGCCTGCTTGACCAGGGCGATCAGGGTCTGGTGGGCGTCCTCGGAGTCGGCGAGCTCGTGATCAAAGGCGATGCGCAGGGGGACGGTGTCGCCGTTGACCTGGGCTTCGAGGTCCATGCCCTGGGCGTCGATGCGCAGCATGGTGGCCGCCGTGGCCTCGGGCTGCTGTCCCAAAGCGCGGGCGTAGAGGGCGATCGCCTCTGCATGGTCGTCGTTCATGTGCTTGCAGATGCGATCGCTAATAGCGGGGGTAAGGGGGTCAGCCATAAAACAGTTTTCCCTCGTCAATTACGCAATAGGGTGGGCCTGTAGCAAAAAGGTTATCAGACGAAAGAGGCTCGTCGCGATAAAGGCAACCAACACAAAGGTGATAAGGACGTTGATCACGTCACCGGCTTTTTTCAGCATGGCTCTGGCGTGGCTTGATGGCTTTCAATGTACAGCAATTTGTTGGGTGGCCAGGGCCTACGGGGCGGGGCGCGGCGGCACGGGCGATCGCGGCAGCCATACGGTGAAGGTCGTCCCCTGCCCTTCGGCGCTGACGACTTCGATGCGGCCGTTGTGCAGGTCCACGCACTGCTTGACGATGGAGAGCCCCAAGCCCGTGCCGGAAATCGCGCCGACGTTGCTGCCGCGATGAAACGCCGAGAACAGGCGGGACTGGTCGGCCTCTGGGATGCCGATGCCCTGGTCCGTCACCGCCAGGGCGATCGCCGTTTCGCTCCACTCGAGGCGCACCTGCACCGAGCCGCCGTCCGGCGAGTACTTGATGGCATTGACCAGCAGATTCATCAGCAGATGGCGCAGCAGCTTGGCATCTAGCCACACGGCTTGGACCTGAGCCATCGTCACAAACTCAATTTGATGGGTGGGGTGGGTGGTGATTTGCAGGTCTTCGACGATCTCCTGACACAGCGCCACTATATCTACAAACTCGGGCTGAAACTCCAGGCGACCGGCCTCGGCTTTGCTAATAGTCAAAACGTCGTTGAGCAGCTGGCTCAGGTGGCTAATGGCGCTCTGGATTCGCTGGAAGTAGCGGGTTTTCTTCTCGTCTGTGAGGCGATCGTAGTGATTTTCCAGCATGTGGGACGAAAACAAGATCGTGCTCAGGGGCGTGCGGATTTCGTGGGAGACCATCGCCACAAAGCGGGACTTGAGCTCGCTCAGCTCTTTTTCTCGGGAAAGGGCGTCTTGGAGATTGTGCTCGAGCTCCTTGCGGCGGGTCATATCTCGCACAAAGGCGCATTTGTACTCCTGACCGCCGAACTGGAGATAGTTGGAGGTGACTTCGACCGGAAACAGCAGGCCCTGTTTGGTGCAGTTGATGGACTCGACGGTGCGAGAACCGCACAGCTTCAGGCTCGCCCAGTACTCTGGCCATTTCTCGGCCTCGCAGTGGGGGTCGACGTCGCTGACGCTCATGCCCAGCAGTTCTTGGCGGGTGTAGCCCAGCAGGCGACAGGCAGCCTCGTTGACGTAGAAGAAGCGACCGTCAGGGTTCGTCCAAAAAACGGCGTCGGCGGCCCTGTCCACAGAGAACTGGGTCAGACGCAGGGCGGTTTCGGCGGCCTTGCGATCGCTGATGTCCCGCTGGAAGGCGACCCAGTGGGTGAAGGTGCCCTGGGCATTGGCGATGGGGATGATGTCCATCTCGACCCAAAACTCGGAGCCATCCCGCCGGTAGTTGATCATCTCGACGTGGACCGACTGCCAGGTTTCGAGGGCGACGCGAATTTTGCGGAGCTCGCGGGGGTCGGTCTTGGATCCCTGGAGCAGCCGAGGCGTCTGGCCGATCGCCTCGGTGGCGCTGTAGCCCGTCATGGCGGTGAAGGCCTGATTGGTGTAGATAATTTTGGGGCCGTGGGGGGCATCGAGGGGGGTCACTTCGGTAATCAAGATGGCGTCTTTGGCATAGACCACCACCGATTCGAGGAGGCGGACCCGCTCCTCGGTTTGGCGCTGACTGGAGATATCTTTGACCACAACGATCACGAATTGAGGCTCGTAGTCGAGGTTGCGGACCAGGGTGACGGTGAGGCTGACCCACAGGACGCGGCCGTCCTTGCAGATGTAGCGCTTTTCGAGCTGGTAGGTGTCGCGATCGCCCGCCTTGAGGCTCTGAAAGAGGTGGAAGTTGCCGCGATCGTCCGGGTGGGTGATCTCCATGAAAGAATGGCCCACCAGCTCCTCGGGTTCGTAGCCGACCATGCGCCAAAAAGCGGGATTGGCTTCTAGGATGAGCCGGTCCAGGCTAACGATGCTGATGCCGATGGCCGTGCTCTCGAAGATGACGCGGAAGCGGTGCTCGCTTTCCTGGAGGGCGGCGTCGGCTCGCTGGCGATCGCGGATTTCCTGGCGCAAAATGGCGTTCACCTGGCACAGCTCTGCCGTGCGCTCCTCCACTTCGGTCTCCAGGCGATCGCGCAGATCGGTGAGGGCCTTTTCGAGGCGTCTTTGGCGGGTGACGTCCTGGGCAATGCCGTAGCGATCGCCCCCCTCTCCCCAAAAGAGCGACCAGTGCAGCCAGCAGTAGCCGCCATCGCGGTGGCGATAGCGGCTTTCAAACTGCTGCTGGGGCGCCTCGGGAGCCAGGGCCTGGAGCGCTGCGCGGGACAGATCGCGATCCTCAGGGTGAATCCCTTCTAGCCAGGGGCGATCGCGCAGATCCTCCGCTGACCAGCCCAGGATTCGCTCCCAGGCAGGATTGGTCATCTGCAACGAGTCATCCTCACCCAACCCAACAAACAGCTCCTGGGCAGCCTCAAAAAACCGCTGTAAAGGGAGAACATTAAACGGCGGCAGAGTATTTGCCATGGTTCGTGACGATGGAGGGCAAAAAACTTCAGGGGTCAAGTAGATGCCCTAGTGTTCCCCGCAAGGTGGCTTCATTCATCGCTGGGCGGTCGGCTCGCCGGGTTCAGAGGGCGATCGCCTCTGAACCCGGCCGCAGTTTTTCACCAAAGCCTGCGCCGCCTAGGCAATTGCCGATAAACTCTTCTTTTATTCATCAACGCAGTGGAACGATTCTTTATTAAGAGGACAAATATGGCGGGATTGAAAGGGAGAGATCTTCTGAGCTTGGCCGATCTCAGCGCTGGCGAAGTCGCAGAGCTATTGGAGCTGGCCTTCCAACTGAAAGCTGGCGCTATCCATCCTCGGTGTGAGGGCAAGGTGCTCGGCCTCCTGTTTTACAAAAACTCAACCCGCACTCGGGTCAGCTTCTCCGTCGCCATTGCTCAGATGGGCGGCCAGGTGCTCGACCTCAACCCCAACGTCACCCAGGTCAGCCGCGGCGAACCCATCGCGGACACGGCCCGTGTCCTCAGCCGCTACCTCGATGTGCTCGCCATTCGCACCTTCGCCCAGGCCGACCTGCAAACCTTCGCGGACTACGCCGACATTCCGGTGATCAATGCCCTTTCGGACTTGGCTCATCCCTGCCAGGCCCTAGCGGACTTGCTGACGGTGCGCGAGACCTTTGGTCAGCTCTCGGGGGTGACCCTGACCTATCTGGGGGACGGCAACAACGTGGCCCACTCCCTGCTGCTGGGCTGCGCCCTGGCCGGGGTGAATGTGCGCGTAGCCACGCCCCCTGACTATCGCCCTGATCCGACCATCGTGGCCCAGGCCCAGGCGATCGCCGGCGACGCCACCGAGGTCACCGTCACCACCGACGCCGTCGCTGCAGTCCAGGGCGCCCAGGTGCTCTACACCGACGTGTGGGCCAGCATGGGTCAGGAGGACGAGGCCGCCAATCGGGTGCCGATCTTCCAGCCCTACCAAATCAACGAAGACTTGCTGGCCAAGGCTGACTCCAAAGCCATCGTGCTCCACTGCTTACCCGCCCACCGCGACGAAGAAATCACCGAAGGCGTCCTGGAAGGGCCGCAGTCGCGGGTGTGGGACCAGGCCGAAAACCGCATGCACGCCCAAAAAGCCCTGCTGGCCAGCCTCTTGGGCGCGGTCTAGAGACGGGCGATCGCCCGCCCTTTTCTCCCGTTTGGGACGCCAGGTTGGGACAACAGCCTGGGAACGGGCGATCGCTCAAAACTCCCGCCGCGCGAAGCTCACCCCCGCAATCAGCAGCAGCAGCGCCGTGTAGACAAAGGCGTACACCGCGTTCAGGGCCAGGGTCTCAGGGCCGGGCAGCACGCCATACACCGCGTCGTTGCGTAGGGTCAAGCGCGACAGGTCGGGCAAGATCAAGTAAGCGGCCTGGGTGACCTGCTGAAAGCCAGGGCTCTCGGTGAGCCGCCCCAGGGCCAGCAGATCGCGGCTGGAGTGCCCCATCAGGTAAACCCCCAGGGTCAGCAGCGAGGCCAAAATCGAGCTGGTGAAAACGCCAAAGGCGATCGCCACCGCCGTGATCAGCATCAGCTCCAAGAAGCTATAGACCGCCGACACCAGCAAGCTGACCAAGGGATATTCGATCTGGCTCGCCTCCAGCAGCGCCAAATTAATCGCCGTCATGGCCACCACCAGCACTGCCAGCACCGCTGACAGCCCCAGGTGCTTGCCCAGCATAAACTCCATCCGGCTGACAGGTTTGGCGATCAGCACCAGCACCGTGCGCTTCTCGATTTCCTTGCTGACTAGGCCCGTGCCGATAAACACCGCCACCAGCAGCCCCAGCAGGCTGCTGGCCGCCAGGCCCACGTCCAAGATCACCTTGTCCTGAGCCGTCACCGCGACCTCAGGCAGCAGGCGCAGGGCCACAGCCATCACCAAGGCATAAAAGCCGATTAGATAGAGGACGCGATCGCGAATCACCTCTCGAAACACATTCGAGGCGATCGCCAAGACTCTGCTCAGACTCACCCTTCATCCCTCACGCTGCGAGTTCGCCATGAGTCTACCACCGGGCCACACTCCACGTTACCCACCGTCTCAAAAATCGGCTGTCCCCCTGTTTGTCCAGCTGGCTGCCTTTCTCCCTCCTGCTGCTCCCGCACCCGCGAGACCTCGCAGGTCCGCTGGAGAACTCGCACCTGCTCCGCCATCGACGTCGGTCCCAGCCACACTGCCTCTAGGGGCATCTGATAGGACCTTTCCTGGCCCACAATATTCAGGCGCAGATGCCACAGTTCCCGCTCTCGGGACGGACTCAAGGGGCTATTGAGGGGCCGAAACACCGCCTCCTCAAAGGCTTCTAGGGCGGTCGAATCGCTGCGAATATCCACCAGCCAGCGCTCAACCTCAGGCCAAGGGCGATTTTCCATCCGCTCCTGAAACACGCGCTCCGCCTGATTGAGCAGCAGCACCCCTCCCTCCGGCTCCGGCAGCTCCTCCGCCAGCGACACCACAAAAGCGCTGCGGCGAAAGCTGTCTGCCAGCAGGCTGGGATAGGCCTCTAGCCAAGTGCCCAGCAAAAAATAAAACTGGAGCCAGCAGCTCACCAGCAGCTGGCTGAGCACCAAAATGATCAGCTGCTGACGCACCGCCGCGTCGGGAATCTTGAAGCGGGTCCCCCGCTCGACAAAGGCCAGCAGCGTAAAGATAATCGCGGAAATAATCGGCCAGCTCACCACCGCGTAGGACGGCACCGTATCCGACTGGCTGCCAAACAAAAAGAGACAGATCAGCGCCGAGGTCAGCCAGGGCCACAGCGGAATCGTCCCGATCGCCAGTTTTTCTTGGCTCGCCGCGATCCAGCTCACCCCGATGATCAAAAAGATCCAGGCAGCAACCGCCAGGATCTCGCGGGCCAGAGGGCCAGCAGGCAGCGACATCACCCACGCCAGCAGACTCAGCAAAATCGGCGTCTGCCAGGACACCCAGGTCGGCGGGAGAAACAGTCGCTTGAGCAGGGCGAGGATCAGTTTCAAGGGTCAGCGAGATCCAAGGGAAAGATTTAATCAGCGAGGACGAAGCTGCGCAGCAGCAGCAGCAGCGAAATGACGCTAAAGCTGAGGGCATTGGCGCGCAAAAAGGCGGTCGTCCGGCGCTTGGCCATCGAGAACGGCAGCAGCTGGAGGGGGGGCCGGCGATAGCGGTAGGCCGCCTCTTCGAAGGATTCATCAGGGGGCTTTTCTTCGCGGATAAATTGCAGGGCGTCGTAGGTCTGGATTTTGATCGTGAGGGCGCCGAAGAACATGAAAAAGGCGGCCACGATGAGCCACAGATAAATGCTGTCTCGATTTTGGCCAAAGATGAACTGATCAAAGAAGATGAAGCTGATCAGCTGGCGCGTCACGCTGGGGGGCAGCACAGGCTGAATGGCGAAGAAGACAAACCAGCCCGACAAAGTCGACAGCAGGTTGGTGATGGCGGCGTACTGGACGCTGAGGTTGGGGGAGATCTGGAGCGATCGCTGCAAGATCGGGGTTTCGACGGCGATCGCCACCACCAGCAGCAGCGCCTGAAACAGCATCATGCGGAAGGGAAAGACCGAGGAAGCCATGGAACAAGGTCTAAAACATTGGGCGATCGCCCCTAGTTGAGCGTAGTCTACAGCGCTTTGGGGGCCGCGTCGCCGACCGAATCGCTGGGTAGTGTTCCCAGTCTCTCAGCGGCTGAGGATTAGAATTGGAACGGACCGCAGCAGTTAACAACTATGGTACGAACCGGCATTGGCATTCGCACAGCCCAGGTGCGCTCTGAGCGCCTCGTAGGACAGATCCACGTCTATGACGGCGCGGGCAAGGGCAAATCCCAAGCGGCCTTGGGAGTGGTGCTGCGATCGATCGGTCTGGGCATCGCGGCGGCGGAGCCCACCCGCGTGCTGCTGCTGCGCTTCTTGAAGGGGCCGGGGCGCAACTACGACGAAGACGCCGCCATTGAGGCACTTCAGCAGGGCTTTCCCCACCTGATCGACCAGGTGCGCACCGGTCGAGCCGAGTATTTCGGGCCAGAGGAAATTACCAAGTTTGACCGCTTGGAGGCGCAGCGGGGCTGGGATGTGGCCAAGGGGGCGATCGCCTCTGGGCTGTACTCCGTGGTCGTGATGGACGAGCTGAACCCGGTGCTCGACCTAGGGCTGCTGCCGGTGGAGGAAGTGGCCAAGGTGCTGCAAAACAAGCCCGCCGACCTTGAAATCATCGTCACCGGCCGGGCCGCGCCGCCGAGGCTGCTGGAGGTGGCGGATTTGCACTCCGAGATGCGGCCCCATTTTCACCAGACCGCCATCGACCACGGCATGGAGGGCATCGAGATCTACACAGGGGCAGGCAAGGGCAAATCCACCAGCGCCCTGGGCAAGGCCCTCCAGGCCATTGGCCGCGGCATCAGCCAGGACAAGTCCCACCGTGTGCTGATCATGCAGTGGCTCAAGGGTGGCAGCGGCTACACCGAGGACGCCGCGATCGCCGCTTTGCAGCAGAGCTATCCCAACCTGGTCGATCACCAGCGCTGCGGCCGAGACGCCATCGTCTGGCGGGGCCAGCAGCAGGAGCTCGACTACGTGGAGGCCGAGCGGGGCTGGGAAATCGCCCGAGCCGCGATCGCCTCTGGCCTCTACAAAACCATCATCCTCGACGAGCTCAACCCCACCGTCGATCTGGAGCTGCTGCCCCAGGAGCCGATCATTCAGGCCCTCCTGCGCAAGCCCCGAGACACCGAGGTGATCATCACCGGCCGCTGCAAGCACCCGCCGGCCTACTTTGATCTGGCCAGCATCCACTCCGAGATGATTTGCCACAAGCACTACGCCGAGAAGGGCATTGATCTCAAGCGCGGCGTTGATTTCTAGCAAAAATGGCTCATTTATGACTTCTAGCTGCCAGATTCGCCCCGAAACGCCGGAGGACTACGCCGCGATCGCCGCTGTGGTGACCGCCGCCTTTGGTCGAGCGGACGAAGCCCGCTTGATTGATCGGATTCGAGAGAGCGATCGCTATCGGCCCGAGCTTGCTCTGGTCGCCGTGGACGGCGACGCCATCGTCGGCCACGTTTTGCTGAGCGGCATTGACCTCGTAGGGGCCGAGACCTGGCCCGTCCTGGGTCTCGCGCCCCTGGCCGTCCACCCCGACCACCAGCGCCAAGGAATCGGCAGCGCCCTCACCCAAGGGGCGATCGCCGCCGCCGAGGCCCAAGCCGCGCCGCTCATCGTCGTCCTCGGCCACGCCGACTTTTACAGCCGATTCGGGTTCGAGATCTCGACCGATCACGGCATCGAGTCCCCCTTTCCCGTCCCTCCGGAGGTCTTCCGGATCCAGCGCCTGACCCACTACCGGGACGAGTACCGGGGCCTCGTTCAGTACCCCGCCGCCTTCCAGGGTTTGTGAGCCCAAACACACCAAACCCCTTCTCCCAGACTTGAGAAAAGGGGTTTGGAGCCAACCAGACGTCTAGCCCTTCACGCAGAGCACCTGCTTGAGCGTCGCCACAACCTCGACCAAATCCGCCTGCTGAGCCATCACTTCTTCAATGGGCTTGTAAGCTGCCGGAATCTCGTCAATCACGCCAGAGTCCTTGCGGCACTCGATGCCCTCGGTTTGGCGCACCAAGTCGTCCACCGTGAACTGCTGCTTCGCCTTGGAGCGAGACATCAGGCGTCCAGCGCCATGGCTGCAAGAGCAGTAGCTCTCGGGGTTGCCCTTGCCCCGCACGATAAAAGACTTGGCCCCCATCGAGCCGGGAATGATGCCGTAGTCCTCCGACCGCGCCCGCACCGCTCCTTTGCGGGTGACGTAGACCTCTTGGTCGTAGTGGGTTTCGCGCTCTGCGTAGTTGTGGTGGCAGTTCACCATCAGGCGCGGCTTGGTCGCCTTGCCGCCCGCCAGGTGGGTCTCGACGATGCGCTGAAACCGCCGCATCATCACGTCCCGGTTGTAGCGGGCGTAGTCCTGGGCCCACTGCAAGTCGCGCCAGTAGGCCGCAAACTCCGGCGTCCCCGCCACAAAGTAGGCCAGGTCTGGATCGGGCAAGCGGAGCTCCGCCAGCTTCGCGAGGTCGCGGGCCGTGCGGATGTGGTTTTGGGCCAGCATATTGCCGATGTTGCGCGAGCCGGAGTGCAGCATCAGCCACACCTGGTCCTCGGTGTCGAGGCACAGCTCGATGAAGTGGTTGCCGCCCCCTAGGGAGCCCATTTGGCGCAGGGCCTTGGTTTCCAGGTGCTGCACGCCGCCATGGAGATCTTTGAACTGGGACCAGCCGCGCCAGTTGTAGACCTCTTTCTCGATGTCTTTGTTTTCGCTAAAGCCAACGGGAATGGCGGCCTCCAGTTCACGGCGAATTTTCTTGAGGGTTTTGCTTTCGAGCTGGTCGGCCCGAAAAGGCGTCTGAAGGGCACACATGCCACAGCCGATGTCAACGCCGACAGCCGCCGGAATGATGGCATCTTGGGTGGCGATCACGGAGCCGACCAGCGCCCCTTTGCCCAGGTGGACGTCGGGCATGAGGGCCACGTGCTTGAAGACAAAGGGCAGGGAGGCGACGTTTTTGGCCATCTGGGTCTCCGCATGCCCCAGTCCGTGGCTCGCCCAGGACAAGACGGGCGCTGGCGTGGTGATGTTGAGGGGTTCGTGGGGCATGAAGGGTTGCCTCGCAATGCACTACGTTATACTACAAATATAATACACAAGGAAATCGCCGTTTCCGAAAGCATTGATAAGTTTCCGTGAGCAGTACAGGGGCGATCGCCCTTGAGACGCTGAGCTCTTCCCTGTCTAACTTGCTAGTTCTTTTAGGCAGCGCGCTCTCTAGCAATTGCGGCTCTCAGCCTGGGCCTTTCGGTCAGGTGCTTCTAGTGCCAAGCAAGACTGGGGAAAGCACGCAATACTCCTTGGAGATCCAAAGTTGCGGTCTTGGGAAAGCTGGCGCGCAAGCGCTCTCACTGGCAAGGCTGGGCGACCATCGGTGACGGCGATCACCACAAAGGTCAGTCAAGGTCACTCGTGGAGTCCCTGCTGCGTCACCCGCATAATTGCGGATCTTTCTTAGATTTGAGCCATAGCAGAAATGCAAGACTACTCCTAAGGACCAGCCGCAGCCCCCACCACAAGGCTGCGATTTTTTTCGTCTGGGTCCGGGAGGGCTCTAGGCGAGACAGAGGACGCCGTGTCTCGTACCCAATGCCGATATACTGAACACTGCGAAGCAGGCTGGCCCCAGAGTCAGTCGCTCGCTGTGTTGCAGGGTCTAGGGCGACGGCAATGGTTGAGAGGCTTGCTGGGCGGGGCGCTCTCCGGGCAGCGGAGCTGAGGGAGACGCTAGGGTCAGTCCATCAAATCAGTTGCTGCCATCTTGATCTTAGACTTGGCGACGTGCTCAGTTGGTGAATAGAGGATTGTGTCATGACCGCAGAAGACCCCATCAAGGTGATGAAGCAGAAGGTCGGCGAGGCAGCGGCGGCGCGGGTGCAGTCGGGGAGCATCGTGGGCCTAGGCACCGGATCGACCACGGCCTACGCCATTCAGGCGATCGGCGATCGCCTCAAGTCGGGTGACCTCAAAGACATTAAAGGTATCCCGACATCCTTCCAGGCAACGGTACTCGCCAAGGAATACGGCATTCCCCTGACGACGCTGGACGAAGTCGATCGCATTGATATCGCCATCGACGGCGCTGACGAAGTGGACCCCCAGCGCAACCTGATCAAGGGCGGCGGCGCAGCCCACACCCGCGAAAAGATCGTGGACGCGCTGGCGGTGCAGTTCGTGGTGGTGGTGGACAGCGGCAAGCTGGTGGACAAGCTGGGCTCGACCTTCCTGCTGCCGGTGGAAGTGCTGCCCATGGCAGTGACGCCGGTGATGCGGATGCTCGAGAAGCTGGGCGGCAAGCCCCAGCTGCGGATGGGCGTCAAGAAAGCCGGTCCGGTGGTCAGCGACCAGGGCAATCTGATCGTTGACGTGAAGTTCGACAGCATCGACGACCCAGAGGCGCTGGAAAAGACGATCAACAATATCCCCGGCGTCCTGGACAATGGCCTGTTTGTGGGTCTGGCCGACGTGGTGCTGGTGGGCGACATTCAAGACGGTCAGCCGGTGGTGCGGGAAGTCTAGGACCGAGAACAACCGTATTTGCGGCATGAGCGCGATCGCCCCTGGTTTCAAGGGCGATCGCGTTTGGTTTTGGGCGCAGATCGCAGGGCCAGCCGGGGCGATCGCCCGTCCAAAAGCCGCGATTTCGCTACATTGAGAAGGTGCTTCGTGCCTTGAACCCGAAACCCTACGAAATGATGCAATATCGACGATTTGGGCGAACTGAGCTGCAAATGCCCGTGTTCTCCTGTGGCGGCATGCGTTACCAGCATTCCTGGAAAGACCGGCCGATGAGCGAGATCCCGGCCGCCAACCAGCAAAACCTCGAGGCGACGATCCGGCGATCGCTTGAGGTAGGCATCAACCACATCGAAACCGCACGGGGCTACGGCACCTCTGAGATGCAGCTCGGCCGCATTTTGCCGAAGCTGGAGCGCGATCGCTTGATCGTCCAAACCAAAGTGTCGCCGGACGAAAGCGCGATCGCCTTTCGGGAAACCTGCGAGCGATCGCTGTCCCTGCTCGGCCTCGACTATGTCGACCTTCTGAGCATCCACGGCGTCAACAACGAGGAGCTGCTCAACCAGGCGCTGCGCCCCGGCGGCTGTCTGGAGGTGGCACAGCGCCTCCAGGCCCAGGGGAAGGTGCGCTTTATCGGGTTTTCGACCCACGCGCCCCGGGATATCATTCTGCGGGCGATCGCCAGCGACGCCTTCGACTACGTCAATCTCCACTGGTACTACATCAACCAGATCAACTGGCCCGCCGTCCAAGCCGCCACCCAGCGCGACATGGGCGTTTTCATTATCAGCCCCTCCAACAAAGGCGGCCAGCTCTACGAACCGCCCCAAAAACTCGTGGACCTGTGCGCCCCCCTCAGCCCGATGGTCTTTAATGACCTGTTTTGCCTCAGCCATCCGCAGATCCACACCCTCAGCATCGGGGCGGCACGGCCCAGCGACTTTGACGAGCACCTCAAGACCCTCGCCCTGCTCGATCGGGCTCAGGAAATCCTGCCGCCCATCCTGGCCCGCCTCGAAGACGCCATGGTCCAAGCCCTTGGGCGCGACTGGGTCCAGCGCTGGCAAGTCGGTCTGCCGCGCCCCGAGGAAACGCCGGGCAACGTGAACATTCCCGCGATCCTGTGGCTGCGCAATCTGGCAATCGCCTACGACATGGTGGAGTACGGCAAAATGCGCTACAACCTGCTGGGCAACGGCGGTCACTGGTTCGCGGGCCAGCAGGCCAAGCGCGTCGCCGACCTCGATCTGCGCGCGTGTCTGCGCAACAGTCCCTTCGCCGCCGAGATTCCTGGCATCCTGGCTGAAGCCGATCGCCTGCTCGGGGGTGCCGCCGTCCAGCGTCTCTCCCAGGCCTAGGCCCCTAGCCCTGCGCCACCCCTAGCCGCCCCCAGCGAGCGCCCAGATACAGGCCAAGCCCGATCAGGGTCACACCGCCCATCAAGAAAATCTGGGTTGCCGTCGCCGCCGCAATGCCCTGAGCCGGTGGATAATCAAACAGCTCCAGGGTCAAAACGTAGGCGTACTGGTAAGTCCCCACAAAACCAGGAGCAGAGGGCAACAGGGTGCTCAGGCTCACCACCCCCACCAGCAGCAGCATTTGCTGCCAGTTCAGGGCGACATCCACCGCCTGGAGCACGGCCCACAGCACCGCCCCCTCCAAAAGCCAAATCACCGCTGACAGCAGGACCGCTTGGCGAAACAGGGGGCCGCGCAAGCTGCCAATGCCTCGGCGAAACTGCTCGAGGCGCTGCACGACCGGGGGCGGTAGCTGAAAGCGAAAGCTCTCGCCGCGGCCCCGGCTCAGCAACCACAACCCCAAAAAGAGCACCCCAAACAGCAGCGAGCCCGCGATGGTCAACTGGTTCAGTACAGGCTGACCCGGTGCAAAGAAACGCCCCAGCAGCAGACATAGAACGACCACCAAACCATCGAGGACTCGCTCCAGGACAATGGAACCGGCGATCGCCGTTCGCGACATCTGGTAGCGCTGCCCCGCAAAATTGGCCCGAAACAGCTCCCCTAGTCGAGCTGGCAAAATGCTGTTCATGGCATAACCCACAATCAGGGCCAGTCCCACAGACCGCAGCGACAGCTGCTTGATGGAGGACATGATTTGTCGCCAGCGCACCACCCGCACCAGCAAGTCCAGCCCATAGAGGGCGATCGCCCCCAGCAGCCAGCTGCCCTTGGTCTGCGCCAAAATTTCCTGCACTTCGCGCCAGCTCGTTTGGCGCAGCGACAGCCAGAAAAACAAAGCGCCAATTCCCAAGCCGAGCATTCCTCGCAGCCAGGGACGGCCAGCACTAAGCAGTTCAGAGAGTTTGGGCATAGAACACAGCGGCTAGGGCAAAAGAGAGCCAGTCTTCCTAGCGTCTAGAGCGATCGCCTAGAAGTCAAGCCCCCGCATCTAGCTTGTTTGTGCGTCCCTACAAAGGACGCTGGGTCGGCACGCCCGGCAGCCGCGGAAACTCCCGCGGCGTCGGCCCCACTTTGCGCAGGTACAGGCAGTTGCGCACGCCCCCGGTCAGGGGCGTCGCCCAAGACTCCACCGAGGCCACCTCACCGCCCAGGGTTTCGACCGCGGGCTCGAGGGCCTTGGTATCTTCTTCGCTCCACTGGCCCCGGTAGAGCACCGCTAGGCCCCCCACTCGCAGGAGGGGCAGGGTGTATTCTGCGCAGACCGAGGCCGGTCCCACCGCCCGGATCATCGCCAAATCGTAGCGATCGCGGTGTTGTTTCTCTTGGCCCAGGGTCTCAGCGCGGCCCACCACAGTGCGAGTATTCATCAGGCCTAGGTCCGCCGTCAGCTTCTCGAGGTAGGTGATTTTCTTGCGGGTGGAGTCGGTCAGGGTGACTGTCCAGTGGGGACGGGCGATCGCCACTGGCACCCCCGGAAACCCCGCCCCCGTACCAATATCAATGCCCTGCATCGGCTGCAGCGCCGTCTCCTCCGCCAGCGCCTCCAGGCGCAGCATCGACGCGATCCCCGCCAGCGAGTCCCACAGATGCTTTTCCCAAAACTCCAGCGGCTCCGTAATCCGGGTCAAGTTGAGCTGCTGATTGGCCTCTAGGATGTGCTCGTAGAGCCGCTGAAACTGGGCTAGCTGATCCTCAGTCGGCTGCCAGGACAGCGTTTTTTGCCAAATCTCTAGCTGGGTCGGGAGGGTGCCCGCAGACGAAGAACTCAAAGTCATAGCGCAGTAAACGACGTGGATTGGACAGAAGCGGACTGGCTGAAAGTCGCGGGCTCAACGGCCACCAACTCGCCATGGTTGAGGGTCCAGCAGCGATCGGCGATCGCCGCCAAATCCCCCGCATCATGGGTCACCACCAGCAAACTCCAGTGCTGCTTGAGCTTGGCCAACAAATTCACCAGCTGCCGCCGCATGGACCAGTCCAGGCCCGCCGTCGGCTCATCCAGCAGCAGCAGATGGGGCTGGCGGATCAGCTGCACAGCCAGGGCCAAGCGGCGCTGCTGGCCCCCGCTGAGGGCCTGGGGCGACGCGCTCAGCGGCAAGTGATCGAGCCCCACCTCTGCCAAAGCCTGGTGAATCTGTTCGCTGCGAATCTCCGGGTGGCCCAGGCGCAGCTCCTCGAGGATCGTGCCCCCGCAAAAGTGCCGCTCCGGAAACTGAAACACCAAGCCGCCCAGCTGCTGCAAGTGCAGCGACGTCAGCTCTTGCTCCCGCCAGCACATCTGGCCCCCCGTTTTTTCGGCCAGACCCGAGAGAATCTCCAGCAGCGTGCTCTTGCCTGACCCGCTCGGCCCCACCACCAAACCCAATTGCTGCGGCGCTAGCTCCAGATTGATCGACTTCAAGATGGCAGTGGGCGCTGCCGGTGGATGATACACAAGATTTTTAAGATAAAGCATCAGCTACGCAACGCCACAGCGAGATAAATACACGATAGAAGCAGGCCCCGCTTAGAAGTGCTTTTAGCCTCCCTAAGGGTGCCGATCGCAGGTCTGCCAACTTGCTTCCATTGTGGCAAACCCGCTGGCCATCCCAGCGTCCCCTGGGCCAGAACCCAGCGCTGGAACTTGCCCCGCGCGATCGCGTCAAGCAGTTACGACAAGACATCCCCCGCTTTCGGCTCCGCGTACCCGGCTTTGGCCACAGTCCAGTATTCCCCTTTACACCTTACTTCGAGGCTTCCTATGACGGATTGGTTTGCAACTCCCAAACGCCTGACCTTGGCCGTGGCAAGCGTTGCCGTCATGGCCGCTGGCCTTTGGGCATCCCCCTCCTTCGCCAAGGACCCCTTCCGCACCAGCGATCCCCACGCCATCGGCGACCAGACCGAGGCCGCATTTAATGCGGTCTTCCGGCAGGGCGACTACGTGGCCGCTAGGCCCTATCTCGAAAAAGCGCTCCAGTCCGAGGCCAGCGACCCTCTGCCCTACAGCTTGCGGGCGTCTCTAGCCTACATGGAAAGCGACTGGGACAACTTCAAGCGCTACGCCACCGATACGCGGGAGATCGCCGAAAAGCTCAAGGCCACCGACCCCCTGCGGGGCAACCTGTACGTGGCGGTGGGGCACTTCTTGGAAGGGGCCTATGCGATCTCGCCGGCGGGCGCTGGGCCCGTGAAGGGGTCGCCCCAGGCCCTCAGCAAGCTCCAGCAGGTGTTTGACGCCCTCGACGAGGCAGCCGCGATCGACGAAAACGATCCAGAGCTGAACCTGATCAAAGGCTACATGGACCTGATGGTGGCGGTGTACCTACCTTTTGCCAAGCCTGGCGAAGCCATCGAGCGTATGGAGAAGTATGCGGGGCCGCAGTACCTGGCCTATCGCGGGATTGCTCTGGGTCAGCGGGACCTCGACCAGCAAACCGAGGCGCTGGAGTCGGTGGAAAAGGCCCTGGAAATGACGCCGGACAATCCGGAACTGCACTACCTGAAGGCTCAAATCCTGGTGCGCAGCGACAAAGATGGCGAGAGCCTAGCCTGGTTTAATAAAGCCCTGGAAAAGCAGGCGCAGCTGCTGCCGCCGGTGGTGAAGCAGATCAAGTGGGAGGCGTGCCGGGCCGAGAACCGGGTGAAAAACCTCCAGCGATCGTGTCAGGCGATCGCCAATCAGTAGCGGCGCGCAACGGCAAAAGACTGCGGTATGCTGAATTCAGCGATCGCCCGTTGATTGCGAATTCAAAATTTTTCATCGGTCAGGGGTGGGGTTGCCTACCCCTGATTGTTGTTTGAGCCGACAATTTTGCCACGCAGCCCATGGATGTACAGTTCCGCGAATTCGATCCCTTCAATGTCTGGATTTGGCTCCGGTTTAGCACCATTCCTGCCCAGGCTGAGCGGGAGTACGTCGAGGCCGTTTTCGACGCTTGGTTTACCCTGGGCAAGCTCGGGGGCTTCAATGCCGAAAACCTCCAGGTCCAAGACACCGGTCTCGACATCAGCTACATGGACTACGACAGCGAAGGGGCCGAAGGGGCCATGATGGCGCTGATGCACAACATGGGCGCGTTCGAGTATGAGGGGCTGTGGAGCCGCTGCTGGTTTGATCTGGGCACCAGCGACGCGATCGCTCTGGACGTGCTGATCAACTCCCTCAAGCAGCTCAGCCAAGACTATGTGGCGATCGAGGAGCTGATCGTCGGCGGCGAAAACGCCGACTGGCCGGTGCCGGGGCGCGAAGAACTGGACACCTTCACCTTAGACTAGCGATCGCCTTGCCCCTCGCGAGGCGCACTCTCTGGACGTTGCACGTTTTCACCCTTCACCACCATGGGCACATCGAAGCAGATTCGCGTTTTGGCGCTGGGGATTATTCAATCGGGCGATCGCATTTTTGTGGGCGAGGGCTACGACCCCGTCAAGGACTCCACCTTTTACCGGGCGCTCGGGGGCGGCGTGGACTTTGGGGAGACCAGCTACGAAGCCTTGCAGCGCGAATTTATGGAAGAGATCAGCGCCGAGCTCACCAATATCGAGTATCTGGGCTGTCAGGAAAATATTTTTGAGTTCAATGGCAAGCAGGGCCACGAGCTGCTGCAGCTCTACCGCTGTGACTTTGCGGACCCCAAGTTCTACGAGGCGGGGCGGATCACCTTTGCCGAGGGCGATCGCAAAAAAGACGCCCTGTGGGTGGAGCTGGCGCGCTTCCGGTCCGGAGAGCTGCGCCTTGTCCCCGAGGGATTTCTCCAGTACATCGACTAGCCCCCATCAGGGCTGCTGAAGCTGGCCGACCAGGTGCACCAGCTCCGGCAAAATCAGCTTTTCCAGGGCGAGGCGCACCGCGTTGCTCGACCCCGGCAGGGAAAACACCAGCTTGCCGCGATAGACCCCGGCGATCGCCCGTGAGGCCATGGCCCGCGAGCCGATCTCTGGGTAGCTCAGCATCCGAAACAGCTCCCCAAAGCCGGGCAGCGTCTTGTCCAGGAGCGCCGCGATCGCGTCGTAGGTGGTGTCTCGCGGCGCAATGCCCGTTCCGCCATTCAGGATCACCGCTTCGAGGCTGGGGTCCTCGCCCAGGGCCACCAGCGTCTGGCGAATCAAGTCAGGCTCATCCTTGAGCACGTGATACGCCGCCAGCGTGTGCCCCGCCGCTCCCAGCTGCTCCTGGATCAGCTGTCCGCTGCGATCGGTTTCGGGCGATCGCGTATCGCTGACGGTGATCACCGCATAGGTTACCGACTTTGCTGCTCCATCGGGGTGAGGAATCACCATCGCTGCCCTCTCTTGTCTCCATACAGCACAACAGCGGCCCCAGTCCCTGGGAAACCGCTGTCAGTTTGGGTCTTTTTTCACGGAAGAATCTTGCGGGTGCTGGCCAGAGCCCGCACTCCTAGGACTTGCTGAAGCCCAGGCCATGCTCTTCGGCGTAGCGCTCCATGAAGCGCATAAAGCGATCCCACTCCTCCGAGGAGCGCATGATGTAGGTCGCTTCTAGGGCTTCAGGCTGGCCATTGATAAACTTCGCCTTCACCTCGCGGGTCATTACCTGGCCTTCCTCATCCACCAGATACATGCCTGTGATTTCTGCGTTGGATTCACCCACGAGAGCCTGGGGGCGCTCGAAGTAGAAGGTCGCCGTGCCGCTGCTACCATCGCGAGCCCGCGTCAGACGCACATCAGGGATCACCGCTTCGGACACACCTGGGGAAAATTGAATTTGAGCCATAATCCTGAGCGTTTGTTTTTACATTTGGCAATTTTTCTTATTTTCCCATCATATGCTGTTCAGAGGGTGCAAGGGCCGAGAAACGGCGTTTTGCAGCCGGCAGTTGAGGAAGAGACGGACGTGTTAGCAGCTTTACTGTACGGGAAAGAAGATTTGCGCCTAGAAACGGTGGCAGACCCCACCCCAGGCCCGGGTGAGGTGGTGATTCGGGTGGGCGCTGCCACCACCTGCGGCACTGACCTCAAGGTGTGGCGGCGGGGAGGCCATGCCCGGATGCTGAAGCCGCCGACCCTGTTTGGCCATGAGGCGGCGGGAAGCATCGTCGCCCTAGGGGCAGGAGTCACGGGCTGGCAAGTGGGCGATCGCGTGGTTGCCAACAACTCCGCCCCCTGCATGACCTGCTTCTTTTGCCGCAAGCAGGAGTACTCGCTGTGCCCCGATCTGGTGTTCAACAACGGCACTTTTGCCGAGTATCTGAAGATTCCCGCTCCCATTGTTCAGCACAATCTGCTGCCGACGCCGGACGACCTGCCGGACGCGCTAGCCTCGATGACGGAGCCCCTGGCCTGCGTCCTGCACGGGGTCGCGCGCTCCAATGTGAAGGCGGGCGATCGCGTGGCGATGCTGGGTGATGGGGCGATCGGGCTGATGTTTGTGGCGGCGCTGGTGCAGCGGGGCGCGGAGGTGCTGCTCTTTGGCGGCAGCGATCGCCGTCTGGCCATCGGCCAAGCCTTTGGGGCGGCCCACACCTTCAACTACCATCAGCAGCCCGACATTGCGGGCCTGGTGCGGGAGCTGACCGAGGGCTGGGGCGCGGACATCGTGGTGGAGGCCACGGGGGTGCCCAGCGTCTGGGAAACAGCGATCGCCTGCGGCCGGCCCGGCGCCACCATCAACCTGTTTGGCGGCTGCCCCCGCGACACCACCATCAGCGTCAACACCGAGCAGCTCCACTACAGCGAGCTCACCCTCAAGGGCGTTTTTCACAACACGCCTTTCTATGTGCGCGAGGCGCTGGCCCTGTTGGCGAGCCGGACGATTCCCTTCGAAAAACTAGTGAGTGAGGAGCGGCCCCTCGAAGATCTGGCAGCGGTGTTTGAGGCCATGAAGCAGCGCGAGGTGGTCAAAGTGGCGATCGCCCCCAGCCGCTAGACGCCTGTCGGCGCGCCAGCCCTCTCCGTATCGCTCCCAGCCAGTGTTGTATTGGCTACAACCTGATAGTTTTGGGGGGCAGATCGCCCATACTGAGTGCATCTAAATGACCCTTTTCCCTGCGGCAATCGTCACGTCACGGAGATCGGGGGACCTCGTGGCGTCTCACGAAGTTTGCCTGAGCCCACCCGGATCGCCGTGATCCTTGCCCCAAGGGGTCGAACCCAACAGGAGGAGCACTAATGAAACCCATCTTTCGCTGGTCTATGTGGTGCTTGGGAGCTCTCTGGCTCAGCAGCAGCCGTCCTGCCGCTGCGCTCCCGGGCCAGCTCACCGAGGAGGTCACCGCCTGGATCCAGGGAAACCCCACCCTGCGCCCCAGCAGCGGCGAAACCCTGCTCGTCCGGAAATTCGACACGGCGGCCCAGCGCTTCACCTTCCAGGCGTCGGTGCTGCCCCCCGGCAAGGTGTCTCCCATCGGCAACTCGGGCCGCGTGCGCACCGAGCGCATTTCCCTGTTTGACATGATCAACGGGGTGACCGAGGAGCGGCTCGCTGAGTCCCTGCGGGCGATCTACGGCCTCGATATTTATCAAGACTTTGAGCGGGCGCAGGTGGTCTACAGCTATCCCGGCCCCATGGCCGTCGACCAAGCTCGCAATCGCCAAACGCCTCTCCAGGCAGCTCTCCAGGGCCAGCTGCGCCTGGGCGATCGCTTTGGGTACTGGGTGGAAACGGCGCCAGCGCGCACGGGCCAGTCCTATACCGGGCAGCTGGTGGTGTTTCTGCGCGAGGACCTCGACAAGCTGGAAACGGAGCTGCGCAATCGCTAGGCATCTGGGGGCGATCGCCCCTCACCGACCTCTCAGACTTCCGGGGCGAAGAGGCCCATCAGTCCCCTTCCAAGGCCCTAGGGGATGGGGGGAGTACGGACAAGGGGCGATCGCCGATCCTGAGCGTGGCTAAATGCCCTAAGCGAGAGCTGAAGCGGAATTCGGGTACCCTAGGACCACCCTACTCTCAGAAAATTCAAGGGCCGTTCATCTGGCAGCGGCTGCTTTCACAGACTCTTCACCGAAGCACCCCCTGAAAACACCGCTTCGTCGCCCATAACTAGAGTAGGTCTTTTGACGGATTGACCCGGCCTCTATCCACCGCCTTTGCGACTCTCTGCCATGACTTACGCCAACGTTCAGGTTCCGTTTGTTGATTTCAGCTTTCAGCACGGCCCCATTCAGGCAGAGCTCGATGCTGCGCTCCAGTCGGTGGTCCAGCGGGGCGACTTCGTCCTGGGTCAGGCCGTCAGCGATTTTGAGGCCAGTTTTGCAGCGGCCTGCGGCACCGGCTACGGAGTGGGCGTCGGCTGCGGCACCGATGCGATCGCCTTGGGGCTCCAGGCCTGCGGGATCGGTCCGGGAGACGAGGTTTTGATTCCAGCCAACACCTTTGTGGCTACCCTGATCGGGGTGATGCGCACGGGGGCAACGCCGGTGCTGGTGGACTGCGATCGCGCCACTGCTCTGATTGATCTGGAAGCCGCCGCGCGGGCCGTCACGCCCAACACGCGGGCCATTGTGCCTGTGCACCTCTACGGCCAGATGGTGTCTCCGCGATCGCTTTTGGACTTTGCCCAAGCCCACAAGGTCTTGATTTTTGAAGATGCGGCCCAGGCGCACCTAGCCGAGCGAGAAGGCTATCGCGCCGGATCTATCGGCATCGCGGCCGCCTTTAGCTTTTATCCCAGCAAAAATCTGGGGGCCTTTGGGGACGGCGGCATGGTGGTAACCCAGGACGCCAGCGTGGCCCAAACCCTGCGATCGCTGCGCAACTACGGCGCCCCTCGCAAGTACTACCATACGGACTACGGCACCAATAGCCGCCTTGACACGCTCCAGGCCGCAGTGCTGCAAGTCAAGCTGCCCCACCTGCACTCTTGGAATCAAAGCCGAAACCAGGCAGCTCAGCACTACGATCAGCTGCTGGCCCCGCTGCAAGACTACGGCATCGTGCCCATGCGAAACGACAGCGGCCCAGGCCACGTCTATCACCTGTACGTTCTGAAGGTTGACGCCGCTTGCTCCCTCGATCGCGCCGCGATCCAGACCGGCCTCGAGCAGCTGGGCATCCTAACCGGCATTCACTACCCCTTGCCCTGCCATTTGCAGCCCGCCTTCCAGAAACTGGGCTATCATCCCGGTGACTTCCCCAGCGCGGAGGCCCTGTGCGAGCAAATTGTGTCTCTACCGATGTATCCTGGCCTGGAATTTGGGCAAATTCAGTTAGTGGTCGACAGCCTCAAGGCGCTTTTGACCGCCAATGCTCCTGCCGTTATACCTGCTTAAACCACTTAAACCATGGGAATCGCGCGCAAACTGCCGATCAGTGACGGTCCTCTCTGGGGGGCGGGCCTGGTCGCGCTCCTGACGGCCCTCTACGCTCCGCTGCTGTGGCACTGGGTGGACGGCTGGCTCAACAAATCCATCGGCATTGAGCACGAGTACTTTAGTCACGGTCTGATTGGCCTGCCCTTCGCGGCCTACATTGCCTGGAGTCAGCGGGCGGCGTGGGGCCAGCTGCGCGATCGCGCTCATCCCCTGGGGGCGGCGCTCCTGGGGCTGGGGGCCGCCTTTTACCTCAGCTCGATCACGGACCTGGTGAATCTTTCGCTGCCGGTGCTGCTGGCGGGGATCTGCCTGTGGCTCAAGGGAGTGCCGGGCCTGCGGCTGCAGTGGTTTCCGCTGCTGCTCGTGCTGCTGGCCACGCCCAATGACGTGCCGTATCTGCTAGCCCCTTACACGCTGCCCCTACAAACCTTCATCGCGGGGACGGCGGGGTTCATTTTGATTCAGATGGGGCTGGATGTGACGGTGCGGGAGATTTATCTCTATGTGGGGGGCCGGATTGTGGAGGTGGCCCCCTACTGCGCCGGGCTGAAGATGCTGTTTACCAGTCTGTACGTCGGGCTGATGCTGCTGTACTGGACCGGGGCGATCGCCTCTCGCCGCCACACGATCGCCCTGCTCAGCGGCGCGATCGCCATTAGCGTCACCGCCAACATTATTCGCAACACGCTCCTGACTTACTTCCACGGCACAGGCCAAGACGGGGCTTTTCACTGGCTCCACGAAGGCTGGGGCGGTGATGTGTACTCCACTCTGATGCTGGGGGCGATTGTTGTGCTTTTGCAGGTGATCGAGCGCTACTGGCCAGAGCCCGCCCCAGAGACGGCTGGAGCCCTCCCTGGAGACAACGCACCATGAAGTCTCTCCAGGCCTCTTGGCAGCGCTTCCAGGGCTCCAAAGTGGCCATGCTGGCTTTTTTCGCGACCCTGGCTGTGGTGGGTACAGCCTCGGGCTATCTCCAGGGGCGCTGGTCCTGGCAGAGCGTCCCCAGCGTGCCCACCCAAAGGCAGTTGCAGGGGCTGCGCGGCAGCGGGCTCACCCTGCCAGGCTGGCAGAGCGTGGAGCAGCAGGTGGTCCAGCTAGGGGACGGCAAGTGGTCGGTTCAGGTGCTCCAGCGGGGCGAAGCGTCGGCGGTGCTGATGCTGCTGCCCCAAATGGACAAAGACGCCAAACCTCAGGTGGAGTGGACCGACATCAATGGCGCCTACCAGTGGCAAACCGATTCCTTTGGCCGGCTCAAGTTCACCGTCACCGAGCCGACCACGGGGGCCCAGGCCGCCGTCACGGCGAGGATCTTTCGGGGCTGGACCCAGCAGCAAACCTACGCAGTGGTGCAGTGGTACGCCTGGCCTACTGGTGGTCATCCTGAGGTCAGTCACTGGTTTTGGGCCGATCGTGCCGCGCAGCTGCGGGGAGACTTTGGGGCGCCAGCGGCGGCCCGCCGCCAGGGCTGGGTCGCCGTGAATCTGCTTTTGCCGATGGAACCTTTGGCCGATCTGGAACCGTCCAAAGCCTCAGCCCAAGCCCTCGCCGAGCAGGTCCAGGCTCAGCTAATGGCGGGACCGCTGGCCTCCGGATCGAGGCGCTGAGGCGCTGGAAAAGAGAAATAAGATCTCCCCATGCCTCGCTTCAGTTTTGGCTCCTTGGGGGAGGGCTGAGCTCTGCCCTAGCTGTCCCGCTGAGGTTTTCGCGATATCCCGGTCGCTCCCAGTGGACGCCGAGGATTCCCCCCTGGTAGGTTGATGGGTGCGATCGCCCTTGGCCTTCACGAGTCCTCTTGTTTTTGGCTGTGACGCCTTCGTTTGCTATGCCCCCTGCACCGCTTGCCCCCGCTCGCCGCTTGGCGGCCGCCTCCCTTGCTAGCCTCTATTCCTGGGCGATCGCCTCCTCCGGGACCGCCCTGCTCTGGGGCCTCCAGATCGCCCTGCCCGGCCGGGCCCAGGCCCAATCTGTGCCGGTGTTGGCCCCCGATCCGACCCTGAGCGTTCCTGGCGTGCCCACGACGCCCAATCCGGGCGATCGCCTGGTCAATCCGTCCTCCGGTGCCCTAGACAACTTCCTGGTGCCCACCAATCCAGGCAGCTTCGCCCCGCCCGATCTCCTAGACGGCCCCAATGCTGATCCAACCATTAAATTCAAGCGCTATCGCCTCGGTCCCGGAGACGCGATCGCCGTCAGCGTCCAGCAGTTTCCCGATCTGAGCCTGCAAACCACCATCAACCCCGAGGGCAACATCGTCATGCCCCTGGTGAACGCGATCCCCCTGGAGGGACTGACCCTGGGCGAAGCCGAAGCCCTGATCCGCCAAAGCCTCGATCGCTACATCATCGAGCCTCAGGTTTCCGTGGCCCTGCTGGCCCAGCGCCCCGTCCAGGTCACGGTCCTGGGCGCCGTCGCCAAACCCGGCTTCTATCCGCTGCCGGTGCCCCGAGTCTCAGTGGCCCTGCTCCAGGCCGGCGGCAGCATGACCAACGCTGACCTGCGGGAGGTGGCTATTCGTCGCACCCTCGTCGACGGCTCGATCATTGAACAAAAAATTGATCTCTTTAGCGCGCTCAAGGACGGCAGCGCGCTGCCCGATCTGCGCTTAGAAGATGGCGACTCGGTCTTTGTACCCGAGCTCGAAGGGGGTAAGGACGAAACCTACGATCGCTTCTTGGTGGCGCGATCGACCCTGGCCAAGCAGCAGATCAGCATTCGAGTCCTGAGCTACGCTGGACCTAGGGGCGGCGCCGTCGGCAACCTGACCCTCCCCAACGGCAGCACCTTCCTCGACGCCCTAGGGGCAATCGGCCCCAACCCCGACAACGCCAACCTGCGCAAAATCGCCCTAGTGCGGTTTGACCCTGAGCAAGGCAAGGCAATTACTCGCACCCTGGACGCGCGCAAGGCCCTGGCAGGCGACATTTCCCAAAATGTGCCGCTCCAGGAGAATGACGTGATCGTCGTCGGTCGAAATCTGGTCGCCCGCATCACCTACGCCCTAGGAACCTTCACCCAGCCCTTTAGAGATGTCCTGGGCTTTTTGCTTTTCTTCGACGAGCTGCAAAATAGTGCAAGCAGCCTCTTCGGCCCCGCAGGCAATGATGATAATTGACAAATTGCTTGAGCAACCGTCACTTTTTGCTTTGATGGACGATACAGCGGCACCAAGCCCACTGGCTGGGCTCCACCGCGCTAACTCCGAGGACATTCACGACCATGACGCCCCCCTTTGTTAAGCGCTATTTGATCGCTCTCGACCGTTACAAGTGGCTGGGACTAGCGGGATTTGTCGTGGTGGTGGGCATTTCGGGGGCAGTGGCGCTCCAGCCATCGGATCCGCCGACCTATGAGGCGTCGGGCAAGCTGGTCTATAGCCCCCCGCCGGTGACCTTTTCGCAAACGGGGACTGAGATTCAGCAGCAGGCGCAGATGATTCCGGAGGAGGTGCTGCTGTCGGACAGCCTCGTCAGCGTGATTGCGGAGCGGCTGGATTTGTCGCCGCTTCAGCTCGCCAAGACGGTGCGGATCAAGCGAGAAGACAATGTCCTCACCTTGCGCTATGTCGACGGCAATCCCCAGCGCAGCACGCTGGTGGTCGACCGGCTCATGGAGGGGATGGTGGAGCAAAGCCGCATGCTGAATTCGGCGCGGCAGCGATCGATTTTGGAGGAGATCAATCGGCGGCTACCGTCGGTGACCCAGGAGCTGCGGGAGGCTGAGGACCGGCTCCAGGAGTACGACCGGCGGGAAGGTCCGGCCCTGCTGGCGGCCCAAAGCGGCTCCTTGGTGGAGTACATCACGGGAATGCGATCGCAGCAGCAGCAAATCCAGATCAATCTCAACGCCGTGGAGGCCCGCATCAACAACCTCCAGGGCAAACTGGGCCTGACTCCGGACCAGGCCTACGCCTCTTCGGCCCTGAGCGCCGACCCGATCATCGCGGATGCTCGGGCCAAGCTGTACCAGGCGGAAGCCCAGATGCAGCTGCTGGGCCAAAGCCTGCGCCCCGAGCACCCCCAGATGGTGGCGCTCCAGCAGCAGCGGGAGGCCTACGAGGCGGTGCTGCGCGATCGCGCCTTGGAGGTGATTTCAGGCAATGGCCAAGCCGCTCCCCTGGCCGCTGGAGACCAGATTCGCCAGAGCAGCAGCCTGGATCCGGCGCGCCAGTCCCTGGCCAATCAGCTGGTGGGGCTGCAAAGCGAGCGAGAGGCGCTCCAGCAGCAGCTGATTACCAGCCGGGGCCTCGAGGAGCAGTACCGCCGGGAGCTAGAAAATATTCCCAACAAGCAGCTAGAGCGGGCTCGCCTCGAGCAGCAGGTGGCCCTGAAGCGCACGCTCTATGACCAGATTCAGGCGAAGCTCGTCGATACCCAGGCAGCCCAGGCGGAGGCGGTGGGCAGTCTGAGCATTGCTAGCCCCGCCCGGATCACCAATGAAAACCGCTCAGAATCCAATCCGCTGATTACCCTGCTCATCGGGGGCGTGGTGGGCATCTTGGTGGGGGGCGGCGTGATTTTCTTGCTCAATGTGCTGGAGGGCCGCTTCTACACCCTGGAGGAGGTGCGCGAGGCGCTGCGCCAGCGCGACGTGACGGTGCTGGGCATTTTGCCGCTGCTGGAGGCCGAGGAGCCAGACATGCTGCCGGTGGCGATCGCCCTCGACTCGCCCTATCTGGAGTTTTATGAGCGCTTTCGCAGCAACCTGCGGCGGGCGGGCGAGACGCCGGCCAAGCTGGTCCTATTTACCAGCGCCCTCGATGGTGAGGGCAAAACCGTCACGGCCTACAACCTGGCGATCGCCTCCGCCCACGCTGGCAAGCGCACCCTGATTATTGAAGCGGACCTGCGATCGCCCTCGGAGGCCAAGGCCCTCAAGGTGGCTCCCGATCCAGACAGCACCATCGAGCCCCTGCGCTACTACGGCCAGATCGGCGACTGCATTCGCCTGGTCCCCGAGGTAGAAAATCTCTACGTTATTCCCAGCCCCGGTCCCCAGCGCCAGGCCGCGGCCATCCTGGAGTCCAGCGAGATGCGCCGCCTGATCGACGATGTGCGGGGCCGCTTCGACCTCGTGGTCATTGACACGCCCTCCCTCAGCCGCTGCAACGACGCCCTGCTGCTGGAGCCCTTTACCGATGGCATCGTGCTGGTGACGCGTCCGGGCTATACCCAGGACAGCTTGATGGGAGCCGCCATTGATGAGTTTGTCGAATCCGATCTCAATCTCCTGGGCGGCGTGATTGCGGGGGCGGATGTGGCGGTGACGCTGCCGCTGCCGACCCATGACCTGCCGCCAGAGGACGAAGAGGCGATGCCCTTGGAGGACTTGGAGGCTCACAGCGATCGCGAAGAGGTGGGGTCCGCGCCCCGAAGCTAGGCCGCACAGTCGCGCCCCTGCCTGTAAGGTAGGAAAAGCGTTGCTGGGCGTTGAGGGTGATGGAGCGCAAAGGCAAAAAACAGAGGCTGGAGACACGGGGACAGGAGGTCCAGGCGATCGCCCCCCCAAAAAGCCGCCGGTACCAGCAGATGGTCTGGAGCCTGGTTTGGCTCGCGATCGCCTGGCTGTGGGCAGCGCCGAGCTGGGCCGGACCTTTGAGCGATCGCCTGGCCGCCTTTCCAGACTGGCGCAGCAAGCCCCCCACCGAGGCCGCCGTGGGCGACCTGGGCTACCCCGCCTGGATTGCCGGAGACTGGGACGTCACGACCACCCTGGTGGACCTAGCGGCCCCCCTCGCTCCCAAAATCACCACGCCGGGCTTTGAGGGCAACCGGCAGCAGCTGGGTCAGCCCATTACGTTTCGGGTACGCTTCGGCGAAGCTCAGGCCGCGCGATCGCCCTGGCCCACCCGCACCCCAGAGCCGATCATCGTGGCCGATCGCGCCTTCAATGGGCTGAGTCTGGCCCGCGCCTATCTCGGAGATGCGGCCCGCGCCGTCCTCGTAGATCCCGAGAACCCTAACCGCCAAATTACTCGTCTAGCTGGCGATCGCCAGCTGGTGTCCATCGTCAGCCGCCGCGCCACCGAAGCGCCCGATCCAGACACCTTCGTCACCACCGAAATTTTCCAGCAGCGCTTTGGCACTGCCGGTCAGCTTTATTTCAACGAGGTCGAAACCACCACGGCCTACCGTCACGCCGATCCGCCGGGACCAGACACCCCGCCCATCGAGGCCGACCAAGTCACGGCGATCTATCTTTCGCCCCAGGATCCCCAGTTCTTTGAGGCGGGCGATCGCCCCGTCGCTCTCTATCGGTACCGTCTCGTCTTTCAGCCCGTGGGCGATCGCGTCCCTTAAATCTGGCTACCTTTCCAGATTTTCCAGAGGAGCCGTCCCCCAGCGTGAATATGGGGTTCTAGATGCACCCTGATAAACGTCCCTCGGCCTTTCGGCTGGGGGACTTTCTTATTAACCAGCGTCGTCGCCCCTCAGATTTACCGACTGGCCAACGCGCTGAAGCTCTTCTCGCAGCGCCTTTTCATAGATCGTCGGCAAATAGCTCGTCATCGAGTTGGTCTCGATGCCATAGCCCAGGCTCGTCCAGGTGCTCGACAGGTTCTGGAGGACCTCGTCCAGACGCCCCTGGCGCAGCAGCTCTGGGATATCAATGCCCCAGGCCCCCGGATCGCTCAGCCAGCGATAGACCACCAGATCTTGATACTCCGGCTCAAAGCTAAAGTCAGCCGACCAAAACTGGAAGGGCTGCCCCTGCTGGGGATGGTAGAGAGCCGCCACGTCTTCCCACGTCGTGGTGATGAACTGATAGCGGCCAGCGGCAGTCGTGCAGTCTCCCTCATTTGGTCCCGCCACGATGGTGATGCACTCATCCGGATGCTGGCGCAGATCCTCGATTCGGTAGCCGCCGTAGAGCAGCGAATAGGGCTCGAGATCGTTGGCCTCGCTGGCGGAGATGGTCCGCATCAGCGCCCGAACGTAGGGGTCGCCGCCCTCCATGACGAGGGGCGCGACATAGTCCCACTGGCCCGGATAGCGCGGATCCTGGATCAGGCGCTGGACCTCGGTCCAGGGCGATCGCGCGACCCAGAGGGCGGCCAGCAGGGACAGACCAACGAGTACGAGGCGTCCACGACGGCGACGACCTCTGGGCCGCCTTGGGCGAGGAGTTGGCGCGAGGGGCGAGTTGGAGTCAGGCGGAGGAGAGTGCACGATGGGGGTGTCAATCGCGGAGTGAGGCTGAGCGTCCCTGGGGGAGGCTTAGGCCACGCTTTCAAACAGATCCGCCAAGGGCTTGCTGGGTTCCTCCAGTCGGGCCACGATCTCGACAATCTGGTTGCGAGCAGCGGGCTGGAAGAGGGCCTCGACGCACACTTGAGCAACTTTGGTTCGCGGGATACTGCCTTCAAAAAGCGTGTCAGCTTTTTCCATTATGATCGACGCTTCGGAGTCCTCATTTTTGAGGCCGCCGGGGCGAACAATGGTGTAGGTCAGGCCGCTGCGCTGCAAAAATTCCTCGGCTTGCTTTTTCCACCAGAGCACCAGCCAAAACAGGTTGAGGGGATGAAAGAAGCGCGAGACGCAGAGGGAAGACACCAGCACCAGGTGCTCAATATTGTGCTGCTGAGCGGCGATCGCCAGGTTTTTGGTCCCCTCGTAGTCCACCTGATAGGGGCCTGTCGGATCCAGGCTCGGTCTGGCGCCCGTGGCGCAGATGACGGCGGTCATGCCGTCTAGGGCAGCGGTCAAAGTGTCCGGCTTGAGGACATCGCCCACCACAATTTCGGCTTGGGGCGGCAAGAGGCTGGTCGCTTGCTCGCGGTTGCGCACCAAGGCTCGAACAGCGATCTGGCGACGCACCAGCTCTTCTACCACACGCCGCCCCGTTTCGCCGGTAGCTCCCACAACCAAAACTTTCATCGGTTTTGTCCTATTTTTTAAGATTCAGTGCTTGAGATGAAAAGGGCTCAAAGCATTGATCGTACTACTGCCAATTCCTTGATTTTTCTGTCTTTTGGCAGTCTTTGCGGAAAATTGGCGCTCAGGAGTGATGCCGTTCAAGGGGGTTAAGACAGCGGCGATCGCCCGCTCCCGTCGCTAAAGATATGGGGAAATACCCAGTACAAACCCAGCCCAAACTTGCTAGAGAAGAATACATCACGCCAAAAATCCTCCCAAGGCGCGATCGCCCCTCGGATCCCCCCTTTCCAGAAACTCAGCCTCCAGTTTAGTTTTGATAGTTCACGTGGTTTGGCATTTGGTTCAGCCGCTATGCTGAAAAGCATGACTGTCCCAACGGTTGGTCCCCGCCCGTAGCAGGCTCCGGATCCTCCACGCCAAATCTTGCGCAATTTGGCTTGCCCCCCTGGGAACTCTAATCTCACACCTAAGGAGCGCGTAGAAGCGGGTATGCAGTCACACTCCATTCACCATTCTCCCGTCGAGGTTCACGAAGCGCTGCTGGATTCGATGACAGGCTTGACCAATCCTGACTTTTCCGTGACTGAGCATTCGGAGCATTCTACCCACGCCGAGCCGACCCGGTTTCGGAATCACTTTGTCGGCTGCATGGAAATGCAGGCCGATGCTCGCACCGTTGGCGACTACCTTGACGCGCATCCGGGATGGTTTCGTCGCTGCGCCCATCCCATGAAGGCCGAGCCCATCAGCGAAAATGGCTACGCTCTGGTGATTGGCCGCTTTGGCTCCTTTGGCTACGAGATTGAGCCCAAAATTGGTCTCGATTTGCTGCCCCAAGAAGAAGGGGTTTACCGCATTCGCACCATTGCGGTCCCTGACTACACGCCCATCGGCTACGACGTCGATTTCCAGGCTTCCCTGTCTCTCCTAGAGCACCCCGGCGAGGTGGATGCCACCATGACCCATGTCGAGTGGACCCTGGACCTGGAAGTGACCATTCATTTCCCGAAGTTCATTCACGCGCTGCCCCAGGGCCTGATCCAGACGACGGGCGATCGCCTCCTGCGCCAGATCGTGCGCCAAGTTTCGCGCCGGCTCACCCACAAGGTCCAAGAAGACTTTCACAGCAACCTCGGCCTAGCCATGCCCCAGCCCGCCAAGAAAAAGTCGCTCTGGGCTCGGGGTCATCACGACGCCCTCTAGGGCGAGTCTGGCCAGCAGCCCCCGACGCTGACCCGGCAAGTTCTGGCCCCGCCTTACCCGCTATCTCAATCTATGCAAAAGGGCCTCTCAAGCTAGCTTGGGAGGCCCTTAGCGATTTATGGGTTCAGGATCGAGAGGTGCGCAGGCGATCCGTTAGCTAGTTCAGCCAGAAGCCTCACGTCCATAATCTCTGATTTAGCGCGAGATGAAGGCGCGTTTATGGCGGGACGGTCGGTGAACTATGTTTGACGCGAGAACCGACCAGCCCCGTCATGAACCCCCTCTTCTGCCCCAAGTCAGAAAGTCCTACTCTCCAGCTCAGGGAACGGATGCTGAAAAATCGCACCCAGTAAAATACTCAAATGAGAACCGCCTACCAGTACCGATTGCGTCCAACTTCCAGTCAAGTCGCCTTGATGAGCGAATGGCTGGAACTCTTGCGCAGACAGTACAACTACCGTCTCGGTGAGCGGTTCTCTTGGTATGAACAAAACCGCTGTGACATCAATGTCTGTCCCTTAATTTGTCATCTGCCAGAGCTTCGAGAGAATCCTGACTTCTACTCTCAGAAACGAGACCTGGTGAACTCCAAAGCTCTGTTTCCGGAGTACCAGCAGATTCACTCTCAAGTGCTGCAAGACTGCATTGGCCGGGTGAAGAAGACCTTTGACCGCTGGCTCAAAGGAGACTGCAACGGCAAGCGAAGCGGCAAGCCTCGCTTCAAAGGAGCAGGCCGCTATCGCTCCTTCACCTTCCCGCAAGCAAAGCAAGACTGCATCCAGGGCAAACAAATCAATCTCCCCAAGATTGGCTGGGTGAAACTGATTCAGCATCGACCCTTACCGGAAGGCTTCAAGGTCAAGACCGCCACCGTCAGCTACAAAGTTGATGGCTGGTATGTGACTCTGAGCTTGGAAGACTCCTCTGTCCCAGCTCTCACTCCCGATGCCACCGGCATTGAGAACACGATGGGGATTGATTTGGGCTTGAAGTCGTTTTTGGTAGACGATGCAGGGCAAGAAGAACCCATTCCCCAGCACTACCGAAAAGCTGAAAAGCGTCTGAAGCGGTTGCAGCGTTCACTGTCACGCAAGAAAAAAGGGTCCAATCGCCGGAAGAAGGCGGTTAAACGAGTTGCCAAGGCGCACCTAAAAGTCTCAAATCAGCGCAAGGACTTTCACCACAAAGTCGCAAACAAGCTTTTATCCAAAGGAAATCATGTTGCTCATGAAAAGCTAAACATTCGAGGTATTGCCAGGAGCAAGCTGGCAAAGTCAACTCATGATGCTGGTTGGGGCCAGTTCCTGCAAATTCTGGCAATCAAGGCTGAAAGAGCCGGGTTGCTGACGATTGAAGTGAATCCCAACGGTACGTCTCAGAACTGCTCTGGTTGCGGGGTCAAGGTACCAAAAACACTTCAGGACAGGATTCATGCCTGTCCTGAGTGTGGGCTGACGATTGACCGTGACCACAATGCAGCGGTCAATATCAAGTATTTGGCGGTAGGGCATTCCGTCAATAAAGCTCAGGCAACGCCCGATGGGTTACCAGGGGTCACTGAGAAGCCGACACCGTATACGTCAGTATCGGTGTAGGAGTATGTCACGAGTTGAGGATTCGCTGCACAATCTGCATGCCCGTCACAGCCTGCCAGCCAAACAGACCCACCAGCACCCCATTGAGAACGATGTGGGTGTATCGCGCCCAGCCCTGGCCTTTTTGCATGAAGGGAACCAGCGACGCAGACGTCGCAATCAGCCCCGTCATGCCCAGGCCTGCCAGCAGGTGCGGCCCGACGAAAAGCTTGCCGTTGTTGATATAGGTCACGGCCATGCCGCCCAGCGTCCCCGTCACCATGAAGACCAGCAAAATCGAGCCCACAACATGGTGCTTGAGGTTAAATTTGCCCTTGATCAGCTCTTTTTTGAGATCGCCTTCAGCGGAGCGGGTTCGGCGGATCTGGATGCCGAGGTAGAGAGCATAGAGGGTCACGGCCAAGAGCACCCACATCAAGAGCGGGTGAAAGAAGGTCATCACCGGCTTGAGAGCGGCAGGAATCTCTAACATAGGTCTCCGAAAGTGGCTGAATAGAGTCAAGCTTTATAAAACTTAGTATAGTCCGGGGACGAGAATCAAAAATTGTTTCTCCGCGAAATTTTAGGCAACTAATCATGGCTCGAGGCATTTCCGTCGGAGGATAGAAGGAAAGCAACAGGCGCAGTTTCAGGACCAGAACATGGCAGCGGCAAAGGACGAGCGACTAATTCGCGCAGCTCGGGCGGGGGATCTGCATCAGGTGGAGGCGCTGCTAGCAGCAGGGGCCGTCGTCGATGAAACGGACAGCGCGGGAACTACGGCGCTGATGTTCGCGGCCCAGAAGGGCTACCGGGAAATTGTGCAGCGCCTGCTGACAGGTGGCGCGGCGATTGATCGAGCTCAGGGGCGCTTTGGGGTGACGGCGCTCATGCTGGCGGCAGCGGGGCAGCAGGTGGATACGGTGGCGCTGCTGCTGAAGGCGGGCGCAGCGGTGAATGCCTGTAATGAAGATGGCAGCACGGCGCTGATGGCGGCTGCGCTGCGGGGCAGCGCGGTGATTGTGGAGATGCTGCTGGAGGCGGGGGCGGCGGTGAATGCGGTGGACCAAGACGGTGATACGGCGCTGATGCTGGCGCTGCGGCAGGGACACGGCGCGATCGCCCAAATGCTCTTGCAGGCGGGCGCGGATTTGCCGCCTGCCATCGAGGAAGACCCGCCGCTGGTGTTGGCCGCCCAGCAGGGCCACTTGGGTCTGGTTCAGGCCCTGATCGATCGCGGGGCAGCGGTGAACAAGGGGGACGTGGAAGGGCGATCGCCCCTCATAGCCGCCGCCGAAGCGGGCCATGAAGCCGTGGTAGCCTGCCTCCTGGGAAACGGGGCCAGCGTCAACGCTGCCGATCGGGCCGGAGACACAGCCCTGATTTTGGCCGCTGACCAAGGACACGGCGCCATCGCCCAGGCCCTCCTCAACCACGGAGCCGACCCCAACTACGCCAACGGCGAAGGCCAAACGGCCCTGATGGCAGCGGCCGCCGGGGGATACACGGCGATCGCCCAGCAGCTGCTCGATCGCGGCGCAAATCTTCAAGCGCAGGACCAAGACAGCGAAACAGCGCTGAACCTGGCCGTCGTTGAGGGGCACACTGACACCGTTCAGCTCTTGCTAGAGCGAGGAGCCGACCCCCAGCACCGCAACCGCCTCGGCGACACGCCGCTCCTCGTGGCGGCTCTCCACGGCCACAGCGCGATCGCAGCTCACCTGCTGCGCTACGGCGCCGACAGCAGCAGCAAAAACTTTGGGGAAACCGCCCTCACCCTCGCTGTCGGCCACGGTCACATCGACACTGTTCGGGTCTTGCTCGCGGTCGGCCTCAACCCGAACATTCAGACCAAAACGGGCAAAACCCTGCTCATGCGGGCCGCCGATCAGGGCGATGGCGACATGGTTCGGACCCTCATTGCCCACGGCGCCAATCCCTCTGCCCAAGACGAGTCTGGAGCCACAGCGCTCATGTGGGCCGCCCATCAGGGCCACCTAGACGCGATCGAAGCCCTGATCGAAGGCCAGGCCGACCTCAATCAGCGCAACCAGGGCGGCTACAGCGCCCTGATGATCGCGGAGTTCAATGGCTTTAGGAGCGTGGCCCAGCGACTGCGGCAGGCAGGAGCGCAAGAATAGCGGCTTAGGGGATTAGGGCTCTGGCTCGAGGGTCTTGAGCATCCACAGGGAGCGCACCTGAAAGCCCAGGGATTCGTAGAGATGTAGGGCGATCGCATTGTCCGCAAACACTTGCAGGCCCAACCGGCGATCGCCTCGCTCTCGGGCCCAGGACTCCGCATGGCGCATCAGCGCCGAGCCGATTCCCCGGCAGCGATGGTCCGGCGCCACATACAGCAAAAAAACATGGGCATGGCGATCGCCCTCCACCTGATCCACCGCGTTGCCCATCCACAGGCAGCCCACCGGCTCCCGCACCGCAGACGGCAGCAAGCTCGGCTCCGGCGGATCCGCTGACTGCGGCTCCACCCACCACAGCGGCGTTTCTGGAGAAAAATACTGCTCCACCGTCCGCTGGAGGACAGACAAATCCGGTACCGGGAAAAACTCCCGATAGGTTTGGCCCATAAATTTTGTCAGCAGCGCCCGATCGAGCCCTGACCCCGTCTTTAGCTCGTACCCTGGCACCTCAAACACTGGCTCACCGCCCCGCCGCGAAATAGGTCTGCGTCGCTAGAGCTGTCCCGACAGGCTCGGATCCTCCGGCAGGCCTTGCACCAGCACCCGCAGCTCCTGGGGCAGGTCCGCCAAAATCTTGCTGGGCTGCGCCTGAGCAGCCTCTACGGGAGCCATCTCCTCCATAGGGGCCGGAGCCGCCATATCACTCGGCAAAAAGATGCGGGCACTCACGGCCAGCAACGCCACCAAAAACACCAACACAATCAGAAACGGAGCGATGACCTGGCGAAAAAAAGTCATGGTAGCAAGGGACAGGAGCAGCTAAAGAGGCGACATCAGAGCGCTGGTTACTTTTTGCAAAGCGCTCTCATTTTTTAATCCTACAACCAATACTCGTCGATGGGTGCATCGCTTTCCAGGCCAGGGCGCGCAGGCGGCGGCGCCTGAGATTTATTAATTTGCCGCAGCCAGACGCCGCCGATCACGGCTGCCACCAAGTTGAGCCAGCCCGTCAGGGGTTGTAGCAGCAAGAAGCCACCCAGCGAGAACATCGCCCCAAAAAGCAGCAGCAGCGCAGCCATCACCCGTTTGAGATCTCTTCCCAAATCCTGGAGCGGCGGCAAGCCTGTGCGTCCTTGCTGGCGTCGCCATCCTGGGCCGCCGGGGCGCACCTTTGTATAGAAGCGATCGAGCACTTCGTCGGATTCGGGAGGCGTCAGCGCCATCACCGCAATCCAGATCACCGCAGTACTCGCAGAAATCACCAGCAGCCGTGTGCCAAAGTCAGGGAAAACGCTCCCCAAAGACGAGGTCAAAACCCCGATCACAAAGCCGCCAATCATGGAGGCCAGCTCAGCGGCCGCATTCACGCGCCACCAGAACCAGCGCAAAATCAGCACCAGCCCCGGTCCCGTCCCGATAGCAATCACCAGCCGGAAAACCGTCGTCACGTCCTCCGCGAAGAACGCCGCCATCGCGCCCAGCAGCGTCACCACCACCGAGGCCAATCGGCCCGCTAGGACCAGTTCCCCCTGGGTTGCCTCGGGCTTGATGAAGCGGTAGTACAGGTCGTTGGTGAGATAGGAGGCCCCCCAGTTGATCAAGGTGGAGACCGTGCTCATGAAAGCAGCCAGCAGCGAGGCAACGACCAGACCCAGGACCACCGGTGGCAAAAAGTCGAGCATTAGCTTGGGATAGCCGAGCTCGCGATCGCCCAGGTCAGGGTAGATGGCGATCGCCGCCAGTGCCACCACCACCCAGGGCCACGTGCGGATCATGTAGTGGAGCACATTAAATAGCCAGGCCGACTTCTCCGCCTCGCTCTCATTTTTGGCCGCCACCAGTCGCTGGATAAACTCGCCGCCGCCATCACTGCGCCGAAACGCCCACCACTGAATAAACACATAGGCAAAGAAAGTGCTGCTCGTAATGCCCGCCACCTCGCTCCAGCGGAATCCCCCCGCATCGAGATGAAACGGCAAAAACGACAGCACATCTTGGGCCGTGTACTGCTGCGCAGACTCAATCAGAGGCCGCATTCCGCCCAGGTGGTTGACCGCCACCACCGCCACCACAAAGGCTCCCAGCAGCGCCAGCACAAACTGAAAAAAGTCCGTAATCACCACGCCCCAGAGCCCCGAAAAGCCCGAGTAGACCAGCACCATCGCGCTGACCCCGATCACGCTCCACAGCTTGAGACCATCTCCCGGCGTGACACCCAGGCTCTGCCACAGCTCCAAGGCATCGATCACCTTGACCATTGCGAGCATGGCGTAGCCGATGCCAATGCAGTTGATCGGCACCGCAAACAGAAAAGCCTTTGTCCCCCGCAGCACAGCCGCCGCCTTGCCGCCGTAGCGCAGCTCCGTCAGCTCAGCATCCGTCAGGACCTCAGAGCGCCGCCACAGCCGCGCGAAGACATAGATCATCACCACGTGGGCAATGCCAAAGCTCCACCATTCCCAATTGCCCGCAATCCCCCGATTGCCGACCACACCGGCCACATACAGGGGCGTATCAATCGAAAAGGTCGTCGCGGCCATGCTGGTACCTGCCAGCCACCACGGGAGCGATCGCCCAGACACAAAGTAGTCCGCCAGACTGCCCGATGCCTTGCGGGCAAGGTACAGCCCCAGGACCATCGTCAGGACAAAGTAAAGAAGGACAATTAGCCAGTCAACCAGTTGCATGGGGGATCAGAACACGTCTGGGAATTGCAGACCATCTTCCCACAGTTGGGTTCTCTCCCACGCAGCCAGCGATCGCCCTTGCCAGCCCTACTTCACCCCGCGCTCATAGCCGCGCCAAACCCCCACCAGCACCCCCTGGATATCCACCTGCTCCGCCAACACCTCGATCGGCGGATACAAAGAGTTCGCTGGCTGCAGCGTCACGCGATCGCCCTCTCGGTACAGGCGCTTGAGGGTCGTCCCGTGGCCCTCGACCCGCGCCGCCACGATCGTCCCATCGCGCACCAGGTCAGGCTCCACCGGCGGCCGCATAATCACCACATCTCCCTCAGCGATGTGGTCCTCGATCATGCTGTCCCCATTCACCCGCAGCGCAAAGTACTGCGGCTGCATCAGAAACTCCGACAAATCTAGCTGCTCCACCGTATCCGTACAGGGTTCGATCAGCCCCCCGGCGGCGATCTCTCCTCTGATTGGCACCCCCTGAGGCAGCAAAATTTGGATCGTACGGGCCTTCCCCTCCGTCCAGTCAATGTAGCCCTTCGTGCGCAAATGGTTGAGGCGACTTTGCACAGGCGCTGGGGACTTGAGCCCCATTGCCAGCATCATTTGACGAATTGACGGCGGATGCTGATTTTCCCGAATGTACAAGACCAGCCAGTCAAAAAGCTCTTGCTGGACTTTGGTCAACGGTTCCATGGTTGCCGAGGGTTTCATAAAATATAGATCTCGAAGACGTAGAATCTTGAGAACGTCTGTACTAAATAATATTTATACCATAGCTCAATAAACATTCAGCGAAAAGCCTCTGGGAGTCCTGATCGCTCCAGGTTTGAGAGGCGTCTATAGGACTTGATAAATCCTGTCTTTGTCTGCTCCTGAGCATCCAATCGCGTCTTTCTTTCCAGGTTCTTCGCAGGGCTCATGAAGCGACCCTCTAACCCAGGGTGACCCATGCGCAAAAAACTATTGAGAAAGATCTGCAAATTTAGATTCAGAAATAGCTTTAAAAAGAAATTGGGGACCAGTCACACGACTGCCCCCACCTGCCGATCCTTTTGAGAGGAGAACACTGAATTCAATATAGGCTTATTGAAAATTACTGTCAACTCTAATGAGAAAAGATCGCAATAATTTTGCCTAGGCAGACCAAGAAAGTGCTTTTCTCAGGCAGACCTAGCCCAAATCCGGCGCGGGGTTGGCGGCGAATCGCCAATAGTGCAATACTTGGCTTGCTTATCCCCAAAAGCTAGGGGGTTTTCCCCGTGCCCCAGGAGCAGCCTAGACCGCCTTCTTGACCTCAGTGTCAGAGAGCGCCGCTTGATTCACACCGTCATTTAGATTTGGCCAGTTCCCGACCGTGACTCTTCAACTTCGCGTTTACGTTCCGCCTCATCCCCTGATTCGTCATTGGCTGGCCGTGGCCCGCGATGGATCAACGCCACCGGTTCTCTTTCGCAGCGCGATGACCGAGCTGGGTCGCTGGCTGACCTACGAGGCTATCCGAGACTGGCTGCCGACCGTGGAAGGAACTGTTCAGACGCCGCTGGCTCCCTGCGCGGCAACCTGGGTCAATCCGGAGGTGCCTTTGGTGGTGGTGCCGATTTTGCGGGCGGGTCTGGCGCTGCTAGATGGAGCCCAGAGTCTGCTGCCGCTGGCGTCGGTGTACCACATCGGGCTGGCTCGCGATGAGGAAACCCTGGAGGCGACCTGCTACTTGAATAAGCTGCCGGAGCGATTTGCGCCGGAGACGCGGGTTTTGATTCCGGAGCCGATGCTGGCGACGGGCGGCACGATTATGATCGTAATGGAGGAGCTGATCCGGCGAGGCATTGATCCGGGTTTTGTGCGGATTGTGTCGGTGGTGGCAGCTCCCCCGGCGCTGCAAAAGCTGAGCGCTCACTATCCGAGCTTGAATATCTACACGGCCACGATCGATGAAGGCTTGGATGAACGAGGCTTTATTGTGCCGGGGCTCGGGGACGCGGGCGATCGCACCTTTGGCACCTAGGCGCTGCGCCGAACAGGTTCTCTTCCAGCCGCTGAGCTGGGAGGACGAGTCAATCACACTGCAAACCGGATACGGACGGGATCAACCATGAGTCAGCGAGACAATTTTGGTACTGGCTTTTTCTTGGGCACGCTAGTCGGCGGGGTTGTCGGTGGCGTGGTGGGAGCGCTGCTGGCCAGCCGCAGCCTAGAAAAAGCGGATTCGGAGAATGTGCTGTTGGCAGGGAGTGAGACCGAGGGCAAGCCGGCGAAAGCGAAAAAGCGCGCTCCTCTGCCGCTGGCGGATGAGCGCAGCATTGAGATGGCTCGCCGCGGTCTAGAGGACAAGATCGCTCAGCTCAATGAGGCGATCGACGATGTGCGGCAGCGCCTGGGCACTGAGCACATTAATGGTCATGGAGAAGATGAGCGGGCGGTGGCGGGCGATCGCTAGGTAGCCAGGATCTGAAACGCCAGCCGGGCTCTAGGGGCGATCGCCTCTGAGGGTGAGGGCCAGAGTGTCTACAGCACTGTAGACTACAATCAAGTTTGGGCGATCGGTTTTGATCGATCTATCTCAAGCGCTCAAGCGCATTTGCAGGAATCAAAAACGCTATGAATCCCTCAGTGACGCTGCTGACTAGCACGCTGGCGACGTTTCTCAATATCTATTTCATTTTGTTGATTATTCGGGTCCTGCTGACTTGGTTTCCGAATGTGAACTGGTTTGACCCACCTTTCTCGATTCTGAGCCAGCTGACGGACCCCTATCTCAACCTGTTTCGGTCGATCATTCCGCCCCTCGGTGGACTCGATCTTTCACCGGTGCTGGCGATTTTCTTGCTGCAATTCTTGGCAGGCTTGGTAAGCAGCATCGGACCTCAGGGCGTACCGGGGCTGTAGGCAGCGATCGCCCAGCCCAAGGGGAGTCGAAGCGCGATCGCTCCCCTCGTTCTTTGAAAGAAACAATCTTTTGGTTTAATAGCGTCGCACCGTCCCCGTGAAGCCGGAAGCCTTGAACTGTTTCAGCTGCAAGGGCGTCGGCTGGTTGGCGGGCACCGAGATTCTCAGCTCAAAATCGCTCTCGCCGGGAGGCACTTCGTCAATGGAGCCCAGGCGGGTGCGATTTTGCAAAATGGGGTTGTTGTTGGCGTCATAAATCCGCCCAAAGATGTCGGCATTGACCAGGGTTTTACCTGATTTATTGACGGCTTTGCCGGTCACCAAGAAGCAGTTCGCATCGAGAGACATACCGCCGCTGGTGACAGCCCCTTCACCCACCTCTGTCGGACATGGCCCATAGGTGATGTCGCGCAGTTCGATCGGCGTCAGAGCCCAGGCGGGCGGCGTCCACACTGCTGTCGCAAGCCACAGCACTCCCGCCACCACCAGCGCCGCAAAAGCTTTCAGTCGCATAAACGGTTTCTCACCATAACGTTCAAAACTTGCCAAAGGAGCGAGCGATCGCCTCACGACCCGCGCACCTGCTGCGATCGCCCACGATCGGGCCACACTCCCAGTGATTAGAATTTTAGAGCGTCTCGGGCTGATGCACCGGAATCTCAATCCAAAACTCGGTGCCGGTTCCCACCTCCGAGACACAGCGGAGGGAGCCGCCGTGCTTGTCGACAATAATTTGGTAGCTGATGGAGAGGCCCAAACCGGTGCCTTTGCCGACGGGTTTGGTGGTGAAGAAGGGGTTGAAAAGCTGGGTTTGAACCTGGGGAGACATGCCGGGGCCATTGTCAGCAATACAGATGCTGACGCTGTCGGAGGAGTTGGCCTGGGTCCGGATGGAGATCTGGGGCCGGGGCTGGTAGAGGGTGGCGTTGACGTTTGGATCGCTGACGCTCTCGAGGGCATCGATAGCGTTGGCAATCAGGTTCATAAAGACTTGGTTGAGCTGGCCCGGGAAGCACTCCACCGGGGGCAGCGCGCCGTACTCCCGGACAATTTTGACGGTGGGGCGATTTTCTTGGGGTTTGAGGCGGCTTTGCAAAATGAGCAGGGTGCTGTCGATGCCTTCATGAATGTCGACGGCCTTCATGTCGGCTTCGTCAATGCGGGAGAAGTTGCGCAGCGACAGGACAATTTGGCGGATGCGATCGGCACCGATGCGCATGGAGGTGAGGATTTTGGGCAGGTCATCGAGGAGAAAGGGCAGGTCGATGTCTTCGCTGCGATCGCGGATGGCGGGATGAGGCTCAGGGTAGTGCTCCTGGTAAAGGGCAATCAGATCGAGCAAGTCGGCGGCGTAGGTGTCAGCGTGGCTCAGGTTGCCGTAGATGAAGTTGACGGGGTTGTTGATTTCGTGGGCAATCCCAGCCACGAGCTGGCCCAGGCTGGACATTTTTTCGGCCTGAATCAGCTGGGTTTGGGCTTTGTGGAAGTTCTGTAGGGCGACTTCTGCGGCTTCCTTGGCTTGGCGGACTTCGTCTTCGGCCTGCTTGCGATCGCTGATGTCGGTGAGAATGCTGCACAGGGCGCAGAGCGCGTCGCTGGCGTCATAAAGCGGAAACTGGCTGACCAGATAGGTGCGCAGATCTTCGCCTTGGCAGAGGCTGAGCTCGCCCTGGATGGGGTGGCCCCAGGTGATCACCTGGGAGTCGTAGGTGCGGAGCTTGGCGGCGATCGCCTCCGGCAGCACGGCGGCGTCTCGCTGCCCCTTGACGGCCCACCGCTGCACCCCAAAGAGCCGTTCAAACTGGCGATTGACCAGCAAAAACTGGTTGTCGAGATCCTTGAGATAAATCACCGCCGGAGAGTTGTCGAGGATGGCCTGGAGGCGCTCTTCGCTCTCCTCAAGCGCATACTCGGCCTGCTTGCGCTCGGTAATGTCGATGCCGGTGCTGACCACGTAGGCGATCGCCCCCTCGTCATCGAGCAGCACACCGTCAGACCAGGTCACAAAGCGCGATTCCCCCGATTTGGTCACCCAGACGCCCTCGTAGCGGCGGGGAAACTGCCCCACCTGGAGCGCCCCAAACTGCTGGGCGACCGCCGCGCGATCGCCCTCCGACAGGCAGTAGTCCCAGAACGGCCGGTTCTCCACCTCCTGAAAAGCGTAGCCGCTCACCCGTTCACAGGCCTGATTGAAGCGCACAATGCGGCCCTGGGCATCCAGCACCATCACCAGCGCCCCCGCTGTCTCCAGGATGGCCGAGACAAAGTTGCGCTCGACCTCCACCGCCTCCACCAGCTCACGCAGCTGAGACGTCATGGTGTTAAACGTGGTCGCCAACAGGCCCAGTTCATTGTCGCCACGGATGCTCACCTGGGTCTCCAGGTAGCCGTCGCGAATGCGGGCAGCCGCGTGAGTCAGCTGGCGGAGGGGACGCACAATGCGCCGCGAGATCACAAATCCGCCCGCTGCGGCCAGGGCGCTGAACAGCAGCAGCGCGCTCACCGTCAGGCGCAGCATTCGCCGTACCGGGGCATAGGCCTCGGTGAGGGGCAGTTCCACCACCACGTTCCAGTTGACGCTGCGCACGCGGGCGATCGCCCCAAACACCGGCTTCCCTCGCAGACCGCGATAGCGCTGGAGTCGATTGTCGGCTAGAGGACTAGTCACGCTCTTGAGCAAAGCCGAATCAGAGATCGTCTTCAGCTCAGCGGTTTCTGGCGTCAGGCCTTTTTCCGCGATGACTTTATTGCGCTCATCCACGATGTAGGTGTAGCCTGTTTTGCCCACCTGGGTTTGGGAAATCACAAACCAGAGGAAATTGAGGTTGATTTGGGCCATGAGCACGCCGCTGACCTGGTCCTTGCGATCGCGAATGGGCACCGCAATCAGCGTGTAGGGCGTTTTGGTCACCGGGTCAATTTCGACGGGGCTAATGTGCTCTTCCTGCTGGCGCAGCGCGCGCCCAAAGGCTGGCGTATGGGCCCACGAGCCAAACATCACTGGCATGTAGGAGGAGATGGCCGTCACCACTCGCCCTTCCTCATCCAAAATGGCGATCGCCTCGTAGGCATCGTTGTGGCGAGTCAGCCCTTTCAGCAAGCTTTGCAACACCGGCGGCGGCAAATCCGCCAGACCCGGCACCCGCGCCAGATAGGCCACCTTGCGCTGGAGATCATCAAGGTAGTTGTTGACCTCCGCCGCTGCTCCTTGGCTGATCTGGGCCTGCAGCTCCTGGGACAGCGTCTGCTGGGCCTGAGAGCTCAAATAGATCAAAGCGCCACCCGTCGGCAGCAAGCTGAGCAGCACCAGCGCCAAAAAACTAAACCGCAGCTGGTTCGCGATCGACCAGAAGCCGCGACGCGGTTTTGCGAAGGGGCGAGCAGCCAAGGAGCCAGGGAAATTTGCGTTTTTGTCGAGCATGGTGCCACCGGCCAATTAAGGATCTATCTCAGCTGCCCAACGGCGGGCGGAGCGCCGAGGACCAACTCTTTTCACCCCAAACAGGGCACAACAGCCAGTGTTCAGGCCGCACTTTTCAGACTTAATGCTATTGAGCTTGCCCCGCAGCCTTTGGAGCAACGTCAATTTCGCCGACAATGACCTGCTCTTTGACTTGATTAAACGCGGCTTCTTCTTCGGGAGTCAGGCCCCGAAGAGGCGCAAAACTATAAATCTGCTCTTTGAGACCAAATTTATAGAGCTTCCCTTCCCAGCGCCCTTGCTGCATGAGGGTTGCAGCGTTGAAAACGAGGGCCGGGATGTCTTGGAGCACGCTGGTGATCACTTTACCGGGCGCGATCGCGTGCTGATCTTGGGTCCAGCCGATAAAGCGGACCTCAGGATACTTCTGGGCGATCGCCTGCATCGCTGTCGCTCCCGCCGCATCCGCATTGAGGGCCAAAACATCGACGCCCTTGCTGACCATCTCTTGGGCCACCTCAGTGCACTTCAGGCCATTCGTCCAAGACCCCAAGAAAACCGATGACACCTCAATCTCTGGATTTTGGGCCTTCGCACCCCGCCGAAAGAGAGCCTCTTCCTCGACATACATGGGATAGCGATCGCCCACAATGTAGCCCACCTTTTTGCTTTGACTCTTCATTGCCGCCAGATAGCCCGTCAGATAGCCCACCTCCCCGGACCGAAACGCCACGGCCCCCAAATTACTGTTATTGCCTGGATAGGTATTGACCACAGCAAACTTGGTGCGCGGAAACTCCGCCGCCACCTTTTCTGCCGCCGCCACATAGCCACCACTCTGGGCAATGATAAAGTCATAGCCGTCCTTAGCGTACTGCCGCAAAACCGCCTCTGCCGCCTCATTAGACACACTGGCTTGATAGCTCGTTTGGGCCTGATAGCGCTCCTCAATCAGCTTGAGACCTCCAATGCCAGCCTCACTCCAGCTTTGATCATTGGCAGCGCCCGACGTGATCAAAGCAACCTTGAGACCTGTATTCGTCGGATTGACCGATTCCTGGGACGGACCACTACAGCTCACCGCCCCCACAAAACTCAACAGCGCCAGTAAACCGCAGACCAAGAAGCGTCGAATGCGCATCACTGAGAAGACTCCTGAAACTGAGAGGGTGAGCAGCAAAACGGGACAGAGTTCAAACGGAATTTCACCACGCCAACGATCAGTTCTGGTCTATTCGGGAACGCTTTGGGTGCGAGGCAGCCCCGCAGCGCTACTGCATTCGGTCAATGGTTCGGTACTGGACCGCTTCGGCCACATGGGGCGTTTGAATGTGATCTTCTCCGGCCAAATCGGCGATCGTGCGGGACACCTTGAGAATGCGATCGGTCGCCCGGGCAGACAGCCCCAGCTTACGGATCGCCCCTTCTAGCAGCGTGCAGGCTGCATCATTGAGCGGGCACCACCGCCGCAAATGGCGGCTTTGCAGCTCTGCGTTCGAGCGGAGCTGGGGCTCGTCCTGGTAGCGTTTTCGAGCGCGATCGCGCGCCACCTGCACGCGATCGCCCACCTTCTGAGACTCCTCCCCTGTCGGTTGCCGCGTGATCTCCTCCGGCTTGAGCCGATTGACCGCCACCTGCAAATCAATCCGGTCCATCAGCGGCCCCGACAGCTTGGCCCAATAGTTTTCGCGCTGGCGCGGCGAGCAGGTGCAGGCCTGGATCGAATCGCCAAAATACCCGCAGGGACAGGGATTGGTGCTGGCCACCAGCGTAAACTGGGCCGGAAATGCCACCGACTGCCGCGTCCGGGAAATGCTCACGTAGCCATCCTCAAGGGGCTGGCGCAGAAACTCCAGCACATCCCGCTTGAACTCCGTCAGCTCATCTAGAAACAAAATGCCCCGATGGGCCAGGGAAATCTCCCCCGGTCGCGGATAGCTGCCACCCCCCACCAGGGAAGGCCCCGACGCCGAATGGTGGGGGCTCCGAAACGGGCGATCGCTCACCAAAGCCCCTCGCTCCTTCAGCAGCCCCGCCACCGAGTGAATCTGAGTCACCTCCAGCGCCTCTTCAAAACTCAGAGGCGGCAAAATGCTGGGCAGCCGCCGCGCCAACATGGTCTTTCCACTGCCCGGCGGCCCCACAAAAATCAAATTGTGTCCCCCCGCCGCCGCAATCTCCAGCGCCCGCCGAGCATGGGCCTGGCCCTTCACATCTCGCAGATCTGCGCCTGTCGGGGGCGATCGCCGCTCCGTCGCCATCCCCGCAAACGTCACCGGCTCATACTTCTGCGGCCCATTCAGAAAATCCGCCACCTCTTTCAAATGCTGGAAGCCATAGACCTCTAAGCCCCGCACCAGCGACGCCTCCCGCGCATTATCCGCCGGCACCACCAAGCCCCGAATTCCCATCTGCTGCGCCGCCGCCGCCACCGGCAGCACCCCCGCCACCGGCCGCAGCCCGCCGTCTAGAGACACCTCCCCCAGAAACAAATAGTCCCCCAGCAGATCCGCGCTCACCTGATCCGACGCCGCCAAAATCCCCACGCTAATCGGCAAATCAAAACAGGGACCCTCCTTTCGCAGATCCGCTGGCGTCAGGTTCACCACAATGCGCCGCATCGGAAACGCGTAGCCCGCATTCTTGAGCGCCGCCTTCACTCGCTCCCGCGATTCTTGGACCTCCGTACCCGGCAAACCAACCACCACAATGGCAGGCAAGCCGCCGGACACATCCACCTCAACCCCCACCCGGACAGCATCGATGCCCACTAGGGATGCACTCCAAACTCTCGCCAGCATGGCCCCGCTTTATGACTGCTTAATTTGGTTAATAGAGTGCCCTATTGAGGCGCTGGGTTAACCCTACCAGCCAAAATTTCGCCAACACAGCAAAAGGCAAGCTCAGTCCCAAAACTTTTCCCGCCTTTGCATTCACCGGGAGTATGGCAGAATCTCAGCAGCCAAGGTCACCCCTTGGAAACCCTTCACCTTCAGGAAGCGCTCCCCATGAGTGACACCCTCTTTAGCAAAATCGTCCGGCGCGAGATTCCCGCCGACATCATCTACGAAGACAACCTCGCCCTCGCCTTCCGAGACATCAATCCCCAGGCGCCCGTCCACATCCTGGTCATCCCCAAAGACCCCATCCCCACCCTGGCCGACACCGAATCTCACAATCACGCTCTCCTCGGCCATTTGTTACTGACTGTAAAGCGAGTCGCAGAGCAAGAAGGTCTCGAAAACGGCTATCGGGTCGTGATTAACACCGGTCAAGACGGTGGCCAAACCGTTTATCATCTTCATCTTCACATCCTCGGCGGGCGCCAAATGCAGTGGCCGCCAGGCTAGCCCGCCCTCAGCCCAGTTGCTGCTGACGGCCAAAATTAAAGAAAACCACCAAAAGGGTTTACAAAGCTCAACAAAAGAATTAATGTTGTTACATGGGAAAGAGCAAACGCTCACCCAGACATTAAATGCAGTAACAAGCACTCATTCCAACATGACGACTACTCTACAGAGACGCGAAAGCGCCAATCTGTGGCAGCGTTTTTGCGAGTGGGTCACGAGCACCGACAACCGCCTGTATGTGGGCTGGTTCGGCGTTCTGATGATCCCCACCCTGCTGGCTGCTACCGTCTGCTTCATCATCGCTTTTGTTGCAGCACCCCCCGTCGACATCGACGGTATCCGTGAGCCCGTTGCTGGCTCCCTGCTGTACGGCAACAACATCATCTCTGGTGCTGTTGTTCCTTCTTCCAACGCTATCGGCCTGCACTTCTACCCCATCTGGGAAGCTGCTTCCCTCGATGAGTGGCTGTACAACGGCGGCCCTTACCAGCTGGTTGTGTTCCACTTCCTCATTGGCGTTTTCTGCTACATGGGTCGTGAGTGGGAACTGAGCTACCGCCTGGGCATGCGTCCTTGGATCTGCGTTGCCTACTCTGCACCTGTTGCAGCTGCGACCGCAGTGTTCCTGATCTACCCGATCGGCCAAGGCAGCTTCTCTGACGGTATGCCTTTGGGCATCAGCGGCACCTTCAACTTCATGTTCGTGTTCCAAGCTGAGCACAACATTCTGATGCACCCCTTCCACATGCTCGGTGTGGCTGGTGTCTTCGGTGGTTCGCTGTTCTCCGCCATGCACGGCTCTCTGGTGACCTCTTCTCTGGTGCGTGAAACCACCGAGAACGAGTCTCAGAACGCTGGTTACAAGTTCGGTCAAGAAGAAGAGACCTACAACATCGTTGCAGCCCACGGCTACTTCGGTCGTCTCATCTTCCAATACGCTTCTTTCAACAACAGCCGTTCTCTGCACTTCTTCCTGGCTGCATGGCCTGTGGTTGGCATCTGGTTCACCGCTCTGGGCATCAGCACCATGGCGTTCAACCTGAACGGTTTCAACTTCAACCAGTCCGTCATCGACTCTCAGGGTCGTGTGATTGGCACCTGGGCTGACGTGCTCAACCGTGCAAACCTGGGTATGGAAGTGATGCACGAGCGCAACGCTCACAACTTCCCCCTTGACCTGGCTGCTGGCGAGGCTGCTCCTGTGGCTCTCTCTGCTCCCGCTATCCACGGTTAATCACCGATTTATCTCCTGACTTGCTAGACCTGTAGAGGCCATAAGCAACCTGAGATGAATAAATGAAAAGGCCGTCCCCAAGGGGACGGCCTTTTTCGTATGCAAGCTGGCGAAAGACACCTAGAAAAGGGCGATCGCCCGCTGAGAACTTCAGTTTTGCCTAGGACTTTTGCTGGATAAAAGCCCAGTAAAGATCAGGACCAGCAACCACCTCAAACGTCAGGTCCAGCACGTTCAGGTTACGGAAGCCAGAGCGCTGAAACAGCTCCAGCCACATGGTCTTGCCCAAGACGCTGTAGTGATTTCCGTTGGACTGATGGCGACAGACGGTATCGGGCGCAGGAACCTCTACATAGAGATAGCCTCCGGGCTTCAGGACGCGGGAAAGCTCACTCAGCGTAAAGTAGGGAAAAACACTGTGCTCTAGACAGTGCCGACACCAAATAAACTCAAACTGTTCGTCGTCAAAGTCTAGGAAAGACTGGTCCATCTGGTAGACTTCAAAGCCTTTTTCTTGGCACACTCGGACGTCCGTCTCGTTGAGGGTGATGCCTACCGGGCGGAAGCCCCGTGCCTGAAACCGCTCTAGCGCCACCCCCTGACCACAGCCCACGTCCAAGACTTTGGCGGACGCCGGCAGTGAGTAGTGCTGAAAAAAGAAGCCAATCATCTGCTCAGTGATGGCGGTATGGATGTTGCTGGGGCTTTCAGGGTAGGTTTCCGACTGAAGCCGAGCAAAAAATTTTTCGAGTTTTTCGACGCTTTGAGCCGAGAGTTTCATGGAGAGTTGGAGAGCGCTGTGGGTGACTTTCCAACCATGACAGCAGATTTCGCGTGGGTTGTCTGACTAGCTGTAACGCTTCGCAACAGAAAGGCGCGATCGCACGCTATCAGCGCCCACCCAGGAGAGTTACCGCTCCGGCTTGAGGGTCTGCACGAAGTTGAGAAAGTGGCTGACTTTCCAGTCGCCCTGCAAAGTCAGGGTCGGCACTTCAAAGCTTTGGGGATTTTGGCCACCGAGGCGCACGTCTGTCGGCTCTGGTGGGCCGAGCCCGTAGATGGCGACAGTTTCTTTGACCTGGGTGCAGCGCAGCCGAAAAACCCCCATTTTGACCCGGCCGCTGTCGGCCCGATAGTCCCACACCACCGCCTTTTCGACACCGTTGGCGTAGGGATCCATGCAGTGAAAGTAGTGGGACAGCTCTATCATCTTGGCGATGTGGACGTCATAGCGCCGAATTTGACTGCCAAAGGCAAGGTGTGTGGTGTCCGTGTCGGGCACGCTCAGGCTGGCAAAGCGCTCATAGCCCGGCGCTTTAGCAGGTTCTAGGGAAATCTGGGTAAACGGAATGACGACGTCTTGGCGCGTGAGGGCTGGGCTGTAGTCTAAGGTCAGAGGCGGCGGCTGCAGCGACTGCTGGGGCAGGGTTTTGGAAGGATTGAGGCGAAAAGCGGAGAAAATCGCCGCCAAGCCCAGCATCATGCCTCCCGCGCGTAGCCAGAGCGATCGCCCGGGGGGCAGGACGATCTCTGAGTCCACATGGGCGATCGTGGGGGGCGTGGCCGTTGGCGGAAACTCCGTGCGGGGCAAGTCGACTGGCGTGGGCACTCGATCGCGGGGGGCGATCGCCGCGGGCGGAACCGGCGGCACCGTGGCGTCGATACGCTGCAAATCTTGGAGCACTTCCTGAGCCGAGCTGTAGCGCTGACTGAAGTGGGGCAGGGTCATGCGATTGAGGATTTGCACCAGATCTGGACTCACCGCTGTGTACGCGTGCCAGTTGAGTTCCCCCGTGGTCGGGTCTTCGGGGAGGTGGGTCGGCTCGATACCGGTCAACGCCCGGATCGCTACCATGCCCAGGGCGTAGAGATCGCTGCTAAAGCGGGGGCGACCCGCGATCTGCTCAGCCGGCATGTAGCCATGGGTACCAATGCCTATCGTAATTTGGCTGAGTTCCGAGCTGTCTTGGCGGGGGGCCTGGATTTCTTTGACGGCGCCAAAGTCGATCAGCACGTAGCGATCGTCCGACCAGCGGCGAATCAAGTTGCTCGGCTTGATGTCCCGGTGGATCACCTGATGGCCATGCACAAACACCAGGGTCGTCAGCACGTCCTGCAACAGCTTGCGAACGGCAGTCTCGCTGAGGTGGCTCTTGTGGGGAATCTCATCGCTCAGGGCCGTCCCAACAATGAGCTCCTGTACCAAATAAAATTCCCGTTCGATCTCAAAGTAAGCCAAAAGCTGGGGAATCTGAGGATTTTGACCCAGTTTCTCCAGTATTTCAGCTTCTTTGGTGAAGAGGCGCCGCGATACTTGCAGAAATTGGGTATCTTGGCTGGCTGGCCGGAGGTGCTTGACCACGCATTGGGGGCAGCCCGGACGGCGGGTGTCCTCAGCAATGTAGGTTTGGCCAAAGCCACCTTTGCTCAGGGTTTTGATGATCTTGTAGCGCCCGTCCAGTAGGGTGTCCAGCATGATGAGGATACATCTTGGGGGTCAGCGGGAACTGCACTCTCAGAGAGTCTTGTTGGGGGACAAATTCTACGCTATCAACTTTGCTTCAATCCCGGGAGGATTTGCGGAGGTTCTGTAGCAAGGAAGACTTTGTGCTGGGGGGCATGTACAGAGATGCCGGGAGCGGAGGGTCTCAAAAGCGGGGCAGGGGGAGCGGCGATCGCCCTTTGGGAGCACTCGGGACGCAACGCGAGACAATGCGGTAGAGACTCAACTTGTAGCAAGCACACAACCGCCATGATTACTGGTTCAACTCGGTTGCTGGGGGTGATGGGCCACCCAGTAGAACATTCCCTTTCTCCGATTATGCACAATGCAGCGATCGCCCATTTGGGGGCTGATTTTGTGTATATTCCTTTGCCCGTGGCCCCGGACAATCTGCCCAAGGCGATCGCTGGCTTGGAGGCCCTGGGCGTGCGGGGCTTCAACCTGACGATCCCCCACAAACAGGCGATCATGCCGATGCTGGCGGAGGTGTCGGATCTAGCCCAGGCGATCGGCGCGGTGAATACGGTGTGGTGGACCCCCCAGGGCTGGAGCGGCACCAACACCGACGTCGCGGGATTTTTGGCGCCCCTGGAGGCCTTGGGGCGGGACTGGCGCAGCACCACGGCAGTGGTCCTCGGCAATGGCGGCGCGGCGCGGGCCGTGGTGGCGGGCTGCGGGCAGCTAGGCTGCCAAACCACCTACGTGGTGGGCCGCAGCGCGGACAAGCTGGCCCAGTTTCAGCAGAGCTGGCAGGGCTCTCCCCTGGCGGGCAATCTCCAGGTGCGTCCCTGGGAGCAGCTCGCCGACTGTCTGGCCGAGGCCGATCTGATTGTGAATACGACGCCCATTGGCATGACGCCCCACCCCGACGCTTCGCCGCTGGATGCCGCCCTGGCGGCCCAGATCCGGCCCAGGGCGATCGCCTACGACCTGATCTATACGCCCAGCCCGACGCAATTTTTGCAGCAGGCCGAGGCCCAAGGGGCGATCGCCATCGACGGGCTAGAGATGCTGATCTGTCAGGGGGCCGCGGGCCTGGAAATCTGGCTCGAGCAGCCGGTTCCCGTGGCGGTGATGCGTCAGGCCCTGCACCGGCACCTGGGGCGCACCTAGGCGCTGGGCGATCGCCAGTGGTAGCGGTTCCAGTCAAACATGCCCTGGATTTGGTACTCCGCTCCGTTGTCGAAGCGCACCGTACAGCTCGTGAACGTGCGGCCATCGTCCCGGGTTTCCGACAGGCCGACGATGGTGCAGGAAAACCACTCTTGGGTGCAGGGGCCATCGGCCTGCACCCATTCCCAGAGGCTGTTGGAGACCTCGATGCGATCGCCCACGCGCAGCGGTGGAGCCCCCGCAGACCCGGTCGGCGCATAGGCCGCAACGTGGTCCGCCGTAATTCGATTGAGCCAAGGAAGGCCATAGCGATCGCGCAAAAACTGCACCGGCCCCGAGGGGCGGTTGTGCAGCCAGTCATTGAGCAGAGTCGCCTGCCAGAGCTGGTCCTGGGCCTCCTGGGCCTGGATAAATTGCAGCAGAATCTGCCGCTCCTCCGGCGTCAGCTCATCGAGGGGATTGGCGGGGGAGTCTGCCGGAGCCTCTGTCTCGGAGGAGGTCGCCGTACGGCCAAACAACGGCTGCAGCAGCTGGCGCAAAAGATCCTGCTGCACCGCTGAGAGCGGGCAGCCATGGGCCTCGCACTGGGCGATCAGGGTTTGCAGAGTTGTTTCCAGGTCGACCTTGGCCATAGGCGATGAAAAGCGGGTGAGGAGACAGCCCAGCGAGCCCCAGCGGCTCCACCAGGCATCTCACGATCGCCGCCTTGCGCTGCGTCGGCAGCGATCCCCTTCACTCTAGCAATTCTTGCCTGACAGGAGCCTCACCCCGGGCGATCGCCGCGGCTGGCTTCGCCGCACCCCAGAGAGGGCTGTGTTTTTGGGTCAGAGATTCTCGCTACAATAGAATGCCGCCCGTTTGGAGACGTGCATGACTTCCTCTCCTTCCTCAGACACTTTGGATTCCTTGCAGCTTGAGATTGGGGAGCTGCTACAGCAGCTGCCCACCATGAAGCACGCGGGGCTGATTCGCCGCGCCCTCAGCACCCTGGTGCGCATTGCGCAGGATGAAAGAGATCGTCTGGATTGGAAGATTTTGGCTGCCTCCCTCGAAGATCTCGAGCAGGGCTTCGAGAGCTTCTACGCCCATCGGCACATCCGCAAAGTGACGATTTTCGGGTCGGCGCGAATCCAGCCAGAGCACCCCGAGTACTACATGGCGCGGGACTTTGCCCAGTGCATGTCCCAGCAGGGCTTCATGGTGATGACCGGGGCCGGGGGCGGCATCATGCAGGCAGGCAATGAAGGGGCCGGACCGGGGCGCTCCTTCGGGCTAAATATCCGGCTGCCCTTTGAGCAGGAGGCCAACCCTTACATCGCGGGCAGCGACAAGCTGATTTATTTCAAGTATTTCTTCACGCGCAAGCTCTTCTTGCTGCGAGAGAGCGACGCGATCGCTCTGTTTCCGGGCGGGTTCGGCACCCAGGACGAGGCGTTCGAGTGCCTGACGCTGACCCAAACCGGCAAGTACGGCCCCGCACCCCTGGTGCTGATCGATCGGCCGGGGGGCACCTACTGGCACGACTGGAACGACTACATCCACAAGAATCTGCTCAGCAGCGGCCTGATCAGCCCCGATGATCCGAGCATCTACACGATCACCGATCGGCTGGATGTGGCCTGCTCGGCGATCGCCAACTTCTATCGGGTCTACCACTCCAGCCGCTACGTGCGCGAAAAGCTGGTACTGCGCCTCAAGTCCGAGCTGACCGAGGACCACGTCGACACGCTCAACCAAGAGTTTCGCGATGTCGTGGTGCACGGCTCCATCGAGAAGAGTCAGGCGCTGCCGGAGGAACTGGGCGATGAAACCGAGCCCATGCCGCGTCTGGTGTTTCATTTCAACCAGCGCGATCTGGGGCGGCTTTACCAAATGATTTCGCGGATCAATGAGATGGGCGCGCCGGCCCCGGAGTCCAAGCACCCGGAGCAAAAATAGGGCAATCGCCCAACGCAGCCACTAGCAGGACAAAGCCATGCGGGCGTGGGTCGAAGACGGGGTCGTCTACCTTCATCCGGAGGATGTGCCCCAGTACAAAAAAAGCGGTTCGGTGGTCCGCAACACGTTCTTTTGGGCACTGAAGTCCATCGCGGGACGGGCGCGATCGCCCCACGCCTGGGAATATGAGGCGGAGGTCTGGCTGGCCCTGCAGCGGCTGCTGATGAGCTTCACCGAGTCGGGCTACCTGGGCTACCGGGAGACGGTGCTGGAGTTTCCGCCCAGCCAGGCGATCCCGGAGGTGCTGCGGCCCGTGGCCACCTGGGGCGACGAAATCGACGCCGAATCCTAGGGGCGATCGCCCCTGACTGTGGCAAAATCCTTACACTGCTTGCCTCTCGCTCCTTCCAATTCACTCTAGGGGCAGCGGCTTCTTGCAAAATTTCCTGATGCGCTATGAGCTTGATTTTGACCAATGATGACGGGATTGATGCGCCGGGACTCCAGGCTCTGATTCAGGCCCTGGGCGATCGCTCGGCGGTGGTTGCCGCGCCCAAGATCGAGTGGTCGGGCTGCGGCCACCGGGTCACCACCCACCAGCCGATCCACGTCGAGCAGCGATCGCCCCAGGAATACGCGATCGCGGGCACCCCCGCCGACTGCACGCGGGTCGCCCTGAGCCACCTGTGCCCCCAGGCCACCTGCGTGGTGGCGGGCATCAACGCGGGCGGCAATATGGGCGTGGACGTCTACCTGTCGGGCACCGTGGCGGCTGTGCGCGAGGCGGCGTTTCACGGCATCCCCGGCATCGCGATTTCCCAATACCGCAAGGGCAAGCGCCCGGTGGACTGGCAGCGCACCAGCCAGGTTGCCGCCGCAGTCCTGGCCGATCTCCTAGAGCAGCTGCCCGATCCCGGCCGCTTCTGGAACGTGAATTTGCCCTATTTGGAGGCCGACGATCCCCTGCCGGAGGTGGTCTTTTGTGAAGCGTCGGTGGATGCGCTGCCCGTGGCCTACCGGATCGAGGGAGACCAATTTTTCTACAGCGCGAAATACGGCGATCGCCCCCGCACCGCTGGCACCGACGTCGATGTGTGCTTCTCGGGCCGCGTCGCGGTTACCCAGCTCGGCCTGTGAGGCGCCCGGGCGATCGCGCCAGCGCCGAGAAACGCCCAATAGCGGTCCTAATAACTGGTACTAATAGGTAGAGGGTCACGCGAAGGAAAAGCGACTGTATGCGCATTTTGATCATGGGGGGTACCCGGTTTATCGGGGTTTACCTCACCCGCATCTTGGTAGAGCAAGGCCACGAAGTGGTGCTGTTTAACCGGGGCAACAAGCCTGCGCCCGTGGCGGGCGTGCAGCAAATCCAGGGCGATCGCACCGACGCCGGCCAGCTCAAAGAGAAGCTGGCCGGGGAAAGCTTCGACGCCGTCTTTGACAACAACGGGCGCGAGCTGAGCGACACCCAGCCCCTGGTGGAGATTTTCCAGGACCGTCTACAGCACTTTGTCTACGTCAGCTCGGCGGGCGTGTACCAAAAATCCGACCAGATGCCCCACGTAGAAGGGGACGCCGTCGATCCCAAGAGCCGGCACCGGGGCAAATTTGAGACGGAAGACTATTTGGCCACCCAGGGCGTTCCCTTCACCTCGATTCGCCCGGTCTACATCTACGGCCCCCAAAACTACAACCCGCTGGAGTCGTGGTTCTTTGATCGGATCGTGCGCGATCGCCCGGTGCCGATTCCGGGGAATGGAGCCCACCTGACCCAGCTCGGCCACGTCCAGGACCTGGCCAAGGCCATGGCCGCCGTTCTGGGCAATTCCCAGGCGATCGGCCAGATTTACAATATTTCGGGCGATCGCGCGGTCACCTTTGATGGACTGGCGCGGGCCTGCGCGGCGGCGGCGGGCAAAGACCCCGGAACGCTGGACCTGGTCCACTACGACCCCAAGGCCTTCGACTTCGGCAAGCGCAAGGCTTTCCCCATGCGGGTGCAGCACTTCTTCACCAGCATCGACAAGGCCAAGCACGAGCTGGGCTGGCAGCCGGAGTTTGACCTGGTGGGGGGTCTGCGTGATTCCTTCCAGCAAGACTACCTCGCCACCCATCAAGATCAGCGCGAGGTGGACTTCTCCACCGATGAGGAGATCGTGGCCGCCCGCTAAGGGCAGCCCCAATTCCCAACCGATGACCGGGGGCTAGAGCGGCTCCCGGTTTCCCCCTGTCGCAACGAGAGAACCGCTGTGTCGTCCTTGCCTGAGTCATCCTACGCCCTCGCCATCCACACCAGCAGCCCGGATCTGGGGCTGGCCCTGAGCGATTTTCGGGGGGGCGATCGCCTGCAAACCTGGAGTCTGGGCCGCCAGCTCGCTAACGAGCTCCACGCCTGCCTGGTGGACTTCTTGGCGCCCCAGGGCTGGTCGGATTTGGCATTTTTGGCGGTGGCGCAGGGGCCGGGGGGCTTCACGGGCACGCGGATCGGCGTGGTGACCGCCCGCACCCTGGCTCAGCAGCTCCAGGTGCCGCTATTTGCGGTGTCGTCCCTGGAGGCGATCGCCTGGTGCCACGCTTGCGCGAATCCCGCAGACGCCCAGACGGCGATCGCCGTGGAAATGGCGGCCCAGCGGGGCGAAGTCTTTGGCGCGATTTATCAGCGGGTGGGCGATGAGCTCGTTTGTCAGCTGGCCGACCAGATTTACCAGCCCGAGACGTGGCAGCGCGTACTGGCCGACTGGCCAACGCCGCACCGACTGGTGCGCGCCGAGGGCGAGCTGGGCGCAACGGCGACGGGCATTTTGGCGATCGCCCATCAGCAGTGGCGTCGGGGACTGCGGCCCGATTGGTCGGAGGCGCTGCCTTTCTACGGCCAGCACCCCGTCAAAGACGTCGTTTAGCGCTGGAGGCTGCGGGGATCGAGGGCGTCCCGCAGGCCGTCTCCCAGCAGGTTAAAGGAAAGCACCGTCACCACGATCAGCACCAGGGGCGGCCAGATCAGCCACGGCTGGAGCACCAAGATCGACGCGTTGGTCGCCAGGGAGAGCATGTTGCCCCAAGAGGGGTCCGGCTGCTGGATACCCAAGCCGATCAAGCTGAGCACCGCCTCTGCGGCAATGAATCCCGGCACCGACAAGGTAGCGGCGATGATCACATAGGTGGCCGTCTGGGGCAGGATGTGGCGCACGATGATGTAGATCGGGGTGCCGCCCAAGGCCCGCGCCGCCTGGACGTATTCCCGCTCCTTGAGGGAGAGGACCTGGCCCCGCACCACCCGCGCTAGGCCGGTCCAGCTCACAAAGGAAGTGATCACCACGATCATCAAAAATCGCTGGGCGCTGGTCAGGCCGGGGGGCAGCACCGCCGCCAGCGCCACCAACAGATAAATCGACGGGATGGTCATCAGCACTTCGACCACCCGCATCAGCAGCGAGTCCGTCACGCCGCCAAAGTAGCCCGAGATGCCGCCGATCAGCAGGCCCAGGGGGAAGGAAATCAAGATCCCCACCAAGCCGATGGTCAGGCTGATCCGGCCACCGTAGATCAGGCGGCTGAGCTGGTCGCGGGCCTGCTCGTCGGTGCCCAAGACGTTCCACTTGCCGGGGCCGACGGTGCCAAATAGATGAAGATCCCCCGGGATCAGGCCCAAAAGCTTGTAAGAAGAGCCCTTGACCAGGAGCCGAATGGGAGAAGGCTGGCTGCGATCGACCAGGAGCTCGCGATCGCCCGTTTCCAGGTCCATCGGCCCCAGGGTCGTGGGGTAAACGTGGGGACCGATGAACTGTCCGGATGTGTTGACCCAGTACACTTCGGTCGGCGGCAGCAGCGCCCCGTCGAGCTGGGACTCATAGGGGTCGTAGGGCATCACAAACTCTGCCAGCAGCACCATCAGGTACAGCAGCAGCAGAACTGCCGCCCCGATCTGGGCCAAGGGGTTTTTCTTGAGTTTTTGCCACGCATTCATAGGGCCGCTGCGCTCTCGTTTTTAGGATTCCACCATACCAGAGACCCAGAAGATCGCGATCGCCCGCCCTAGGCCTCGCTCTCTGGCTCAGACGTCGCCGCCGTTTCCACTGTTTCGGTCGCTGCCAGCAGCGGGTTATTAAAAAATGAGCCGGTCTGGGGCGGCAGGGAGGGATCGGCGACGATCTCTGTAAAGCTCTTGACGACGCCGGTCAGGGGAATCGCCAGGATTACTCCCAGCAGGCCGCCGATCCGGGCTCCGATGAGCAGCGCCGTGAAAATCACTACAGGGCTGAGGCCGGTGAGGTTGCCCAGGATCCGGGGCGCGACCAGGTTGTCCTTGACCTGCTGGACGGCGATCGCCACCCCCAGCACCTGGAGGGCCAGCCACCAGTCAATGAAGGCCACAATGATGCTCACCGAAGCGATCCCTAGGGTCGCCCCAATAAAGGGAATCACCTCCAGCACCCCGATAAACACCGCAAAGAACAAGAAAAACGGCACCCGCAGCAGCCAAAAGGCCACCGCCAGCACCACCGCCATAAACAGCCCCAGCAGCAGCTGCCCCGACACAAACCGCTGGAGGTTGCGCTGGAGCGACTCCGTCAGGTGCTTCCGGATCGGCGGCGAAAAGAGGGAAATCAGCCCCTGCCAGAGGCGATCGCCATCCAGCAGCATATAAAACGAGATCACCAAAATCAGAATCAGATCGAGCACCCAGTTAAAGGTGCCGACCACCAGCCCGAGGCTCTTGGAGGCGATCGCCTGGGCCTGGGTTTGGATCTGGCCCAGCAGCTGCGACCCGACCAGGCGCACATCAAAGGGCAGGTTGTGATCTGCGCTCCAGACCTGAAACCCGCTCAGCTGCTCCTGAGCAGACTCCAGCAGCACCGGCAGGTTGGCCACCAGCTGGCGGCCCTGACTAAAGACCGGCGGCACCAGGGTCAGGCCCAAGATCACCACCAGCAGCCCCGCCCCCAGGTAGACCAGCGTCGCCGCCAGCCCTCGAGACATTAGCCGCTCCAGCCGCGTCACCGCGAAGTTGAGCAAGAAAGCAATCAGCCCCGCTGTCACCAAAATGCTGATCAGCTCTCCCACGTAGCTGAGGGCATTGAGGGTCGCCCAGCCCGTCAAGAGAATCAGCAGCCAGGTCAGCAGCGATCGCTGCAAAGGCGAAAAAAGTTGGCTCATAGCATCCAGTCGAGATCTCCCGAGAGCCTTTCCTAGGACAACCCGAAAGCGATCTCGGAGTGCTCCACCTCAAACACGTTGGAGTGGAGATTCGCCACGATCTGCTTGCCCTGCTGGGTCAACAGCAGGTACTGCACCGCCGTCTTCACGTAGGGAAACACGCCGTGCCAGTAGAACTTGGGATAGTTCCTGCGCAGATCCTCTGGGTGCCGATAGCCCAAGGCCTTGTTCACCCCGGTCTCCTCAAACTCGTAGAAGAGGGCGCAGATTTTCTTGAGGTAGCGCGGGTCGCTGAGCTGGCCGATCAAGTCCGAGGCGCGGATCAAGCCGGGATAGTTGACGGTGTCCTGGTGATCTTCGGCGGCGGGCACCGGGAAGCGAGTCAGCTCGATGTTGCGCTTGATCAGCTCGGCGTCGATCAGCTTGTGGCCGCCAAAGCGCTCATCGACAAACAGTTTGGCCCGATCGACGTGGTAGGGCGTCAGGCCCGCGTCTGAGGAGCCGGGAGGCAGGGCAACCATTTCATCGCCTTTGCCGGTGGCGTATTTGCCGTCGTGGTCTTGGCGGCAGACGCCTTTGACATAGCCGATGTCGTGGCAGACCAGAGAAATAATGAAGTGCAGCCAGTCTTCGGGCGAGACGCCCCCTTCGCGAATGTGCTTGCCCCGCAAGATTTCTTGACCCACTAGCGTCACGAGGATGGTGTGCTCGACGTTGTGATAGAGGGCATCGCTGTTGGCAATGTTTTCGAGGGCCATGGAGCCGACCCAACCGATGATGTCTTCATATTCGGGCTTCCAGCCCCCGTAGGTGCGTCGGTAGCCGGTTTTGAGTTTGTTGACAAAGTCATCGATGAGCAGTTCAGTCGCGTTGAAATACATGCTTGCTACCCGCCTGTGCGACGAAAAAGGTCAAAAACAAGTGGAGGACAGGGGACGTCAGGGTTTTACCCCCCTCATTTTTACGCATTCCTGGAGCAATTCTGTTCGTAGGGTTCTTTACTTGCCACTATGAAGCCAAAGAAGGATTGCGGGGGTGATGCTCAGAGAGGAGGCCAGTGATCTGGATCGGCGCTGGGCGATCGCCCTCTGCCCGCTCGGAGACCTAGGCGCGATCGCCCCTCTCCAAAAGTGCCCGCACTCTGCGTATAATAAACAGAGCCTTCTAGGCCGCGCGGGTATAGTTCAGTGGTAGAACGTCAGCTTCCCAAGCTGAATGTCGTCGGTTCGAGTCCGATTACCCGCTTTTCGAGCAAAAAGCCCTTGAAATTATTGAATTTCAAGGGCTTTCACCTTGTGAGCTGTCACATTAAACCGGTGTCTTTGTTCTTTTTTTAACGATTACTCAGATATATTTAGCCGCTTTTGGGTGTAATTCGGGTGTAAACAAATGTACTAGCAGACATTGTTATGTACTCCAACTCATCCCCCAAAAAGCTTCCAAAGGCCCTGTTCAAGTCATCAGCTCCAATGGGCGTTTGCAGCTTCGCTTTCGCTACAGAAGAGCGTTTGAGCATTTATCACTAATGAAGTCTAGAACCGGCTGCATCGTGTCTTGGTACAGGTTCTATATATTTTTTGTTTTCAGGGAACTATTAAGTTATGGCTTCGGCTGTGCAGCGCAAGATTGCTGATTGCCCTGCATGAGGCGATCGCCCACTGTTGTAGAGGTAGCGTGATGGTCAGCACTCCCGATAAACCCATTCTCGGCAGACTGGAGAAGGTTGATGTTCGCCGGTATTGGGTACGGGAAGACCTGGACTTTACGCCGTGGCTTGCGGAGCCTGAGAACATTGCGCTCCTGGGCGAGACCATCGGATTTGAGCTGGAAGTCGAGGCCCGAGAGAAGGAAGTGGGGCCGTTTCGGGCCGATATCCTTTGCAAAGACACGGCCACAGGGGCCTGGGTCCTGATCGAAAACCAGCTTGAGCGGACTGACCACTGCCACTTGGGCCAGCTTCTCACCTATGCGGCTGGTCTGCACGCTGTCACGATTGTTTGGGTTGCAGCCCGTTTCACAGAAGAGCACCGCGCCACCCTCGACTGGCTCAACGAAATCACCAACGAAGATTTCAACTTCTTTGGGCTAGAAATTGAGCTTTGGCAAATTGGAAAATCAGCGATCGCGCCCAAGTTCAATATTGTCTCTAGTCCCAACAACTGGAGTAAAACTATCACGGGAGCAGCAAAAAGCATTGAAGCGTCCAACTTGACCAAAGCAAAACAGCTCCAGCTCGAATATTGGACTGCTTTTCAGACCTATGCGCGCACCCAGGAAACCCGAATCAAGCCAACAAAGCCACTGCCTCAACATTGGATGAATATCGCGATTGGGCGGAGTGGATTTCTCTTGTTGGCGATCGCTTCTACCTGGAACTCGGAGCAGCAAAGCTTTGATCAGGGTGAAATCCGAGCAGAGCTGGGCATCTCCCAAGGTAGCGCAGAAGATTCCAGGCGCTATTTTGACTTATTAAAGCAACAGAAAGAGGCGATCGAACTCGCTTTTGGAGAAACTCTAATTTGGGATAGTCAACTGGATCGAAAAGCTTGCCGGATTTTCGTACGCCAATCGGTTGATATCAGCGATCGCAGTGATTGGGAGCAACAGCATCAGTGGCTGATTGAGAAGCTCGACAGAATGCACAAAGTTTTTTCTCAACGAGTCAAACAACTCAGCCTAGAAGCCATGCTTTCTAAGCCAATTGACTCTGAGTTGTGAGCTCAGCGCGTAAATCTCACTATCTAAGCTCAACGATTTCCACCTTTTCCATATTTATTGCGAGGCAACCTACATGGCAGCAATTGATGTAACGTTTGACATCCCCGCCAAGATCGCCGAAGGACTAGCCGATCAAACGCTCTTTCGCAATGGAGGGGTCATTCAGGATAGCTCTGGACGAGTAGTGATGTGGTTGAGAGAACTTTCTTCAAATGGCCAAGCCGTAGAAGGGATCGTACCTGCCGGTGGAACCTCTAGCGCAATGTCACTGGTTGGGGTCGGCAGCATGTTGACCCTCGGCGTTTCAGTCCTTGGGTTTGGGGTACTGTACAGCAAAGTCAAAGAGCTAGAAAGCCAGATTCAAGGGGTGAAAGAGCTCCTAGAAACGATTGACCAGAAGATTGATATGAGCTTCTATGCGAATTTCCGCGCAGCGCTGGATCTAGCACGCAACGCTTTCACCATGAGCGATCAAAACAATCGTCACAATAGCGCGCTACAAGCAATCAATCGCTTTCTTGAAGCCGAACACATCTACACCGATCTCTTGAAGAAAGAGCTAGAAACTAAGGGTTTGTTGTGTAACAAGTATCTATTGACTCTATGTTTTGCCTATCTCGCTGAGATTCGATGCTATCTAGAGCTTGGAGAAAGCGACACGGCATTAAGACGATTCCAAGAAGCAAATAGCGAAATACAAAAATATATAGAGCAATACATTGAGGTACTTCTCACCAAAAATCCTGCCATCTATCTTCACCCTAAGCTAAAAGATTCGATCAACCTGTCAAGATTGACCGGGGTTTTCCAATGCTTTGACAGTGGCTTGAATGAAGGTGGTGTTTTTGAGGTACTTCGGGACGATTTATTTCAGGCCGGGAACAACTACGAAAAATGGATGGGAGAGCTACCCCCAGCTGTTATTGCTCCGTGGAAGGTGAAGAAAGGATTCTGGGGTATTCCCGATGAGGGTAAGCAAGCCATCTTTGAACGTTTGCCTCAAGTTGTGGATGAGATGGAAAGCGCGATCGAAACTAGCCATCGGTTTGGGGCCTATGCTTATGAACTGAATTTGCTGATCAAGGCCAAAGTCTCGATGAAGCAATGGGAAAACCTCAAACCTAAGCAGCTTCCTGTTGAACAGGCAAATTTCATCTACATCGTGCCGCCCAATCCGGTCATGCTAGAGAGCGCTGTGTAACAGCAATGCCTGATGGCAGGGTCATGCGCAAGGAGTTGCGGGACGTGGTTGGGAAGCAGGCGGGCTGGGTGTGGTTGGGGGGCGGGGCGATCGCGCTGTTGCCGAGCTTGGGGGCGATCGCCCTGTGCCCGGGGGCGCGGGGGTGGACCCTGGGCCTGAGCATCCTCAGCGGTCTGCTGCTGGCAGTGGGGATGATTGCGCCCAGTTTGCTGTGGCTGCGGCAGTTTCGGCCCCAGTGGTTTTCGCGGCGGGGCTGCACCCTCGGGGCGTGGGTAGCAGGATTTTTGCTGGTGCCCCAGGCGCTGGGGCTGGTGGCGGGGGCGGCGCTGGCCGTGCACTATGGCGACGCGTTTCAGGGGGCGATCGCCCTTTCGGATGGGCTCTCGGCAGGGGCGATCGCGCTCCAGATCGGACTGACTGGCCTCGGGGCGATCGCCAGCGGCAGCCTCTGGGGAACGCTTTGGTTTCTGTGGCTGTTCCAGGGCTTCCAGGCGGTGACGCTGCCCGGACTGGCAGAGATGCCCAGCTCAGCCGAGATCTGGTGGATTGGGGGTTTCTTGGGGCTGGCAGTGCTGGGGGCGATCGCGGGCGGCATCCTCAGCGAGGAGCTTTCGAGCCTGCTGGTGGAGCGCTGGCTCTCTTGATCGCGGAAAGGCTCAGGGCCACGCTGTTTTCCACAAAAGCGCGATCGCCTTTTTGAGCCACTGGAAAGCCGCCATGAATTTCGAGTTTGATCACTTATTTGTGTTTACCGAACCGGGAGCCCCAGCTCTCGAAGCGTTGCTAGAGCTGGGCTTGCGCGAAGGCAGCCCCAACGTGCATCCCGGCCAAGGCACCGCCAACCGGCGCATTTTCTTTCACAACGGCATGCTGGAATTCTTGTGGGTCCACGATGCCGCCGAGGTCCAGAGCGACGTGATTGCCCCGACAAAGCTCTGGGAGCGATCGCGCCCTGGAGTGACCGGCTTTTCGCCCTTTGGCCTCAGTCTGCGCTGGCGCGAGGGCCTCGCGGGCGATGCTCGTCTGCCCTTTGCTACCTGGCCCTATCGCCCGCCCTACCTGCCGCCGACCATGGCCGCGATCGAGATGGCGGCTGAGACCTTCGACGACGAGCCGCTGGTGTTTCTGATTCCCTTCGGTCAGCGCCCCGACACTGCGATCGGCGATCGCCGCCAGCCCCTCGATCACCCCAGCGGCTGGCAAAATATTACTGCTCTGCGGCTCACTCTGACGGGCGATCGCCCCCTCTCTCCCACCCTGGCCGCCCTGCAAGCCGCTGGCATCGCGACCTTTCAGCGAGGCCCCGCTCCCCTGGCCGAAATCGAGATCGACGGCGGACGCCAGGGCCAGCGCCTCGATCTGCGGCCCAGTTTGCCGCTGTGCCTGTCCTGGTAAAGCGTTGGGGTCACGAATCGAGGGAGCGGAGCACCCGACAGGGGTTACCCACCGCCACCACATTGGCGGGAATATCTTTGGTGACCACGCTGCCCGCGCCGATCGTCGTGTTGTCCCCGATGGTCACGCCGGGACACACAATCACGCCGCCGCCAATCCAGCTATTTTGGCCGATGCGAATGGGGGCGGCCAGCTCCGGCCCGGCCAGCCGCGCCGCGACGTCCACAGGGTGATAGGCCGTGTAAATCTGCACCGAGGGGCCAAATTTGGCATTGTCGCCGATGTGCACCGTGTTGCAGTCCAGGACGGTGCAGTTGAAATTTAGATACACGCCGCGCCCCAAAAAGAGGTTGCTCCCGTAGTCGCAGTAAAAGGGCGGCTCGATCCAGGCCTGCTCTCCCACCGCTCCCAGCAGCTGTTTTAGGATCTCGGCTCGCTGGGACAGCTCCGCCTGGGAGGTCTGGTTGTACTGGCGCAGCAGATCCCGGGCCGAGGCCCGCGCCTGCACGAGCTCCGGATCGGAGGCGAGGTATAGCTCTCCGGCCAGCATTTTTTCCCGTTCGGTGGTCATGGGGGCGTCCTCGTGGCGCTTCGCAGGGGGTTTCCCGGCAACGCTAAACGCTATTGGCAAAGTCCCCGAAAAATCCACCGCAATTTTTAGGGTTTGCTGAGCAAAACAACGATTCTAAGAAAAGCGAACTGGCGGGCGATCGCCCTTCGAAGCGTCCCTGGCTTTTCGGAAGCTCCAAGCCCCGATACAGTAAAAAGCTGTAGAGCCTTTTGAGCCACGGGAGGGCCACTCACCACCGCCATGGAAACGACCCGCACGATTTCTTTGCCAGCCATGGGCTGCGGCACCTGGGCCTGGGGCAATCGCCTCCTGTGGGGCTACACCGAGGCCATGGACGAGCAGCTTCGGGCTGTGTTCGATCGCTGCGTGGCCAGCGGCGTCACTCTGTTTGACACCGGCGACTCCTACGGCACCGGCAAGCTCAACGGGCGCAGCGAGTCGCTGCTGGGCCAGTTTTCCCAAAGTTACCAAGGCCCCCACGCCGCCGAGATATGCCTCGCCACCAAGCTGGCCCCCTACCCGTGGCGGCTAACCCGCAAGGCGATGATCCGCGCCTACGAGGCGTCGTCTCGGCGGCTCGGGCGACCGGTGGACCTAGTGCAGATGCACTGGTCTACGGCGAACTACGCCCCTTGGCAGGAGTGGCCGCTCCTCGATGGGCTGGCGGACCTCTACGAGCAGGGCCTAGTCCAGGGTGTGGGCCTGTCCAACTATGGCCCCAAGCGTCTGCGCCAGGTGCATCAGCGCTTTGCCGAGCGGGGGGTGCCGATCGTGACGCTGCAAGTGCAGTATTCGCTGCTGTCGACCTACCCGGTGACAGAGCTGGATCTCAAGGCGGTGTGTGATGAGCTAGGGATTCGGCTGATTGCCTATAGCCCGCTCGCCCTGGGCCTGCTGACCGGGAAGTATGGGGCTGAGGGGCCGTATCCGTCGGGATTACGGGGGGCGGTGTGCCGCCAGATTTTGCCGGGGGCCAAGGGGCTGCTGGACTGTCTGGGGGCGATCGCCGCTGAGCGCGACAAAACCATAGCCCAGGTCGCCCTCAACTGGTGCATCGCCAAAGGGACGATTCCCATTCCGGGAGCCAAGTCCCTGGCCCAGGCGGAGCAAAACATCGGTGCCCTCGGCTGGAGCCTGGGTGACGGCGAAGTTTCGGCCCTCGATGAGGCAGCCGCCCAGGTGGACAAGGCCATGGTGCAAAACATCTTCCAGAGCCGATAGGGCGATCGACTACTGGCCTAGAAACAGCTTGTAGGCCGGGTTTTTGTTTTCGTCCCAGTACCGGTAGCCCAGGGTATCGAGGAAGGCTTGCCAGTCCGGCATTTCATCGGGCGGCACCTGGATACCCACCACAATGCGGCCGTAGTCCGAGCCATTGTTGCGGTAGTGGAACAGGCTGATATTCCAGTCGGGGCTCATGGAGCCGACGAATTTCATCAGGGCACCAGGACGCTCAGGAAACTCAAAGCGATAGAGCAGCTCGTCGTGGGCCAAGGGCGATCGCCCACCGACCATGTGGCGCAAGTGGAGCTTGGTCAGCTCATCGTCGGTGAGATCGAGGGTCTTGAAGCCGCAGTTTTCGAAGGTCTGAGCCATTCTCACAGCGTCTGCCCGATCTTCGATCTGAACCCCCACAAAAATGTGGGCCTCCTGCTGATCGGCGATGCGGTAGTTGAACTCCGTCAGGTTGCGGCGACCCATGCAGTCGCAGAAGCGGCGCAGGCTGCCCGGCGTCTCAGGAATCGTCACCGCAAAGATCGCCTCACGGCGCTCGCCAAACTCGGCCCGCTCCGCCACAAAGCGTAGGCGATCGAAGTTCATGTTGGCGCCGCAGGCCACCGCCACCAGCGTCTGGCCCTCGATCTGCTCGCGCTCGACATAGGCCTTGGCCCCCGCCACCGCCAGAGCGCCCGCTGGCTCCAGGATCGACCGGGTGTCCTCAAAGACGTCCTTGATCGCGGCGCAGGTGTCGTCCGTCCCCACCAAAATAATGTCGTCCACGTACTGCTGGCACAGGCGGAACGTCTCCTCGCCCACCTCGCGCACCGCGACCCCATCGGCAAACAGGCCCACCTGGGACAGTTTTACGCGCTGGCCCGCCTTCAGGGACTGATTCATGGCGTCGGCGTCCACCGGCTCCACGCCGATGATTTTGATTTCTGGGTGCAGGCGCTTCACATAGGCTGCGATGCCCGCGATCAGGCCGCCCCCGCCGATCGCCACAAAAATCGCGTGAATCGGCTGCTGGCACTGGCGCAAAATCTCCATGCCAATGGTACCCTGACCGGCGATCACCAGCGGATCATCGAAGGGATGAATAAAGGTTAGGCTCTTTTCGGCCTCTAGCTGGCGCGCGTAGGCGTAGGCATCGTCGTAGGTGTCGCCGTGGAGAATCACCTCGCCGCCCCGCGCCCGGACAGCGTCGACTTTGACCTGGGGCGTAGTCACGGGCATGACGATGATGGCCCGAGTCCCCAGCCGCTGCGCCCCGAGGGCCACGCCCTGGGCATGGTTGCCCGCAGAGGCCGCGATGACGCCCTGGGCCAGCTGGTCCGGCGATAGATTGGCGATTTTGTTATAGGCCCCGCGCAGCTTGAAGGAAAAGACCGACTGCATGTCCTCGCGCTTGAGCAGCAGCTTGTTGTTGAGGCGGGCCGAGAGATTGGGCGCGGGCTCGAGGGGAGACTCCTGAGCGACGTCGTACACGCGGGCCGTCAGGATCTGAACAAGGTAGTCACACAGCATGGGCGTCGGGCACTGAGAGGGAAGGGCGGATAGACTTCAATTCTACGCCAAGGGCGATCGCTCCTTAGGAGGAAAACCTCAGAGAGTTTGCGATCTTAGCTAACAGCTCATTGCGAGGCGATCGCCCTTTCAAAAGGCATTCTTGCTTGGGTTTTTAAAGGGCAGTTTCGATCTCTATTTAGCCCTTTCTTAAAATATTTTTTCCTAGAAAATTACGCTGTATCAAATTTCATTGCGGCTTCGTTGAGGTTCACGATATCTCTCAGATGAGCGAGTAGACTCGGGCTTTTAGAGTTTCGGAGCCCGAGATGAAATACCCTCTCGAATTGACTTTTAAGCTGTGGACGCTGGCCCCCCAAATGACCGTCAAAGACTCTAGCGGTCAACTTGTTTTCTGCATTCGCCAGAAGTTATTTAAGCTGCGAGAGGCCATCGGCGTTTTTGGCGATCTGCAACGCGCCCAGCTGCGCTACGAAATCAAGGCCGATCGCATTATTGACTTTTCGGCTCGATACAACTTCCTAGACAATGGGCGCGCCTTTGGCGCAGTCAAGCGCCACGGCATGAAGTCCCTGTGGAAAGCTCGCTATGACATCTATGACGGCGATCGCGTTGTCTTCAACATCAGCGAAGAAAATCCCTGGGTCAAAATCTTTGACAGCCTCTTTGCTGAGATTCCGATTGTGGGCCTCCTCACCGGCTACGTTTTCAATCCGGTGTACCTCGTGACCCACCCCGACGGCAACATCGTCATGCGGCTCGAAAAAATCCCTGCTTTTCTGTCGCGTATTTTCACGATCAAGCAAGTCGATCAGCTAACGGAAACCGAAGAAACCCAAATTGTTCTCAGTTTGGTCATGATGCTGCTTTTAGAGCGCAATCGCGGCTAGAAAACTCTAGGTCAAAGTCTCCCTTTAGGCAAGCCTTTCAGCTTCTAATCGCCCTTCTAGAAAGCTTCTTATTAGAAGAAATAGCTTGGGCTTTCTACGCAACTAACCCCCTCCCCAGCATTCTTGAGGAGGGGGTTTTGAACAGCTATTCCTCGAAGATAGGCAAGCGAATCAAGAACTCCGTTCCTTGACCAAGTTCTGATTTCACGTCCAGGCTGCCGCCGTGGGTTTCGGTCACAATCTGACGGGCGATCGCCAGCCCCAGGCCTGTTCCTTTTCCCACTTCTTTCGTTGTAAAGAGATGATCAAAAATCCTTGCTTTGATCGTCTCAGGCATGCCCTTCCCATTGTCGCGAACCTGGATTTCTACCAGATCTCGATCGCTCAAAACGTCCGTCCGAATTGTGATGGTTTGGGGATGCTTTTGCAGTTCTTCGAAGGTTGTTTGCTGAGCTGCTTCATCAAATACGTCGATCGCGTTGGCTAGGATATTCATGAATACCTGATTGAGCTGCCCTGGAAAACACTTCACGGCGGGCAAGTCACCATACTCCTGAGTTACCTCGATCGCTGGGCGATGCTCGTTTCCTTTCAGGCGATATTTCAAAATCAGCAGAGCACTATTAATCCCCTCATGAAGATTGGCATTGACCTTATATTCGGTATCGGCTCGAGAGAACGTCCGGAGACTCGTGCTGATAGATTTGATGCGATCGTTCGCCTCCCCCATAGACTCTAGAAGGCGCGGCAAATCTTCAATCAAGTACTCTAGATCAATCTCATCTGCGTGATCTCGAATCTCTTCTAAAGCAGCCGCATCAGATTTCTGATAAAGCGCTAGGTGCTCTAGCAGATCCGTGACGTAGTCTTTGGCATTGCTGAGGCTGCCATTGAGAAATCCGATGGGGTTATTAATTTCGTGAGCAACGCCCGCCACCAAGTTCCCCAGAGAGGCCATTTTCTCGCTTTGAACAATCTGAAGCTGCGATTGCTCTAGCCGATGGGCGTAGGTCTGGGACTGCTGGTAAAGCCGCGCATTTTCGAGGGCGATCGCCGCCTGAACGCACAGAAAATTGAGAATCAAGATCCGATCTTTGGTGAAAACGCCGGTCGTAACTTGATTTTTCAGATACACAATGCCCAGCAAGGTTCCCTGATTGATAATCGGCAAGCACAAAATGCTTTTGGGCTGCCGTTGATCTAGATATTCATCTATCACTGGCAAGGTTGTTTCGCAGTTCTCAAAGGCAACCACTTCGCGGGTATTTTTGACGTACTGAATTAGCTTAGCTGGCAGCTTCGAATTGCCTTCCAAAGGCTCTAGGCACAGCTCTGACTGCTCAGCCGTGGCGATCGCCCGAATCTGCCAAACGCCCTGATCATCCGGCAATATCAACGCGCAGCGATCGCCCCCCGAATTTTGCAAAATGATCTGCGTCAATTGATGGAGGAGCTGATCTAGCTGGATCGTTCCAGAGATCGCTTGGGAAGCGCGCAAAATCGCCGCAAAATCTAGAACGGTATTAATGCTAGAGCTCGACGAGCGACCAGAAGAACTCGAGGTCTTCTCTGAAAATCTTGGCGGAGGCACCAAGGTCGCCAAAGTTTCTAAAGGATTGAGAGTTCGTGCTGCCTGCTGCAAAATAGGGCGCAAAAGATTGGGGTAGTGGCGCTCTAGATCTTCGCTTTTCGACTTGGCACCCCAGTGCGCATAGCTATAGTACGCTTCTTGCAAATAGCCTGCGGCCACTCGCTCTTTTCCCAGAGCCAAATAAAACTTGGCCGCTAACTCATTGGCTAGGGCTTCTTCTTGAACATAGGCATTCGTTCGAGCACCCACAATCGCCTGATCATAGAGCTCCATTGCTTGCCAGATATGACCCAAATGCCAAGCTTTTTCTGCCTCGATTAGATCATACTTATGCTGATGATTCATAGGAGCATGGAGCGCCCAGTTTTTCAGCATTTCCTGATTCGCTTCTACGCTTGTTAGGATCTGCTGTTTCTCCTCATCGGATGCGTGAGGCAGCTGAGCCACCAGCGCCAAAGAATGGTAGAAATTCACAATAGCAACCTGGATAAAACCAAAGGCTGCTCCCGACCACGCTTGAGCTGACTCTACCTGCTCCACTGCCTGACGATACTCTCCCGCGTGATACAGCAAAATCGTCTTGGCAGCATAGAACATATAGAGCACCGTGCCGCTTTTTGCCTCAATGAGGCGAGGCAGTGCCTCTGTCTCATCAAAGCTTTCGCCAATCAGGCGCAGCGGATCATCGCCTTGTCCTTGCAGGTTGAGTCCTAGCTGTCGCCATACCTGAGAGAAATTGATGGGAATTTCCTGCTTAATTTTGATGCAAAGATCGATGTAGTGGCCTTGTTTTTCGACGGCGGCTTCGAGGGTTGGCTCCGAGAAAAACAGGTAGCTACACAGATTGGCTGCGCAGTAGCCGCCCCACTCAATGTCTCCTGTTTCCAGGCCGCTTTGCACTGCTTCTTGCAGTGGCGCAACGCTGTTTCGCTTATGCTCTTTCCAGGTGCGAATATTGGAATTAAAGAGGTTATAAACCTTTGCCTTCAGGTCTTTGGCATCAAATTTTTCGAGCCATTTCAAGGCAATTTTTCCGGCCTGATAGCCCTCTTCAAGCTGACCCGTTCCGGACAGCAGCAGCCCATAGAATCCATAGGCAAAAGCCGATAGGGCCGAGTTGCCGTGATCCAGGCACAAGCGCACCATGGTCATAATTAGCGGCGGAAATATCTCAGGCTTGGCCATAAAGACCGGCGCACACAAAATCTTCAGAATTTGCATTGCGGCCAGCATCTTTTCATCGGTCATCTGGGGTAGGCTATCTAGCTCTTCTAGAGCGGGCAAGTTCATTACCAAGCCATCTTCTGGCGTCAGTTCAACCCAGGTAATTTCTAGTTTTTCTAGAACGTCTAGACCAATTTCGATCGCTTGCAGCATCTGCAATTGAGCAATACAGATCTGCATTTGCAGCTCATAGACCTTTACTCGATCGAGCAAAGTTTTTGCATTTTTTAGAGCAATATCTGCTAGCTCTGTCGCCTGCTGAAAACTGATGTTCAAATATTCAGCTTCGACGGCAGTTGTATAGAGATTTAGGGTTAGGTCATACTGCGTTTTCCAAGCGTCCGCAGCCAGCAAGCTTCTCCCTAGGGTCAGGTACTGCACCGCCGCTGCGTAGGCCGTCGCCGTTTGGGCTTTGCGCCCTGCCCTTAGATTAAGCTGGGCAAGTTCCTGCTGCTCAGCAGGCTGGGTGATCAAGCTGCTGCCCGCATTGAGGTGAGTCACGATTTCAAACAGTCGTTCCTCGCGCTCAGTGGCCGAAGAGTTGCTCAGTAGCAGGGTGCCAATGCGATGGTGGGTAGCTTTTTTCTCCGGTTCAGGAATGAGGAAATAAGCGGCCTGCTGGATGCGATCGTGCAAAAAGCGATAGGCAACCGTTTCGGGTCTTTGGGCCGTTGAGTCCGCTTCTCCTTGGCTCAAATAAAATTTGTAGACCTCGCTTTGGGGCAAGATTAGGCCTTCTTGCAGCGCCTTCCAAAGGGCCGTTGCCACATTGGCTTGGGACTGCTCTGAAACAATAGCCAAGGTTTCTAAATCAAATTGATTGCCAATGCAGGCAGCCAGTTTAAGAACATGCTGGGTTTCGGCGGGCAGTTTTTGTAGCTGCTGGGCCATGAATTCCACCACATCTTCTGTGATGGCGAGGGCATTAATTTGGGAAATATCGCACTCCCAATAGCCGCGATCGCGATTGAAGAAAAGATGATTTTCTTCATGCAGTGCCTTGAGAAATTGAGTCGTGAAAAAAGGATTTCCTTTTGTTTTTCGATCGACGAATTTCGTCAGAGGCTGCGATCGCTCACAGGAGCAGTGCAATGTATCTGCGACTAGCTGATTAGTATCATCAAAGGCTAAAGAAGCTAGGGTAACTGTATTAACCGATTTCCCTGCTTTTTTCAGCTCCTCTACCGTCAAGCTGAAGGGATGAGTCGGTGATACTTCATTGTCTCGATAGGCTCCCAGCAGCAGCAGGTATCGCTTGTCTTCCATTAGCAGCTTGATCAACTGCAAAGAGGCAGAATCGGACCACTGCAAATCATCTAAGAAGACCACCAGCGGATGCTCGGCCGTAGTGAAGACTTCGATGAATGTTTGGAAGAGAAGATTGAAGCGAATCTGGGCGGCTGTGCCCGCAAGTTCGGGGACCGGCGGCTGTTTGCCAATGATTTGTTCTAGCTCTGGCATCACCTCAATGAGGACTTGGCCGCTATCGCCCACAGCCTCAAGGATCTTAGTGCGCCACTGGGCAAGCTGAGAGTCAGATTCAGACAAAAGCTGATTAATTAAATCCCGCAGGGCCTGAACAAAAGCCGAGAGGGGAATATTGCGGTTGAACTGATCAAATTTGCCTTTGATGAAGTATCCATGCTGACGAGTGATCGGCTTATGAACTTCATTGACAACGGCAGTTTTTCCGATACCGGAGAAGCCCGCAACCAGCATCATTTCAGAGGTGCCTTCCGCGACGCGCTCAAAGGCCTGGAGCAGCGTTTTGACCTCCTGCTCGCGACCATACAGCCTCTCTGGAATCAAAAAGCGATCGCAAATATCTCGCTGACCTAGCGTAAATTCTGCGATCGCCTTTTTGTCGCGATACTGACTGATACACTGCTCCAAATCATGTTTGAGGCCCAGAGCACTTTGATAGCGATCCTCCGCATTTTTTGACATCAGCTTGAGGGCGATCGCCGACACTATGGGCGGCACCGAGGGATTAACGGTGTGAGGTGAGGGAGGCGTTTTGGCAATGTGACAGTGAACAAGCTCTAAAGGATCATCTACCAGAAACGGTAGCTGTCCTGTCAGCAGCTCATATAGCGTAATCCCCAGGCTATAAAAGTCAGTGCGGTAGTCAATTCCGCGATTCATGCGCCCTGTTTGTTCAGGAGCCAAATAGGCTAGAGTTCCTTCTAAAACATTCGGATTTTGAATTTCTTGATTTTCTTTTGGCAGCAGCGAAGCAATACTGAAATCAATTAATTTCACCTGATGGCTAATCGGGTGAATCAAAATGTTAGCAGGCTTAATATCTTTATGAATGACTCGACTTTGATGTAAATCGTGCAGAATATCGGCCAACTGCACAGCAATTTCGAGAATTTCTAACGTGTCTAGAGGATGCTGCTGAGCATATTGGCGCAGGGAAATTCCGCTGTAATCTTCCATCACCAAGGCATAGCCATTTTGGCAAGGCTCGAGGGTAAAGGGATGAATAATCCCCTCAATCGCGAGGTTTTTGGTGATGGTGTACTGATTGCGAAACTGAACCAGCTCACTGAAGGTGGGATAGGCGTGTCGAAGCAGCTTGAGCACGACCGAGCGCTGCTGCGCTGTCTCGAGGGCTCGATAGACCACGGTTCTAGAGCCCAGGTAAAGTTGCTCCTGGAGGGCATAACCAGGAATTACCGGGAAGCGACTGGCGTCATCGTGAACAGTTCGTGTCATGGGACCAATGGGTAGTGCTGAACGACTGCTGGGCTAACAGTACTTCCAGAGTTCCCATATTATTGACCGAGCTTACATTCTTAATAATTATCGATAGATTTTATTCTATGAAAGAATCCGACTACCTATTTTTAGTGAATTATTTCCGTATCAATACTGACTCTTTGGGTTGAATTTTGAAGCGCAAACTCAGCGATCGGTATTGCGAAAGCGATCTTGAGCTGCCTGAAACGCCGTTCGCATCACCGCCTGAATCTTCTGAGGATCGGGTTTTTTGCCTCCCATCAAGTCCCCAAAATACACGCAGGCTCCCTCCCCTAAGGCCCAGGTATAGGCCGCAGCCCACGACGCCGCGATCACGCTGCCAAGGCCGGGGATGAACTTGATCAGCTCGCGGCCAATGGCCTGGGCCAAAAATCCACCGGCGATCGCGCTGACCACGCCCCCCGCCTGGGACGGCGTCAGAGTCTGGCCATAGAGCTGGCCCAGCATCCCCACCATCGACACCTGGAGCGCCGTCAGCACGGGCATCGTCGCAAAGGGCAGGGGCACCGCCGCCAGGGTCGCCGCCATCACCGAGAAAGCCAGCATGTAGCGCCGGCCCACATCCCGGTAGAGATCGCCCAAGCGCCGACTGGCCGAGCCGTCGAGGAGCTGGTGAATCGTGCGCGCCTCTGCCTCGGGCAGCAGCTCCGCCAGGCGATCGCGCAGGGCTTCCAGACCATAAAACACCGGCGTGTAGCCGTCCTCTTCGAGGGTGAAGTCCACCATCACCGCGCGATCGCACAGCTCCCCTAGGGTCTCCTGCAACGCCCCAAAGGCCCGCTGCACCTCCGGAAACTCTGGGGGATAGGCAGGATGATCCGCCGTTCCCGCTGGATACAGTTCGTGCAGACAGGTCACCACCAGCAAACAAGGAATCTGGGGATAGCGCTGGCGCAGTTGCTGCGCAATGTTGCGCAGCGTATCCGTCGCGAAGTCAGTGATTTTGACCGTCAAAAGGAGAACCCGCGCCCGCTGGCGATTGATCTCGAGGTCGGCCACCAGCTCATCAATCAGGGTCTGGGTATCCTGTCCCACATCCCCCAGGCCCACCGTGTCGGTGAAGATCAGCAGGGGCAGCTCCTCCGTGGGATAGGCGTAGCGCTCGGTGTGCTGGGTGTGGGGCCGAAAGCCTTGGCCAATGATGTCCGCCGAGACGCCGGTCAGGGCGCGCACGATGGAGCTTTTGCCAGCCTGGGGCTTGCCGATCAGCAGCGCCTCGGTGGTTGGCAGCTCCTTGCGAACTGCATCGAGGATTTCAGCCACCTGCTCCTCGCTGACGCTAAACCAACTGGTTACGGTCTGGGCCACCTGATCCACTGGCAGCAGCTTCCCGAGACGGCGCGCGGCCAGATTCCACCAATCTGATTTGGGGCCAGACTGGGGAGAAGGGGGAATATTTTCGGGTTCGGGGGGCGTTAGTGGCTCAGGCATGGCAGAGGGCACCGGGGAAACAGGCACAGGACAGTCTCTTCCATCGCCATTGTAGAAAACCCTTTTGCCAGTGCGAGGTATCCCTTTATTTCTAGAGGCCGCCGGGCAGTGGTTCGTGGGCTAGACTATGGGGTGTTTTTGAGGCAGGAGAGAGCAAAAAGGAGCAGCCATGGATTTTGCGGCCCATACGATCGCCAAAGTCATTGAAGTGATTGGAATTTTGGTGACGCTGGGAGGAGGGGCGATCGCCACTAGTTCCTTTCTGCGGCACCTCTGGCGTCGAGAGCGCTTTGAGGATCTCTATCCTGCCTACCGCTCTAATCTGGGGCGGGCAATCTTGCTAGGCCTGGAGTTTTTGGTCGCCGCAGATATCATCGGCACCGTGTCCATCGACCCGACCTTCGAGAGTCTGGGCAGCCTGGGCATGATTGTTTTGATCCGGACTTTCCTGAGCTTCTCGCTGGAGGTCGAGATCAATGGTCGCTGGCCCTGGGAAGAAGGCGATCGCCACAGCCGCCAAGAGACGCTCTAGGTCTTGGTCCACCGTCCAGGACTACTGGCCCAGCGTCTTGCGCATCCCGAAGCGCTCCAGCAGCACCCCCTGACGCTCCACCTCCTCCCGCCCCACGACCTCAAACCCCATTTTTAGAAAAAAGGGCTTCGACAGGCGGCTCGCATCGGTCGAGAGGACAGGCGCGCCTGCCTGCCGGGCCGCAGCCTCCAGCTGCTGATAAATCGCGGTCGCGTAGCCCCGGCGGCCCTGGCGACTAGCGGTGTAGAGAAAGGCCACATGATCCACCGGATGGAGCTGACCAAAGGCCACAGGCTGGCCTTCGTCTAGGGCGACGAGGGTGATTCCCTGGGCCAGCTGGTGACCAAAGACCGCCAGATCCGCCGGGAAGGTCGCCCAGGCCGCCACCTGCTGCGGACTGTAGGCCGTGGCCCCCGTTCCCAGGACCGCGTCTCGATAAATGGCCACGAGGGCCGCCACATCAGAGGTTTGATATCGGCGCAATTCCATAGTCGGCTCCACGCTACGGGCAAAGATACAGGGGTGAAAGGGTCAATTTCGCCCGATTTTCAGGTTGAGGGGCGGTCCTGAGCCAGACAGATGCGATTTCGGCCCTCTTCCTTGGCTGCATAGAGCGCTTTGTCCGCTGACTGCATGAGGTCATCACTGGTTTTGCCGTGGAAGGGATAGGTTGCGACGCCCCCTGAGACGGTCGCCCGGATTTCGTCTTTGCCCACGACGATGCGCTGATCTTGAAACCGGGCGCGGATTTTTTCGGCCCGCTGCTGGGCGTCCTCGAGGGACATGCCGGGAAAGGCCAGGGCAAATTCTTCACCGCCGTAGCGGCAGGCCATGTCCCCTGAGCGGGTTTCGCTCAGGAGCAGCTCCCCAAAAGCCTTGAGCACGCGATCGCCTCCCTTGTGGCCGAAGGTGTCGTTAATGCGCTTGAAATAGTCGATATCGAGCAAAATCACCGAAACCGGATAGTCGCCTCGGGCGGCCCGGTGCAGCTCGCGGGGCAGGGTCTCTTCGAAGTAGCGCCGGTTGAATACCTGAGTCAACCCGTCCCGGATGGCCTGCTCCTGGAGCGTCGCGTGGAGAACTTCGATTTCTAGGAGGTGGCTTTGGAGCTGCTCGTTGACTCGGCGCAGCTCTCGCTCGACCTGGTAGCGCTGGGTGATATCTCGCAGCAGCAGCAGCCGTGCGGTCAGCCGTCCCCGGCGATCGCGCAGCAGAGACAGGCGCAGCTCCAGGCAGCGGTGGCTCTCGGCATCCAGGACGATTTCGGTACGCTCCTGGTAGGTTTCGCGCAGCAGCCCTCCTACTCCGGGCCAGCGCTCGAGCAGCAGCACTTCAACCTGCTGGCCCACCTCCAGAGAGACGCTCTCGAGTAGGGTTTGGGCCGCCGGATTGATATCGAGAATGCGATGGCTGGTGTCGAGGAGCAGCACGCCGTCCGGCATTTGCTCTACCAGCAGATCCCGCGCCACGGGCACCAGATCAAACAGCCGAAAGCGAAAGACGCCCACACAGTAGATCAGCCCCGTGATCATGAAGCTGATCGGGGTGAGGTTCCAGTTACCAGGGGCAAGACCCAGCAGATAGGTTGTGCTGCCGAGCAGGGGCACCACGGCCCCGGCCAGCACAAACCCCGTTTGCTGTCGGTGGAGCGGGGGCGATCGCCAGGCCGCCCGCACCAGCAAGAAAGAGCCCGCCAGCACGTAGGCATAGATGCACATCATCACCCAGGTAAAGCCGGGACCGTGCAGGTACACCCAGGTATTGCTGGAGCGAGCACTGGGCAAAAAGCCCGTCCAAACCAGCCCGTGCCAAGCATTGGTGGCCACCAAGCCGACGTTAAACAGGGGCGGCACACACAGCAGCGCCACGGTACAGGGGGATATGGTCCGCCGGGGCGCTGTGAAGGCCATGGCAAAGAGCAAAAAGCAAACGATCACGCTGCCGGAGCCGATGGACTCCAGGGTGGACCAAAAAATTTTGATCGATCGGGCGATCGCCGCCGACTCCAGGGCCGCAATCAGGGCATAGGCCGAGACTGCAACCATCATCGACGCAAAAAAAGTCCTGCCAGGAGCCGCAGGGCGCTGCCAAACTTGGTAAGCCAGCATACCCGAAATAACTGCCGTCAGGCTGAGGGCAAAAAACGAAAGCGTGTACTGAAATGGCATGAACCTGGGAACACACAAGCATTTACGTTGCAACGCTCATCTCAACAGAAGCAACCGCAGCGCGCCGCAACCGTCCTCTCCGCAAGATTCCATTAATTGCGGGAGACCTAGGGGATGACGTAGCGCATCTGAGATTTCCTCGGCAACGCGCCCCAGGTACATTTTTCGAGGGCGATCGGCCCCGCAATCTAGAACGTTGAGGAACTTCACGCTCAAAAAAGAAAGGTCAAACGACAATGGGCAGTATAGGCAGCGTTCCTTGAGGGCAAGCAAAGGTATGGCGCGTTTCAAGGCTTGGCAATGGGTTGTCTTGGTGCTGCCCATCGCGGCGATCGCAGCATTCATGGTGGTTGCAGCGGGACGCCAAATTCACGTTTGGGGGCTGAATTGGATTTGGGGAGTCTTCATTTTGACCCTAGTGGGCTGGCGCTGGCTATTGGTTCGGTGGACTCGCCCCCTGGTGGCCCAAGTCGAAGCTGCCATGGCGCAAGTGCAAGAACAAATAGACGCTGAAACGCTAGAAATTGAGGGTGATAGCCTATCCGAAGCGGAGAAAAGCCGTCGGGCTGAGGCGGCGTTGCAGACGATCCTTCAGACCTCCCAGAGCGATCCGCCCCCGTGGGAAGATTGGCAAACCTTTTGGCGGCGGTGCCAAGATCTCATCGTGGCGATCGCCCACCTTTATCACCCAGAAGTCAAGTATCCCCTGCTCAACATCTATATTCCTCAAGCCTATGGCCTTCTGCGGGGCACCGTAGATGACATGGACCAGTGGATGCAAAAGCTAACGCCCGCTCTCAATCAGGTTTCAGTGGGACAAGCCTATCAAGCCTATGAAGTTTATCGCAAGCTAGAGCCCTCAGCCCGCAAAGCTTGGCAAGCCTGGAACTGGGCTCAGTGGCTGCTCAATCCGGCGGCCGCTCTGGCAAAGCAAGCCAGTCAGCCCTCCAGCGATCGCGCCACCCAGGCGCTGCTGATCAATTTGGGTCAGATGACCCGCGAAAGCGCGCTGCGCAACCTCAGTCGCCAGGCGATCCTTCTCTACGGCGGCGCGATCGCTCCTGAGGCGGCGCCAGTCCCCAGTCAGCCAGCCCTACCCGTCGCCAAAACCCAGGCGCTGCGAGACATTTTGGCGATCGCTGAACCCAGCGAAGCCGTGGCCCAGAAGCCTCTGAATATCTTGCTGGTCGGTCGGACCGGCGCTGGCAAAAGCAGCCTGATCAATACGCTTTTTGAGGCGGACCGGGCGGCGGTGGACGTGCTGCCGACCACTGACGCCATCGAGAGCTATCACTGGCAAGAAGAAACCGGTGAAACCCTGACGCTGTGGGACACGCCGGGCTATGAGCAGGTCAAGCAGGCCGCTTTTCGGGAGCAGGTGCTCGACTACGGCACCACAGCCGATCTGGTGCTGCTAGTCACCCCGGCCCTCGATCCGGCCTTGCAGATGGACGCAGATTTCCTGCGAGACCTGCGGGAGCGGGTGACGGATCTGCCGACCTTTGTGCTGGTGAGCCAGGTGGATCGGCTGCGGCCCATCCGCGAGTGGGCGCCGCCCTACGACTGGCAGTGGGGCGATCGCCCCAAGGAGCAGGCCATTCGGGAGGCCACTCTCTACCGAGCAGAGAAGCTGGGGGAGCTGTGCGATCGCGTTTTGCCCATCGTGACGGGCGATCGCGCCAGCCAGCGCCCCGCCTGGAATGGGGATACCCTGGCTCGGATGCTGCTAGAGGCGATCGCCCCGGCCCAGCAAGTTCGGCTCGCGCGTTTCCTGCGCGACCTGGACGCTCGCAGCCTCGCCGCCGCCCGGCTGATCGATCGCTATACCTTTCAAATGGCCACCACCCAGGGCCTCGCCTACTTTCTCAAAAGTCCCGTACTGCAGTTTCTGTCGACTCTGACTACCGGCTCCCCTGCGCTGGCCTACGTGCTGGCCGAAAAGATACCGGTGGAGCAGCTGCCTGTAGTGATCGGCAAGCTGCAGCTTGCCTACGATCTGTTTTCGCTTCTCAACCGCGACGCCAAGGCCTTTGACCTGCTGGCTCTGTGGCCTCTGCTGCTGGAAAATTCCGCCTCTCCCGAAAAAAATGCCTGGGCCTTTGGCCACGCGCTGGTGGAGTACTGGGCGCAGAATCTGACGATTCCTCAGCTTCAGGAGCGGTTTCAGTTTTATTTGCGTAGCGATCGCCCTTCGGTGGCCTAGCCAGCGGGCGATCGCACCCCCTCTAGGCTTTTTTCTTCGGGGGCTGAGGCTGGGGAGACTGGGGCAGGCCCACCCGATACATTTTGAAGCGGTTGACGGCGACCGTCGCGGCTCGGGTCACCTGGACATTCCCATCTCGCAGTCCCAGCTGGAGCAGGGGGATCACTTTCTCAGAGCGGATTTGGCCCAGCGCCTCGACGGCGGCTTGGCGGACCATGGCGTCTGGGTCTCGCACCAGCTTGGCCAGGGTCGGCAGCACCCGCTGCTCGAGGCGCACCCCGTGGGCTTCGGCGAGCTGACCCACCGCCATGGCCGTGGCAGCCCGGACTTGGCGATGGCGATGGAGGGCGTAGGGAGTAATCTGGGCGATCGCTTCTCCCTGACGGGAGCGGCCCAGCAGCCCAATTTTTTCACACAAAGCTTCTTCACCGCCTACAGGCGTCACTGGCGGCACCACCGCTGGTGGCACCACAACGGGCTCCACCGGCTCAGCAGCCTGGACCGGCTCCACTGGCTCAGCAGGAACCACCGGTGCTACTGGCTCAACTGGCTCAGCGGGCGCTTCGGGAGCCGCTTCAGGCGCAGCCGCCTCAGGCGTCACCGCCGGAGCAGTCGCCGCTTCGGCAGGTGCATCATCCCAGGGATCGGGAACCGGCGCAGGCTGCGGCTCGGCAGACTGGAGGCGAGCGCGGGCTTGATCCAGCTCCTGCTGCGCCAAGAGCATTTGCTGTTCTTGGCTTTTTTGCACGGCCCGAATGGCTTCCTGCATTCGCGCCTCGTGGGATCGCTCTAGCTCCTCCACGCGCTGCTGAAGCTGTTCTTGATAGGCATTTTTTTGTTGGGCCATCTGCTGCTGGAGAAGCCAGTAGGCGACGCCCGCCCCCACCACAGCTCCCACAATTAGTCCTGCAACAAATTCCATAGGCATCCTTGGGAGTTCAATTTATGCCTGACTATTATCGAATTAATCTTGACCCCCAGGGACACGGGGCGAAGGCTTTGGCGGCAGGGCATGGGATTTGGCCACGCGCCCTCTGATCTGCGTCCACCCGCAATTCGCGGGTTCAAGGGCGTTTCGTCCTGCCAGCCGCGGCAGCGGAGCAGCAGGCGATCGCCCATTAAGAAATATTGCGGCCCAGGCGGGGCTTTGGGCGCAATGCAGGTCCCGGGAACACTAGGACATCGGTGGTAATTAAATTTAACTATCCTATGAGCCACAGTTCGTCTTTTGAGGCTTTGCGGCGGGCGCTGGGTCTGGCCGCGCTGTGCGAGCAACGGGGTCTGGGTACGGATGAGGGGCGCGATCGCCTGTATAGAGCCCTGCAAAAACGCTGGGCAGGCCGGGTCAGTCGCCGCCACTTTCTGGCGATCGCTGCGGGCAGCACCCTGGGCGCCGTGGGCCTCAGCCGCCAGGGCGAGCTTTGGGCCGCCCCCAAGCCGAAACCCAGCATCAAAGTCGGTATCGTCGGCGCCGGACTGGCTGGGCTGAGCTGTGGCTACGAGCTCAAGAAACAGGGCATCAGCGCGACTCTCTTTGAGGCGAGCGATCGCCCCGGCGGTCGGTGCGCGTCCCTGCGAGGCTTTTTTCCCCAGCAGGTCGCCGAGCAAGGGGGCGAGTTCATCGACAACCTGCACAAAACCATGCTGGGCTACGCCCGGGAATTTGGCCTGACCCTAGAGGACCTATCCAAAGAACCGGGCGAGGTCACCTACTTTTTTAATCAGCAGCGCTACCCCGAAAGCGCGATCGTCGATGAGTTTCGCCAGCTGGTCGACGCCATGCGGGACGACCTGCGCACCCTCTCGGGCGCCCCCACCGCAGACTTGTTTAATGCCGCCGATGCCCAGCTCGACAACACCAGCCTGAGCGACTATCTCGACGCTCGCGGCGCTGGGTCCCTGGCCAAGGCCGCCATCGAAGAAGCCTATCTCGCCGAGTATGGCCTCGAGCCCAGTGCCCAGAGCGCCCTCAACTTTCTCCTATTCATTCATGCCGATCGCCGCTCAAAATTCACGCCCTTTGGGGTCTTCAGCGATGAGCGCTATCACGTGATCGAGGGCAACGACAAAATTGTCCAGGGACTGCGCGATCGCCTGCCCAACCAGATTCGCCACGGCGCGCGCCTCGTGCGCATCCGCAAGACCAGCCTCAGTCAGCTAGAGCTCACCTTCCAACAAGACACGGGCAGATCCACCAGCGAAGTTTTTGATGCCGTGGTGATGGCGATTCCCTTTACCACGCTGCGCCAAGTTGAGCTCGACGCGAGCCTTGAGCTGCCCGCCTGGAAGCTCAAGGCCATTCAGGAACTGGGGTACGGCACCAACGCCAAGCAAATGATTGGCTTCCAAAGTCGCCCCTGGGCAGCCCTCAGCAGCAACGGCTCGTCTTACTCCGATCTGCCCCATCACCAGGCCACCTGGGAAACCAACCCCAGTCGCGCCAGCCTCGATCGCGCGATCTTGACGGACTACGCCAGTGGCGATCGCGGCCTCGCCCTCAATCCGCGCCAGAGCCAAACCGAAGCCTCGCGCTTCCTGCGGGATTTGGACCGCGTGTATCCCGGCGCCTTTGCCGCAGCTCGGCGCGATCGCACCGGCAACTTCATTCAGTCTTACCTGGCCCACTGGCCCTCTAACCCTCTTTCTCTTGGCAGCTACACCTGCTACACCCCCGGCCAGTTCACCACGATCGCCGGCAACGAAGGCAAGCCCATCGGCAATCTCCACTTTGCCGGTGAACACGCCAACTCCTTCTACGAGTGGCAAGGCTTCATGGAAGGAGCGGCCCTCTCGGGGATCCAGGCCGCCAGCGAGATTCTGCAAAAGCTGAAAGTTGGCGCTCTCTAGGGCGATCGCCCCCACACCCCAAAACACAAAAATCCCCCGCCGCGTGGGCAGGGGATTTTCTTATTTACAGGTCCTCAGACCCAGTTAGCCGACAAATCAGCCGAACTTACCGGCGGTCGAGGCAATCAGGAAGGCAGCGTAGGTCAGGATGTAGCCAACCGTGAAGTGGGCCAGACCAACCAAGCGGCCTTGAACGATGGACATTGCAACCGGCTTGTCCTTCCAGCGAACCAGGTTTGCCAGAGGAGTGCGCTCGTGAGCCCACACCAGGGTCTCAATGAGCTCTTGCCAGTAACCACGCCAGCTGATCAGGAACATGAAGCCCGTTGCCCAAACCAGGTGTCCGAAGAGGAACATCCAAGCCCAGACGGACAGGTTGTTCATGCCGTAGGGGTTGTAGCCGTTGATCAGCTGAGAAGAGTTCAGCCACAGGTAGTCACGCAGCCAGCCCATCAGATAAGTCGAGGACTCGTTGAACTGGGCAACGTTACCCTGCCAAACACCCAGATGCTTCCAGTGCCAGTAGAAGGTGACCCAACCAATGGTATTGAGCATCCAGAACATTGCGAGGTAGAAAGAATCCCACGCAGAGATGTCGCAAGTACCGCCACGGCCGGGACCGTCGCAGGGGAAGCTGTAGCCGAAATCTTTCTTATCGGGCATCAGCTTGGAACCACGGGCATCCAAAGCACCCTTCACCAAGATGAGGGTGGTGGTGTGCAGACCCAGAGCGATCGCGTGGTGAACCAGGAAATCGCCAGGACCAATGGTCAAGAACAGAGAGTTGGTACCAGCATTGATGGCATCCAGCCAGCCGGGCAGCCAAGCACCACCAGCATTAGCAGGCAGGCTACCAGCATTGGAGAGCAGCACATCAAAGCCGTACAGAGCCTTACCGTGAGAGGACTGGATCCACTGAGCAAACACCGGCTCAATGAGGATCTGCTTCTCGGGCGTACCGAAGGCAACCACCACGTCGTTGTGGACGTAGAGACCCAGGGTATGGAAACCGAGGAACAGAGACACCCAGCTCAGGTGAGAAATAATCGCTTCCTTGTGCTGGAGAACCCGATCCAAAACGTTGTTCTTATTCGCTTCAGGATCGTAGTCACGAACCAGGAAGATCGCACCGTGGGCAAAAGCACCCACCATGATGAAACCAGCAATGTACTGGTGGTGCGTATACAGCGCTGCCATCGTGGTGTAGTCCTTCGCCATGAAAGCGTAGGGAGGCAGCGAGTACATGTGTTGAGCCACCAGAGAGGTGACCACACCGAGAGAAGCCAGCGCCAGCGCCAGCTGGAAGTGCAGAGAGTTGTTCAGCGTGTCGTAGAGACCCTCATGACCCTTACCCAGCAGACCACCAAAGGGAGTGCCCTCGGGAGGACGGTGAGCCTTGAGGATTTCACGAATGCTGTGACCGATACCAAAGTTGGTGCGGTACATGTGGCCCGCGATGATGAAGATCACCGCGATCGCCAGGTGGTGGTGAGCAATATCCGTCAGCCACAGAGACTGCGTCTGAGGATGGAAGCCACCGAGGAAGGTCAAGATAGCGGTACCAGCACCCTCAGCAGAACCAAACACATGGTTCGCCGTATCAGGGTTCTGAGCATACACGCCCCAGTTGCCCGTGAAGAAAGGCCCAAGACCGGCGGGGTGCGGCGGCGTGGACAGGAAGTTATCCCAGCCCACATGCTGACCACGAGACTCAGGAATCGCCACGTGCACCAAGTGACCCGTCCAAGCCAGAGAGCTCACACCAAACAGACCAGCGAGGTGGTGGTTGAGGCGAGACTCAGCATTCTTGAACCAAGAAAGGCTGGGGCGGAACTTGGGCTGGAGGTGCAGCCAGCCTGCAAACAAGAAGATTGCAGACAGGATGAGGAGGAAAACAGCACCCGTGTAGAGGTCGCTGTTATGCCGCATCCCGATGGTGTACCACCAGTGATAAACACCGGAATAAGCGATGTTAACAGGGTTGGAAGCGCCCGCTTGAGTGAACGCTTCAACCGCGGGTTTGCCGAAATGGGGATCCCAGATCGCATGAGCGATGGGACGGATATTCAGCGGATCTTTAACCCACTGCTCGAAATTACCTTGCCAGGCGACGTGGAACAGGTTGCCGGAGGTCCAGAGGAAAATGATCGCCAAGTGACCGAAGTGGGAAGCGAAAATCTTTTGGTAAAGATTTTCTTCCGTCATCCCGTCATGACTTTCAAAGTCGTGGGCCGTTGCAATCCCGTACCAAATCCGACGTGTTGTCGGGTCTTGAGCGAGGTCCTGGCTAAACTTTGGAAATTTAGTTGCCATAAGTCCTTACAAAGTCCTCCTCGCCATCATCCTACTGCAATGATCCGCGCCAGGAAGAATGCCCACGTGGTGGCAATTCCCCCGAGGAGGTAGTGAGCTACCCCGACAGCCCGACCCTGAACAATGCTCAGAGCGCGAGGTTGGATCGCAGGAGCGACTTTCAGCTTGTTGTGAGCCCAAACGATGGACTCGATGAGTTCTTGCCAGTAGCCGCGGCCGCTGAACAGGAACATCAGGCTGAAGGCCCAAACGAAGTGAGCGCCCAGGAACAGCAGACCGTACGCAGACAGCGCCGAACCATAGGAAGTGATTACTTGGGAAGCCTGAGCCCAGAGGAAGTCACGCAGCCATCCGTTGATGGTGAGCGCGCTTTGAGCAAAGTTGCCACCCGTGATGTGAGACACCGAACCATCGGCGCCCACCGTTCCCCACACGTCAGACTGCATCTTCCAGCTGAAGTGGAAAATCACAATCGACAGGGAGTTGTACATCCAGAACAGACCCAGGAAGACATGGTCCCAACCAGAAACCTGGCAGGTACCACCCCGGCCCGGACCGTCGCAGGGGAAGCGGAAGCCCAGATTGCCCTTGTCGGGAACCAGGCGAGAGCTGCGAGCGAAGAGAACGCCCTTCAGCAGAATCAGCACCGTCACGTGAATCGTGAAGGCATGGATGTGGTGCACCATGAAGTCTGCCGTCCCGAGGGTAATCGGCATCATGGCTACCTTGCCGGCAACGGCGACAACACCGCCACCGAAGGCATAGCTAACCGGCTCCAGAGCATTGGGAGCGGTCGCGCCAGGTGCGAGGGTGTGCAGGTTTTGCACCCACTGCGCAAACACCGGCTGCAGTTGAATCGCCGAATCCGAGAACATGTCTTGGGGGCGACCCAGAGCACGCATGGTGTCGTTGTGGATATACAGACCAAAGCTGTGGAAGCCCAGGAACATGCACACCCAGTTCAGATGGGAAATAATCGCGTCGCGATGACGAATCACCCGATCCAGCAGGTTGTTGACGTTTTGAGCTGGATCATAGTCACGCACCATGAAGATGGCAGCGTGAGCCCCTGCACCAACGATCAGGAAACCACCAATCCAGATGTGATGGGTGAAGAGTGACAGCTGGGTCGGATAGTCAGTTGCAATGTAGGGGTAGGGGGGCATCGAGTACATGTGATGCGCCACCAGGATGGTCAAGGAGCCCAGAACTGCGAGGTTCACAGACAGCTGAGCGTGCCAAGACGTGGTGAGGACTTCGTAGAGACCTTTGTGGCCTTCGCCAGTAAAGGGACCCTTGTGAGCCTCGAGGATTTCCTTCATGCTGTGCCCAATGCCCCAGTTGGTCCGGTACATGTGGCCAGCGATGATGAACAGGACCGCCAGAGCCAGGTGGTGGTGAGCCGTGTCAGAAAGCCACAGACCACCGGTCACCGGATTCAGACCACCTTTGAAGGTCAGGAAGTCTGCGTAAGCGCCCCAGTCCAAGGTAAAGAAGGGAGTCAACCCTTTTGCAAAGCTGGGGTACAGCTCTGCCATCAGGTCGGTGTTGAGCAAAAATTCATGAGGCAGGGGGATGTCTTTTGGAGCAACCCCAGCATCCAGAAGTTTGTTAATGGGCAATGAAACGTGGATTTGGTGACCTGCCCAAGAGAGGCAGCCCAGACCCAGCAGACCAGCCAAGTGGTGGTTGAGCATGGACTCAACGTTTTGGAACCACTCAAGCTTGGGAGCCCGTTTGTGATAGTGGAACCAGCCCGCAAACAGCATCAGGGCAGCCATGACGAGTGCGCCAATGGCAGTTGCATAGAGCTGCGTGGAGTTGGTGATACCCGAGGCACGCCACAGCTGGAAGAGACCGGAGGTGATTTGGATGCCGTGGAAACCACCGCCTACATCACCGTTGAGGATCTCTTGACCAACGATGGGCCAAACAACCTGTGCACTGGGCTTGATGCCAGTGGGGTTGGTCAGCCAAGCCTCGTAGTTAGAAAAGCGAGCGCCATGGAAGTACATGCCGCTCAGCCAGATAAAGATAATGGCTAAGTGGCCAAAGTGAGCGCTGAAGATTTTGCGAGAAATATCTTCGAGGTCACTTGTGTGGCTATCGAAGTCGTGAGCGTCGGCATGAAGGTTCCAAATCCAGGTTGTGGTTTTGGGCCCTTTAGCCAGGGTGCGGTCGAAGTGACCGGGCTTACCCCACTTCTCGAAGGAAGTTGGGACCGGGTCCTTGTCGACGGATACCCTCACCTTTGCCTCTCGCTCCGGGGGACTAATCGTCATTGAGACTCTCCTCTCTCGAGACAAGGAACGAGGAACTCTCCTCCCCATTGGTTACACAAAGCAACCTTTTTCCTCTCTGCGCATCGTGGTTGTTTCGAGCTATATCAGAGAGACCTCTGGGACAGGCTAAGCCTTTGGGCGTTTGCAAGTCCCCTCCTGCAACAGAATTTAGGTGTCTGTATAGGTGGTTGGGGTCAGAGGATGAGTAGCTTCTGAGCCAAAAGTAGGCTGGCACAAGGGCCGGAGCTACTCGGGGAGTGCTTTCTGAAGCATTATAGGTCTGCTTTTAGAGCCATTTTGGGCGCGGTTAACAATAATTCAAATTGTCTAAAGCATTGATCTATCTAGGTTTTGGCTTTTATAACGCTGGCCCAAAAGTCAAGGCAATTTCAATTAAGTTCATCAAGTTAAGTCATATAAAGGGCTTATCACTTTTGTTGAAGTTTCCTGATAGGGGATGGGGGAAGGATGCGATCGCCGCTCGGTCAATGCCTCTCTGGGCAAGGGTTTCAGGGAGTTAAGGAACTGAACTGGAAGGGGGCCTCTGGAGGCAGGTCGGGGAGAGGCTGAGCTTTTCCGCTATAGTTCCGTATGAATGGCTACTGTTCACATGAGGCTGTCGATCTCGGGTGTAGAGCGTTTTCTGTCGCTATGAACAGGAAGGGCTCTAAGGCTGGAAATCTTGATCCCTCGGTGAGATCTTATGGAGTAGATAGACAGAAGGAATGGGTCTAGCGATCTCCATAGATTCAGATCGGGGTGAGTCGAGGTAGGAGGTAGATAGAGAGATTTTCGGCAACCGAGGTTTGAGAAGTCCGGGGAATCGGGGAAGTTCTTCGGTTCGTTGAGCGGCGGTGGCGATCGCATGTCCTTTTAGTCGGAGTGGATTGGCGTGTTTGGCTTCAACTGGCAGCAAGGGCGCACAAAACAATGGCTGGCGTCGGCATTGGCAGGAGTTTTGGTGTTGAGTGCTGTGGGCTGTAGCGATCGCGGCGCTGCGGCACCGCCGCCCGTCAATATACAAACCAGCAAACCTTCGAGCGTGCAGCGCTCCAAGCAGATTTCGGAGGTGTCTCCACCAGCAACCATTCAGGCGCTGCGCCCAGATCTCGATCAGTACCGGCCTCAGGTCAAGATCGTCAGCCCGCGGGCCGATGCGGTGCTAGAGGATACTCAGGTGGCCGTGAAGTTTGAGGTTCGAGATCTACCTATCTTTAAAGATTCAGATCTGGGACTAGGCCCTCACCTCCACGTTTTTCTGGACGATCAGCCCTACCAAGCGGTGTATGACCTGACGGAGCCGCTCATTCTGAAGGATTTGAGCCCTGGGAGCCATACGCTGCGGGTTTTTGCGTCTCGCCCGTGGCACGAGAGCTTCAAGAATGAAGGGGCCTATGCCCAGATGACTTTCCACGTTTTTACAAAAACGGCGGATAGCCCAGTAGACGACCAGGTGCCGCTGCTGACCTACAGCCGTCCCCAGGGCAGCTACGGGGCAGAGCCCGTGATGGTGGACTTTTATTTGACTAATGCGCCGCTGCATTTTGTGGCGCAGGATAATCCGTCCAATGAGATTCGAGACTGGCAAATTCGCTGCACGGTTAATGGCGACAGTTTCGTGATCGATCGCTGGCAGCCGATTTATCTCAAGGGCCTGAAGCCGGGAAAGAACTGGGTGAAGCTGGAGCTGATCGATGAGAAGGGTCAGCCGATCGAAAATACGTTTAATAGTGTGGCGCGGGTGGTGGAATACCAGCCGGGCGGGAGCGATACGCTGTCGCGCTTGGTGCGCGGGGATCTGATGGCGCGCGAGGCGCGGGGCATCGTGGATCCAAACTATGTGCCGGGGCCGGAGCCAGCGGTGGAGGCTCCACCGGCGATCGCCCCCTTGCCAGAGGTGATCCCCAGCCCTGAGCCGGAGCTGCCAGAGGCGATCGCCCCTGAGGTGAGTCCGGCCCCTGCGGTGATCCCAAGCCCCGAGGCGTTGCCAGAGCCACCGGCAGAGACGCCAGTGATTCCGGCTCCCAAGACAGCGCCAGCTCAGGGCTTGTTTGATCGCTTCCGGCGACGCCCTGCTGCCCCTGTGACGCCCAGCCCCGCTGCTCCGTCACCGGAGGCGGCACCGGCCGAGCCCGCGATCGAGCCTAGTCCTGAGCCAGCACCAGATGCGGCACCAGATGCGGCAGTGGAGTTGCTGCCTGAGACGCAGGTTGATGAGCCCGCGCCTGCCCTGCCGAGCCAAGGGCCAGCCCAAAGCTTCTGGAGCCGCTTCCGGCGATCGCCCATTGAGGCAGCACCGCCAGCGGCGGAGCCCAGCCCTGCGCCCGCCGTGCCGGACGCCCTAGAAGCCCCGGAAAGTCCGGAGGCCGTAGAGCTTGAGCCCGTAGAAGCGGCAGCGCCGTCTCCGGCACCTGAGGAAGAACCCGAGGCGATCGCCCCTGAACCGGCCAAGCCAGCGGCCAAGGGCAAAGGCGTTTTTGATTTCTTTAAGCGATCTACTCCCACTACTCCCGCGCCAGCACCCGCTGCTGAGCCCGAGGTGCCCGCCAGCCTGAACGCCCCTGACACCGCCACGGAACCGGCCGAGCGTCCCGCAGAGGCTGCTAGCGAGGCGGGCGATCGCGCAAACGAAGCCGCACCTGAAGTCCCCGCAGCAGCGCCCGCGCCCGAGGGCGATCGCCCGAGTCCTTTCTGGAAGCGTCTGCGCCAGCCCCTCAGCCCGTCAGCGGAGCCCAAATCCACGCCGCGCTTCCTAGATCAGCTCAAACAGGCTGAACCAGCCGAGCCGTCAGCGCTGCCAGAGGCTGCGCCGTCCGTTGAGGCCCCAGAGTCCAGCACGCCCTCGGCTCCCGAGCCTGCGGCAGCTGAACCGTCTGAACCCGCAGAATCCGAGTCTTCCTCTGAACCCGCGATCGCCTTGCCGCGATCGCCCTTTGACGGCTTGTTGCCCAGCGTCTTGCCGGGTGCCAGCACCGCCGCCGACTCCGCCAACGCCCTCAAGGAAGGCCAGTCTATCCGAGTGATCACGGCTCCTGCCGAAACCTCGGTCCCTGCTCGCTATCGCCGCAGCGCGGAGCCGGAGCCAACGCCAGAGCCAGAAGCGATCGCCCCTGAAGCCGAGGTCGCGCCTCCAGACGCATCCGACGACGAGGCGGCTGAGATGTGAAAGAAGGGCAATAGAAATTCACTGGAATTCGGATCGTCCAACAATTTCTGACACAAAAACATCCAGGGGCAAATTGCCCCTTTTTTGTGGCTTTTTTCTGCACTTGTACAGTCACCTCGCCCAAAATCAGAGCCAGACGACCACAGCCGGCCTATTTCCGGAGACAGAAGTCGTTCGGCACAAACCACCCTTCCAGAAAGGGTTTGCTAGAATCAACCTGGCTTTACTCCACTGGATGCCATGGCTGCTCATCCCGCTTCAAACTCGACGCCTACAACCCTGGCCTCACAGAGTCTCAGGGCTCGAGCGCTCAAACGGACCCTCGAAACCGTCGATGCCAAGAGCTGCCCACGCTCCTACAACTTTCACATGCACACGGTTTACTCCGATGGGCGGCTCCAGCCGGAGATGCTCATGCAGCAAGCCATCGACATCGGGCTCAAAGGCCTCGCCATCACCGACCACCACAGCATCGGTGGCTACTACGCCGCTCGGCGCTGGCTCGAGGACTGGCAGTGGAATCACCCCAGCCAGCCAGTACCCGAACTGTGGGTCGGCGTGGAAATTAACGGTCGGCTGATCGACAACGAAGTGCACATCCTGGCCTACGCCTTCGACCCAGATCATCCGGTCATGAGCCCCTACCTGCGCCGTCAGCCACCCCAGGCAGAAGACTCCGAAGCAGGGCAAATCATTCAAGCAATCCACCAGGCGCGGGGAATCGCGGTTCTTGCCCATCCCGTCCGCTACCGGCGATCGCCCGAAGAGCTGATCACCGAAGCGGCGACCCTCGGCATCGACGGCGTAGAGGCCTACTACGCCTACAACAATCCCACGCCCTGGCGGCCCAGCCCTGATCAAACCTCGCGGGTCTTGCACCTGAGCGATCGCCATCAGCTTTTGGTGACCTGCGGCACGGATACCCACGGCCTCAGCATTTTGCAGCGCCTTTAGGGCAGCCTTGGGGCCTTGCTCAAGTTGGCCCTTTCGCTTTTTTCACTCCCTCAGCCATTCCATATCTGCTAGAGCTCTCTAGCAGATATGGAATGAAAAAACCCCTGAAAATTCATCCAAATACTGTCCAAAAACAGTTGATGAATTGAGTTCAGAGGTCAAGATTGAATGGCTTTCTGAGGGTTGACTTTGCGCCAAAAACGCAAGGTTCTAGGAAGAGGAAATGATTTAGTGTTTTGTCTTGGAATACAAGGCCCAGAGCTTATTGCAAGGCAAGAAAGCCCACGAGACCGAAGCTAGTGACAGCCAGCAGCGCCAGCATGGAAAGTGACTGCCCCAAATGCTTTGTATTATTCATGCGTTTTGTAAGCGATTGCTAACGGTTTAAGGGTGTTATGACATTAGCAGTGTTTTCACGGAGTCCCGCTAAGATTTCAAGAAAGTCAATAAAGCCTGAAAGTTTCAACGAAATTTCGGCTTTTTGGGGTTCTTCTGTGTAACGAATGATTTCAAAACTGCCTCGGACACGAGGGTGATAACTAAACAAGTTTGGAGAAAAACCCTACGGGGCTCAAGCAAAACTCAAGATTACTGCAGTTGTGAAAATAGGTAATTTTCGCAGTTTGTTTGGCGACCAGGGCTATTTTTGAGGGCATTGCAGAGGCGATCGCCAGGAACCATCAGGCCGCTGTAACAGCGGCCCAGCAGACTGGAGACGCTTATGGCGATTCGAAGCCGCCCGAGCGGCGGCTCGAAGCAACTAATTCCAAAACCATTAATTGGTGAGGCCGTGCTCTAGGGCGTAGCGCACCAGTTCTGTGCGGCTGTTGGTGCCGGTTTTGCTAAAGAGGCGGCTGACGTACTTTTCGACATTGCGCACGCTGGTTTCTAGGCGGCGCGCGATTTCTTTGTTCATCAGGCCCTCGGCCACCAGGTCTAGGACGCTCTGCTCGCGGGGCGTCAGGTCAATTTGGATGGGAGCTGGAGTCTGGGAGATGCCGCCGCGCTGGGTGAGCAGGGCCTTGATTTCAGCAATTTGGCGCGCCATGTCAGCAATATCGGGCGTTTCCCCGCTGTCGCTGGCGGCGGTGGCGGTAGCCCGGCGCTCCAGGAGGTTCTCGACGATGGCAACCAGCTCGTCCGGGTCAAAGGGCTTGGAGAGGTAGGCATCGCAGCCCGCTTGGTAGCCTTGGATGCGATCGCCCGTCATCCCACGGGCGGTCAAAAAGACCACGGGTAGGGCCTTGAAGCGCACGTCCTCTCGCATCTGCTTCAAAAATTCATAGCCATCGACCTGGGGCATCATGATGTCGGTGATGACGAGATCAGGCTGCGATCGCTGGAGCATGTCCCAGCCGTCTTTGGCATTGCTCGCGGTCTGGACCTGAAACCCGCTGTCCTCTAAATACGCCTGCACCGCTTCCCGTAAACCGGGCTCGTCATCCACCAGCAGTAACTGTTTTGCCATCTCGTCTTGATTGCTTTTTCTAGAACTTTAGCGCTTTTGAGGGGTGCCGCGGCTCGGCCTCTAGGGTGTCGCCTAGGGACGCGGCTCCAGAGGGGGGATCATGCGAGCCTCTGCCGGTAGCACCGCCTGTCGCTGGCCCTCGGTGCGGGCCTGTACACAAATTAGGCCAATGGGCGTGCCCAGCAGATCGGCGAGGGTGGCTTGCCCGGCGATCGCCTTGAGGAGCGTCTTGGGCGACTCTTTGAGCAGCCAGCGGGCGCTCTGGCGCAGGTACTCTCGGGGGGAGGGCTCCCGCATCAGCGGCGTTCCGTGGAGGTCGTGGAGGTATCGGCTAGAGCGGCCGTAGCGGCGCCACTGGCTGCGCAGCTCGTCCAGGGTGGCTCGGTGACGGTGCTGGACCTGCGCCGCCTCGACAAAGCGAAGCTGCCAGCCGCCTTCGCGCTGCACCCGCCAGCACAGGTCAGCATCTCCTCCCGTCGTGAGGTAGGGCCGAAACAGTCCCACCTGCTCGAGGGCTTGGCGCTTCACGGCCAGGTTGGCGGTCTGGCCGTAGGGACAAAAGGTGTTCGCGAGGGTGTGCTTTTGCGAAAGGGTCGCTTCGCGCTCGGCGTGGCGCTCCCAGATCGTGGAGCCGGGGAGGGCGGTGATTTCGCCCACCGACAAGCCAACTGCTGGATCTCCAAGGGGCTGGACGAGCTGCTCGAGCCAGTCGGGCTGGGGACGGCAATCAGCGTCGGTAAAGGCCAGCCAGTCCCCGTTAGCCGCGCAGATTCCCCGGTTGCGGGCGGCGTAGGAGCTCTGGATTTGGTCTTCACAGAGATAGTTGAGGGTCCAGCCCTGATCGGCGGCAGCGCGGGAAGCAGCCTGGATCAGCTCTCGGGTGCGATCGCGGCTGTTGTTGTCCACGAGCCAGTACTCGGCGCGATCGCGCGGATAGGTCTGAGCCTCCAGACACCGCAGCAGCTCTGGCAAATCAGCTTCACCGTTATAGATCGGCACGATTACGGAAACGAGCGGCTCAGTCATGGAGTTAGCGAAGCTGGCGTGGGTTGTCATAGCCTTTTGCCACGAAACACGCGCCCATCATCGGACACGCCATCGTTTATCAAGGCCATCCTATGCGAAAAATCCTCATCGGCGTCATGGGGCCTGGCTCAGCGGCCCAGCCCGAGGATGTGACCCACGCCCACGAGCTGGGCCGGCGCATCGCGGAGGCAGGCTGGGTCCTGCTGACCGGCGGCCGCAAGGTCGGCGTCATGGAGGCAGCAAACCAAGGTGCCCATGCCGCTGGTGGCCTCACCGTGGGCATTTTGCCCGGGACGGACGATGATTCTGTCTCTGAGGCTGTGGACATTGCCATCTTTACGGACCTCGGCAATGCCCGCAATAACCTAAATGTATTGTCCAGCCGAGTCATTATCGCCTGCGGGTTTGGGTTTGGGACTTTGTCAGAGGTTGCCCTGGCGCTGAAGAGCGATCGCCCCGTTATTGTATTAACAAACAATGGCAATTTTAAGAATTTCTTAATGAAGATTTCTAGCCAAAATTTACATCTCTGCCAAACGCCTCAGGAGGCGATATCTCTAGTCAGGCAGATACTTCAGACCAGTCAAACCTTTAGCAATCTATCTAAAGACATAGGAGTTTAGATATAAATTGTGAACAGTTCTTCTAAAGATTAGCGATCGCATTCTTTGGTCGCTATAATGTCATTAAGTCAGATTTTTTAAACATAAAAACATAATCGGTTGTGAGGTGCAATATGCAAGCAAAATACAGCGCTAAAAATACTGCTACAAATACGGGTTTTCGAGCTACATTCGCATCGATTTGTCGTCCTTGGGTTGCTCTGGGCGCCCCGCTAGCGGCGATCGCCACCCTAGCGATCGGCAGCAGCCTGCCCGCTGCGGCTGAAACCGCCGTCGATATTCCGGTCCAGGCCGCCGCCACCGAAATCGACAGCTCGCTCACCCGAGACTACACCTCTGCCGTCATTTATCTTCCGACGGGTCAAGATCAGCGCCTCGAAGCCCACAGTGCCGTGGTAGCTGCTGATCAGCCCGTTGAGGGAGCCGTCAGCCAAATCGTCGGAGCCTACGAAGGGCAAGACGTCGGGATTCAAAGCTATGCAGTTGATGTTGACCCCGTCGCCCACGACGCGGCCATCGATTTCAAGGTCGAAAGTCCACGAGGATCGCGCGCCCTCGAGAGCCTCAGCAGCGCCAATCAGTACGCCCTGCTCGAAGCCATTCGCGAGACTCTCTTGACTGAGCCCGTCTACGACGTAGACGAGGTTATTTTCAAAGCGAATGGACAAGAAATCGATATCTAGAATCAACATCTAGACAGCTCAAAGAAAGCTGCGCAGGTACCTGCGCAGCTTTCTTTTGTTCTGGCGTTGCCGAGATTTCCGAAAAGCCTTGCTCTAGCTACAAGGCCTGGGCCACAGAGCCTTGCATCCATTCCGTCTAGGGCTCGTCCTAGGGCTCGAGAGATCCCTCTGGGGAGTCTGGGCCGCGCCCATCAACCCCTGGGTCGGAGCATGTTAGCCGTTTGTCGATATGGTGAGGGGAGGAGACATAATTGCTTCCTCCCCTCTTGCCTCGTCATCCTTCAGCTCGGCGTTCTTATGGCTGACTTTCCTCAGAACAACAAAGAACGGTTTCTCTATCCTCTGGGGCGCTACTACGGCGAATTTACCCCGGAGCAGCTGACGTTTAACGCCAATCTCCAGGAGTTTGCTCAGCGAGTTTCGACGCTTTGTGCCCTCGAAACCAACGGCAAAATTTCAGCAGAGCAAACTTATCAAGAGATCAAGGAGCTCTGGCATCAGCTAAAGCAATCCAAAGAGAACCTGCTCGATCGGCCTCCGTCACCTGGGGACAGTACGCCGTGACCTTCTAGCCCAGATAGTCTTGAACGATCTTGACGATGCGCTCAGACGCATGACCGTCTCCAAAGGGATTGACGGCGGTGGCCATGCGCTCGTAGGCGATCGCGTCGGACAACAGCTCCTGGGCTGCCCCAAAAATGCTGTCTGGCTGCGTGCCAATCAAGCGGGCCGTGCCAGCGGTGACCGCTTCGGGGCGTTCGGTTGTTTCCCGCAGCACGAGGACGGGCTTGCCCAGGCTAGGCGCTTCTTCCTGGAGACCGCCAGAGTCAGTGAGCAGCAGATAGCAGCGCTGAATCGCTCCCACCAAGGCGGTGTAGTCCAGGGGCTCGGTCAGAAAGACGCGGGGATGACTGCCCAAAATTTGCTGGAGCGGCTCGCGCACCACGGGATTGCGGTGGAGGGGCAGCAGCAGCGCTGTATCAGGAAAGGCGTCGAGCACTCGCAAAAATCCATCGGCGATCGCCTGTAGCGGTTCTCCCCAGTTTTCGCGGCGATGGACCGTCGCCAGCATCACCCGATACGGGTCCCACGCCAGCCCCGGCACCTCACACAGCGGCTGGCGCGCTGCCACCGCCAGCAGCGCATCAATCACCGTGTTGCCGGTGTGGTGGATCTGCCCAACCACGCCGGACTGCTGAAGGTGCTCCACCGACAGCGTCGTCGGCGCAAAATGCAGCTGCGTAATTTGCGAAATCAGGCGGCGGTTGGCCTCTTCGGGATAGGGGTTATAGAGATTGTCGGTGCGCAGTCCAGCCTCGACATGGCCGACCGGAATCTTTTGGTAAAAGGCTGCTAGCGCCGCCGCAAAAGCCGTCGTAGTGTCGCCCTGGACGATCACCACCTGGGGCTGGAGCTGCTGATATAGGGTTTCGAGCCCTTGCAGGCTGCGGCAGGTAATCGAGGTCAGGGTCTGCTTGGGCTGCATGATGGCCAGGTTGTGATCGGCCTTGAGCGCAAACAGCTGCATCACTTGATCCACCATCTCTTGGTGCTGGCCCGTCAGCACCACCTGGGTCTCAAAGCTGGGTGATTGCTGAAACGCCTGAATCACGGGAGCCAGTTTGATAGCTTCGGGTCGCGTGCCCAGGGTAATACAAACACGAATAGGAGGCTGACTCATGATTGAACGAGGGAAGAGGCGATCGCTCCCATCTTATCGCCAAGCGGTTAAGGGCCAAGCAAGCATTAAAGCTACTCTTTTAAACACAAAAAAAGCCCGACGATCGCCGGGCAGCAGAGCCATTGCACAGAGCTCAATTCATCATGAGGCAGGCAAACTGAACCAAAGGTTATTTATGAAGGTCGCAGGTTAGTGGGCAAGCAGCGTATACCGACGTGTGCAGCGGATCTGCTTCACCCCGGAGCCACTTGAGCCAGCTCACTTCAGCGGGATGAATGCCGCGCAGCGTTAGCACGCCCGCAATCATCATGATCAGCAAAACATTAGCGCCAATCAGTCCGCCCGCAATCAGCAACACAGCGCTCATGGGGATAACGGCTTGCAGGACCATTGCTAGCAGCGCACCAATCGTCACCATCAAGATGACCACTGGAAAACCAATCACCAAAAAGCAAACCGTGAGCGTGAAAGACCAGAGTAGAAAACTTTTGATTGCAACGACGGAATAGGAAGAATGAAGCCCGCGACTTTCATTTAGAGCCATGCCTGTCTCTCCTTGGATGAAGTAGTAATTCAGTTTGGAAAATGCTTTTACCTTGAACCAGCAGTTTTGCTTGGTTGTGTCTCAGTATATATAAACATTCAATGAAGCTGATCAATGTTTCAACAAAATTTACAGTGCGATCGCACTTTTTGAGATTTCAGCTTGGCTGGTTCAAAGATTCTCAAGAGCTCATTAATTCGGAATCATGACGCAAGTCAATAGCACTCAAGGCTTTCAGGGTTAGGAAGCTTTCATTAAGCCTCAATTGAACCCAGAAGCGGCGATCGCACACCCTGGATGTTTCAAGTTTTGCGCTGGTTTTTTAATACTTCTTAAGGAGACTGCCTCAATCTCTCAGAAATCCTTATAGCGCGATCGGATCATTCATAAATTGGTTTATGGCGATCCCCATTGCTTTTTCATTGATTTCAGCTTAAAGATTCCTCAGGCAAGGTTTCTGGAGCGCTAGAAATCTGAAAGGTACAACCAGTCTTTATACCTACCGCTTCGCCAGCGTTCTTTGCGAAGCAATAGGCTTCAAAACATCTGAAAAATCGTGGTTTTTAGAATCAGCCAAAAGAGATTCGATTGATTTTGAAGTTAGTTTTTTTGCTTCAGACATTTGAATCGTCTGATTTCAAAAGGCAGCAATTGATACAAAGCATGGGGAGGCGTCCTGGAGTTTCTGTACACAGCGCGATCGCCTCACTCAAAGTTCTTTTTACGGTCGTAGCACTCTATACCATTTGCAGATTTCTGATTTGCACAATCTTGAGAGCTCTGTCTACGCACTCTCAAAGCCTTTAGCAGCAAGATCGGCAGAACTTGTTAGAGGTTTCTATCGCTTCAGGCGGCATTTATGCTGATTGACATTTTTTGTCTTAAACCAGGTCAACTTAAACAGGCAAAAATTTGGCCCTTTAGCATATCAGTTTTTTTGCCTGGGTGAAATATCGGGCATAGAGACTGAAGGTAGCGATCGCGAGGGCAGTCTTGGTCTAGTTCTGCTGCTTTGCAAACCTTCTCGTCAGGGAAGCACGCCCAGCCCCTAGTCGAAGCCGACCATCCTCAACAAAATTCGGCTCGGGCAGCCGCAAGCTGATACCCGCCCCTAGGTTTTGGGAATTCTGGAGACAGACCAGTCCAGCGGGGGCTCTCCAGCCGGTTTGACTGCCCTGGCTTTCAGCGATCGTTCACTTCTCTATATTTTGGTGTCTATGACTGACTCACAGCGCCCACCCATCACACCTCCTCCTAGTGTTCGCGTTCCGCCAGTGCCGCCACCACCGAGAGCGGCAGGGGTACCTACCGCAGCGAATGGCACCACCCAGCGGATGCCCGCAGCGCCACCGCCCAGCGCTCAGCCCACCATGGCCGCTCCGCCACCACCCCCCACCGGAATGCAGGGCAACGCTACGGCGACCGCGCCCGTCGCACCACCACCGGCTGCCGCTGCTGCTGCTGGCCATCGCCCAGTCGCTCCGCCCGCTGCGGGCGCTGCTCGGTCGGCCCCCACTCCCTCAGCGGGCCAGCCAACGCTCCACCAGATTGTGCGGCAGGCCTTCGACAAGGGCTTTTCGGACATTCACGCCGGGGTCGGCGAAATCCCGCGCTACCGAAACCGGGGAGAAATCGAAACGACGAACTACCCCGTCACGGACGAGGCGACCTTCTATAGCTGGCTGGGCGAAATTCTGCGGGACGATGAGATTCAGCAGTTTCGGGAGACGCTGGACTTTGACGGCGCTGCTCAGTACGAGTTCTCCCGGGTCCGGGTCAATATCTTCGATTCGCTCCACGGTCCGGCGATGGTGCTGCGACTCATTCCGGTGCGGATTTTGACGATGGAGGAGCTTAACCTGCCGCCGGTCTTCAAAGATGTCTGTCACTACCACAAGGGCCTGATCTTGGTGACGGGACCGACGGGTTCGGGTAAATCCACGACGATGGCAGCCATGATTGACTACATCAACAAGGAGATGCCCAAGAACATCATCACCATCGAGGACCCGATCGAATTTATCCATGTCAGCCGCAAGTCGCTGATCAAGCACCGGGAGGTGGGCATGCACACCCGGAAGTTCCAAAACGCGCTCAAGGCGTCTCTGCGGGAAGATCCGGACATCATCCTAATTGGTGAGATGCGGGACCGAGAGACGGTGGAAACGGCGCTCAAGGCGGCGCAAACGGGCCACTTGGTGATGGGAACCCTGCACACCAACAGCGCTGTGAAGACGATCGAGCGGATTTTGAACTTGTACAACCCGGATGAGCAGGGGCCGATGCGGGTGGCGATCGCCGAGTCTCTGGTCGCGGTGATTGCCCAGGGTCTGTGCCGCACCACCGATGGCAAGCGCGCGGCTTTCCACGACATCTTGATCAACACCGACGCTATCAAGGACTACATTCGCGAGGGCAAGTACGACGAGATTGCAGCCCTGATGCCCAAGTGCGGCTTCGACGGCATGTGCACCATGAACCAGTCGCTCTACAAGCTCTACGAAGCGGGCCGCATTACAGAAGAAACGGCACTGGAGATGTCGCCGACCCCGAATGAAATGGCGCAGTTCCTCCGAGGTCGCGTCTAGGTCAGCGCTTCTATTCCAGAAGCGTCTCCCCATATCCTCGACAAATCTGGCGCGCGATCGCGCTGGAGGGCGCTTGCCTCGCTAAGATTGTGAGGCAAGCATTGTTTTATTCAACAGTGCTTTTTCCTCCATCCAGTCTTCTCATGTTTTCGCAGCAACCTTAACGCGTTTTGCCTCTTCAGATCGCTGCGATCGCCCGCTAAGGGGCCTTTGGCGCTTCGTCTAGATCTCTTAGCTTTGCCGCACCACCAGCCGTCTCTGGCGGCTTCCCAAACTCACAGTTTTTCCCCCTCCCAATTTTTGTGTCTCTGCCTTTGATTTACAAAGGCATCGCCCTCTTCACCCCTGGTGGCGATTTGATCTACGCCATTGATCCTGAAAAGCAGGATCGGTGGCACCTGCACCTTTGTGCAGCGCTGCAGGAAATCTTGGGCTTGCCTGAACCGCCCCATTTTTTGGTCCCCTGCTACACCGCCACCGTCGATCGCTGGCGCGATCCGGCCAGCGGACAAATTCAGACTGCCGCCGACGCCTATCCCCTGGTCTTTCGCTATCAGGCGATTTTGAACGTCATTTTCCAGAGCGATCCGCTGCCCTGGAAAGTGGTCCGCGTCCCCGAAGAGCTCTGCAACCCGATGGTGCTGGCTTCCTACCGAGCGGCCTTTCCCCAGCTCTGGGAGTGCCACGACCTGATGATTTGTCTAGGTCGCAACGACAGCCGCGTGCTGTCGTCCTGGAGCGCGGCCCCTTCGGCGATCGCCCAGCCTTCCCTCAAGGCCGACGAAGCCGAGGGCTACGTGCTGCGGCTGTTTGTCTCCGGCCACGGCGCCAACACAGCGCGCACCCTGCAAAACCTCCACGAGCTCCTCGAAAAGGCCCTGCCCTATCCCTACACCCTCAAGGTCGTGGACGTCTTCAAGAACCCTGAGCAGGCCGAAGAGGACCAGATTTCGGCGACGCCGACCCTTTTGCGGGTGTGGCCCCAGCCGGTGCGGCGTCTGGTGGGCGACCTCGACAATCCCGAGCGGATTTTGCAGTTTCTGAACTTTCCCAATCAGTCCATCTTGTAAAGTCAGCAGTCTTTACCCTTAGGCCTTTTGCCCCCTCCGCCAGCTCAAGTCTGCGCCCTTAGTTCGCGATCGCCTTATGTCAAACTTCGTTGCGAAGGTAGAAGAAACGCAACAGTCCGTGATAGCTTCAAACGTGTTGATAATCGCGCAGAGTCAGGGGAGGATAAAACCTTGAACTGGGATGCTAAACAGTTTTCACACCATGCTGAACGCGAAGACTTTAGCGAGTATGTTGCGCATTTGCAGCTTCATATGGCCCTTCAAGCTCGCAACTTAGTGCCTTCGATTACGACCGCAGCGGACAGCCGCGAGAAGCTGTTGCACCAGACCCAAGCGAATTTTGAGAAGTTCGTGTCCCGTCAGCGCTCTGCAATCTAGGCGGCGGATCGCCCTTGGGCGGCTTGGCCTCCAAGAGGTGATCTGGATAGACAACTCAACCGAATTGCTCGAACTTAATCTCAATCAATTTCTCATAGAAAATTTCAAAAAGCGGGGTAAGCTCTACCCCGCTTTTTGCGTGCGATCGCCCCGCGATGAGCACATGACGCCCTCTGGGTTGGCCGCCTCCTTGACGCCTCATACATCCTGGTGGCGGACAATTCACCTAGATGGTCGTTTTGTAAAAAATTATTAAATGCTACAAAACGGTTAGGAACAATACGACTTTCCCGGCAGGCATCGCCCTGGCGTAATCATTCGGGGCTTCGGCGATCGCCCACTTCTCGATTGACCGATGGCTTAGGCATTCCTAACCCTGCCGATACATACTCTGAGCAAGCTCTGAGGGAGAAGGGTTTGAAAACATTGCGCGATCTGGCTCCTGAGCTACGGAGCAATTTACTGGTTCTTTTTCTCGCGGGTCTTTTGTTTTGGACCAGCATGGCGTCTTTGCTGCCGACGCTGCCGCTGTATGTCCAAGATGTCGGCGGCAGCAAACAGGACATCGGCATCGTGATGGGCGCTTTTGCCATCGGTCTGCTGTTTTCGCGGTCCTGGCTGGGTCGCTTGGCTGACCAGCGCAGCCGCAAGCTGGTGCTGCTGATCGGGGCTAGCTGCGCGGCGATCGCCCCCTTGGGCTACCTGGCGTTTCACAGCATTCCCCTGTTGATGGTGATTCGGGCTTTCCACGGCATCAGCATTGCGGCCTTCGGCACCGCCTTCATTGCCCTGGTCACCGACATCGCGCCCCCCAACAACCGAGGCGAGGTGATCGGCTACATGAGCCTGGTCAATCCCATTGGAGTGGCCCTAGGACCCGCCATGGGCGGATTTATGCAGGAAGAGGCAGGCTATCCGCTGCTGTTTGCGGTGGCGTCTATGGTGGCGCTGGTGAGTCTGGCCTGTACGCTCCGCGTGGGCGAGCCCACGCTCTCGGAGGCGCTCCGGAGCGATCGCAGCGCCCCCCAGGAAGAATTCTGGCAGCTCCTCAACAGCCCCCGAATTCGAGTACCCACCATCATGCTGCTGCTGGTGGGCATCGCGTTTGGCACGCTTAGCACCTTTGTTCCTCTTTTTATCCAAGAAACAGGGGTTGATTTCAACGCGGGCCTGTTCTACACAGCGGCGGCGATCGCCAGCTTCAGCATCCGAGTCCTGATCGGTCGAGCCTCCGATCGCTACGGTCGCGGCCTCTTCATCAGCATCAGCCTCATGTGCTACTCCTTGGCCATGATGATGCTCTGGTATGCCACCAGCCCCACCCTGTTCCTGCTGGCCGGCCTGATCGAAGGCGCTGGATTTGGCATGCTGATTCCCATGGTGTCCGCCATGATGGCCGATCGCTCCTTGCCTCAGGAGCGCGGACGCGTTTTTGGGCTGTGCATGGCGGGCTTTGACTTGGGCCTCGCCCTCGCAGGACCGATTTTGGGAATTTTGGCCGAGCAGGTGGGGTGGCAGTACCGAAGCCTGTTTGCCTGCGCGGCTGCCTTGGCCTTTGCCAGCCTGTTTGTCTTCGTGACTCGCGGCAACAAAAACATGTCCCACTCCCTGCGCTTTGCGACGGGTCAAGGAGCGGATTTGTACGCCTACAAGCCTGTGGAGTCGCGGTAGTCCTTTTCGAGGCCCCTGGGGTGCTGCTGGTGCAGATGCTGGGCACATTGCCTAGAGCGATCTGGAACCTCCCGACCAGCAGCCCCTGCGGAGGGCTGAGGGTTTGGGTTCTCCCAAAAATCGCTGACTGAACCGACGGACAAAATAAAAAAGGGGAAAGCAAAACGCTTTCCCCTTTTCGGTTCCGTACGGGCTAGGAGGGATTCGAACCCCCGACACCGTGGTCCGTAGCCACGTGCTCTAGTCCACTGAGCTACAAGCCCTCAACGGATTTACATAGTAACATACGAAAACTGAAAGACACAACCATTTTCGTCGAGTTTTTTGTGAATCAATCTGAAACCCAGTCCCTGAGCCATCTTGACGCTTCTGGTCAGGCTCATATGGTCGATGTTTCGGCCAAAAATGTCACGGTGCGGCGGGCGATCGCCGCGGGTCAGGTGCGGATGCAGGCCGAGACCCTGGCCGCCATCGAGGCGGGCAACGCGCCCAAGGGAGATGTCTTGGGCACAGCTCGCCTTGCTGGCATCATGGCGGCCAAGCAGACGGCGAACTTGATTCCGCTGTGCCACCCGCTGCCGATCCAGAAGGTCGAAGTGCGCATCACCCCCGACCCGGCTCTACCGGGCTACCAAATCCAAGCGGAGGTGAAGACCAAAGGGGAAACGGGGGTAGAAATGGAGGCGCTGACGGCGGTGTCGGTGGCGGCCCTCACCCTCTATGACATGGCTAAAGCCCTCGAAAAGTCGATGCAGATCGAGGGGATTCGGCTGCTGCACAAGTCGGGAGGCAAGTCAGGGGACTACCAGGGAACCTGAGCGCGCTTAGTGGGTGCGCAGGGTGGTGTACTGGCGCAGCAGGTCGCGGCTCAGGTGGACCACGCGCTCTGGGCCTTCTACCATCAGCAGGTAGCGGCCCTGGCGCAGGTGGTGACGATAGAGGCCCACGACATTGCCTTCACCGAGAAATCCAGTTAGAGCCCCGATCACGGCGCCAGCGAAACCGCCCATAATCCCCACTGCCGGAATGCCTAGCAGGAGCGTGCTGGTCAAAGCAACGCCCGTCCCCAGGTGCAAAATCAGAAGGGTCGCAAAGCTGATGGTCGAGCCGAGGGTGCCACCGGCGATCGCCGTTCGGTAGGCCTTGCGCAGGGCAATCTGCATCGGGTCAGGCAGACCAACGCTCTCGGGGCTACAGAACCCCTGGCCGACAAGGGCCAGGTGCTCCGGAGAGACGCCCTGAATTTGGAGCAGACGATACACCTGGAAAGCAGTTGCCGCATCGGGCAAAACGGCGATCGCCAGATGGTTGCGTTGGATTTGGTTGGCTCGTCGCCAAAATCGCGCAATGCTCACAGGCTTAGTCCAAAAGATTGGAGGGGAAGCGGGTGACTTTCTGCCATTCTACCGCCACACTTCTGGAGGTGCCTGCTGTCCAGATGGCCATGCAGCTTCTAGCGCGCTCTCCGGAGCCAATGCTCGGTTTTTCTCGGGTTTTTGTGCTGGAGCTACCCGGCGATCGCCGCCTCAAGAGCGACCCAGGCTGCGCTACCTTAAGAAGAAAGCAGCAAAAATGCGTGATTCTTTGGCAGGGGCGATCGCCCCGCCCACAACACGCCCTAAACTGCTTCTCGATTGACTCCATTCGAACCAATTTTGGACAAGGTGTTTTATGCCGCCCCGTTGGCCCCGCAAACCCGACCGTCGTGATCCTGCCTACCGTCGCCTCGACGACCGCATGAACTTTGCGCTGCACGTGGCGATCTTCGCCGTGAGCAACTCTGGCAGCTGGTTCTTTCGGACCCTGGAGGCCGCTGAGTGGACCTGGGTTCCCACGATGACCGGCGTGTGGGCTTTGGGGCTGCTGGCTCACGCTGTTTACATATTCGCGATCGCCGATTACTCTGGCGCGACGCCCGACGGCATCAGCGCTGCCGAGATGGAAGCCAAACTTCAGACAGACGACCCCGGCACGCCCTCCAGCTAGCCTGGTAGCAGGGCCTGCTCAGGCCCTAGCGATCGCCTCCGCGACAGTTTTTTGATTTGGCTCCGCCGCTCTGAGTCGAGTCATTGCCCACCGCAGCTTCAGAAGGGAACGTCTTCATGTCTTACAGCACGACCGAAGCCATCGAAGCTCTCGCCGCCGAAATAGGCGAGCAAATCTACATTGACATCGCCAAGTGGCATCTCTACCTCACCGATGCCCACCTGCACACGCCCCTGGCTGAGCAGTTTTATCCCATGCTGACCGAGCAGTCCCTCAGCGAGGAGAAAGTGCTGAAGGTCCTGCGGGAAACCATTATCAAGGTCGGTGGCGGTCGCCACGAGGTCTCCCTGCTGGATTTGCTGCCGATGCAGTGCCAGGTCAACCTGATCGACTTGCTGGAAGAGTATCAGCAAAAGCTCTAGCCTAAGGGGCGATCGCCCCTTAGGTGGGCTTGATCGTCCATGAACCTCTGGGCACCAGACTCAGCACTAGCCTGTCCCAAAATCCTGCTAACACAAACCCCCGAGTACTTTCCGTCTCGGGGGTTTGCTTTTTCCTTTCTGGCGCTATCTAGCGGCGAAGAAACCGCTGACGCAAGCGACTCGAAAACATTTCAACCTCCGGGATTCGCAGCTGGAGCGCAATCAGGCCAAACAGGCCCAGGCCCACCGCCCCTGCAATGCTCAAATCTACCAGCTGGATTAGCAGTCCTTCAGTCCCAATAAAGGTTTCACACAGATCCAGGACAAACCAGGCCGCAATCCCGCTCACGATGCTGCTCAGCGTCAGCGCCACCACCGGCAGCGTCCATTCCATCAGCGGCAGTCCGCCTAGGCGACGGTGCAGCAGCCACAGAAACAGCACCATCGAAATCAGGTTCACCGCCACCGTCGCCAGCACCAGGCCCGGTGCCCCAAAGGAGCGCACTAGCAAGAAGTCCAGCAGGGCATTGAGAAAAATATTCAGGATGCTGACTCGGAACGGCGTGTCGCCATCGCCCAAGGCGTAAAACACCCGCACCAAGACATCTCGGCCCAGATAGACAAACATCCCAAAGCCGTAGGCCATCAGCACCGAGGTCACCACCGCCGACGCCTCTAGGTCAAAGGCGCCGCGCTCGTACACCACCCGCACAATGGGGCGAGCCAGGGTCATCATGAGGGCGCTCAGGGGCAGCATGGCCACGGCGGTGAGCAGCAGGGCTTGGCGAATGCGCGATCGCAGCTCGTCCCAGTTTTCTGGGGCCGCCAGCTGGGAAAAGATCGGCAGGTAAGGGACCAAAATCATGTTGGACAGGATGCCCAAGGGCGTCTGGACCAGCAGGCCCGCATAGCCGAGGGCCGAAGCCGCCTGGGGGATGTAGGAGGCAAAAAATAGGTCTGTCCAGACATTGATCTGCAACATGCCCGAGGAAAAGGTGGCCGGCCCCATGATTTTGAGGACCTCTTGGACGCCGGGCTGACGCAAGTTGAAGCGCAGCCGCAGGCCGCCCATCCCCGATCGCCACTGAGCGGGCAGCTGCACCAGCCACTGCAACACCGCCCCAGCCACCGTTCCCCAGGCCAGCACCAAGCCGCCCAGCATGGCGTACTGAGACGCGCCCAAGTCCCCGCCCACCTGCAACACTAAGATCCCAAGGCCGACGATCACCGCCAGACTCGAAAAAATGGGGCTGATCGACGGGAGCCAGTACTGATCAGCGGCGCTCAGAGAGCCAAAACCGATGCCAATTAGGCCCGCGAAGATGGCCATAGGGGCCATGATCCGGAGCTGCTGAATGGCGATCGCCTTGGTTTGGACAATGGTTTGCAGCTCGGCGGCCCCCATGCCTAGCTGCTGAGCCTCCGCCGGGCTGACATTGAGACCGGGAGCCACCAGATTGATCAGCGGCTCCGCAAACACCACCAAGCCTGCGGTCACGAGCAGCAGCAGCACCCCGACGAGGGTAGTTACGGTTTCAACCAGGGGTGCGGCGTCTTTGCGATCGCGCTTGGCCAGGACGCTCACCATCGCGCTGTGAAAGGGGCCATTGATCCCGCCGAGCAAAATCAGCAGAAAGCCGGGGATGACGTAGGCGTAGTTGTAAGCGTCGAAGGCAGGCCCCACGCCAAAGGCTGCCGCGATCGCCTGCTGCCGCACCAGCCCAAACAGCTTGCTGATGAGGGTCGCGATCGCAACGATGCCAGCAATACTGGCCAGAGAGCGAGAAGTTTTCTTTACGTCAGCCACGAATGGTTAACAATGGCGAAAGTGCTTCACCTATTTAACCGCATTGCCTCCCTCTCGCTGCTCGGGTTCACCCAGGCACCGGACAGGCACACTGACCATGACAGACTTTCTCTATCCCTATCCTCCGCTCCTCGCCGGCACCCTCGTGCGCCGCTACAAGCGATTTTTTGCGGAGATTGAGCTCGCGACAGGCGAGCTGATCACAGCTCACTGTCCCAACACAGGCCCCATGACTGGCCTCTATCTGCCCGGCCATCCAGTGATGGTCTCCCGCAGCACCAACCCCAAGCGCGCCCTCGCCTATACCTGGGAAATGGTGGAAGTCTACGACAACGGCCCAACCTGGGTCGGCGTCAACACCGCCTTGCCCAATCGAGTCGTCAAGCAGGCCCTGCTGCAAAAGGCGCTGCCGACCCTGGAGGACTACCACGAGGTCCGCAGCGAAGTCGTCTACGGCCTCGACGGCAAAAGTCGGGTGGACTTTGTCCTATATCCCGACGCGACTCCAAATGGCACGGGCGACCCCCGGCCGGTGTATATCGAAGTGAAAAGTACGACCTGGGTCCAGGGGCCGCTGGCCCTCTTTCCGGATACGGTCACGACGCGCGGCCAAAAGCATCTGCGGGAGCTGAGCGCGCTGCCGCCCGAAAAGCGAGCCGTGATGCTGTACTTCATCAACCGAGGCGACTGCACTGCTTTTTCGCCGGGCGATCGCGCGGATCCGGTCTACGGGGATCTGCTGCGGGAAGCGATCGCCGCTGGGGTTGAGGTCTTGCCCTGCCGGTTTGAGGTCAGCCCCGCAGGCGTGCGCTTCCAGGGCCTAGCCGATCTAGAGCTGAGGCAGCCCGTGGGCTAGCTTTTGGGGCGATCGCCGAGGCAGATTGAAGGCGATCGCGGCCCCATTGGTCACCAGGCACACCGCCGCGAGGCCCAGCAGCACAAAGGTCGGCATGCGCACCACGCCCACCACAAACCAGCTCCACACGTGCAGCACCATGATCACGGCTGGCAGCATGGCAAGACTGGCATTCGAGATGATTTGCCAGGGCGATCGCCGGAACCACAGCAGCCCCAAGGTGATGGACGTGCCAATCAGGTTTAGGGGCACAAGGGCTGCGCAGATCGCTAGGCAGTTTTGGCGGGAGAAGTCTCCCAGACAATGAATGAAATTAAGCATAGACGAAGCACCAAACCTATTGCCATGCTAAGTCGTCGCAACACTTCCGCGATCGCAAACTCCGCAAATTATGAAAAATGTAACAATGGGAAAAAGCTAACCGTCGTGGAGACATCGCTATGAGCGACAAGAACTATTCCTGGAAAGGCAGCCCCAACGCCGGTCTAGTGCTGACGATTTTGGCCCTAGTCAGCGCGATCGCGCTTTTCGCAGCTGGCTTCAACTAGGGTTTCGAGCCTTGATTGCTGGGCGTAATTGGGCAACTGATGCCTGCAATTTTCAATCCGATCAGGCTGATTGAAGCCTTAGCAAGCAGTAACTTAATTCTTGTTCTCTAACTTTGGCGATCGCCCGTTTTCTCAACAGTTCGATCGCCAAAGTTAGAAGCGTCTTTTAGGTTTTTAGCGGCAGTTGAGCAGCTTTAGATCAACGAAACAGAAGCGTCTCATAGCTTCTCTTCAATCAACTGATTTGCAGCAGTTTGGCATCATCAAGCACGAACTGCTGGTTTTTTGTGGATGTTTTTGGCCGCTACTGGAGAAAGGCTAAAAACCATCTTTCCGGTTAGGCCGGAGATGCCGTCAAAGTTGCCAGCTTTTCGTCAAATTGAGATCGAATCGTCTCAACGCGATCGCGATTGACGCCCAAATCAGATTCACCGAGACGAGACGCCGATCGCACTTGAATGGTTTGGGATGCAGGCTCTAGATAGAACTCCACATCATCCACAAACCCCATCAGCGCGCTGGTAGATTCAGCGTAGAGATAGGGGAACTCAGCGGTCACAATGCGGGTGCGCGGCAGGGAGGCCACCACCGCCTGGAGCTGCGCGAAGGCGACCTCAGCGTCAGTGCTGTAGGTCAGGGGCGCGATCTGATGCTGGGCGTCGTCAAGCTGGCTCTGAACACAGTTAGGCGTCCCAGGACACGCGGCTAAGTGGCCTGCCTGGACTCCCAGCGTGGTCGGCGGCGTGCCCGCGAAGTGGAACAAGCTTTCGCCACGCTGAGACGCGATCGCCCCGAGCAGCGCCACACTCAAGGCGATCGCCACCAGCACTACGGGCAGCACAATTTTTAGACGGTTCAACATGGGGATAGCGTTTACATTTGTTTACGCATCCCATTATGCCGGGACTCGGCCCCGACCTTTGGTCTGCCCAGCTACCCCGCCCAGGGGCGATCGCCCTATCTGCTGGCCTAGAGGGCTTGCTTTAGGTGCGTCACGAGCTCTGCCAGCTGCGCTTTGCTAAACGCCTGCTTCAGCGCTTCTGCTGCCGCCTTGGGCTCACGCTTTACGACCAGCACCGGCACCCCATGGCCATTCATCGAGGCTAGCTGCTGGAGGCTCGGGCTCGGCATCACTTCCTGGCCCCGACCCACCGCGATAATGTCGCAGGACTGCTTCAGCTCCTTGATGATCACCGGGGCCAGGGTCCGGAAAGAGTGGCGGGGATTGCCGATGGCCGTTTGGGCGCTCTGCACCACCGCTTGCCAGGCCGGTACAGCCTGACCGATTTCTAGCAGGCGATCGCACTGGCCCACCAGCGCTTGGCGCACCGCGTCTGACGGCGTCTGCTGAAACAGGCGCAGCATCTCTCGCAGCACCTCAACCACCTGAGGCGCAAAGTCGCTCGGCGGCAGCACGCCCTCGCCGCCCGTAGGCGCCACGCCCCCAGTTAGGGTATTGAGATAGGTTTGCAGCTCCTCAAAGTTGGGCTCAGCCGCCTGCACAAGCTGGTCAGCCTCTTCCTCGCGCAGACCATAGGGATCCTGGAGCCGCTCAATCAGCTCTCGCAGCGTATCAAAGCTTTTGAGAAATAGCGATTCTAGACGCTGGTCGACCGAAACCGGATATTCTTTGAGGATTTTGAAGCTGTCTTCGAGGCGGTGGGAAGTTTTTTGGATGCTGCCAAATCCCAGCATGGCCGCTCCCCCCTTCACCGAGTGCGCCGCCCGAAACAGTTCATTCACGCGTTCAGGGTCACCCATTACAGCCTGAAGGTCTAGCAATCCCTTTTCGATGGTGTCTAGGTGCTCCTTGGCCTCTTCGATGAAGTAGCCCAAAATTTGCTGCTTTGCGGGATCCACGACGGTGTTCCTCTCACTAGATCGCATCAATCGCAGGACGGTTGCCTCACAGACGCGACGACGGACCGCCGCCTGAAAACAATGGCAAACGCTAACGGTTTTAGTGTTCCTCAAATCTTTGTAACGGGAACAGGCCGATACAAAAATCCAGGATACACAAAGGGTACCTGAACGGCTCATCACCCTTAAGGTACCCTCCCATCAAACATCAATTTAGCGCGATCGCCCTAGAGTTTGGTGCCGCACTCCGGACAGAAGTTATTGCTGGAGATGTTCTTGGCTCCGCAGTTGCTGCAATAGACCAGCTCAGCAGCGGCATCCAGCGGGTTGCGCTCTGGCAAGCCGATCATTTGAGCGTTGCTCTTGCCAGGGGCGACCATTGGGTAGCAGTTCTCGTCGCGGCGCACGCGCACATCCATCAAGACAGGGCCGTCGTGGGTGAGCATTTCGGCGATCGCTCCGGTCAAGTCCGCCGGATCCTCAACGATCAGGCCCTTGATCCCGTAGGCCTGCGCCAGCACCACAAAGTCCGGCATCCCCACTTCCATGTTGGAAGACGAGTAGCGCTCGCCGTGGAACGCCTGCTGCCACTGACGCACCATGCCCTGCCAGCCATTGTTCACGATGACCGTCTTCACATTGATGCCGTACTGGGCCAGGGTTCCCAGCTCCTGCAAGTTCATCTGGAAGCTGGAATCGCCGCTCACACAGATCACCTGTTCCTCTGGGCAGGCCACCTTCGCGCCCATGGCTGCCGGCAAACCAAAGCCCATAGTGCCCAGGCCAGCGCTGGAGATCCAGCGGCGGGGACCATTCTTGAGGAACTGGGCCGACCACATCTGGTGCTGACCCACATCCGTCGTGAAGAAAGCATTGGGGGCTTGGCGGCCCAGCTCGACGATCACCTGCTGGGGCGAGAGGACGTCGGGATACTGGGGCACCTGGAGGGGGTAGTCTTGCCGCCAGCGATCGATCCGCTCAAGCCATTCGCGGGTCTGCTGGGCATTGGGCGTATCGCCGCGCTCTCGGCTGCGGCGCAGCAGCTCGGTCAGCACTTGGCGCACATCCCCCACAATCGGCACTTCGGGCGATCGGTTCTTGCCAACCTCGGCGGGGTCGATGTCGATGTGGATTACCTTCGCTCGAGCCGCAAACTCGTCGAGCTTGCCGGTTACGCGGTCATCGAAGCGCGCACCCACCGCAATCAGCAGGTCGCATTCGCTGACTGCAAAGTTTGCGTAGGCGGTCCCGTGCATGCCCAGCATGCCGAGGCCAAGCTCGTGATTTTCGTCAAAGGAGCCCTTGCCCATCAGGGTCGTGGTGACCGGAATGCGGAAGCGCTCGGCTAGCTCCCGGATTTCGTCATGGGCACTAGCAGCGATCGCCCCGCCACCGACATAGAGCAGCGGACGCGAGGCTTCTTGAATCAGGTTCAGAGCCTGGTTGACCTGGCGAGGATTGCCCTTCACCGTCGGCTTGTAGCCCGGCAGACGCACAGAGCCCGGCTCCACCGGCACATAGTCAAATTCTTCAAAACCGACATCCTTGGGGATGTCCACCAGCACCGGCCCTGGGCGGCCCGTGCTGGCAATGTGGAAGGCTTCAGCGATGATGCGAGCCATATCGCGGGGATCGCGCACCACGTAGGAGTGCTTCACGATGGGCAGGGTGATCCCGAAAATATCGGTTTCCTGGAAAGCGTCGCTGCCGATCGCGGTTCGGGGCACCTGACCCGTGATCACCACTAGGGGGATCGAGTCCATGTGGGCCGTGGCGATGCCGGTGACCAAGTTGGTCGCGCCGGGACCAGAGGTGCCAAAGCAAACGCCGACTTGGCCGGTGGCCCGTGCATAACCATCCGCAGCGTGGGCAGCTCCCTGCTCATGGCGTACCAGGATGTGCTTGATGCTTCCCTCGGCCTCTACGCGATACAGCTCATCGTAGATGGGCAGAATTGCGCCACCAGGATAACCGAAAATATGCTTGACGCCGTGACGCTTGAGGCTGTCCAAAAGAGCATAAGCCCCAGTCACACGACGAGTCGCTACACTTTGCATCAGCACGGGAGAGACCTCACGCAATCGTCGAACAGGATGGTTATTTGGATCAATTTTCCTAGATTGCTGCCTAGGAAATTGGGGACTTAGATAGAGAAGCGGGCCAGGTTTTGCGCTGACCTCTCCTCATCCCAGGGTTGCGATCCCAACCCTTTGTTGACTCAGTTTGACGCACGGGAAAGTGCCGAACTTGTTGGTTCTAAGCATTTCCCTCATCAACCCTATCAAGCATTGATGGCACTTGCTTTAAGTGCTGACGCTACATCCCGCTGTGAGATGGCAGCGGGCTTTGGTCTAAATTCTGTAATATTACAGTTTAATTCTGTTCTGGGTCTGTGTCGAGGCTTCGAGCGACTGGTTTCAGGCTTTGTTGACCTGGGCGATCGCTGGGCAGGCTCTCGAGGCGCGCAGCTGCTTGGCGGCGATCGCGATTTTTTTGGCTGACCCGGACGCCCAGGAGGGTCACGCTAGCGCTCAGTCCCCACAGCACCTCGCGCAGGCCCAGCCAGTCGGTGAGGGGACCGGCGATCGCCAAGGGCAGACTCAGGGCAATATTCACCACATTATTTTGGAAGCCCAGCACCTTACCCAGCATGTTTTTGGGAGTTTCCCGCTGAATCAGCGTCTTCATCGGCACCAAGATCAGGGACCCGCCCACGCCCAGCACCACGCTCAGGATGAGGCCCAGCCACAGCTCCTGCACCAGGGCAAATAAGCCCAGGACCCCAGCGACCAGCCAGAACCCCATCAGGGACAGCGGCCAATGGCGCAGCCGCTGTCCCTCTCGAGCCAGCAGCGCCGCCCCCAGCAACATCCCGACCCCCGTCGCCGCCAGCAAAAATCCGGCTTGGCGCGGTTCGAGGCCCACCGCCTGGGCCAGGTTGACGCCCAACACCATGAGCACCGCCAAAACGGAGTAGAGCACCGCTAGCTGCAGCACGGCTCGGCTAATCAGCGGATTTTGGTCTAGATAACGAATCCCGGTTCGGAGGTCTCGCCAGGGGTTGACGGTCAGAGGGACTTCGTCTTTGTGAGCCTCCGTGATCGGAATTTGCGCAATACAGCCTGCGGCCAGCAGATAGAGCAGGCAAATCGGAATTTCGCGGCCCCGGCCTCCCGAAAGGACTTCGGCGGCCCGCAGCAGGGGATCGCCGATGGCAAATCCCACGATCATGGCGCCCAGCATGGTGATCGCGAACAGGGCATTGGCCGTCATCAGGCGATCGGGCCGCACCAGCAGCGGCAGGGCGGCCTGCTCCGCTGGCGCGAAGAACTGGGTCGCGGTGGATACCGCAAAGGCGATCAGCAGCAGCACCCAAAACTGGCCGGGCAGCAGCGGCAGGAGCATGACCAAACCGGCCCGGACCAAGTTGCAGGTCAAGAGCATGGTGCGCTTGGTCCAGCGATCGACGAAGATGCCAGCAGAGGAGCCGAAGAGAACAGCGGGCAGGGTGAAGGCCACCATGACCAGAGAGCGCAGAGAATTGGAGAGGTCGGAGTCGCTGTAGCGCTCTAGCAGGACGATCAGCAGCACGAAAAAGACTTTGTCGGCTACTTGGGACAGGACCTGGCTGGCCCACAGGGACAAAAAGGCGCGGTTGTGCCGCAGCAGGCCAGGATGATGGGGTGGGTCGTCGGAGGGAGAGTCGGACAACATGATCGGTAAAGGGCTGAGGGTCAGCGGAACAAATCGGTCGTTGGCAATCGCCAGGAGAGCAGGCTCACCGGGGCGCCCCGGGCGATCGCCCGGGTTCGTAGCGATGCCGCAGCACCACGAGAAACTCCAGGGCGGTAGTGGGCGATCGCGTTTCGCCACCCGGCACCCTCGTGACCTGCCAACCCCGAACCTCAGCGGGCGATCGCCAAAGATCGGCGTGGGAAACCGGCGGATCGGCATAGAAATTTTCGGAACCTGTGCCCAGCAGCGCCGAGCTCCAGTGCGTAAAGTCATCATGACTCAAGCGATGGATCGGAAACGCACCTCCCAAAGGCATTCCCCAGCCATCTAGAGCCACAAAGGCCGTCACCGTTCCCCCCATCGCCTGCCAGGCCCACGCCGCGCCCAGACTGCCCACCACCCCCGCACTGTAGCTAAGCCACAGCAGCGGCTTTTGGGCATCACACCGCTGGGAAAGGGCCGCTAGAATGTGGGCACTCGAGTAGGGCAAGACCTCCGGCCCCAAACACCACAGCTGATCCTCGGGCGCTAGGCGCGATCGCAGCGCCGCGACAAACGCCTGCGTAGCGCTCAGATCCTGCACTCCCGGACACACCAACACTTGCACAGCCTTGCTCCTGCTCTCACTGGACCATGCCAGCGCCGTTTTTGCATCACCCTAGCGCAGGTTTTGCGGCCGGTCACCTTCGTCTTTGTCTGCTAGACCATTACGCAATTTCAGCCAGATTGCTGTTACCTACTTTATAAATACGTTCAGAATTATTTAAGAAGTATTGACACACACAACTTGGTCCAAATTGACGAGTTGTTTAGCAGGGGAGCCTCGGGACCATCCAGAAACGCTTGAAAGGCTCCAAATCTATTTTTTTAAAGAGCTTTTCCCCTTGTTCTTTTGTTGTGCAGGACCCTAGCGAGGTCTTGAGGTTGCCCATGAAAACGCCTCCCGTACTGTCATCCCTCTCTCCTCAGCGATCGCTCGAAACCGTCGTTGTTGGGGGGTTTGGAATCGCTTTGCTGCTGCTGGGGGTCATCGGCGGGATCTCGGAGTGGAGCGTCAGTCGACTTTTGAGGACTGCGGAGTCTCTTTCCCACCAGCATGAAGTCCTCTACGAACTGTCCACCCTGCTGTCCCAAATCAAAGACATCCAGGTCGGCCAGCGCGGCTATGTCATTACCGGTGATGAGGTCTTTTTGGAGCCCCACGATCTCGGAATCAAGCGCACCTACGAGGAACTCGAACACCTTCGCCAGCTGCTGTCTTATGACAGCGAGCACCAACAAGAGCTGATGCTGCTCCAGGCCCTGATTGATGAGCGCGTTGGATTTTCGCGCAGGGTGGTGAATGCGCGGCGCACTCAGGGCCAAAAGGCGGCTGAGGCGCTGATCGCGAGCAAACAAGGCGAACAGAATATGAATCAGATTCGCTTTTTGGTGGGGATTTTGGAGCGCAAAGCGCAGCAGACCCTGGCAGAACAGACGCGCATTGCCCAGGTGAATGCTCGCAACACTCACTGGGTTATCTGGGTTGGCAGTGGTCTGGCGTTGGCGCTGATGCCGACCGCAGGCTTGGTGGTCTATCGGGGCATCGGGCAGCGCGATCGCATTGCTGGGGCTCTCCGAGCCACTGAGGCACGGTTTCGGGCGGCGGTGGAGGCCAGTCCGGATGCGCTTTTTGTGGTCGAGACAGTTTTGGACCCAGAGGGCAAGGTTGCAGATTTTGTCTTGAGCGATCTCAATGCTAAGGCGGAGCAGATGATCGGTCGGCCGCGGGCTCAGGCCCTGGGTCAGCCGCTGCGGCGGATGCTGCCAATCTATGAGCAGGCCGAGAGCTTTGAGCAGCTTTTGCAGGCGGCGCAGCGCCAAGTCCCCCTACAAGAAGATTTCCAGGCGGCGATCGCCCCCGAGAAGGTGCGCTGGCTCCAGCATCAGGTGGTGCCGATGGAGGATGGCTTGGCCATCACCCTGCGGGACGTGAGCGATCGCAAGGCGGTCGAAGGCGTCCTCCACGACTCCAATGCCGAGCTCCAGGGCTGGGTTGCCCAGCTCGAGCAGTACAACGAAGACCTGACCCTGCTCAACCAGCTCAGCGACCTGCTGCAGGCCTGCATTACCCTCGAGGAAGCCTGCAAGGTGATTGGCCAGCTGATGCCGCTGCTGCTGCCCCAGTTTTCGGGGGGCGTGTCCCTGATCAGCAACTCCCGAAATATTGTCGAGACCGTCGCCACCTGGGGAGACGCGATCGCCAGCCAGCCCCTTTTCGGCCTCCAGGAGTGCGTTGCCCTCCGTCGCGGCCAGCCTCACCTTGTCGAGCACATTCACCAAGGGCTGATCTGCCAGCACCTCACCCATCCCCTTCCAGGAGCCTATTTCTGCATCCCCATCGTTGCCCAAGGCGATATCATCGGCGTTCTGCACTTTAGCGCCCCCACCACCGGCACCTTCAACCGCACCCAGCAGCAGCTAGCCGTCACCATCGCCCGCCAGGTCTCCCTCGCCCTCGCCAATCTGCGCCTCTATCAGAGCCTGCAGCGCCAGAGCATCCGCGACCCGCTGACCGGTCTGTTCAACCGGCGCTACCTCGAAGAGTCCCTGGAGCGAGAAGTGCGGCGCGCCGAGCGCAAACAGCAAACCCTCGGGGTCATCCTGCTGGACATCGACCATTTCAAGCGCTTCAACGACACCTTCGGCCACAAAGCGGGGGACACCGTTTTGCGAGAAGTGGGCGCTTTTTTGCAGGGGCAGATTCGCGCCACGGACATCGCCTGTCGCTATGGCGGCGAAGAATTTTTGCTGATTTTGCCCGAAGCCTCTCCAGAGGATACCCGGCAGCGCGCCGAGCAGCTGCGCGAAGGCATCAAGCATCTCAACCTCCAGCAAAATGCTGAAGCCCTCGGCGCGATCACCCTTTCTCTGGGGGTTGCGGTCTTTCCAATCCATGGCCAGAGCGGAGAGGCCGTGATCCAGGCGGCCGACACCGCCCTCTACAAAGCCAAAGCCGCCGGGCGCGATCGCGTTTTTGTCGCCGCCAGCAGCCACGCAGGTTTGTAGAACCATTGCGAAACAGCCACGCTCGAACTATCCCCCCTAAGGGGATGCTACCCTAGGGGACAAGCGGCATCTTGACGCCTTTTCCTAGCTCAACTTTTGTCCCTCGATTCGCCACACCTGCGTACCCAGAAGCTTTGCTTGGGATCGGGCCACCTCAGGAGACGGGTTGCCAACTCGGCAAATGTCTCGCAGCGATGATTTTGTGCTTCAGCCCCTCATCCTTGCGGCCCTGACTCTCAGCCCGATTGCTCCAAGCCACTCACCCAAATTCATCCAGACTGTCTTCAGTCCATTCAAGTCAATCGAGTCAAGTCTGAAAGATGCCCCACCGCTTGGGTACGACCATTGCCCAGACAGAATTAAGGAGCGAACAGTGGTAGCCACCCCCGAAAAACATCTGCACTCAGTCCCCGCCCCCGCCGCCAGCAGCGATCGCGTCGCCGTCCTGCTCATGGGCTACGGCGAGGTCGAGAGCTACGAGGACTTCGCCAACTACAACGAGCAGGCGCTCAATCTGCTAACGGCCAAATTTGCGCCGGTGCCCACCTGGATCTATCCGCCGCTGGCCCAGCTGCTAGCCATGTTTGACCTGCACGAGTGGAACCACCAGCACGGCAACTTCATTTCCCCCCACAACGCCATCTTTGAGCAGCAGCGGGCCGGAATCGAAAAGCATCTCCAGGAGCGCTGGGGCGATCGCGTTCAGGTCTTCAAAGCCTTTAACTTCTGCGCGCCCTTCCTGCCCGAGCAGGTGCTCAGCGAGATCAAAGCCCAGGGCTTCGACAAGCTGCTGATCTATCCGCTCCTGGTCGTTGACTCCATCTTCACCAGCGGCATCGCGGTGGAGCAGGTCAACGCCGCCCTCGCCAAACTCGGCGACAGCAGCGAGCACTGGGTCAAGGGTCAGCGCTACATTCCCTCTTTTTATAACGAGCCAGCTTACCTTGATCTGCTGGCCGCCATGGTCGAGGAGAAGGTCCGAGCAGACCTAGCGGTAGCTCATCTGCCTTCTCAAACCGGCATCATCTTGATGAACCATGGCTGTCCCATGAAGGCCAAAGGGTTTACGTCGGGCATCGACGAAAGTCAGGCCCTCTTCGAAAGAACCCGGGAGCGCCTGATCAACAAGTACCCGCTGATCTCCGTGGGCTGGCTCAACCACGACACGCCGCTGATCGACTGGACCCAGCCGGATGTCACCCAAGCTTCCAAAAACCTGATGGCCCTGGGGGCGACCGCGCTGGTCTTTATGCCCATTGGGTTTGCCACCGAGAACCACGAGACTCTCCTGGACGTGGACCACATTATTCACGCTCTGCGGCGCAAGCGGCCCGACGTGACCTATGTGCAGATGCCCTGCGTCAATGAGCATCCCGAGTTTGTGAAGATGGCGGCAGACTGGGCCAACCCTCAGATCGAGGCGCTCTTTGCCGAGCAGGCGCTGAGCGTCGCGCCAGGGCGGGCGGCTGAGCTGGCCGCGCACCAGGCAGTCCACCACCATCACCACGATGGTCACCACCATCACGGCCATCACCATGACGGTCACGGCCATCATCACTAGCTTTGGCTAGTTGCGATCGCGTGTTTGTGACGTACTCCTAGCGCCGATCGCTTCGGCTGTCCGGCGTGAGCTTCTCCTCTTTTTCCGAGGATGCGCGTTCTTGACCGAAGCAAAAAGCCTCCTGCTATTGAGCAGGAGGCTTTTTGCGCGGATTCAGCGAGACCCTAGGAACTCACGTTTGACTGGAAACGCTGGGCAGATTCCACCAGGCTTTGCGCAAACTGATCCAGGCGCTCGGAGAGCTTTTGGTCCAGGAGTTTGCCGTCTTCACCAAAGGCCTGCCAGGCTTGGCCGACCGCCACCTGCTCTGGGATCACCCAGGCGTGGACCCAGCGCATGATCAGGCGCAGCTCGTTGAGGGAGTTGCTGTTGGACTGGCCGCCCAAGACGCTGAGCAGACCCACGACTTTTCCAGAGAGCTGCTCGAAGCTCATTAGATCTAGGGCATTTTTCAGGACGCCGCTGACGCCGCCGTGGTACTCGGGGGTTGCCAGGATCAGGCCGTCTGCGCTGGCGACGGTCTGGCGCAGACGATCGACGTCGGGATGGTCCGGGTACTCTTGGCCGCCATGGCAAAACGGGAGGTTCATCTGCCGCAGGTCCAGCAGCTCTGCCTCCGCGCCGAGGGCAGAGACTCGCTGGAGCGATCGCTCTAGGAGTTTGTAGCTGGTGGAGTCGGGGCGGAGACTGCCGCCAATTGCAACGATTTTGACCATGGGGGCTCCTGGGTTAGCGATATTGCAGCGTTTAACATAAAGCCGAAGCAAGTCGAAGTCATTTCGACTACGATCAATGTAGCGAACGGTAAATTTGCCTGTCAAGGAGACTCTGTCTCACGGTAGAGACGCTCAGGCCGCGTTGTGTGTGAGAGGCGTCTTCTCGGCAGAAAATCTCTGTTTTGGCAAAGGGCGATCGCCCCTTCCTCAAGGCGATCCCAGTCACCAGAGCTAGACTAGAAGCAGTCGCTCGTAGCGGTCAGTCACCCAACCTCTTTCGCCTTGACCCGGTCCGCCTTTTTGGCCCCACCGACTCTAGTGAAAAGGCCCCGATTGGCGAACCGTCGGTATGCTCAGCGCTAGGGTGGTCCCATCACCGATGGGTTGTCGATTGTTAGGATGCCTGCAGCAATGCTTTTCGCCTCTTTTGTTGGAGGATCGAAGCAGCGTTGGCGAGCAGTGACTGAGATTGCTAACTCTCTGAATTTATCGGGCAAACGATAGGCAAGTCATGATCAAACGTTTCCAATCCAAGCGGTGGATGAACCAACTGTTTCGACGCAGTGCAAACACGACCGGCGCGATCGCCCTCGGTTGGCTCATACTCCAGGGAAGTCTGGCAGGGTTGCCTGCGTTTGCGCAAAAAGAAAGCGAAAGCCTCACCTACAGCGAGCTGCTGAGCAAAATCGACGCCGGCGAAGTCTCTAGCATTGAGCTCGATCCGACTCAGCGGATTGCCAAAGTGCGTCTCAAAAGCCAGGGCAGCAGCGAGCCGCCCCTGAGCGTGCCGGTCTTTGAGCAAAACCCCGAGCTAGTGCGGCGCGCCAACGACAACGCTAGTTTGCAGTTTGACATTCAGCCGTCCACCGACAGCAACGCCGTTGCGGGCCTGATCGCCAACCTGCTGCTGGTCTTTTTGCTGATCATCGGTTTGATGATGATTCTGCGCCGCTCCACCAATGCCTCCAACCAGGCGATGAACTTCGGCAAGTCGCGGGCTCGCTTCCAGATGGAGGCGAAAACCGGCGTCATGTTTGACGACGTGGCGGGCATCGAAGAGGCCAAAGAAGAGCTGCAAGAGGTCGTTTCTTTCCTCAAGAAGCCCGAGCGGTTTACGGCGATCGGGGCCAAGATTCCTCGGGGCGTGCTGCTGGTGGGGCCTCCCGGCACCGGCAAAACCCTGCTGGCCAAGGCGATCGCTGGCGAGGCAGGAGTGCCCTTCTTCAGCATTTCTGGCTCCGAATTTGTAGAAATGTTTGTGGGGGTCGGGGCTTCCCGCGTGCGGGACCTGTTCAAGAAGGCCAAGGAAAGCGCCCCTTGCATTGTCTTTATTGATGAAATTGACGCGGTGGGCCGCCAGCGGGGCGCGGGAATCGGCGGCGGAAACGATGAGCGGGAGCAAACCCTCAACCAGCTGCTGACGGAGATGGACGGCTTCGAGGGGAACGCCGGGGTGATTATTATTGCGGCCACCAACCGGCCAGACGTGCTGGACACGGCGCTGCTGCGACCGGGCCGCTTCGATCGCCAGGTAATCGTCGATCTGCCGGGCTACCAGGGCCGTTTGGGCATCCTGGAGGTCCACGCCCGCAACAAAAAGCTGTCGTCGGATGTGTCCCTAGAGGCGATCGCCCGCCGCACCCCCGGCTTCTCGGGGGCAGAGCTGGCTAACTTGCTCAATGAAGCCGCCATCCTCACCGCCCGCCGCCGCAAGGACGCGATTACGCCCCTAGAAGTCGACGACGCCATCGATCGGGTCACCATCGGCCTATCTCTGACGCCGCTCCTCGACAGCAAGAAAAAGCGGATCATTGCCTACCATGAGGTCGGCCACGCCCTGCTGATGACGCTGCTCGAAAAATCCGACATCCTCGACAAAGTCACGATCATTCCCCGCTCGGGCGGCATCGGCGGCTTCGCCAAGCCGGTTCCCAACGAGGACATCATCGACAGCGGCCTCTACAGCCGCTCCTGGCTCATGGACCGCATCACGGTTGCTCTGGGCGGACGGGCGATCGAGGAAGTGGTCTTTGGGGCCGAAGAAGTGACCCAGGGCGCCTCCTCGGACATCGAGTACGTGACGAACCTGGCCCGAGAAATGGTGACGCGCTACGGCATGTCAGATCTAGGTCCCTTTGCCCTCGAAAGCGGCAACAGCGAAGTTTTCCTGGGCCGCGACCTGATGACGCGATCGGAGTACTCCGAAGAAGTCGCCTCCAAGATCGACCAGCAGGTGCGCGCGATCGCCCTGCACTGCTACGACATTGCCCGCACCATCATGCGGGACAACCGCGCCCTGATTGACCAGCTGGTCGAAACGCTGCTGGACAAAGAGCTGATCGAAGGGGAAGAGTTCCGGGAAATCGTCGCCCGCTACACCGAGCTGCCGGCCAAGCAGCTCACCAGCACGAAGGGATAGCACCCCCGAAAGCCTCGATTGCCCGACTTGAGCAAACGCAAAACGCCTGCCCTGACTGAGTCAGCGGCAGGCGTTTTGCTTGAGACCTAGCGAATTTTTGAGCCGGGACGCTTTAGCGATCGCCCGCGATCTGGGTCAAGATCCAGGCCACAGCAGCAGGCAAATCGGCCGCAATGTGGTCCGGTCGGGTAGCGTGCTGATAGTCGCCCTGAAGAACGCGATCGCCGTAGCCCGTCTGGACCAAGATGCCTCGACAGCCTGCATTGTGGGCCAGATCCACATCCGTCGCCTTGTCCCCCACCATAAAGCTGCGGCCCAGGTCGAGGTCGTGCTCCCAGGCTGCCGCCACGAGCATCCCCGTATTGGGTTTGCGCCAGGTGCTCCAGTAGGTAAACGCGGTCGCCGTTCCGCCCTCGGGGGGGCTCAGGGTGGGGCAGTAGTACAGCGCATCCAGGTGAGCCGCAGCTTCCTGGACAAGAAGATCTCTTAGGCGATCGTGGAGGCGATCGACGTGGGACTGGGGGTAGTAGTCCCGCGCTGGCCCGGACTGATTGGAAACCAAGCAGCAAAAGAGGCCGCGATCGTTGAGCTGGCGTACTGCGCGGGCCGCCCCCGGCACCAAGTGGAGATCTTCGACTCGGTGCAGGTAGCCCGCCTCGACATTGAGCACGCCGTCTCGATCGAGAAAAACGGCCCGTCTAGCCACCCCAGACCCGCTTGAGCACGTCGTCGGGCGTGATGTCTGCGACCCGGTTGGTCGTCGACTGGAGCGCAATGATCTTGCTGCTCGTGGGCAGGAGCTTGGTGGAGTCCGTCGGCCCAAAGAGCGCAATGGTATAGGTTTGGACCGCCACTGCTAGATGCATCGGGCCGCTGTCGGTGCACAGCATCAGGTTGGCTCCGGCGATTAGGGCCGCGAGCTTGCCAATGTCGTCGGGCGTGGCGATTTTGACGTCGGCGTCAGCGGCGATCGCCTCCACGATTTCCCGATCCTCCGGTCCCTGAACCAGCACCACCGGCAGACCCGGCTGGCGCTGACGAAAGTCTCGGATAATGGACTTCCAGCTTTGAGCGGGGTAGGTCTTCTCGATGCCCTTGAGGCGCGAGAGGGCGCTCGCTCCGGGGTGAATCAATACATAGCCGCTTTCGTGGATGCCGAGGCGCTTTTGCTCGGCTTCGGCCCACTCGATATCTCGCTTGGGGACGCTGATGCGGGGGTCGGGACAGGGTCCACTGATGCCCAGACCGCTCAGCAAGTCGTGGTACTGGCTGGCAGCATACTGCTCAGTTTTCAGAGGCACCGGGTTGGTGAGGCACCAGGCCCCCGCACTGCCTGCGTAGCCTACCCGCGTCGGCACACCGGTGAGCCACAGCAGCACTCCGACGGCCCAACTACGACCGAGGGAGAGCACTGCATCATATTCGCGATCGCGGATGACGCCCAGCAAGTTTCCCCAGTCCGCTAAGCTATTGCTGCCTTTAAAGTCGAAGACAATCTCTTCGTTCACAAAGGGACACACCCGATAGGCAGCCTTTGCGCGGGGCTCTACAACGACATCAAGTTTTGCCTTAGGATAGGCCTGCTTGAGGCTATCAAGGGTCGGGAAAAACAGAATTTGGTCGCCAATCCCGCCAGGAACAAGGGCCAGTATGCGCATGGTTTGGTTGATCCAGCTTTCCAACCCCTTATTCTAAGGGAATGTATACCGAGAGAACAGGCAAATCCCAGGAGATAGAGGCCTAAACGGGCGATCGCCCCGGTTATTTTTCGCCTTCTGGGCCAGCAGGCTCTCCAAGCATCGTGGATCGTAGAAACGGGGGATTGTCGTGCACCTATTAATTCCAGCGGCGGGCGTGGGGCGGCGCATGGGGAGCGATCGCAACAAACTGCTGCTCACCCTCTTGGGAAAACCCATCCTGAGCTGGACGCTCCTGGCCGCCGAAGCCTCCCAGAGCATTAGCTGGATCGGGATCATCGGCCAGCCCGAGGACTACCCCGACTTCAAGGACATTTTGGCGGCGATCGCCCTCACCAAGCCGGTAGCGCTGATCCAGGGCGGCACCACGCGCCAGGGGTCGGTCTACAACGGGCTCAAAGGGCTGCCCGCCGACGCCGAGCGGGTGCTGATTCACGACGGGGCTCGCTGTCTGGCTACTCCCGAGCTATTCGATCGGTGCGCGGCGGCCCTGCTGGAGTGCTCTGGCCTGATCGCCGCCGTCCCGGTCAAGGACACGATCAAAGTCGTCGGCGACCAGCGAGAAATCATCGACACGCCCGATCGCAGCAACCTCTGGGCGGCCCAGACGCCCCAGGGCTTTGAGGTGAAGACCCTGCGCCAGTGCCACGACGAGGGCGATCGCCTGGGCTGGAGCGTCACCGACGACGCGGCCCTCTTTGAAAAATGCGGTCTGCCCGTGCACATTGTCGAGGGCGAGGAAACCAACCTCAAGGTCACGACTCCTGTGGATTTGGCGATCGCCGAGTTTATTTTGCGCCAGCGGAGCCAAAGCGCCCCTGCGTGAGGATTTCCCGACAACTCCCTTTTCCTAAATGGTTGTTATCCGAAAACCTGACCTAAGATTGTGAATAAATTTTCCAATCTGCGTCAGTCCTTCCTGGGCTCAGGAAGCTGATCTGTGCATTTCTTTTCCCAAGAGGTATTAATTCAGTGAGTCCAGAAACCCTCGTTCCCGCGTCTCTCGACGCCGCTGGCACCCCCTTCAGTACGGAAGCCTTTGACCAATTCGTCATGACCTCCTACGGTCGCTTCCCCCTGGCCCTCGTGCGAGGCGCCGGTAGCCGCGTGTGGGACAGCGAGGGCCGCGAATACCTGGACTTTGTCGCCGGGATTGCCACCTGTACCCTGGGCCACGCCCATCCCGCCATGGTGGAGGCGGTCACCCAGCAAATTCAGACCCTGCACCACGTTTCCAATCTCTACTACATCCCCGCCCAGGGGGAGCTGGCCCAGTGGCTGGTCGAGCACTCCTGCGCAGACCGGGTCTTTTTCTGCAACTCCGGCGCCGAGGCCAATGAAGGGGCGATCAAGCTGGCCCGGAAGTACGCCCACACCGTCCTGGGCATCCAGGACCCGGTGATCCTGACGGCCAACGCGAGCTTCCACGGCCGGACCCTGGCCACGATCACGGCGACGGGCCAGCCGAAGTACCAGCAGAATTTTTCGCCCTTGGTTCCTGGGTTCCACTACGTGCCCTACAACGACTTTGGGGCGCTGGAGGCGGCGATCGCCCAGATTGATCAGGCGGAGCGGCGCGTGGCGGCGATCCTCCTGGAGCCGCTCCAGGGCGAGGGCGGCGTCCGGCCCGGCGATCGCGAATATTTTCAGCGGGTCCGGCAGCTGTGCGACGAAAAGGGCATTTTGCTGATCCTCGATGAGGTGCAGGTGGGCATGGGCCGCACCGGCCACTACTGGGGCTACGAAGCCCTGGGCATCGAGCCGGACATTTTCACATCGGCCAAGGGCCTCGGCGGCGGGATTCCCATCGGCGCGACCCTGTGCAAGGCGTTCTGCGACGTTTTCAAGCCGGGGGATCACGCCAGCACCTTTGGCGGCAATCCCTTTGTGTGTGCGGTGGCCCTGTCCATTTGCCGCACCCTCGAGCAAGACAATCTGCTGGCCAACGTGCAGGCGCGGGGCGAGCAGCTCCGGGCGGGCTTGCGGGCGATCGCCGCTCAGCGTCCCGACCAGATCGCCGAAGTGCGGGGCTGGGGCCTGATCAATGGCCTGGAGCTGAAGGGTGATATCGAGCTGACGTCTCTGGACGTGGTGAAAGGGGCGATCGCCGAAGGGCTGCTGCTGGTGCCTGCCGGTCCCAAGGTGGTGCGCTTCGTGCCGCCGCTGATCGTCACGGCTGCCGAGATCGATCAGGCCCTAGAAATCCTGGAGCGCACCCTCGCCGCTCTCTAGGGGGATCTCCTCCAGCCCTCTCACAGGCGCTCTGGCGGAATTCTGGCTTCCGCCAGAGCCTGATGAATGTGATCCAGCAGTTCTCCCATCGACAGCGTGGGCGACAGAACTTCGCGGGCGATCCGGGCCAGCCGCTGCTCAAATTCGCTCTGGGGCTGGGGAGTGACCAGCGTGCCCTGGAGCCGGCGATCGAGCACCACCAACGGCGGGCGCTGGGGGAGTGCCTCTAGGGCCGCCAGGGTCTGGAGCATGGCGGGCTCAGACTCGCAGTCCCACAAAGACACCAGCAGCAGATCGACGCTGTGGTGCTGAATTTGATGCTGGACATCTTTCCAGGACTGTCCCACAACGCCGTGGAAGCCCGCCGTTTGCAGGTACTGCATGAGCATGGTCAGCCAGCCGCCCCAGCGATCGCGGCGATCGCCCTCGATCGCGGGCGACAAATCCGCAAAGGCCAAGCTGCTCAGCAGCATGATGCGAGGCCGCCAGTTCATGCCCGCCGCAATCTGGATCGCCTGAAAGAGCGAGGCCACTTCCAGCTTTTCGACAGCCTGATTGGGGGGAGCCTGCCCCGGCAGCAGGCACGGATACACCGCCAAATTCGGCATCTGACTGAGGATGTGGGTGGTTTCGGCGTCGAGAGTGACAAAAGGCAAACCCGCCAAGACCGTATAGTCCGGAATCAGCTTTAGCAAGGCCTCCGGCGCCTGAGTTTGGCAGTCAATGAGCACCACGTGGGGCTGCCAGACCCGCGCCACAAGCTCAGCCTGGTCGAGATCGTCCGCCTCTAGCAATCGGTAGTGATACAGATGGAGCAGCTGATTGAGGTCTTCGGCGATCGCCGACTCGTAGTGACTCTCTGGCGGTCCGCTGGGGGCCTTGAGCAGGCTGTCTTCTCGCAGGCAGAGCCGCAGGATCACCAAGTTGGTCCCAGGCTCTGAGAGCGGCGGCTCGGCGGTCTGGGTACGCAGCAGCAGCGTTTCTAGGGCGCCCACCTCGGCGGGCAGCGTCAAAAAGCCATCCGCTCGGCTGCGGCGAGCCTGATCTCGCTCGACCGGCGCGGCCATCACGATGACGGGAATATGCTGCGTGTCGGCGTCGCTCTTGAGCAGCGTCAGCACGTCCCAGCCCGACAGCATCGGCAGCACCGGATTGAGCAGGACCGCACAGGGCTGAAGCCGCCGCACTTTTTCGACGGCTTCGGTCCCCGCCCGGGCGATCGCCACGCAGTAGCCCAAGTTCAGCAGCTGACTGCGCAAGCCTTCGATCGCCGCAGGCACCGCCTCTACGAGCAGCACCAGGCGATTGGGGAGGGTCGGCAACACCATTGTCGGTCGCACCAGCCCCTCGGGAGCTGGCTTGGGCGGACTCGGCGGCAGCAGCAGCGTAAACTCGCTGCCCTCCCCTTCGCGGGACACAAAGGTAATGTCGCCGCCGTGCAGCCTCGCCAAGCGCTGGGTCAGCACCAGCCCCAAACCAATTCCCTCGAAGCGGCGCGTCAAGGGGTTTTCGAGCTGCTGGAATTTTTGAAAAATCAGGTGCTGCTTATTAGCGGGAATGCCAATGCCTTGGTCCCACACGGTGAAGGCCACCCAGCCTTCCCAGCGGCTCACGCTAAGGCCGATTTGGCCCTGAGGATCGGTGAACTTGAAGGCATTGGAGAGCAGGTTGAGCAGCATCTGGCGCAGCCGCATCTCGTCAGCCACCAAAAACTCTAGCCCCGGCTCGATACTCAGGGAAAAGGTGGCCAAAGCCGGCGGGGTCAAAGCAGGGGTGGACGCTTTTTCGGTCGCGCGATCGCCCGTGCCCTGGGGCGGACTGGCCGAGCATAGCTGTAGCGCTTGCTGATAGGCACGCTCGCACACCGTGGCGATCGCCACAGGCTCCGGCTGGAGCTCCAGCTGGCCCGTCTCGATCCGCGTCAAGTCCAGAATATCGTTCACGATATTCATCAGATGGCGGCCGCTCTGATAGATCAGCTGCGTGTAGTGAACCTGGCGCGCATTGAGATTGCCCAGGGTCTGCTCCTTGAGCAGGCCCGACAGGCCCAGCACCGCCGTCAGCGGCGTCCGCAGTTCATGGCTAATGCAGGCCAAAAACTCATCTTTGAGGCGATTGAGCTGAGCCAGGTCTGCATTTTTGGCAATCAGCTCCTGGGTAACCTGCTGATGCTCCGTCAAATCCTGGGCCACCACCAGCCACAAGGGCGATCGCCAGGCTAGGGGCGACCGAGTCTGAGCGTCTCGGGCCAGCGTCGCCACCGACGTCAATCCCTGGGCCAGCGCCTCCCAAGACCACAGCGGATCTTGGGCCAAACCTGCAATCCCATCGATCTGAGTAGGATCCGTGAGCTGCGAGGGGCGATCGCCCAGCATGGGCAGCAGATCTGGCGGAATCGACAGCGCAATGCGCGTAAACTGCCACGATCGCGCCTTCGGCGTCCCCGCCCCGCTCCCAGAGCCGTGCACCTGAGGGCCATAGCTCACCCCCAAGCGGCAATGGCCCACCGACTCCCACGGCGATCGCATCTCCTCTTCGAGGCAGCGCACCGGACCAATCGTCGATCGCCACGCGCAGTTTTGCAGCAGCACCGTCCCCGTTTGCTCCTGGAGCATCAGAGGCATCGGCAGCGCCTCCAGCAGTTCCTCCAGCAGCACCCAGGCAGCCGACGGCGATCGCCGCGCCCCCGCCAACAGCAAGCGATCGCGTCCAACAAAAGCCTCTCGCGTTTCCCGCGGCTCCCCCAGAGAGCTCGGCGCCCAGTGCTTCAGCAAAGCGTGGAGATCCAGCATCCCGCCATAGGTGCCATCCCCCTGGACCACCACCCAGAACTGCGACATCGCCGCCTGCAAGCGTCGACCCACATCCTCCACCAGCAAATCCGCCGAAAACACGCTCACCGGCAGCAGCTTGCCGCGATCGCGCAGCCACGGACCCACCAGCGCAGATCCCTGCTCTCGCAGCCCCACCCAAAGGTCCGCGCCCCCTTGGTCCACCATCATCGCCAGCACATCCGGCAGCCTCATCACCCCAAGCGGGAATCTCTGCTCATCCAGCAACACCAGGCAGTCAGACTGATCGCGCAGCATCAACTCCACAGCTGCCGAAAGCCTTTCGGTGTAGCCACAAGACGGCACAACTCTGCTAAAGTCTCGAAGGCGGAGCGCTGACATCAACGAAGCAACCCCTAACGGAAGAGCAAATCCACCAGTCTCAGTCACATCTCAAGGCGATCGCGCAACCAAAAGCCTCACCATTACCCCAGTGAAAGCACCAGCAGCCCTCAGTCCCCTGAGCCTGCATCCTTGCCCAAATCACCTACGCCCCAACGCTCCGGGACAGCACACTACCCAAAACTCTAAAATCGTCGCGCGACCATCACAGCCTCATTATTACCCCGACCGCAATATCCAAGGCTTCCTACAACAAATTTATTGATATTTGTCGCCTAACACCAAATTTCTCATCTTTAATTCAAAGCAGCTTCTGTCCCATCGGATTGATCTTGAGAAACCTCCAGAGACCTCAGTATTCCCAACTCTTCTCTCGATCCCCAAAATCCGCAGAAAAACCTAAAAAAATTATTAAAATTCCGCATCAAAACTAGTGCTTGATTCAAGTCACTAGCCCATAATCATGACTAGGAATGTGATTTTTGTCCCCCTCACCTCACCCCAGCCTTGAGTTCTCCCCTCGCAATTTGCACCTTTTTGCCCTCACCCGCCCTAGCCCAGGTTGTCCAAAACCATCTGAGCAGAGACTCCCATACCCCCAGCATTCATCACACTCCAGACGATCTTCGAGACTTCATCCTGCTCGAAAAGCAGCAAATTGATTGCTTAGTGCTCGAAGATCGTCCAGAAATTCGCTCCCTGTACGGATGGCTCTACGAAAATGCCATTGTCCTTCCCTGCGTCATCTTCATCACCAAAAACTCCACCAAGAAAGAAAGTCACCCCGACGAACCCATCGACTTCCCTTTTCCTCTGACCTCCCTGCCGACCTATCTCTACCACGCCGCCGAGATTCGCATCGGCCTTGACAAGGGCGACCAGATCCTCCACTACATCGACCAAGCGATCGGCCAGTTTCTCAAGCTCTCTCCCACCTACCAGGCGTCCGACCTCAACTCCCACGAGCCCACCAACAGCGCAGTGGCTCCTGTCTTTCTGTCCACCCAGCATCGACTCGCCGAAAAACTCAAAGAGCGATTGGGATATCTCGGTGTGTACTACAAGCGAGACTCGCGATACTTCCTTCGCCATCTCTCCCTGCAGGAAAAACAAGAACTGCTCGACAAGCTGCGGTTTACCTACCGGGAGATCATCTTGGGCTACTTCTCTCAAGATGACCAACTCAATCAAAAAATTGACGAATTCGTAAACCTCGCCTTCTTTTCAGATATTCCTGTTACACAAATCGTCGAAATCCACATGGATCTCATGGACGAATTTTCTAAGCAGCTAAAATTGGAGGGGCGCAGCGAGGACATCCTACTTGACTATCGCTTGACCCTGATTGATACAATTGCTCACCTGTGCGAGATGTACCGTCGCTCCATTCCCCGGGAGTCCTAAAAAACTTCGATATATAACCATCAGACATTTCTTTCATATTGTCCCCTTATGTGAACTCTCTTCTTTAACTCCTATGGGCTCTCTCAAAAAAACCTATGTTCTGAAACTTTATGTAGCGGGCAATACTCCCAACTCGGTTCGCGCCCTAAAAACCCTCAAGAATATCTTGGAAGAAGAATTTCAGGGAGTGTACGCACTGAAAGTGATCGACGTGCTAAAAAATCCCCAGCTCGCCGAAGAAGATAAGATACTTGCGACGCCAACCTTGGCCAAAATTCTGCCGCCGCCTGTTCGCAAGATCATTGGCGACCTCTCGGATCGAGATAGGGTTTTGATTGGCCTCGATTTACTTTATGAAGAACTACAGGAAGATGAAGCGGATATCTAAGGTTCTTGGCAGCTATTCCTGATTTCTCCTGTTGCAAACCCATGAAAATCAGTCTTTCATGGACTTCAACTTTCAAGCCGAATTCTAAAAAGATTTTACCTGTAGGAAGATGAGCGACAGCAATCAGCCGGAGCAACAGAAGGAACCCGTTCGCGTTGGTGTTCAAAAAATTCGTACTCTTATCGAAGGCTTTGACGACATCAGCCATGGCGGCCTGCCAATCGGACGGACAAGCCTTGTCAGCGGGACTTCCGGCACAGGAAAAACTCTGTTTGCAGTGCAGTTTCTCTACAACGGGATCGTGCACTTTGATGAGCCGGGTGTGTTCGTCACCTTTGAAGAATCACCCAGCGATATCATCAAAAACGCCCAGAGTTTTGGCTGGGATTTGCAGCGCTTAGTCAATGATGGCAAGCTGTTCATTCTGGATGCTTCCCCCGATCCTGAGGGTCAGGATGTGGTGGGCAATTTTGATTTGTCGGCGCTGATTGAACGCATTCAATATGCGATTCGAAAATACAAAGCAAAACGCGTTTCGATTGACTCGATTACGGCGGTTTTTCAGCAGTATGATGCTGCCTCGGTGGTGCGCCGAGAAATTTTCCGGCTGGTGGCTCGTCTGAAGCAGATTGGCGCAACTACGGTGATGACAACCGAGCGGATCGAGGAATACGGTCCGGTGGCTCGGTTTGGGGTGGAAGAGTTTGTCTCGGACAATGTGGTGATCGTGCGCAACGTGCTGGAGGGCGAGCGGCGGCGGCGAACGCTGGAGATCCTCAAGCTGCGCGGCACCACCCACATGAAGGGTGAGTTTCCCTTCACGATTACCAATGAGGGAATCAATATCTTCCCGCTGGGGGCGATGCGCCTGACGCAGCGATCGTCGAATGTCCGCGTCTCGTCGGGCGTGAAGACGATGGACGAGATGTGCGGCGGCGGCTTCTTCAAAGATTCGATTATTTTGGCGACGGGGGCAACGGGTACAGGCAAGACGCTGCTGGTCAGCAAGTTCTTGGAAAATGCCTGTATCAACGGCGAGAAGGCAATGCTGTTTGCCTATGAGGAGTCACGGGCGCAGCTGTTCCGCAATGCCTATTCGTGGGGCATTGATTTTGAGGAGATGGAGCGCAAGGGCCTGCTGAGAATCCTGTGTGCCTATCCGGAGTCAACGGGCCTCGAAGATCACTTGCAGATCATTAAGACGGAGATTGCCGAGTTTAAGCCGTCGCGGATTGCGATCGACTCGCTGTCGGCGATCGCCCGCGGCGTGAGCAACAACAGCTTCCGGCAGTTCGTGATCGGGGTGACGGGCTTCGCCAAGCAGGAGGAGATCACGGGCTTCTTCACCAACACGACGGACCAGTTTATGGGGTCCCACTCAATCACGGACTCCCATATTTCGACGATCACAGACACGATCTTGATGCTCCAGTACGTGGAGATTCGCGGCGAGATGTCTCGGGCGATCAACGTATTCAAGATGCGCGGATCCTGGCACGACAAGGGCATTCGCGAGTACACGATCAGCGAGAAGGGCCCCGAAATCAAGGATTCCTTCCGCAATTTCGAGCGGATTATCAGCGGTTCTCCCACTCGGGTGTCCGTGGACGAAAAGATGGAGCTCTCACGCATCGTCAAGAACGTCCAGGGCCGCTCCGACGAAGGCTAGAGACGCTTAGTCACCAGCGGGCGATCGCCCGCTGTTTGACCCAAGTTTTGGGCGATCGCCCTTCTAGGCAAGGGCTCAATAGCAAAACTCCCTGTTGAAGCGGGTTTTCAACAGGGAGTTTTACTTGAGATGCACTTAACGAGCATGGAGGGATTCGAACCCCCGACCCTCAGAACCGGAATCTGATGCTCTATCCACTGAGCTACATGCCCACACGCTCGCTTGATTATAGCACTGCCGACTCGGGCAGGTTCAATCGCAGCGGAATTCCATCATAGGGCATCGCGGCGAAATTGAGGAGTTTTTTGGCCAAGGGGCGGAGCGGCAGCAGCTAGGGTCACCCTAGGTAGTTGAACGGGTCAACCGGTTCGCCTTCTTCGCGAACTTCGAAGTGCAGGTGCGGCCCGGTGGAAAAGCCCGTCGACCCGACAGCGGCGATCGCCTCTCCCGCTTTCACGACTTGGCCCTCCCGGACATAGAGCTCGCTGGCGTGGCCGTAGAGGCTCGTGATGCCGTTGCCATGGTCAATTACCACCGTGTTGCCGTAGCCGCCGTACCACTCCGCGATGATCACCACGCCATCGGCGGCGGCCTGAATCGGGCTGCCGTAGTCCACACCAAAGTCAATCCCCGCATGGAAGCGATCGGTGCCCAAAATGGGGTGGACGCGCCAGCCAAAGTTGCTGGTGATTTCGCCAGCGCTGGGGTAGACCATGAGCCCCGACCCCCGAATAATCACCGGCTTGCGGATGATGGCTTTGGGAGCGGCGGCGGCAACCCGCTGCTGGATCAGGCCGCGCAGGCGGCTCGAGTCGCGGGCTAGCTGCGTTTCGGCGGCTTCTAGGGCTGCGCGATCGCTGGTTAGGCGATCGACCAGCAAGGTCTGCGCCTGGGCCTTGGCTTGGACTTCAGATTTTTGGGCGAGCAGCTGCTGGGTGAGCAGGGCAACGTTGTTGCGCTGCTCTTCGAGGGCTTGGCGCTGCTGGCGAATCTTGACCGTTTCGGCCTGGAAGTCTTCGAGCCCCTGCCGGTCAGCGGCGTAAACTCGCTTGAGCTGCTCACGGCGGGCCAAAAATTCGCTCAGGTCGCGGCTTTGCAGCAGCACGGCCCAGCCATTGCCGCCCTGCTGACGCTGCAAAAATCGCAGGCGTCCGATGGTGGCGGCTTGCTTTTGGCGGTAGGCTTTTTCGGCGATCAGATAGTCTTCTTGCAGCTCCTGGAGCTGTTTTTGGGCCAGCTTCAGACGGTAGTCACTGTCTTTGAGCTGCAAGTTGGTGGTGTTCAGATCGAGCTGGAGCTGCCCCAGCTGCTGCTTGGCGGTGCCTTCGGCCTGCTGGAGGCGATCGCGCTCTTGCTGAATGGCCGATCGCTGCTGATCAACTTGCTGCTGCTGCTGCCGCAGCTGATCAATTTCATTGGCCCGCGCGGGCACCTGGGCGATCGCCCATCCCAGCACCCACAGACTCAGCAGCCCAGCGACGAGTTGTCCCCAGGTCCATTTTTGGAGCCATTTTTGCTGACGCTTGCTCACACCGACGACGCTCCCACGCCTATCTCTGACCGCAACTGCGCCGGGTTCGGCTGATTGGGTCTGCTGACTGAGGTCGATGATAGTGCAAAACCCCGCCAGCGACGCAATTTTGGCAGGGGCGAGTTCTAGGGTTTGGAGAGGCGATCGCTGACCACCAGGAGCGCAATGCCCCCAGCAATCACCACGGCGACGGCTCCCGCCGCCGTCCAGGCGATCGGGAACTGCCGCAGCTTGCGATCGCCCGGTTCCGCGATCGCCGCGTTTGCCCCTTCAGCAGTCTGATTTGCCACTGCCTCCGGAGGCTCCGACGTCGCTTGGCCCACGGCCACGGTCACCGGATAGGTAAACTGAAACGCCTGAAAGTCGCCCTCTGTCTTCGGTTGGCCCCGCAGCTCTAGGGTGTAGCTGCCCGGCCGCGGGAAAACAACCTCTGCTCCGGGCAGATTTTCGTAACGCTCGGCGGCGATCGCCTCCAGCGGCGGCTCTAGCAAAGGCTCAGCCTCAAGGGCGCGCGGCTCCGGATAGACCGCCAGCTCGCAATCACAGGCCTCTAGAGGAATCGACTCGCCGCCCCGCCGGGTCAGCAGAAACCACACCTGGGCAGGCTGGCCCGCGGTGGGATTGTGATCGGGCTCTAGGTGAAAGGTTGCGGCCACGTCGTTGGCGGTGCGCACGGTGTGCGCCAGCCCGGGGAGCGCGGCGATCGCCCCTAGGCCCAGGGCCAGACTATTTGGAAGCAGAAACCGAAGGAGGCGCGCCATAAAACTTTTCCAAGGACAGCAGGGACCAAATCCAGCGCGATCGCACCAGCAGCACTCCCAGTACCAGGGCCGCCAAGACCAGCGATCGCGCTTGTTCGGGGCCTTGCCAGGTCAGATTGCCCAGGTAGTGAGACCCCAAAAAAATCGTGTGCAGGGCCGCCAGCACCCAGGCCGGCAGGGCTAGCAGGTGCAGCCGCCGCCAGGCCGGCCCCAGACGGCGGATCATGGCATCCGAGCTGGTCAGAGCACCCGGCAAAAGGCACACCAGCGCCCCAATGCCAGCGGCGATCGCCCCTTGCTGCCAGCGAGGCAAGAACGCCCACGCCTCCCAGTTCCAGCCCCAGGCGTGCTCTAGCATGTGCAGCGCGTGCACCAGGGCCAGCACAAAGCCCCCCACCCCCAGCAACCGTCGGCAGCGCAGCAGCCCGGGCCACAGGCGACTCAGAGGCCGCGCCACCAGAGCCAGCCCCAGGCACACCAGCGCCCCGTGGCCGGTGTAGTCCACCATCTGACCCGTCCGCAAAATCGTCAGCAGACCGATCATCAGCGTGACCCACCCCCCGGCCTGAAATAGCTGACTGCGGCGATCGCGGCTCATCAGCGACGTCGAGATCCCGACCCCCAGCATCGTCGGCAGCGTCCCCAGACCAAAGGCCAGCATGATCAGCGCGCCCCACCAGCTCTCTCCCGTTTCCGCCGCCTTGATCTGGGCCGCGTAGAGAAAACCGCAGGGAATCAGGCCCCACACCATTCCCAAGAGAGCCGGTGTCCACCACTGTTTGCGCAGGGAAAGGGTGACCATCGCGCTGCTGAGGCGCTGATGCAGCTTCCCCTGGGTCAGCGGGTGCAGCAGCGGCAGCTTGGGCAGAAGTCCGGCGCTCACCTGGGCCAAGCCGGCCCACACCAGCAGCCCCCCGGTCACCAGGGCCATCACCCGGCGCAGGTCGCTGCCGACCCCAGCCATTTGCCCGCCAGCCAGCAGCACCGACCCCAGACCGCCCATGGCTAGACCGACCAAGCCATAGCTCAGCAATCGCCCTAGATTCAGGCAGGTGTGGAAATAAAGCTGCTGAGTTAGGGAGTCAGAAGACTCTGAGCTGGATTCAGACAGGGAAAAGGCAACGGTAATAGGGCCACACATGCCTGCACAGTGACCAAAGCTGCCCAGGAATCCCAGGGCCATCATGAGCAGAACATCAAGCATGGGGACGGCGCATTGAACAAATGGCAGTGAGGCCAGCAGAGCGATCCGAGGTCGAGGTGGCGTTGGCAGAAACCCAGTCGCTGGGAGCAACGCAACAGAACTTTATTGTTTCACGTTCGGCGGCGCGCTGGCAGACTCCAAAAAAGGAAGGGCGATCGCTCAATGCTGTCCAGAGGCGATCGCCCAGAAAACCGACAAATTAAAGCGTCAGGAATTACCAGCCTTTCTCTGCCTGGGCCAGCACGTAGGCGGCCACATCCTCGATCTGCTGGGCAGTCAGCCGTCCTTTGAAGGAGGGCATGGCGTTTTTGCCGTTGGTGACCTGGGTCTGGATCGCTTCGGTGGAGGCCATACCGTACTGCTCTAGGTCAGCTTTTTTGAGGGTTTTGGCCGCGTTGACCACGTTGCCACCGCCGATGTGGCAGGCAGCGCAGTTAGCCCCAAACACCTGGGCACCGCTGTTGAGGTCCGCTGCCTGCACAGGCTGAGTCATCAACCAAAGGGACGTCGCAATCACGAGGGCGATCGCAGAGAAAAGCTTTTTCATGAGCGATTTGGAAGCACTTTTAACTCCTCCGTAGTGTGTCGGCTGCCCAGGGGCAAGGTCAAAAGACGCTGCGTCAAAGGTTAAAGATTGTAACGTTATTCCCTATTTTCCTGGGTCGAGAATCTCGCTAAGCTGAGCCAAGACGCGATCGCCTTGGCTAGCCCGCGCTTCGCGTTTCTCGTGCTGACACTGGCGCATTCCTATGACTCCTTTGCCCGACCATCGCCCAAAACATTTGTCCCTAGGGTCTCTGGAGGCCGAGATTCTCGACATCATCTGGGAGTCAGAATCGGTGACGGCCAAGGAAATTCACGATCGCCTCCTGGCAGACCCCGATCGCGAGCTGGCCTATGCCTCGGTCATGACGGTGCTGCGGCGCCTGACAGAGAAGCGCTGGCTGGCCTGCGATCGCCAAGACAAGGCGTTTCGGTGGCGATCGCTGCTGTCGCGAGAGGAAACTCAGATTCTCAAGGCCCATGAGCAGCTCCAGCGCTTTTTGGCCGTCAGCAATCCGGACATCGTGGCGGCTTTTGCAGACAGCCTGGACCAGGCAAGCTTGGAGCAAATTGAGGCGATCGCTCGCCAGCTGCAAACGCTGCGGCGCGCCCGGGAGGATGGCCCATGCACCTGACTATGCTGCTACTTGCGGGGGGCTTGGCCCTGGGGGTTCACGGGCTTTGGCGGCCTCGGGTCGGGTCGTGGAGCGATCGCTGGCACTGGGCCTTGGGCAGCTTCTTGTTTCCGCCGGTGCTGCTGCTGACGACGGCCTGCGCACTGCTCTGGATGGGGCCTCACGGGGCGATGGTGGGCCGCTGGGGAGGCTGGCTGAGCTATGGGCTGAGCTGGCTGCTGATGGGCTGGGGGGCGATCGCCGGTCTTAGCCAGCTCTCCACCGCGTGGCAGAGCTGGCGACAGGTGCGCACCTACCGGGCGATCGCCCTGGGAGCGCGTCAAGGTCGTCTGCTGGAGACTGATTTGCCCTTTAGCGCCCAGATTGGTTTTTGGCGCTCTGAGCTGGTGATCAGCCAGGGACTGCTGGACATGCTCGACCCCGAGCACCTGGAGGCCGTTCTCACCCACGAAGCGGGTCATGCCCACTATCGCGACACGTTCTGGTTCTTTTGGCTGGGCTGGCTGCGGCGGCTGACCGCCTGGCTACCCCGCACCGAGGCCCTCTGGCAGGAGCTGCTGGCGCTGCGGGAGCTGCGCGCCGACCACTGGGCCGCTCAGCAGGTCGATCGCCTCGCCCTAGCAGAATCGCTGCTGGCGGTGGTCAGCGCCCCCCTTCACTACGCTGAGGACCTCTGCGCAGCCTTTAGCTGCTCCGCCCCGCCCAATCGGCTCCAGGAGCGCATCGAAGCCCTGCTGTCCAACACAGAGGAGCGTCAGCAGACGTCCCTCTGGCAGGTGGGTCTGTGGCTCGGCTTCGCGCTGCTGCCCTTGATGGCGGTGCCGTTTCACCACTAGGACTGGGCAGGCCAGCGGTCCATGAGCTCAGCCACCACGCGATCGAGGCCGACGGCCCGAGACGCCTTGAACAGCAGGCGATCGCCCGGCTGGATTAGGGCCTGGAGGCGCGCCACCAGCGCGGCATGATCGGCGAACTGCTCTGCTACCAGGGGCTCTGCCCCGGAGGCCAAGGCCGCAGCCTCTGGCGGATCTGCCAAAATCAGCAGCCCGTCTAAGCCCAAATTTTGGACCGCTTGGCCCACCTGGTGGTGAAATTCGGGCGATCGCTCTCCCAGTTCCTTCATCGTGCCCAGGACGGCCAGTCGCCGGGTTCCTGGGGTCTGGGCCAGCAGGCGCAGCGAGGCCAGCATGGACTCTAGGCCCGCGTTGTAGGTTTCATCCAAGATCACCACGTCCGGAGCGAGCTCATGGCGCTGGGCTCGGCCACCCGGCAGCTCCACCGCCAGACCCGCCTGCAAGCCAGACCAGTCCAGCCCTAGCACCTCCGCCACGCCGATCGCCCCCAGGTAGTTCAGGGCATTGTGCTCGCCGGACAAGGGCAAGGGCAGAAGGCGATCGCCCACTTGCAGCGAGCCATCTGGCAGGACCGTCCCCTGGAAATTTCCATTTTCTAGCCCGTAGCTGAGGGTCCGGCCCGACCATACCGTGTTTGCGGTCCGCATCAGGCGCGCGTTGTCTCCATTGAGCACCGCCACGCTCTCAGCCGGCATTTCCGCCAGCAGCTCACACTTGGCGCGGGCGATCGCATCCTCGGACCCCAAGCGCCCAATGTGCGCCGTCCCCACATTGGTAATCATCCCCACCGTCGGGCTGGCAATTTGGCACAGCAGGGCGATTTCCCCAGGGCCGCGCATTCCCATCTCGATGACGGCGAATTGGTGCTCCGGCCCCAGCTCCAGCAGGGTTTTGGGGACGCCAATTTCGTTGTTGTAGTTGGCCTGGGTCTTGAGGACCGGCCCATGCTGGCCCAGGACCGCCGCGATCAGCTCCTTGGTGGTCGTCTTGCCCACCGAGCCGGTCACCGCCACCACCGGAATCGCAAACTGCTGTCGCCACCAGTGCCCCAGGGCCTGGTAGGCGACCAGGGTATCGGGCACCCGGATCAGGGGCAGGTCCGCCGGAAGCTCAGCATCCTCGGCCACCAGCGCCGCGATCGCGCCTTGGGCGATCGCCTGGGCCACAAAGGCATGACCATCGAAGGTCTCCCCTCGCAAGGCCACAAACACTTGACCCGCCTGGATTTGCCGCGTATCCGTCGACAGGCCGGTCGCCACGGCCAACCGTTCAGGCTCCGGCAGAGTCACCTGCGACGGCTGGAGTATCGCCACAATTTGGGCAAGGGAAGCTCGAAAAGCCATGGGCCGCTCAATTCAAAAGGGATCGGGAGTCATTAAAGAGCGATCGCCCATCCCAGAGCAAGCCTGCAGGAAATTCGTCGCGATCGCCTAACGCAGTTTGTTATGGAATCCTGACAAATTTGATCAAATTCAAGGGCGATCGCCTTTGAACTTTGCTACACTCAGCCCCTGTCTCCGACTAGCTTAATCAACCACAGAGCGCTTTAATTTTTAGATTTCTTTTAGATTTCTTTTAGATTTCCTTTGGATTTCAACTATTTTTTCAGAGAAATCACAGTACAATTACTTAAAATTTGACAAGAGATCGTTGCGGAACAACCCATTAATCCGCAATACTCAGGTTTGAGGAAGCGATGGCCCTGAGCCACAGGTTCATCAATTCTTTAATTCTCGCTTCCTGAGATTCTTGCTTTCTTCGCCGGATCTTTATCCTGCCCGATCGTCACGCGTGTAACTTTGGAAACATAGCCGGATTGCCAAGCGCAATTTTTCGCGTTAAGCAGCCCTGCCCAGAACGCTTGTCCCTTCCAGCCCTGTTTGCTTTTTTACTGGCTACTTCCGGTTCGAAGATCAACAACTGATTGGATTTGTTACCTGCTTTGCACTGCCTCAGAAATAATCCCCCTAGGATAAAGGGGCTTTTTTGAGAGGCTTTTGACGTTGAGTTTGTGATCTTGGCAGACCATCTATCGCCCCCCAAAGCAGCGCATCTCGCGAGGGTAGGGGTGTCCGCCAGCAGTTTCTTAGATCACAAGCGGAACTCGCGTTTTTACTCAGCGTCTAGCGACATTAGGGGAAGGTCAAGAGGAGTACTCACACCGTGTCTACTTGGACGGATTGCCACCACCGACCGACCAATACCGATGAGCAGCGGATTTATAGTCATCTGCTTGATCGGGTGCAGGTTGAGTCTCCAAGCCAGCTGATCGATCGCTTTCAGCGGCTGTTTATCGACGGGATTGGCTATCCCGAGAGCGACATCCTCGAAGCCCTCCGCCATCTCACCAGCGCGCGCGATGCAGAGCAGCAGTTCCGCTTCATCGTCAATCGCTGCTGTCACATTCTGATCAACCGATGGCAGATGCACCCGCACCAGCAAAGTGCCATCCCGACGTTGATTGAGCTTTTTGCAAATCCGACCCCCCGCCATCTGGCCCACTACCCGATTTATGTGCGGCGGCTGCGGGACTTGGTGGACCAGTTTCGCAATAGCGAGCAGTATCTGACGCTGCGACGGCTGGCGGACGTGATGCGGGAGAGCCAGCTCAGCGCTGAGGCAGAGCAGCTGCCGCTGGGTACGCTGATTCGGCGCTATCCCTACCTATATGAGCACTGCCTGCTCAGCGAAGACAGCACCTACGAGCACCAGCAGACGGTCCGGCAGATCCAGGCTCAGGTTCAGCGGCAGTTTGAGCTGGATTTGTCCCAGTATGTGACCTATCGCGTCCGGCGATCGCAGATCAAGCGCTCCCAGGCCGCTGAAGCCAAAATGGCGATCGCAACCGCAGGCAAATCTTCTTCTTTGATCCTGCCTCAGCAATCTCGAATCAGCACGCCGCCCCGCGCCCTCACCCCAGTCACCAACCCCACCCTGCTCTCGGATCAGGAACTGGGTTTCGCCATCAAGCAGTTTGTCGGCAAGGTGAAAGACGGCCACACCTACCGGGATCTGGCCAATCAGTTTTTGACCCACACCAGCCAGGGCCAGTCTTTCCATACTTTCAAAAGCGACCTGTACGAGTACATCACAACGTCGGTGGACCGGGACTACGGCAAGCGGCAGTTCAATCACCAGCTCTGCAACCATCTCAAGAACACGCTGCCAGACAGCGACGGCCAGCGGATGAACGATTTCTTGATGGTGCGCACCTGCAGCAACCTGCTCAACTTCTTGGTCGCAGAGGGCCAGCGCAATCCCAATCACTTCCTGTTCATTGACCTGATTACGAATATCGGCCCCACGGTAACCACGGGCATTTTGCTGAAGGTGGTGCTGATCTGCCGCAAGGTCAAGCCCTATCTAGAGCGCCGTTTTTCGATCTTGTTTAATCACTACGAAAGCTGCACCCACGACGCGGTTCTCTGGCTCGTGCAGGCGCTGGAGAACCTAAACGTTGCCCTTGTGACCAACTTTGGCGCGGTGGATTTGTCGTTTGTGGGTCAAAGCGCCCGTTAAAAGGCGATCGCCCCCAAGAATGCTCGTCAGAATTCCTGGGGGCGATCGCGATCTAGAGAAACCTAGGCAGCTTGGTTAGTCTGGAGATATCTAGAGGTCTCCAAAGCCCTTGCGCTTGTTGGTTTTCTTTTTCTTCTTGGCAGCGCCAGGGTTGCCCCAGCCCGGCTGAGGGCGCCCCGTCCCCATCCCGGGCATACCGCCCATACCCGGCATTCCCATGCCTGGCATTCCCGGCAGACCGCCGTACTGGCCCATCTGCTGCATCATGGCGCGCATCCGCTGGAAGTCGCTCACCAGCTTACTCACATCGCGCTCCGAATGGCCCGAGCCCTTGGCGACGCGCTGGCGACGGCTGGGCGAACTGGACAGCAAGTCTGGATTGCGGCGCTCCGCTTTGGTCATGGAGCTGATCATCGACTCTGCCCGCTTGAGCTGGCTTTCGCCCTGCTCTAGCTGCTCGCTCGAGATTTTGTTTAGGCCCGGGATGAGCTTGATCACGCTGCCCAGGGACCCCATGTTCTTCAAGAAGCGCATCTGCTTCAGGAAGTCATTGAAGTCAAATTTGGCCTCCAGGATTTTCTCCTGCATCTTCTCGGCGTCGGCCAGATCAAACTCTTCTTGAGCCTTTTCGACCAGGGTCAGCACGTCGCCCATGCCCAGAATGCGCGAGGCCATGCGGTCTGGGTAGAAAGGCTGGAGGGCCTCGACTTTTTCGCCGACGCCCACAAACTTGATGGGCTGACCAGAGATGCGCCGTACGGAGAGGGCTGCACCACCGCGGGCGTCGCCGTCCATCTTGGTCAAGATGGCGCCGGTAATGCCAATTTGCTCGTGGAAGGTGCGGGTCAGGTTGGCGGCCTCTTGGCCGGTCATGGCGTCCACGACCAGCAGGGTCTCGTGGGGCTGCACCGTTTCTTTGATCTGGGCCAGCTCAGCCATCATGGACTGGTCAATTTGGAGACGGCCAGCGGTGTCGATGAGGACGACGTCAACGCCGAGCTCGCGCCCACGCTCTACGCCTCGCCGAGCAATTTCGACGGGGTTGGCCTGGGTTCCCATCTCGAAAACGGGAACGTCGATTTGTTTGCCGAGGGTGATGAGCTGGTCGACGGCGGCGGGCCGGTAGACGTCGGTGGCCACCATCAGGGCTTTGCGGTTTTCTTTGCGCAGGTACAGCGCTAGCTTGGCGGTGGCGGTGGTTTTACCGGTTCCCTGGAGGCCTGCCATGAGGACGACGGCGGGCGGTGTGTCGGGGCTGGCGAGGGGGGCGTTGGCCGAGCCCATGACTTCGACGAGCTGGTCATGGACGACTTTGACAAACACCTGGTCGGGGCGCAGGCCCTTGATCACGTCGGCTCCCAAGGCTTTTTCTTGGACCTCGGCGACGAAGTCTTTGACGACCTGGAGGTTCACGTCTGCTTCGAGCAAGGCGCGACGGACTTCCCGAATGGCCGCTTCGACGTTGGATTCGGTGATTTTGTCTTGGCCTCGTAACTTTGTCCAGGCGGATTCAAGACGGTCGGCTAAGGCTTCAAACATACGTTCGTCTGGGGATGGCAGGCTCTGGGCACGGACTGGGGGCGATCGCGCTTACCGGCAGGCGGCGATGGGCGCGCTTTTGGGGCGTGACTGGCGATCGCGTTTTTTGACATTTATTTATCTTATCTCGCTTGCTTTCCCCACAGGGCGATCGCCCCGGAAGGAGTCAAGACGCTTTCCGTCCCTCGATCGCTTCCGCATAATGGAGACAGTCAATGCTCGGCAGGACTCTGCTGGATTGGCGCGGGGCATGGTTTTGCCCCATTGAGGGCGGTTTGGGCCGACCAGCGGGCCATGCCGCCGCGAGGGCCTTTGGGCCAATGGGTGAATGGGTGCATCAAGAGACATCAGTAGATTAGAACAGGCTGCGATCGAAGAACCAAGAGACTCGAGAACAACGCGAAAACAAAATTTTCAGCCGCAACGGCTTGCGGGATAACCCTTTCAACTCTTTGAGGATTTGACCGGGAAAGTGCTGCGGTGACGTGTTGTTTCTCGTGGGGCCGTTCGCCGAATGCCGATGGCGCTGAGGACAGGCTTCCCTCGCTACCACGACACGCTGTCATGGCAGATGGGGCAGACCGACGGCGATCGCAACTATCCGCTTAGCTCAATGGTGTTTGACCTTTCGTTGGTGGCGCTACGTCGTTATGCATCAGTCAACCTCCCAGCCGACTGCTCCCGCACTCAGTGCTGCACCGGTGCCGGCGCCGGTGCTGGACGCGATCGCCCACCCCAGTACTGACTCAGACTGGATGGCCACGCTCCTCGGCAGCAGTCGCCAGTTTTTCGCTGCGATCGACCCGGAAACGATGCTGATCCAGTTCGCCAACCCTCGCCTCCAGCAGTATCTGGGGCTGGCAGAGGAGCCGGCGGGGCACGTGCTGGCAGCGGGACTTCGTCTCGACAGCGTCTTGGGCGGGGGCGGGCGTCTCCTGGCGCGGCTGCTGCGGCAGCAGCTACTGCTGCGGGCGCTGGTGCTGGACTATGGCCTGGCCGAAGATCTGGTGCCGCCCGAGGAACCGGCAACCGCCACGCTTCAGGGGCGCAGTGAGTCCTGCTTTTGTCAGTTTTGGCTGCGGGCCAACGCTTTGGCGGTGCGCGAGTCCCCAGATACCCGCGATTCAGAAGTTTGGAGCCGCGTCCAGGGCTACACCAAGGCCGATGTGGCGGTGCTGATGACGGATTCGGAGGCCACCAAGGCGTTGGCCCGCCGGATCAAGCTAGATCAGTATCATTTCCAGGGGCTGCTGCTGTTTGAGGGCATGGACGTCACGACGACGGAGACCATGCGCCGCATTACCTACCGCCTGATCGATCGCGAGTCGGTCCTGCGCCCCGAAAAATTCGCCCAGATCAACCAGTGGATGCGATCGCTGTTTCGGGCGACCACCAGCGTGATCCTCAGCGCCGAGCGGGGCCAAGCCCAGCTGCTCGTGGGCAGCGCTGGCGACGAATTTAACGCCACTAGCTACCCGATTCAGGCCCTCCAGGGATCGTGCTTTATGAAAGCCGCCGAGGCCAATCGGGTCTGGAACGTCACCGATCTGACCCAGGAAGGGCACACCGAGGGCGAGCGGCAGCTGCTGGCGGTGGGGGTGCGATCGATGCTGCTGATCCCGCTGGTGGTGAAATCCACCGAGGTGGGCGAAATTTCGCGGCAGCTGGTGGGTCTGGTGGGCCTAGCGAGCGATCGCCCGCAGCACTTCAATCACCTCGACTGCCGGCGCGCCGAAGCCCTAGTCGTCCCCTTCACCGTGGCCCTGCGCCAAGCGATCCAGCAGCGCTTTACCCGCTTCACCAACATTCATCCGTCCGTCGAGTGGCGCTTTTTGCAAGAGGCCGAGCGGCGCAGCTGGGGGCTGCCGCCGGAGCCGATCATTTTCCAGAACGTCTATCCCCTCTACGGAATCTCCGACATTCGGGGCTCCTCCGAAGAACGAAACCGCGTAATCCAAGAAGATCTGGTCCAGCAGTTCCAGCTGGGGCTGGCGGTGGTGGACGCCGTGTGCGGCTGCCAGGAAACCGCCCTCGGGGAGCAGATTCGCTTTGATCTACTGGACTATCTCCAAAAGCTCCAGGAAAAGGTCACCGTGGACTCGGAGGTGTCGGCCATTCGCTACCTGAGCGATCGCCTGGAGATTTATTTCGACTACTTTGCCCAGTGCGGCGAAGCGGCCCGCCAAGCCGTCCAGACCTACCGGGATGCCTGCGACCCAGAGCACGGCTGCGTCTACGTTGCCCGAGCCCGCTACGACCAGATGATCCACCAGATCAACACCGAGCTGCGGGACACCTGGAATCGCTGGCAGGAGCAGATGCAAAAGATCACCCGCCACTACTGCGATATCGAGGCCACCGACGGCATCGACCACATGATCTATGCGGGGGTGTCCATCGACCCGAGCTTTAGCCCCTTCCATCTGCGCAGCCTCCGCTACGAGCAGCTGCGGGCCATGTGCGACTGTGCCCGGACCGCCTTTGCCCTCCAGTCCTCGTGCAGCACCAAGCTTCAGGTCGCCCATCTGGTCTTGGTCCAGGCTTCGACGGTGGACATTTTCAACGATGAGAAAACCGAAAAGCTCTTTGATGTCAAAGGCAGTCGCGACACGCGCTACGAGATCGTCAAAAAGCGCATCGATAAAGGTCTCGACACCGCAACCAAAAGCCGGATTACCCAGCCCGGCAAGCTGACCCTGGTCTACTCTACAGACGAGGAATTTTCAGAATATCAGCAGTATCTGCGCTATCTGGCCCGCGAAGGCTGGGTCGAAAGCAAGGTCGAAACGGGCGAAGTAGAGCCGCTCCAGGGCGTTGACGGGCTGCGGTTTGCTCGCGTGGCGGTGCTGCCAGACCCAGCGCGCGATTTGACCTTGCCGCCCGTGGCCCCTGAGACAAATCCCTAGGCCACCCCGGACCCGCCGTGGCAGGATGGTTGGTTGGGAACGGGCGTCGCTAGGCAAGGGACATGGAATATCGGGGTGGCGTTTTGCAGCCGTGGCTGGAAGCTGGGGCACCAGAGAGCGAGGCTGAGCCTCCGGCGATCGCCCGCTGGGTGGAGGTGCTGGTCGACTGTCCTGGCGCCCAGGGCCTGTTTACATACGGGGTTCCCGACACGCTGACGGTGGCAGCGGGGGATATTCTCAGCGTGCCCTTTGGATCGCAGCAGGTGGGGGCGATCGCCCTTCGCGAGCTGACGGCGCTGCCCGACGAGCTACAGGACCAGCCCCTCAAGCAGGTCGAAGAGGTGGTGTCTCGGGGCTTTTTCCCGCCGACCTACTGGGCGCTGCTTCAGCGGGTGGCCGACTACTACTGCACACCGCTGATGTCGGTGATCCGGGTGGCGCTGCCGCCGGGCCTGCTGGGGCGATCGCAGCGGCGGCTGCGGCTCTGTCCTGAAGCGATGCCGGCGGAGGCTGAGGCCTTTCTCAGCGGCCCCGCCCAGGACATCTTGGCCCGCCTGCGGGGGCAAAAGCAGGGCAACTATTCTTGGCAGTACCTCCAGCAAAAGGTCAAGGGCGCTAGCCGCGGCCTCAAGGATCTCCTGCAGCGGGGCTGGGTCGAGAGCTATCTAGAGCCGCCCACCCTGTCCCAGCCCAAGCGCCAGCAGGCGGTGACCCTGATCGCAGACTTCGAGGCCCAGGAGCTAAGCCCCCGCCAGCGGGAGGTGCTGGAAGTGCTGCGCCGCCAGGGCGGAGATCTGTGGCTCACGGAGCTGCTGCAGCTGTGTCAGGCCAGCTCGTCGGTTGTGAAGGCCCTGGCCCAAAAGGGGCTGGTGGTGGTGCAGCCGCGGGAGGTGCTGCGCAGCGATCGCGGGGTGGCGGTGGAGGCGGACCAGCCCAAGGAGCTGACACCGGCCCAAGCCGAAGCCCTAAGGGCGATCGCGCCTCTGGCGGGCTACGCCCAGGTACTGCTCCACGGCGTCACAGGCTCCGGCAAAACCGAGGTGTATCTCCAGGCGATCGCTCCCCGCCTCGCCCAGGGCCAATCGGTGCTGGTGCTGGTCCCCGAAATTGGCCTGACGCCCCAGCTGACCGATCGCTTTCGGGCCCGCTTCGGCGGCCGGGTCTGCGTCTACCACAGCGCCCTCTCCGACGGCGAGCGCTACGACACCTGGCGCCAAATGCTCAGCGGCGAGCCCCAGGTGGTTATCGGCACCCGTTCAGCGGTCTTTGCTCCGCTGCCCCGCCTGGGCCTGATCATCCTGGACGAGGAGCACGACAGCAGCTTCAAGCAGGACCAGCCAGCCCCCTGCTACCACGCCCGCACCGTGGCCACCTGGCGCGCCGAGGGGGTGGACTGCCCGATTATTTTGGGTTCGGCGACGCCGTCCCTCGAAACCTGGCTCCAGCTGCGATCGCCCCAGGATTCGCGCTCCGAATCGGCCCCCGAACCGCCCCGGTACTACCTATCGCTGCCTGAGCGAGTCCAGTCTCGCCCTCTGCCGCCGATTCGGGTCATAGACATGCGGCAAGAGTTTCATGAGCGCAACCGGTCGATCTTTAGCCGCAGCCTCCAGCAGGCATTGCAGCAAATTCAGGAGCGCCAGCAGCAGGGAATTTTGTTCATCCACCGCCGGGGCCACAGCACCTTTGTGTCCTGCCGCAGCTGCGGCCACGTGATCGAGTGCCCCAACTGTGACGTCTCCCTCAGCTACCACCACACCCACGCCGACGCCACGCCCCTGCTGCGGTGCCACTACTGCAACTACGGCTGTCCCCATCCCACTCGCTGCCCTGAGTGCAGCTCCACTTATCTGAAAAACTTTGGCAGCGGCACCCAGCGGGTGGTGCAGGAGCTGGCGCAGCTGTTCCCCGAGCTGCGGGTTCTGCGCTTCGATAGCGACACCACCCGCACCAAGGGGGCCCACCGGGCCTTGCTCAGCCGGTTTGCGGCGGGGGATGCCGATCTGCTGGTGGGCACCCAGATGCTGGCCAAGGGCCTGGATCTGCCCCAGGTGACCCTGGTGGGCATCGTGGCCGCTGACGGGCTGCTGAACCTGGCGGACTATCGGGCCAGCGAGCGGGCCTTTCAGGTGCTGACGCAGGTGGCGGGGCGATCGGGGCGAGGGGAGGATCCGGGAAGAGTGATCCTGCAAACCTACACCCCCGATCATCCAGTGATCACCGCCGTGGCCAACCACGAATTTGACTCATTCATCAACGCCGAGCTGGCGGAGCGGGAAGCCCTGAACTACCCGCCCTATGGTCGGCTGGTGCTGCTGCGGTTTAGCAGCTTGGACCCGGTGGCGGTGCAGCAGGCCGCAGAGGCGATCGCCGAAGCCCTCGACACCCCCGACGCACCCTACGATCTGCTCGGCCCGGCCCCCGCTCCGGTGCTGCGGGTGGCGCGGCGCTACCGGTGGCACCTGCTGCTCAAGCTGGGACTCCAGGACGACGTAATGCTGCCCGATGTCACCCTGCTGCGATCGCTCTGTCCTCGCCACGTCAGCGTGACGGTGGACGTCGATCCTCTGAACCTGTAGCGTAGGGCGGCAATTCTCATCCAGGCAAAAAATTGTAACCAAGACAGCGGTTTTTGGGCTTTTCCTGGGCCACAATAGGCAGCAGTTGTCTCCAAGATTTGGCCTATGCGACGCCTTCTCTGGACTGCCTTCCTAGCATCCGCCGCGATCGCCCTTCCCCTCGCGTCTGGCGCTACTGCCTTCGAATGCCCCTACAGCAAAGGCATTTCGGGCTCTGGCTCAGCCCAAGGCCTCAACGGCTCCTCGGGCGCTGGATCGATTCTCCAGTCTCCCTCCCAGGCCGCGCCCTGGGGCATCGCCACTGGCGGCGTTCTGGGTTTGCTGGCCGTGGCTGCCGCGAAAAAAGGGCGGCCCGCAACGTCTGAAGCCCAAGCTGCCGAAGACGAAGCAGTGTGGCCCGAAGCCGATCTAGAAATCGAGATCGTCACCGTCTCCGATCGCGCAGCCGATGAGGCTGAAACGGTGGCGCTCCGCTAGGCCCCGACGATGGGCACTCGTCCAGTCTCGGCACAGACTGGATTTCTCCCCTTCTCAGGGCCATCTACGAAACTATCAAAACTATAGGGTTCTCCTGGTGGTCTCCGGATAAGCCGCTCCCAGTCCTTGGCTGGGAGTTTTTTGTGGCTTGACGCCGCCGCCAAAAGTGTCCCCCGACTCTCCGAAGCTCCTAGAGAAATCCGCTAGGATCGCCCTCGAAGACTCCGACGCGGGAGCAGCCAACTTATGTGCAGATTTCAAGTTTTGAGGCGGGCCGTCCCTGGATTTTTGGTGATTGTCGCCGCCGCAGCCTGCGGACCGGTGGACTCGGCGGGCATTAGCGCCAACCAGCTGCTCAATGGCGCCCAGGTAACCGAGATTCAGGCGATCGCCCAGACCGGCGATCGCCCCAGCACGGTCTATCTCCAGGGCACCGTCAGCGATCGCGCGCCGCTGCTGTCCGGCCATGCCTACCAGCTCCAGGACGGCAGTGGCCGAATTTGGGTGATCACCACCCGCGAGCTGCCGGACCTAGGGGAAGAGCGTCTGATCCAGGGCACCGTGCGCTACCAGAGCATCCCGGTCTCTGGCCAAGAGCTAGGCGAGCGATTTGTCGAGGAAACCCAAGTTTTGCAGCGATCGCCCGCCAAAAACGCCCGCCGTGCCCTTTGACGCTCCGGAGATGCTTCTATGCCAAGGCCGCCTGAAGTCGCGATCGCCATTCTCTACCAGGGCGATCGCTTTTTGATGCAGCTGCGCGACAACGTGCCCACCATTGTCTATCCCGGCCAGTGGGCCTTTTTTGGTGGTCACCTCGAGGCCAATGAGCCCCCTGCGATCGCCGTGCGCCGCGAGCTCCTCGAAGAGATCGGCTACGCCCCCGAGGTCCTCGAACCCTTCCGGATCTACGCCAGCGACACCGTCGTGCGCCACGTGTTTCACGGCCCCCTCACCGTGCCGATCGCCCAGCTGGTCCTCACCGAAGGCTGGGATTTAGGCCTGCTGTCCCTCGAAGATGTGCGGCGGGGCGAAGGCTACTCGGCGGTGGCGGGCCAGGTGCGGCCCCTGGGCGAGCCCCACCGGCAAATACTGCTGGACTTTGTGCAGCAGTATCCCGCCCTGCTCCAGGGCTCACGCCTGGGCTGAGCAGCGGCGCGCCTGCTCGTCGATGCGCTCTTGCACCTGGGGCGTGAGCCCCAGGCGAGCAGTCTCGTACAGCCGCTCAAATTCCCGCTCAAAGTGGGCCGCCACGATGGGATTTTGGACCACCAGCAGGGTTTCGTCGTTGGTGTGGTTGCCGGCGGGGCTCCAGTTGTGGGAGCCGGTGATGACGATGCGCTGGTCCACGACGGCGAACTTGTGGTGCAGCAAGTCTCCCCGAGGCAGGGTCGGCGTGCCTACGGTGGCCACGGGGTTGCGCCAGGGGCGGTTGTCGGCTTCGTAGTCGCAGTTCTTGGGAGCGAGGGCGACGCCCAAGAGGTCGAGGCCCTCGCTGTAGTCCCGAAAGGCGAAGCTGGGGTCGATCAGGGCGCGCACCTGAGCCCCGCGATCGTGGCGCTGCTCGAGAATGTTGGCCAGGGCCTGCTCCGAGAAAACAAACAGGGCCAGGTTAACGGACTCGGCGGCGCTGTTGAGGGTGCGGCCAATCAGACCGTTGGTGCTTTGGCCAAAGGGCAAGGTGGGGCTGGTGGGCGAGAACTGGACGCGCACAACGCTGGAACCCAAGACAACGGTCTCCGGCGATCGCAGGGTTTTTTTCAGGCCAAACCGGCTGTCGCGCTGGCCGCCGGGACCGTCGCCCCACATCTGGTTGAATTCCTCTTGAAAAAGAGCCGCTAGCTCGGGGCTGTCAATTTTCAGCAAATTGTTGGCGTTGCCCTGGGTGTCGGGCGATCGCAAGTCGCCGTGAACATCGCTCAGGGTGAAGTTGGCGGAGGTGACGATCACGTGCCGCCCATCAACCACCACAAACTTGTGGTGCATCAGGCCGCTGCCCGCCGTGCCGTCTTCGCGATCGTCAATCAGGGGAATGCGCGCTTGCTCTAGCAGGGCGATCGCATCTCGATCGCGAATCTCGGCGGGGCTGAGAGTCCCGTCGCCGTTTTCGTCAATGAGGCGAAGGCCCTCTTCGTAGCGATCGCGCTCTCGATCGCTTAGGGCCGCCACCTCCGCCGCAGGCAGGCCGCTCCAGGCTTGGCGATAGGTATTTTCGATAATCACCCGCACCTTCACCCCCGCTCGCTGGCGATCGCGCAGGGCCTGGGCAATGCGGGGCAGCCGAAACTCCTGCACAGCTAGCTCTACCGAGGACTGTGCCCCGGCGATCGCCTCGACGATCTGGGCCTCGAGGTCGGTGCCAGGGTGGGGCTGCTGGCGATAGGGATCGGTGTAGGTGCCCTCGCCGTGGTTGAAATACACCTGGATCAGCAGATCCTGGGGCAGCGAAGGCGGGGTCGAGTCCTGGAGCTGGCTCGGGGCGCAGCCCCCCGCCCCCAGGGCCAACAGCACAATCCACGCCCACACCGGCCAGCACCGCTGGGTTTGCCGCTGGTTTGCCATCGCTGCCTCTCCTAAATTTCTCTTGATGCTCTTAGGCGTTTACCGCTTCCAGAGTTCCCGGGCAGACCGGCAAACGCTCGCCCTAGAGAAAATGGTAGGGCGGCAGCGCCTCACCCAAAAGCAAGGACCAGTGAGGCGTCTGGGTTTGCCACGCTTGGAGCTGGCGCTGGAGTTCTGGCTCCTGGGCCCGGTCCACCAGCAAGTACACCCGCTCCGTCCCGGCTTTGGGTTCGCCTTGGCGCAGGTCGCCGTAGCGCTGGGAGATCGCCTCCAGCAAGTGATCTTTGTCTGCGGCCTGCTGGCGCTGGCGATCGGCCTGGGCCTGATAGCGCTGCTTCTTGGCCAAAAAGTAGGCCTTGCCGGTGGTGTCTTCGGGGGCGATCGCCGGTTCGGAGGAGGCCTCCAAGGGCGTCAGGCTCAGGCAGTACTCCGCTTTGCCCGCCAGATGCTGCAAGGTCCGCAGGTGCTCTTGGGAGTGCTCGATCAGGTACTGGGCCAGGGCCGCTTCGCTGGCCAGGCAGGTGCCGAAACGCAGCGGCAGCAGGGAGGTTTGGGCAAAGAGCGATCGGATCACCCGATCGTGATTGAGCACGGCCTGCATGAGGTGCTCGTCGTCCTGCTGCAGCGCCTCCACAGACGCGATGGCCTCAGCGATCGCCGCCAGAGGCCCCTGGCTGATCACCTGCACCGCCGCACTTGCAAACCCCGGCGGCAGGGCCAGCGCCGTCGTCGGCGTCGGCAGCAAGGCGTAGACATACATCAAGGCCATGGAAGCACCACCCCCTCACACGCAGTGGCTCAATTGGCGACAAATTCTAAGTCTAAATGGAGCCGCACCCAGGCCTCTTGCCACTCGGCGTCTCCGGCCTGAATCTCAGCGGCCACGCCCTCTAGGAGCGCTGCGACCTCTGGCGCGCGCGATCGCAGCCGGTCTTGCAGCTCTGTCAGGTAGGCGATCGCGGACACCAGCGTGTCCCCCTGGGCGATCATCGCGTCGTCGGGCAGCGCCTCCTCGGCGATCGCCTGTCCCGTCGCCAGGTCCAGCACCCACTCCTGCTCGGTCGTCTCCACCAGGCCCAGGAGGCGCAGGCGCAGCAGCCCTTCTTGCCAGGGTGCTCCGGGCAGCAGCACCCGCACCGGCACCCCGCCAACCCCCTGCATCACTCGAAAATCACTGCTGGTCACCCGCCACAGTAGCCCCGAGACCCAGTCCTCGAGGGGCAGCCTAGCCTGGAGGTGCCCCTCGAGGACTGGGCCGCCGTTTGGAAGCGATCGAGCACGGCACAGCCCGCCACCACTAGCTGGGTCACCAAATTGGTGTCGCCCTGGGTCAGATCGGCTTCTTCTGCCTCTAAATGGCGCAGATCCGGCAAAAACTTGGCCACTTCTTGCTCAATGACCGAGGTCGCATAGGGCATGAGCATCAAGGGATCGAGGGATCGCACCCCCACCGCAGCCGCCGGAACTTCAGGGGCGTCGTCCAGATCCAGCGGGCGATCGCCGGCGTCTTCCTCTGGAGTAAACGCAAACCCAAAGCGCAGCCGCAGCACGCCGCTTTGCCAGCGCTGGCCCGGAATCAGCCACTCCGCCGGGAACGGGTCCAAGAACCCCGCCGCCTCCGGCGTCGCCGTACAGATCTGCTGCACGAGCTGCTGACGCAGACTCGCCACCCACAAAGACGTGCTCTCGGCCCCCGCCTCAAACTGGATCAGCGACTCGTGGGGCAGCAGCGGAGGCACCGTTTGGCTGGTGGTCAGGTCCAGAGCCCAGCGTCCGTCCGGCCCCTTGGCCGACAGCACCACCACCAGCCGCACCACTCCCGTTTGCCAGGGCTCCCCCGGCTGGCACACCCGCGCTGGCAGGCCCCCCAGCAGCTGCATCAGTCGGTAGGAGCCCCGCGCAGCGTACCAGAGCAGCTTCAGCGCCAGCTCTCCCAGGGGCCACGACGTGGCGCCGTAGTCGAGGCTAGGCGGCGCTGGGGTTGGTGGCTCTGGGGTTTGGCGGACCAAGGCTTCCAGGCACTCATAGACCTCTTCGAGGACGTAGGGCGCCAGGTTGTCGGGGGTCTGGGGCAGCTCCGCTGGCCACCCGCCCTCGGGCGATCGCAGCTCTGTCAAGATCGCCACCAGGCGCTGCATCGCGCCCACCACTGGTGGACTCAGAGGCAGGACATCTACGGGCATTGCCGCTGGCGGCACAAAGCGCACAATCCCTTGCTGAAGAATCTCAGGGGTCAACGCTTCGGAAGCAGGCGCTGTAGCGCTGGCCTCTTCCAAATCCATGATGTCCAGTGATGCAAAAAGCGGGTCAGTATCCATGGGCGGCCCCTGGGAAATCGCGAAGCGACGACTTGATCTTAGGGCATTCCAGCCATGAGACTTTTGGCCCTCACAGCCCGCTGATTTCAGGGCCGCTGGAGCTAGAGTGCCCAGATTCTTGGCTCAGATCATCGCCCGCGATCGCCCGGGGAGCGCCCTCCCTTCAGCGTCTACAGCAGGCCGCGATAGCGAATAAACACCAAAATCACCGCCCAGGAACCCAGGGCTACCTTGATAGCCACCAAAATATTCAGCAAAGGCATGACGCCGCCGCTCAGCAGCGCTCCCAGTTCGCCGTGGGGCAGCTCAAAGCCCATTAAGGTCACCACCGCTAGGGCAATAAAGAGCAGCACCGAGATTTTCTCCCAGATCGCCGCGCGCCAGCGCCGGTAAATGGACTCCATCCACTCCGACGACGACGTGATGGCCACTAAGGCGATCGCCGTTCCCCCCGCGACCCCGGCCGCAAACCCGCCCCCGGGGCTGAGGTGGCCCCGGATCGCCAGCTCAACCCCGACAATTGCCGAAATCGTCGCTCCTAGCTGAGCCAGGACAATGGAAGGCTGATCGGTGAACTGGTAAATGCGGGGAAAGGGCCGCTCATTGGCCAACAGGAAATGAGCCCCCATAATGGCAATCGTGAAAACAATCACTTCAAAAATCGTGTCATAAAGCCGATTTCTGAAAATAATCCCGGATACGGCATTGGGCACGCCGCTATCTTGCACCACGGCCTCAACAATGGCCAAATCCGACCCATCCGCCATCGGGTTTGGCATCAGCAAAAACTTCAAATAAAGCGCAATTCCTGCCGCAATATAAAGCCACTTCATTGCTTTCTCGCCTCAGTTGGCCAACTGAATATAAGTCAGGCTGCTCGCTGCCAATCGTTCAGACTGCAAAATCTCGTAAAGACGACGAATACGAGTAATCACTTGATAGGGTTCAGGCTCCGCCTCAGGCATTTGAGCGTCTAGATTGATTGCCTGCGATCGCTCCAGACAGGTCGCATGAATTTCTTTTTCAACCAGGGCCTGGCGCAACGCTTCAGGGTCCGAAAAAGGCACTAATTCCAGACGCAAATGATATCGGTTGGCGACATTGGACAGCGTATTTTTGAGCTGATAGAAGGGACTATTTTCGGGCTGCTCCTCAGCATCGCTCAAGGTCTCTTGGAGAACCCCAACCCGCATCACCAGGGAGGAGCGAACTGCGACCACGTTCAGCAAAACAGCCAGCATCGTGCCGACGAGGGCCTCGGTCAGCGCCACGTCCGCAGCCCCCAGCACCACATACACCAAAGCCGCGATCGCCCCCAAAATGCCGCGAATCACCAAGGCATGATAAGGATTTACCTGAAGCGTCAGCATCAATGCCGTCAAGGGCAAAAGAGCCACAATCATGTAGAGGTAGCTATCGTTCACCATTTCCTCCACTGGTCGAACAGTAGGCCAACACGTAGCCCAAAACCGTATTCCAAATTGCCAAAGAAATCAGGGCCAAAACTAACAGCGACCACTCACTGGGAATCTTCAGCAGGAGACCGAAAATAATGCTCATGGAGCCCAGGGTATCGGCCACCGAAAGGCTGTGCAGCTTGAACAGCAGCGATCGCTTTCCTAGCAAAGGCACAGTCCCCCAGAACCAGAAAAAAATGCCCACACCAATGCAGAAGTAGCTAAGAAGGTTGATCATAGTTTGTTCAGTCGTTTGATCAGGTGTGCCAGCAGCATCAGTCCCGCATTGCCAACGCTCAGGATGATCACGCCGACCACGCCGATCATCCAGTCATCGCGGAGCACCGAAACCACCAAAATCATCATGGAAGTCTTGGTGGCAACACTAGAGAAAGCCAGCATTTTTTGCCAGATATCCTGATTTCGCCACGCCTCAAAGATTGGAATCAGCAGGGCGAGAATCATGGCAATCAAAATTCCATTCATTTCCGCCGCCTCCGCTGCACCCGGTGCACTTCATAGCCGCCTTCTGGGTGGCATTTCACAACAATGGTTTTGGGCGTAAAGGTAATCAGGAAAATATCTAAAAACACGAGGCCGGGCGATCGTCTGGGTGGAATATGCTCAATTTCGATTACTTCTTGACCATGGGGCTGAAAGATCAGTTCAAAGGCCTCTAGATAGGCCTGGGGAATGGCGATCAAAATCCTGCCTAGCATCTGCAGCCAATCTTTGAGAGCGCCGGGAGCTGTGCGGGCGCGCGGCAGCAGCAGGGCCACGCACAGGCCCATCAAGATGTTGGCCAAGCTCAGGTTAGCGGTCAGCAAAAACCAGATCGCCAGTCGCAAAATCAGATTGAGGGAGCCGATCATGCCATCACCATCCAGAAGAGTAGAACTAGCATCAGACTCATCACGCCCATCAAGTGATCCAGTTGCTCAAGCATGCGCGGCAGCTTGATCGTGACCCGGCGAAAGATGAGGAAATAGGCCAGCCATCCTAAGCCAATGGTCAGCAAGGGTTTGATGATATTGGCGACAGTATAGGCTTCGTAGTAGACAACATTTGCCACAACCAATCCGCCCAGCAATAGGGCCATCGCTGCCCAGAAACCTGGCTGTAACTTCTCGGGTTTTTCTGAAGGCTGATGGGGCAAAAAGATGAATTTTGCAAACGAGATCGCGGTGCCCAGGGCCGCCAAATTCATGGCGATAACCTGCCAAGGCAATAAGTTCTTGGTAGTCAAGACTTTAGCGCCAAAACCAGACAGCAGCGGGAACCCCGAAATCGAAAAGCTGGCGATCGCCAGAGCGATCCAAATCGTTCGGGAGATCGGCTGCTGGTGCAAATCCTTGAAATTTCGGCTGGGCAAAATCCCCGCAATTAAAAATAGGGCCGACTTTACCAAACCGTGGGTCAGCGCATAGAAACCACCCACAATAGGTGCAGCCAAAATAAAGCCAAGCTGCGAGACAGTGTGAAATGCCAGCATTCGCTTGGTGTCTTTTTCAAAAACCGCATAGCTAACCCCTAATAGCGCGGTGCTGACTCCGAAGATCCGAATTAGCGGGTCTACTTCGGAGACAAGCAAAGCGCAGCGAACCAGCGGAAAAACGCCTGCTTTGACGACTACGCCCGAGAGCAGGGCAGAAACAGGGGTTTCTGACTCGGAGTGGGTCAGCGGCAGCCACAGCCCCGACACAAAGATGCCGCCCTTCACCAGTAACCCTAAAAAAATTAGCGCGAGGGCCTCGGGCGGGGCCTCTGCTAAGCCTGCAAAGGCGAAAGAATGGGTGGCTTGGTAAACCAAAATGACGCCAATCAAGTAAAACAGCATGGCGACATTGCTGGTAAACAGATAGCGCAGCCCAACCCAGATAGAGCGATCGCTCCGCGGATAGGAAATCAGCAAAAAGGCTGCAATGCTAATCACTTCTAGAGCCACATAAAGGCTCATAAAATCAGCACAGACAAACGCAGCATTAACGCTGCCGTGCAGAACCATCATCTGCAAATAAAAGAAGGCCGTTTTATCGCTGTTCCAGCAATAAAAAACCACGGCGGCCGTCACGATCGCATTGGTCAGAACAAAGAAGCCGCTCAGAGCATCAGCGAACAGCGTGACGCCAAAGCGATCGAGCAGTTGCAGGGCAATGGGAGGCTGCGTCAGAAGCAACAGAGCATAGCCTGTCGACGCGATCGCCCCGCCCAGAGCCAGATAGCGAGCCAGTTTGGGCAGCAGATATCCAACAAAGCCCAAGACAAACGGTAGGGCAATCCAGAGAATGGTCAGCATCTTCATGGGGCATTATTCCGCTCGATTTCATGGACTTCTAGGGTGGGATTGTCCCGCGACAGCTTCATCACGCCCACCAGCATCAGAGCCTGAATCGACAGACCAATCACGATCGCCGTCAAAATGACGGCTTGGGGAACCGGATCAGCATAGTTTCCTTTGGGAGCTTCAGAAAAAATGGGCGTCAATAAACCACCGCGAGAAGCAACTAGAACGTAATAGGCAATCACCCCTGTACTCATCACGTCCATCGCAATGATTTTCATAACCAAATTCTTTTTTAGAATGGTTCCAAAAAATCCAAACAGGATGGTGGCAAATACAAAAGCCTCTAGAACAGTTTCAAGATTTAAAAGCATTGAGATTTCGCCCTAATTTGATAGCTTTTAGAAGTGTTTTTATTGATTAGCCTAATTTCAAGAGCGACAAATTATTTTGGGAACGCCCAAGGGCCAAGCCAAAGGTTCAATTCAAGGCCTAGAAGTTAGAAACTCAGGCCTACGCCTCCGCCAGAAGACTTCTATGGGCTTCATCAAAAGAGAAGTCCCAACAAGCATCGCGCAATCAACTGAATGTCGAGAAATGCAGAGCGATCGCCTTTGAGCTTGGTTTGCGATCGCTCTGTCAAGCAGCCACGGTCAGGTTTACGCTTCGTTCTCAAGTGCCGCAGGCTCTTCCAGCCCTTGAGCATCTCCAGACTGACCAAAGGCCACCCGCAGGAAGGGGGGCGCGAGGAAAGTTGTCAAAATCACCATCGCGATAATGGCAGCTTCCAGGGGCTTGCTCAGAACGCCGCTGGCGGAGCCGATGCCGGCAAACACCAGGCCGACTTCGCCCCGGGGAATCATGCCAACCCCGATCGCCAGACGGTTAATGCCCGGTTGGCCAAAGGCTGCCCACCCCGTGACAACCTTGCCGATGATGGCCACAACAATGAGAAACGCCGCAATGACCAGACCTTCGCGGTTGGCGGGCACTGCCGGATTGAGCACGCCCAGATCGGCCTTGGCGCCCACCGTCACAAAGAAAATCGGCACCAAAATATCCGCGATCGGAATGATTTGCTGATCGAGTTCTTTGCGGCGATCGGTTTCATCGAGGACCAGACCCGCCGCAAAAGCGCCCAAAATCGCCTCTAGGTGGATCGCATTGGCTAAAAACGCCAGCAAAAAGGCAAAGCTCAGGGCCGGAATCACCAGCTTGCCACGGGTTTGCAGCTTGTCTGCGATCGCCACAAAAGCCTGATTGAAGAACTTGCCCAGCAAAATTGCGCCTAATAAGAACGCCGTGGCGCTGATGATGAGATAAATCACATTCATCACGTCCACTTCGCCGGTTTTGGCCAGACTGGCAACCACCGCCAGCACGATGATGCCCAACACATCATCGATCACAGCCGCCCCGACAATAATTTGCCCTTCGCGAGACTTGAGCTGGCCCAGTTCCGACAGCACTTTCGACGTGATCCCAATGCTGGTTGCCGTCAGGGCCGCCCCCGCAAAGATCGCCGGAATCGCTGACACATGAAACAGCGTCATCAGGCCGACCGTACCGGCCGCAAAGGGGACAACCACCCCGACACAAGCCACGATCGCCGCCTGAGGGCCGACCTTTTGCAGCTCTCGCAGGTCCGACTCTAAGCCAATTTCAAACAGCAGAATAATGACGCCCAATTCTGCCAGGACAGAAACAATCTCACTTTGCGATGCAAAAACTTCTTGCACAGCTTCCGGGCTGAGGCCGCCCACCCACTGCAGCACGGGCATCAGCAGAGAGTCCGTCGCCTGGGCGCCGCTTTCGGGAAACACCAGCAGGTGCAGCGCCGAAGCCCCGACGAGCACCCCACCAATTAATTCGCCTAAAACCGGCGGAAAATCTAGCGCTTTGGAGACTTCTCCGCCCAGCTTGCTGGCGAAATAAACAATCACCAGACTCAGCAAGACGCCCGACAGAACGATAGGAGCATTTTCAGCAGAGGCCGTCGCCAACAGCGGAAAGTCATGGCCTGCCCAAGGGAGCCCGGTGAATACCAATTTGGCTCCGATAGAAACCATACTGGGTCCAATCATTGATTAAAACCTATGAATTTACGGAAACCTATCAGACCTTACCCATAAAAACTTATCATTGAGTTAAGTCTATCTAAAAGACCCATTTTCTCTTTTTTTCTGATGCTTATCCTAGAATTTACTTATGAAAAACAGCGTCCTGCTGACCAAGCGCGCGATCGCGCCTTGAGAGATTTTTGAAGAAACCCTTGGGGAACAAGGCTTTCAGCGATCGCCCACCTTCAGCAACATCCTCCGTGTTATCACCCAGCCACCAAGAGGCGATCGCCCCTCGAAGGGCATCCAGCGATCGCCTGCACCCGCTCAATTCTTTTTCAGCCACGCACCGCACGCTGATCGGCTTTTTAATTTGTTTCTGTATTTTTTCTGTAATTTGTTTCTGTAATCTATTTTTAGAACTTTGAAAAATAAAAAGCCTCCAGACAGCATTTTCTAGAGGCTTTTGATTAGCTTTGGCTTAAGGCGATCGCAGGGTTCACTTACTTCCAAAAGCAGCGTTTTTTTGAGGCAATTTGGGTCTCGATCGCCCTAGCTTTCTAGACCTTTTGCAACTCATCTAGGCGAGCCAGCACTTCCTTGCTATGAATCGCGGGCCGCACTCCCAAGAAGGTCTCGCGCAAAATGCCCTCCGGATCGATGAGGTAGGTGTGGCGCAAAGACGCATAGCCCATCCACGAACCGTAGGCCTTGCTCACGCTGCCATCGGTATCGGCCAGCAGCGGAAACTTCAGCCCCTCTGAATCGCAAAACTCAGCGTGGGAATCCACATCATCCATGCTCACCCCCAAAATCTGGGCATTGCGGGCCAGGTACTGGGGCAGATCTTCCTGGAAGCGCCGAGCCTCCAGGGTGCACCCAGGCGTAAAGTCTCGCGGATAGAAGTACAGCACCACCCACTGCCCCCGGTAATCAGCCAGGCTAAGGGTGCCATCTCCCGTGTTGGTGGGCAGCGCAAAAGTTGGCGCTGGCTGATCCAGGAGCGGCTGGGGCCCACCCATGGCCTGAGCAGGCCAGGCAGGACCGAAGCCGGTGAGCAAACTGAGAACACCAATCAACAACCACTGAACAAACGTGCGACGGGAAATCATAGATTTTGTAACGTGACGGCAAAACGGGCGATCGCAGACCCAAGGGTCTTTGGTTAAGTTAGCAATGGCGATCGATTCTTGCATTTTTGCCGGGGGCGATCGCGCGCCGCTGTCCCGTAGGATGAGGAGTGGAAAACACAAACACACCCATGGCCGTGACAAGCATTCTCAAAGGCGTCAACCTTTATCTCATTGGCATGATGGGCGCAGGCAAGTCTACCGTCGGCAGACTGCTCGCCTCTCGACTGGGATACCACTTCTTTGACACCGACGCCCTGATCGAGCAAGCCACTGGACAAAGCGTTCGCCAAATTTTTGCCGAATCCGGGGAAGCCATCTTTCGCCAGCTGGAGAGCCAAGTCCTCGCTCAGCTATGCGCCCAAAAAAATCTGCTCATCTCCACCGGCGGCGGCATTGTCACGACCCCATTTAACTGGAGCTACCTGCGCCACGGCGTCGTGGTGTGGCTAGACGTGCCCGTCGACACGCTCTACGAGCGGCTTCGGCGAGATGGAGACCGGCCCCTGCTCCAGACGCCCGATCCCCTCCAGACCCTCACAGACCTCTTGGCCCAGCGCGAGCGCCTCTACGCCCAGGCCGATCTGCGCCTGAGCACCCAGCCCACGGAAACGCCCGAGCAAACTTGCGATCGCCTGTTGACAGAGCTGCCGTCCATCCTGCGGTCTGGCCCCCAGATCTTGGGGGAAGCCGCCTCCACCAACGGCCACGAATAGCGCGCTGCGCCCCACCCCCCGAACCGTGACATAAACCCGTCAGGGGGTTAGCGGCGAATCGCCAAAAGTGAGAAAATTGCAGCGTTCTCCCTCGGGGCAAGAGACGCCTGCCCAAACAGGTTTCTGCTCAGGAGCCCGCGCTGCAATCGCTGATTGAAGCGTCAGGAAGATTTCACCACCGCATTCATCTGGGTTTTTCATGCTGTCGGAACATGAATACTTTCAACAGGCAGAGGCAACGCGGGTTCGCGTCCTAAGCGAAGCACTCCCCTATATTCAGCAGTTCGCGGGCCGCACCATCGTGGTCAAATACGGCGGCGCAGCGATGAAAGATGGCGCTCTCAAAGAGAAAGTCATCCGCGACATCGTGTTTTTGTCCTGCGTGGGACTGCGGCCCGTCGTCGTCCACGGCGGCGGCCCCGAGATCAATAGCTGGCTGGGCAAGCTCAACATTGAGCCTCAGTTCAAAAACGGGCTGCGGGTGACCGACGCCGCCACGATGGATGTGGTGGAAATGGTGCTGGTGGGCCGGGTCAACAAGGAAATTGTGTCCTTGATCAACCAGGCTGGCGGTCAGGCCGTGGGCCTGTGCGGCAAGGACGGCAACCTGATCACGGCTCGTCCCCAGGGCGATGAGGGAATTGGCTTTGTGGGCGAGGTCAGCAGCGTCAATATCAAGCTGCTGGAGTCGCTGGTCAGCAACGGCTACATTCCCGTGGTGTCCAGCGTGGCCGCCGATGAAACGTCCCAGGCCTACAACATCAATGCGGACACTGTTGCTGGCGAGATCGCGGCGGCCCTGGGCGCCGAAAAGCTGATTTTGCTGACGGATACGGCGGGCATTCTGCGGGACTACAAAGATCCGGGCACGCTGATTCCCAAGCTGGACATTCAGCAGGCGCGCCAGCTGATCGATGCGGGCATTGTGGCGGGGGGCATGATTCCCAAGGTGACGTGCTGCGTGCGATCGCTGGCCCAGGGAGTCAAGGCGGCTCACATTCTCGACGGTCGCATTCCCCACTCGCTGCTGCTGGAGATTTTCACCGATGCCGGGATCGGCTCCATGCTCGTGGCGTCGGAGTTTATGAGCAACTACAAGCGCTAGGCCCGGGCCTAGCGCCCCTAGGAAATCTGGGCAGAGACGGCGGCATCGGGACAACAGATCTGGGCCTCCATCTGGCGAGGGGCGATCGCCTGCACCAAGCGCACCGGCAGCTCAATGATCGCCTCGGTTCCCTGCCCCGGCAGCGACTGGATGGTCAGGCTGCCCCGGTGCTGGGTGACCACCGTCTGGTAGCAGATCGCCAAGCCCAGTCCCGTCCCCTGACCGATTTCCTTGGTCGTAAAGAAGGGGTCAAAAATCTTGGGCTGGATGTCGGGGGGAATCCCGGGGCCATTGTCGGCGATCGCAATCCGGATCAGGGCGCGGTGGCTCTCGGGGGACATCACCAGCTCCGTCCGCAGGTCAATCTGGCCCGATCGCCCCGGCTGCGTCTCCAGGGCCTCGATGGCATTCATCAGCAGATTCATAAACACCTGGTTGAGCTGCTTGGGGTAGCACTCCACCCGGGGCAGCTCGCCGTACTGGCGCACCACCTCAACGCGCTCCAGGCGATCGCGCAAAATGCACAGCGTGCTTTCTAGACCCTCGTGGACATTCACCAGCTTTCGGTGGGATTCGTCCAGGCGCGAAAAATTTCTCAGAGACAAGATAATCTGGCGAATCCGCTCCGCCCCGATGCGAATCGACGTCAAAATCTGCTGCGAATCCCGCACCAAAAAGTCCACGTCCACCTCTTCCTCCAGGGCTCGCAGCGCCAGCGGCGGATTCGGGCAGGCCTCCCGGTATCCCTTGACCAGCTGCACCAAATCCTGAAGGTAAGCATCGATATAGGGCACATTGCCATAGATAAACGTGATGGGGTTATTGACCTCGTGGGCCAGCCCCGCCACCATTCGGCCCAGGCCAGACATTTTTTCGCTCTGGATTAGCTGGGCCTGGGTCGCGCGCAGCTCTTGCAGCGTGGCTTTCAGGTGAGCCGCCTGAGCTGCGCTTTCCGCCGCCTGCTGGCGAATTTGGGCGTAGAGATAGGCCTGCTGAATCGACACCGCCAGCTGGTCCGCCACCGCCTGGGCCAGCTTTTGGTCATTCATCGACCAAAACCGGACGCGGGAGCACTGATTGAGATACAAGATGGCGTACAGCGCCTCGCGGGTCTGCACCGGCACCACCAGCGATGAGCGGATCTGGGCCTTGCAGTATTCCTCGTTGTCGGGGCCAATGCGCTCGTCTTGGTCCACATTGGCAATCACCACGCGGCGGCGGTGCTGGACCACCCACTGGGTGATCGGGCCGTGGGTGTCAAAGTCCTCCACTGACGCCGGAAAGTCTGGGTGGCAGGATTCGTAGAGGTGCTTGCGGCGAAAAGCGGGGTCTTGGGCAGTGCTGTCGTCGTCGTTGACCGACAGATCCGGCTCCCCCTCCAGCTCCACCAGGTGCACGATGCAGCGATCGACCGCTAGGGCCTGCCGGAGCTGCCCAATGGCCTGGGTCAAGATGGTTTCGAGATCAAAGCTTTGGCGAGTTTGGCTGGTGATTTGGTTGACGATGCGTTCGCGCTGGGCCTGCTTGTGGACCTGCTCGTAGAGCTGGGCGTGCTGGATGGCGATCTCGAGCTGCTGGGCGATCGCCTGCAAAAACGCCACCTCCCCCGGCAGCCAGCAGCCCGAGCTTTCCCGCAGGCACACCAGGTAGCCCAGGGAGCTATCTTGGCCCCGGACCGGCACCAGCAGATAGTCTGCTAGGCTCTCGCCCAGGAGTGGGCTCGCGCCCCAGGAGCGGCTCTCTGGCGTGCCGGGCTGCCCAACCAGCTGCCCCCGGGCGATCGCCTCCGCCCACAGCCCAAAATCCGCCAGCGCGTAGTAGCCCAGCAGCGGCGATCGCCCATCGTCCAGCAGCTGCTCGCATACCACCTGCACTCGCTGGGTATCTTCAAAGCACCAAAAAAAATAGCAGCGTTGCAAATTCAGTAGAGCTGCTATCTCATCAACAGCCGTCTGCAAGACGACCTTGAGTTCTAGAGATCCGCGAATCCGATCGACAATGCGCCGCAACAGAGCGCTTTGTTCTTGGGGGCTATGCAGCCAATTATCAGACAACTCTCTAACGGGTAGGGACGGCAGGGATACAGACATTGGGGATGATGCGAGACGCGCGATCGCGAAACAATCTTGAACGTGCACCCGGTGAAGGAACAATGAGACCGAGCTAGTCCCATCGCACCAGCGCTTTTTACAGCAGCATTCATCTTGGAGTTAACGACTCACGCCGCCTTTTACCAACCTTCAGCCCTTTAGGCGCCAAATCTGTTAAATTCACCTATTTTTGTGGCCCTCGGTTCACAATCCTATGACATTTCGCATCAGGGAGATACCGAGGCTCCTCGCAACTTCAGTGACGACCCTGTTTTTGACTCAGACCCAGGACTAGCTTCCCAAAAGTATCGAGAAATTTCGTCGCTTTCAGTAGCTTACGCAACGCTTCCCGATCCCCCTTTGCGCAGGGTTCTTTTAGACTGTGAGAAAAAGTCCATCTAAGAACCACAAATGCCCGAATTCAGGGACCAATTCTCCCTAAGCTATCGTGCAAATACGGCCCTCAGCAGTGTCAAAGGTTGCGGCTCAGTTTGAAATTTCTCCGCAGATTTGCCCGGGAGTGATTGGGGAAACTCATACTTGGGTAGTAGCAGGGACGGGATAAATACAGTACTGTGATGCTTGTTGATCGGTAACGCTACTTCAACTTCTGAAGAGGAGTGTATGACTAAGAAATTTGTGGCTCTGGCTTTGCTGTTGGGTGTGACTGCATCATTAGTGACGGCTTGCGGCGGCGGCGATACAGCTCCGACTGAGTCTCCGGCTGACGCTCCTGCGACGGAATCTCCCGCACCTTCTCCGGCTAACTAGTAAGGGATTCGGCCTTAGAGGATCATTTATCTTTCTAAGACAGTTTAAGCAGGGGAGTAATTCCCAGAGCGCTGGTTTGCGGTTTCTCATGGCTTTGCCTGGGCTCCGCATTCACGCTTTGGCTGGATTGCTCCCCTTCTTGCTAGGAGCGGAGGTTGCGGTGGCTCTAGGCCAGTGCTGTGGACTACGGTGAAGCTAGAGGGATGCACGAGTGCACCCATACACTGAACGCACAGGGAGGAAGGAAAAGAGCAATGACACCCGCAATCTGGGGCGGCCTGCTGAGCGCGGGCTTGGTGATGGAGGTGCCGACGGCTCTGCCGGAGGAGATCCCGGAGGAGGTGCTGCGGACCGAAGTGATCGTTGAGGCGCGATCGCCTCTCGACGGTTCGTCTCTGACCGCAGCAGAGTATGCTCAGCTGATGGAGCAGCTAGAGGACGGATCAGGCCCGCCTGAGGTGTCGCCTCAGCTACGCGAAACCGTTTTCTTACTGCGATTTCGCAAGCTGATCAGAACGCTAATCCCCTTTGCACCGCTCTAAACCACTCTAGAAAAGGCGATAGAGGGCAGTACGCTGTAGAGGAACACTCCGGAGAAGCGTTTGAGACTTCTTCAATGATTTGCTAAGTTTTACGACAATACTTGATTTAGAGAGCTGCGTGTGAGGTGGACTCTCAGTCGAGTCCACGGTGAATACAAAATTTCTGAAGTTCAGCAGCGCAGAGATGCCTTTGTATGGGCGATCGCGCGTTAGCTTTTTCAATTCCTATAGCTAAAGTTGAGATTGGGCAGGTTTTTTATGGCTCTTACCGTTGCCTCTGAGCAAATTGATCGGATTGTCTGGAACCAACATCACGATCCGTTCGAAGTGCTAGGCCCGCATCCCGTTCAGCACGAGGGCAAAAATGCCTGGGCGGTGCGCGCCTATTTACCGACGGCAGAGGCGGCTTGGGTGCTGTTGCCAGAGCAGCGCAAAGAGTACCCCATGCAGGTCAGCCACCACCCCCACTTTTTTGAGTGCATTCTGGAGGTCGAGACTCTGGGCAACTACCAGCTGCGGATCCAGGAGGGGGAGCACGAGCGGGTTACCTATGACGCCTATGCCTTTCGATCGCCGTGGCTGACAGAGCTTGACACCTATCTGTTTGCCGAGGGCAATCACCACCGAATTTACGAAAAGATGGGCGCTCATGCTACCGAAGTTGAGGGTGTGCAGGGCGTCCATTTTGCGGTTTGGGCGCCCCACGCCCGCAATGTCTCAGTCATTGGCGACTTCAATGTGTGGGATGGCCGCAAGCACCAGATGCGCCGTGGCGGTGCGGGCATTTGGGAGCTGTTTGTGCCTGAGCTGAAGGTGGGCGATCGCTACAAGTACGAGATCAAAAACAACGACGGCCACATCTACGAAAAATCCGACCCCTACGGCTTCCAGCAAGAAGCGCGGCCCAAAACTGCCTCCATCGTGGCGGACCTCGACTCCTACCAGTGGAGCGACAGCAGCTGGATGGAAACCCGTCGCCACACCGAGCCCCTCACTCAGCCCGTCTCGGTCTACGAAGTTCACCTCGGCTCCTGGCTCCACGCCTCCGCCGAGACGCCTCCTACCCTGCCCAATGGCGAGACGGAGCCCGTCGTCATCGTTTCAGACTACAAGCCGGGCGCGCGCTTTTTGACCTACCGCGAGCTTGCCGATCGCCTGATCCCCTACGTCAAAGAGCTGGGCTTTACCCACGTCGAGCTTTTGCCGATCGCGGAGCACCCCTTTGACGGCTCCTGGGGCTACCAAGTGACGGGCTACTATGCATGCACCTCGCGCTATGGCACCCCTCAGGACTTCATGTATTTCGTCGACCAGTGCCACAAGAACGGCATCGGCGTGATCGTGGACTGGGTGCCCGGCCACTTCCCCAAGGATGGCCACGGCCTCGCCTTCTTTGACGGTACACACCTCTATGAGCACGCCGACCCCCGCAAGGGCGAGCACAAGGAGTGGGGCACCCTGGTCTTTAACTACGGTCGCCACGAAGTGCGCAACTTCCTGGTGGCCAACGCGCTGTTCTGGTTCGACAAGTACCACATCGACGGCATTCGGGTGGACGCCGTGGCCTCCATGCTCTATCTGGACTACTGCCGAGAGCCGGGCGAGTGGCTGCCCAACCAGTACGGCGGTCGCGAAAACATCGAGGCAGCGGATTTCCTGCGCCAGGTCAACCACGTCATTTTCAGCTATTTTCCCGGCGCTCTGTCGATCGCCGAGGAGTCTACCGCGTGGCCCATGGTGTCTTGGCCGACCTATGTCGGGGGCCTGGGCTTCAACTTGAAGTGGAATATGGGCTGGATGCACGACATGCTGGACTACTTCAGCATGGACCCTTGGTTCCGCCAGTTCCACCAAAACAACGTCACCTTCAGCATTTGGTACGCCTTCAGCGAAAACTTTATGCTGGCGCTCTCCCACGACGAGGTGGTCCACGGCAAGAGCAACATGCCGGGCAAGATTCCCGGGGATGAGTGGCAAAAATTTGCCAATCTCCGCTGCCTCTACAGCTACATGTACCTCCACCCCGGCAAGAAGACGCTGTTTATGGGGATGGAGTTTGGGCAGTGGAGCGAGTGGAATGTCTGGGGAGACCTAGAGTGGCACCTGCTGCAGTTTGCCCCTCACCAGACCCTCAAGCACTGCATCACCAAGCTCAATGAGCTGTACCGCAGCGAATCGGCGATCTACACCCAGGACTTTTCCCAAGAGGGCTTTGAGTGGATCGACTGTAACGACAATCGCCACAGCGTGGTGTCATTTATTCGACGGGCCAAGGATTCGGATGAGTTTTTGGTGGTGGTGTGCAACTTCACGCCTCAGCCCCACGCGCACTATCGGATCGGCGTGCCAGAGCACGGCTTCTATGAGGAGCTCTTTAATAGCGACTCGCGGGAGTTTGGGGGCAGCAATATGGGGAATCTGGGCGGCAAGTGGGCGGATGAGTGGTCGTTCCACAGCCGGCCTTACTCGCTGGATCTGTGCTTGCCACCGCTCTCGACGCTGGTATTTAAGCTAAATCGCGAGAAAACCGCCCGCGCGATCGCCCCTGGCACTGACAACTAGGCGATCGCCCCCATGCCCGCCCCAGCGCTAGTAGCAAAACTTGTCGTCGCGAGGGCGGGCATTCTCTTTGCCGAGGCGCAGTGTGCCAATCAGGGTCGAAACGGTGACGCAGCGAAGTTTACCGCCTGTGGTCAGCGTGATCTGCCCGAGCTGGCCGTTGGTGTTGCCGTGGTAGTTGAACTGGACGCGCCATGGCCCCTCTAGAGTCCGGACTCCAGGGCTGTCGAGGGTCGTTTCGTAGGCATTGCGGCTGTTGGGGCCTTTGAAGACTTCGACATTGGGCGGCAGGTCGTTCCACTGGACACCGCTGGGAATAAAAACGCCCCGCTGCCGAGGATGAACGGCCCACTGCACCGTGGGTTTGCCGCTGGCTGTGACTTCGCGAATACTGACTTGCCAGGTACGCTTGTCGCGCTTGGCGTTGCTTTGGGCACTTTGCATCGCGCGATAGAGAGCTTCCTGGCTTGTAGCAAGACGCTGGCCATTGACAAATGCCAGCCATGCAGGAGCCGCGATCGCGCTCAGAATGCCAATCATGATCAAAACGACCAAAATTTCGAGCACGGTAAACCCGCCCGTTGAAGGCTTCAACGGACCCAAATGCCCCTGTTTCATAGTGGAAAAAACTGACGACTGGCGTGCAAAATTTACACCTGAAATCAGTTTTCCCTCTATGTCAAAAAATCGATCACCCTAGCCAAAATTTTTTAAATGCCGCCTTAAGTTGATCCCCAAACTTCAGGGCGTACTACATATAGCTGGATCGTTGCTAGACTGCATTGAACCCAAAATCGTCCGAATGATGACACAGCGCTTAGTGCCATTCAGCGGTGTTGTGTAGTCTTGGCCATCCGGAACCGCCACAGCCAGCACAATACCGTTTGATCCAATATCAGCATCCCCAGCCAAAGCTCCAAATGGATCAAAGCTAACTGTTTTGACAGCACTGGGGGCATAGTCGAGGTCATCTACTGAGTTCGCAGCAGTATCAAGGTTTGTGTAAAACGTCACTTGCCCAGGGCGGATTTCTCGTGATGAACCAAGGTTTTTCCAAAGACTAGTGATATTTGTCGTCTGTGCTGGATACAGCGCTACTTGGGGACGCTTATTCGCAGTATCTACTCGGAAGCTGACGTTATAAATTCGCTTAGTTAGCTTGGCCCGTCTTTGTGCTTCTTGGAGATTGCTAAACACCTCTTCATTAACAGAGGCCACTCGTTGACGGTTCACAAAAGCCAACCAGCTCGGAGCTGCGATCGCGCTCAGAATGCCAATCATAATCACAACAACCAAAACTTCTAGCAGCGTGAAACCTGATTGCTGGCGCATTGGAGATTGAAGTCGATGACCAACGTCCAAAGATTTAGAGGCACAAGAGGTCGATCTAGAGCTCCGAAAGCAATTGATAAACCGGATAAACTGCAAGCTGTCCATGATCGACCTCAATGAAACATTTATAAAAAGCAAAGTTTGCTACTGACCAATCAATCCACGTCCTTGAATTCGCATCTTCTCACGAGGGAAGAAAGCTGAATTGTTGGGGTTAAAAGAAGCATTGGCCTGCAAGCGCTGGAGTGCATTGCCACGCAGTTGAACATCCACCAGGGAGTTGTTGCTGTTTGCAACAACTGAGGCCTGGAAAGAATCCGCTTGCGTCTGCTCGATATAGTCTACAAGAACAGTCACATCAGGATACTGCGCGCCCGTTGCCAGTCCTGAGACCCAAGAGTTCATACTTGTTTGAAGCGTATCAGCCTCTCTGGGGTTGAATTTTGCGAATCCTGGACTGGCCAAAGCCCTTGCTGGTTCAGTCAGAGCTACACCGTTAAAATCCGTGGCCACATCATGTATTTCGAATCTGCCGACTCTAGCGGCCTTTGACCAAGTACTAGGGGTCCCTGCTTTATCTGTGATTTTGTAATAGACCACCAAAGAGTAGACAAATGCATCATCGCAGCCTTCAACTGGTGGAGTAGCATCACAGTCATCAGCATCTGTTGGAATCACGTCGTCAATCAGCTTACGCTTCCAAAAAGCTAAGACTGGCGTGCAGTTATGCTCGGTAGTATTGCAACCTGGCGCTGCTTTTACGGGGGGAATCTGATCAGCGATACCCGAAGTGGCTGGAGTAGTGCTGTGATTCGCTGTTAGAGCACTGCTGTCATAAACATAGAGCGCTTGCTGAAGATCCCGCGAAATATATTCGAGCGCTGCTTGAATTTCTTGTTCCGAAGCAGACTTAGCTTGCTCACGGCGATCGGTATTGAGAATGCTCAGCATAAAAGTCAGAAGCGAACCGATCACAATGCTGGCCAAGATCATCGCAACCAAGAGCTCTAGCAAAGTAAAGCCCTGCTGAGAATCACGCTTTGACTTTCCCCTAATTGCTTGACAAAAAATCCAAGAAATCAGTTTCATCTTCTAGGCCTCAGAGCAAGCTAACAGTAATAAAGACGCCAGAGCTTGACAGAATCTGGCTGATCAAAATGAGCCCCCAGCTCAAGCAAGATAGCTTGTGTCCTAAGGTTGTGACGTACGCCGGAAAATGTCGTTGTAAGACGTTTCGCGAGTCGCAATTTCAGTCGTCATTTCCAACAGCGGTAGATCTCGACGACCTACTCCTGACGTGAAAGTTGCCTGCGTATCAGTTTTTTTGAGGGTCACACTGTCTTTAAAGGCGCTGGCTCGGTAGACGCGCACCCCCAGCTGATATCCCTTATCAGGATCGTTTGTGATCCGGTTGTAGCGGAATCCTTGGACAATCATGTCCATCAAACTAGTAGTTGTACAGAAACCATCGTCATCGGCGTCAAAGCAAAAAAGCTCTTTGCCGCCGCTGGCTGGAGCTGGGACTGTGCAGTAGTCATTGGCCGTGCAGGTCAAAGTCCCTGTCGCCGTCGGTGCTGCATAGTTTGAATCCTTCAGATGGGCAGGAGTAGTCAACGGAAAACTCGTGTCTGCCGTAGTCGCCACGATGCTACGAGGAGCGTCCACGTCACCAGAGCGAAGGCTATCTATATACGCTCGGGCGGCCTGAGTAGCGACCTCAGTGCGACGCGCCTGAAGACGCGTCGCCACCGAGAAAACAATCACTGGCGCGATCGCGCTCAGCAAAATAGCCACAACAACGATCGCGACAAGCGACTCAATAATCGTGAAGCCAGCTTGACTCTTAGAGGCAGGAGAACTAGTTGATTTTGCACTCATAGGGCTGATGATGCTCCAAGTAGACTGATGGCTCTAGCGTGTACTAAGGAAATCCCTCTGAGGCACTAGGGGCAACTGGTAGGTCGCTCGCTATCATTGACAGCGTTGCCTCCAGCTTCATTTTCCGCGCAGAGCAAAGTCGCAACCCACGGATCATCTCGTCCCACTTCTCGGTAGAACTCATTGGGTTGAGTATTGGGCTCGATCGTGAACTGGTTTGCAAAGACGTCAGGAGACTGCGTCAGCAGCGCAACATCAAAGCCCCAAGTTCTGGTAGGAGGCTCATAGTACGGCGCTGTCGAGAAGGCACCACCACCTCGGTATCTAAACCCTGTATAGCCATCTGATGCAGTCAAATTGGACAGGTACAGAGGCTGGTTCGATGTGAGCTGCGTAAAGAAGAGCGTAGATGGGGAGTTGCTGATGGTAGCCGGAGTGCTCACGCTCTGGAAGGGACCAGTTGCGTAGGCGCTACGGCGATTTTGGATAAAGCTGCCGCTGATCTTCGCAGCGTTGGGCCATGCCTCTAGGAAGCGAACAAAGTTCAGCAGACCACCGTTGCTTTCGTTGGGATGGGATGGGCTATCTCCAGAAACAAAGGCAGCATTGAAGGTCGTCTCCGCAGCAGGTATGAGCCAGCGATCTTCCAGAAGTCCACCAAATGCATTCGCAGCCGTTGCATCAGGGTCACCCGTAGGGTTGAAAATCTGCAAGACAGGCTCAACAATCGGCTGTGCACCTTCAGGGATATAAATCGACGAGTTGCCGTTTAGGAAATTACTGTCGCTGTTAGCAGCAGAAGTAAATGCTCTCCCGTACAAGGTTGCTCCACCTTGAGAGGTACCAATTTTCAGGGCAGCTTTCGAGATGATGTTGCCGCGCATCACGCTATTTTCGCCCAGGGAAACCTGGCCACTGACCACCCAGTACACATTGTCCGCAGGAACTCCTACCAACTTAATAGATGCATTAGCTTGCAGCGCAAACTGAGCATCGACTTTGAAGACAAAAATTGATGAGGGATCCCCTTCCAAAGTCAATTCAACTGCAGGTGGGTTGTTACCATTCCCTCCAATCTGAAGATTGCTGCTCGTGGAGTAAACCTTCACACCACCGCCAGGATGAACCAAAGTTCTAGTACCAGTAGTGAGGCTACTAATAGTGTCTGTCGATGGCAGGGCAGCAAAAGCATCGTAAAGTGCTTCAATTTGATCTTTAACTGCCTGAGGTACATTGGTTCCCAACGTTGTAATTGGGTCATCCAAGGCAGTCTCATTAGTTGGGAAAGTAGCCTGGAATCGGTCATTCGCCGCAGCTAAGCCCCGCAGGCCCCCGAGGGATGGCAAGCCTTGATTGGCAGCCGCAAAACTGACGTAGAGCTTATTGTTGGTGTTCGCATCATAGGTGCGATTGCCATTCGCATCTCGAGTCACAAACCACAAGGAGTTTCGTCTTTTCGTTGTGGGATAGGGCTCTGGATATCCTTGCGCATCATAGTAATAGACACCAGAGTCCAGATCGCGCTTGAAGCGAACTCGACGCGCGAAGCGCTCATCACCCGGCAACGAAGGTTCAGCCGTGTCAACCGGGTCAGTACCATCAACGTAGCGAATCCAGTCGATAGGACCACACTCAGAGACAGGGATCTTGCGACAGATTTCAGTCTCGTAGGCTTGGACATCATGGCGGCGCTGAACCGGAGTCACGCCGTTCATGAAGTATGAGACCTTAGCATCATTTGTAGGCACAGTGTCAGTGCTCGAGTTCCCTGACCACCATTGGTAAGTCGTTACAAAGTTGTTGGCATACAGGCCACTTTGCACTCGTCGACCGGCTGCACTGTTACCAGAGTTGTTGCGAAGGTCGTAGTCTCCTTGGACTCTGGAGCCGTCCAAGAAGTTGGCAGACAACAGCGTAATGGCATCAGTAATGATCGTTGCGGGCCGCCACTGATCTCCATCATCGCAGTCATTTGTTTGACCTGCCCGACAAGCAAAGTTGGGATCTAGATCATCTCGCGTGTAGAAATTCGACCAATTCGCTGCCAGAGCATCAGTTGCAGGATCAAATTCTTCTCGAACTGTGTTGCCACCTGGATCCTTGTGCAGGTTAAAGTCTCCCCTAACATAGACAGGCAGGTTGCTAGCCAAGATTAGGCCCTTTTCCGCAACTCGATAGGTATCTTTACGAGCCAAATCGCTGCCATTGATCAAGCGAATTCCATTCGGTCGGCGACTAGGATCTAGCTTGAAATCGGTCGGGCTGGTGAGTGCTACCTGGGAACTAATAGAGCTTACCGAAGGATTGTCCCCCGCTAGCGAGCTCACATCCGGTAGCGCATCTTCCCGAGTGGCATAGATGATGCCGCTGTTGGGCAAGAGAAACTCCTGAGCATCATCTGCTTCGCCCGCAGTTCCAACTTGAGACCCGATTGTCTTTCCGCGCAGAAGCTCTAGATCAAGCTCAGTGACTCGAATTTCGAGCGGCTGGCGCTGCTCCAACGGCAGATCGTAAGTCGTGCGCAGTTCTGAGCGCTTCTCAGCGACGCGCAGCTTGTCACCAGATGTCTGGGTGTTGAGCGCTTTGACCTGACGACCATCCAAGAAAGCTTGTTCTCGGATCGCGCCATGGGGAATCACCGTGTTGCTTGCCGTCAGTGTGCCATCGGCGATCTGCAACTCGCACAGCGCAGCGTCGATCGCAGCTTTATCAGCTAGGGTGAAGGTCGCACTTGACTTGACAGCAAGGGAGGTGTCCAGCTTAGCAAGGGCTTCATGCAGGGCCGGGTTTGCTAAGCGCCCGTCGGGGAACATCATTTGCGCCTGGGCAATGAGCTCTGTCTTATAGTCAGGCTTGCTCTGGAGATAGGTGAGGCGGTCAGTGGAGCTCGCATAGGGCGCAGCAAAAGAGACACCGTTGTTGGATCTGCCACTTGCGTTAGCGTTAAAGGCAGCCGCTGCCCCACCCGCACCATAAGGCCCGTTCAGCTTTGATGTCGCATCGGTGGGATCTAGATAGCTACTAACACAGGCGATCGGCTTTTGGTCTGCACCTGCGCTCGTTGTGTAGTGGTAAACGACCGTCGCCCGCATCCGAAAATCTGGCAGCAAAGTGATCTGCGTACCAGTGGCATCTTTACCCCCTTTCATGGGCATCGAGTCTGGCCAAACAATGGTGTAAGCTGCGGCATCATTACCAGCCAGTTCCGGGGGATCAGGATTCGTCAGACCAGAAACTAGCTGAGGACGCGAGAGGAATGACGCACTACTCAAGCGGCTAATGCCAGAGCCGCTGCGATAGTACAAGCCCGCGCCCGTAATGACTCGCAGTCCGCCGTAGCCTTCGACGTCTGGGAGCTTGGCCGCAGCTTGCTCCCAAAAGCCATTGCGACCGGTATCACCAAGATCAGGGATATTTTCAATTTGGCTTTGGCGATAGCGCTGTTCGTCGGTATCAGGGGAGCCATTAGCCAGGTCCCAGTAGAGGGGGGTTGTCTGGGCAGTCTGCTCCTTAAAGACGGGCTGACGCTCTTTTTCGGCAGCAAAGGAGCTGAAGGTGCCAGTCGTCGTCAGCTTGGTCCAGATATAGGGGAGACCATTGCCAACAATGATGCGATCGCCTGTACGTGTCTCTCTGCCGTCTTCTCGCACTTGCTCTGGATCTAGAGCAGGCAAGAACAGCAAAGGATTGGTTGCATCAGTCTTGAGGGTCAGGCCCGTATTTGCAGAGTCTGGCGACATCCACTCTACCGGTGGCCGGACATCTCCCGTCGCCGGAAAGACAGTCGCTGCCGTTTTTCCTTCTAGGCCATCCGCACCAAAAGCAACGTCTGCATAGGGAACTTTGCGCGTTCTCTGACGAAAATATCGTTCGTACTCTTCACGTAAGATATCTTCTGGTTTTTTTGGCGATTGGCGCTCGCTGTTTACCGCCAAGCTCTTGTCAAACGCTTCTTCTACCTCTTGTGGGACACGAGCAGCATTACTAGTAACACTAGCAGTTGTCGGCGCAGGCTCAGGGTTAGTGGTCGCGTTGTATGACGGATGGTTTGTTCGGTGGATTGCCAGCGCGGTATCCAGCATCAAGCCAATGCGAGCCTCATAGGCCTGACTGTTAAACGCGACTGTCTGGCCACCCGCTGCCGTTGTGGTTTTATTGTCTGTGTTAATGACTTTGACGCCAGCACCAGGGGTTCGGTGGGCTGATTCGGTATCGCCCGCAGGCGCAACCCCAGCCCCTCGATAGAGATGAAGCACCGTCCGCGCTTGACTCGAGGTTTGAGCATCTGCCGCTGATTGGGCGCTGCCATTCGCGACATTGCCCGCGACAATGATTTCGCTATTTTCTTTCTGATAAAAGCAAGAGTTCGGGCTGCTGACCTGATAGAACAGGACCCTTGCGCTGTCACTTCGACCTGCTGCCAGCAAATTGCTGTTTGTGACAACTCGACCATTGAGGCGGAAGTTTGAGCCTGGGTCTGCGACTTCTAGGTCGTCTTCGAACCAAACAGCGTTGTTGCTCAGGGGAACTCTGACGCGATCTTGCTGATACTCTAGAGCCGAAAACCCGCTGCCGACTGCTGCCGTTCTCTGTTCAAATTGATTAGCTGCCCAGTTGGAGTTAGTACCTGAGACGTCTAGATCAGCTAGGTTCGTGATCGGGACCGTTGCTGAGTAAACAAAGAAGCTTTTTTTCAAAGTGGCGTTGGACTTGTACCAGTCCGAGCCACCAATCAAGCTTGCGCTTGTACCTGAGCCTTGCGAACACTCCGGCGGCAAGGAGCCATCTTCCATGGGAGGCGTCCGGGCGTCTAGAGGCTTGCGCTCGCGCGTGAAGTTGTTGCTGGCATCGCGGCTGGGGGTCCGGAAGTACAGCCCATACAGCGTAAAGCTGTCGTATTTCCCGTTGTTGTCGGTATCAACAGGAAACTTCCAGGCTGTGTTTAATTTCTCGTTATTGAGCAGTGGATTGGCTTCGTCGTCGATCGTGCCGTCTTCATCGTTGTCATAGGACAACGTCAAGCGCGCTTCGTCGTCAAAGGTGTAGCCATTTTGCATGGCGCTGTAGAGCGCCAGTTCTGAAGGCGTCGAGCGAGGCAGGGTCGGATCGCGGAAGAGGGCGTCAATTTTGGCGCGGGCCCGATCGAGGGCGGGAGCAGCGGCGTTGAGGACGGTTTCGTTGACGCGGAAGTTGCGGGCGTTGCGGGAGCGATCGAAGGAGCGCAGCACCAGGGCAGTGGTCAGCAGCACCACCACCAAAGTCACCATGACCACCGTCGGCAGCACGAAGCCCGCTTCAGAGCTGCGGGCCTGGTTTGTGAGCATTTGCGATCGCAGAAGCCAGTGAAGCTGCTGCCTGAGAGATTTCTCGGAGGCGGCGATTTTTTCGAGCTGGCTCACGAAAGCTTGGACGATGTTTTGGAACTGGCGGCTAGACATGGCTGCTCTAGGGTGTCTGCGAAGGGACGGTAGACTGTTTGGCGGGCCGAAATACACGATATGAATGTTGCTGACAGTCACCACCGGAGGCTCACAGACCGATCCGGACGGAGCATATGAGAGCGCGAAAACTGGATCAAACTCCAGCTGGTCGGGGCGCTGTCGAAGCAATTGTCCATTGCGATCTCAAGGGGCGATCGCGCAGTTCAAAGGTCTTTATCTAAAATTCAAAAAATACAGATTGAAAGTTTCCATTGTCTTAGCAAGAATCGTGTAGAAAGTAACACCTGGAAGATACGAATATTGCCTCGTCCTTAATTATTCGGATACGCCCGTAAAGGCGGCGTTCCAAACACCGTAGGATTGCCCGGATAGGCGATCGCAGCTTCCAATTAAAGCGCCAAACTTCCGCTGTTTATTGCTTTTTGCCCTTAGTTGATTCAGGCACCTCAGCATAAATCGCTACATACGGAGGTGCTGTTTCACCTAAGAAGCAAACTTTAATAAACTTTGTGTGAAGTTAGCCGCAATTATCTTACCCACCTGTTCTAACAAAACGATCAGGGACCCGTCAAAATCCCCCTAGAGGGTGAAGTTAAGCAAAAATTTGGCAAATTTTCATAAAAAAATCCTGCCTTGGTAACCCAAGACAGGATCGGGAGTCGGCCCGAGGGCGCGATCGCCCGTTTAGAATTTGTTGAGGTCGATGCCAGCTTCTTTGGCGAAGGCAGAGAGGCTTTTGTGCTCGAGGGTCTTGATGGCTTTGGTCGAAAGACGCAGACGCACCCAGCGGTTGCCTTCGGCCCACCAGAGACGCTTCCACTGCAGGTTCACTTCTTGCAGCTTCTTGGTTCGACGGTGAGAGTGAGAAATGGCGTAGGCGTTGTTTGCCTTTTTGCCGGTCAATTGGCACTTGCGGCTCATGGGAGATCTCTAGCCCCTACTTGCTCAATGTGGGTACAACCCTCCTATTGTATACAAGAACGCCCTGAGGACCAATTAATCGCCAAAGCCCAGAGCCCTAGGGGGCTGCGGGGGTGGGCTCGGCTTCCAGGGTGCGGCGGAGGCGGGGGCGCTGGAGGTTGAGGGTTTGCTGCTGGGCCTGGACGATGGCCCGGTCTAGGGCAGGCGCGACGGGGAGCGGGCGAAAGAGGCCCAGCTGGGTGACCAGGAGATTTTCGGGCAGGGAGCGGGGCAGGCGCGTGAGCAGCGGGCCGTTGGTGTTGCGGTAGGAGAAGACGCCGATCCAGTCGGGGTCGGCGGGCACCCAGCCGTGGAGCGATCGCAGCCAGTCCCGAAAATCGCGGCGATCGCTGAGGCTCTGGAGGAGGGGCCGGATCTCGCGAGCGAGGGGCGGGTAGAGGTTGGCCTGTTGCAGCAGGTCCACGGCGCTGTTGGCGGGCTCGAGCCAGGCCTGGAGCAGGAGACTAGAGGCGCGATCGCCGCCCAGGGCTTGGGGCGACTTGAGCTGGGCGATCGCCGCGTCGGTTTGGCCTTGATCGATCTGGCGCAGCACGGTCAGCAGCGGATCTTGGGAGGAGTCAGCCGCAGATTTGAGCGCCGCTGGCAGCACTGGCGAGAGCCACCAGCGCAGGGCGGCTTGGTTGTGCTGGAGGGCGATCGCGCCGGGGGTTTGGGGCGACACCTGGGCGATCGCCTGGTCATAGAGCTTGATCGTCGCCTCCGCCACGCGGGGCAGCAGGGCACTCAGGGGCTCTCGCTGCCAGAGCTGATTGGTCAAGAAAGCAGGATTGATCAGGCCCTCCACCGCAAAGGCCTTGATGGCGTTCTCGGAATTGTTGAGGTACACGTAGGCCGTGCCCAGCATTCCGTAGAGGTAGGGCGATCGGGGAATCAGCTGGATCCCATGGCGCAGGTAGCGGGCCGCCGTCGCTGCGTCGGCCTCCAGCAGCAGCGCCCCCGCGTATTTGTTAAAGACCGGATCGCTGGGCGCGATGCCCACCGCCTGCTCGAGGTGTAGCCGCGCCTCCGCCAGCTGGCGCGCCAGCGCTGGGTCTGCCTCGGCATTGGGCACAGCCGCCTGAGCCGGGTCATCGGTGTTGGCCAAGCGAGCAAGCTGCGTGCCCAGGTGAAACTCATAGGTTGGATCCCAGGGTGTCAAGCCCGTGGCCGCACTGCCGAGCTGCTCAAAGGTGGCCGTGTCCTCCTGCTGGAGAGCCAAGAAACTCAGTCGCCCCAGCCCCATGGCTCGGTCCACGGGCAGCCAGACGATCGCGGCTTCGACCAAGAGAATCAGGCCCAGAGCTCCCAGATAGCGACGCAGCAGGGGCACCCTCACCACCGGCGGCGGCTCCAGGGTGTGGGCCAGATTCACCAAAAGGGCGATCGCGGCGGTGAGGGTCAGGCTGATGCCAATGTTTTCGAGTTGAAAGTCGCTCAGGCTAAACAAACCGTAGATCAGCAGGCTCTTGGTGCAGGCCCAAAATATCAGGCGATCGCGTCCCTGAAAGCGTCCCGCCAAGCGCCACACCAGCCGCCCCAAAAGAACGCCCCCCAGGGCGATCGCCACGACCCCCACCAGTCCCAGCTCCGCCAAGATCTGGATCGGCAAACTCTGGAACTGCTGCACCTGAATCAGGGTGGGGCCAGCCTCGATGGGGCGATAGAGATTAAACAGGCGAATGGTATTGCCCAGGCCCGCGCCAAACCACAGGTGATCGCGCCACAGGTCCCAGGCCGCATGGACCAGCAGGCCCCGCTGGAGCAGCTCCAGGCGCAGGGGGCTCTGGGATTGCAGCAGGGTCCAGATCTGGACGCGCGGGTGCAGCAGGACCGCCGCGATCGCCGCCAGCGAGGCCAGAATCCCGGCTAGCCAGGCCGAGCGGCTCAGGCCCAGGCTGCGATAGCGCTGGCCCAGGGCGATCGCTCCCCCGATCAGCAGCGCCAGCAGCACCAGACCCGCCGCCCAAGACCCCGTCGTACCGATCATGATCAAGATCAGCGCCGTGCCGCCCAGGCCCAGCCAGCGTCCCAGGCCCGTCTCTCCCAGGGCGATCGCCCCCACCCAGGGCAGCACCAGCAGGCCATAGCCCGCCACAAACTCGGGATGCCCGAAGGGATAGGGGTTAGCAGCAACGGATAAATTCGCGAAATTCAGCCCCCACAGCGCCAAGCTGACGATACTGGTCACGCCCCCCAGCGCTGCCACTCCCCGAAACAGCCACCAGCGCCGCTGGTCGCTCTCGGGCTCAGCCAAAGGCTCCAATGGCGGCGGCTCTGCTGCCTCGGGTCGCGGCTCCTCGACCGCCTCGACCGCCTCAGGGGCCTCCGGCGGAGGCGGCGGAGCGTCTGGCGTCAGGGGGCGATCGCCGCCCAGCCCATTCACCAGGGCGTAGAGCAGCACGCCGTAGCTGCCCGCCATCACCAGATACCAGGCCGGCGGCTCTGGCTGACTGGCAAACAGCGTCGAAAAAATCAGCGCCAGCAGCGTCAGCGCCACCCCCCAGTCGAGCTGGTGCCCCAGCAGGCGAAAGGGCTGCCTGAGCCGCCAAAGCCGCAGCGTCACGCCCAGGGCGATCGCCCAAAAGCCCAGCTGCCACACCATCACCCAAGGCCAGCGCACCATCAGGCCGTAGCTGTTGGGCCAAAACGTAAAAGGCGCTAGCAGTAGTCCTCCTAGAATCCAGAAGAACCACTGCCAGCGCACTTGGGGCCAGCGCAGCCGAAACGAACGCAAAGTGGAAGTCAACGAGGGCATGGGCGATCGCAAGACGCTACGCCTACAGAGTACCCCCTCGCTCTCCGCAACCTACAGGGACTTTTTGGAGTGTCCCTGTAGGTTGCGATCGCCTAGCGAGCTGCCCGCTCCGTTAGCCGCGTCAGCACCTGATTCGATCGCTCCACAAAGGTCTTCATGCCATCGGCATCAAAGCCCTTCTGGGACATCAGCGCCAAATCGTAAACGTGCTGACAAATCATCTCCGCCAGCTCCGCCGATGGCGACGCGCCTTCCCCTTGGATGACGCTGCCCTGCTGGAGCGCCTCCAGGTGCTGAATCAGCGGGTGAGCCGTATTCACCACCAGGGTGTGCTCCTCGGGGAACTCCACCGTCTGCTGCTGCAACAGCGCGTTCATCTCGCGCAGGCGGCGCAGCGCCTCGGGCAGCAGGACCATGGCCGGGGGCGTCTTCTGGGGATCGTCCGACTTCAGGGCTTCGGTGCGGATGGTCACCTTCGGGCGATTGAGGGCGTGCTGGAAGATGTCCTGAATCCGCTGCGATCGCGTTTTTTGGGTCGCCGGATCGACGATTTCAGAAGCCTGGTCGCGGTCCAGCAGATTTTCGTCTAGGTCCGCGTCCACCCGCGCGAAATTGACTTCGGAGTACTCCCGCTCCAGGAACGTCACAAAGTGGCTGTCAATGAAGGAATCCAGGTAGAGCACCTCAAGGCCCTGCTGCTTGTGCAGGTCAACGTAGGTCGCCTGGCTCACCGGATCGCTGCAATAGTACACGCGATTCTCGTGACGGTCCTTGGTGCGGGCCAGATACTCTTGCAGCGTCGTGTAGGACTGGCCGTCCAGGGTGTTGTTGGGCGTGCCGTCTTCGGCCACCGACTGCCACAGGTCATCCCCTTCGGACTGCACCTCCACCGCCGGCGCTTCGGTCTGGGACGCCAGATCCGCCGTGGTCCGGTAGATCAAGATGTCCTCAACTTGTTTTTTGAACTTGTCGTCGTTGAGGGAGCCGAATTTGACGAAGGTGCCGATGTCCTTCCAGCAGCGAATGTAGTCCGTCCGGTTGTCGCGATACAGCTCCTTGAGGCGATCGCCCACCTTCTTGGCAATGAAGTCTGCGATGCGGCGCACCGTGCGATCGCCCTGGAGATAGCTCCGGGAAACATTCAGCGGGATGTCCGGGCTGTCGATCACCCCCCGCATCGGCAGCAAGAACTTGGGAATCACCTCTTCGCAGTTGTCGCTCACGAAGACCTGATTGCAGAACAGCTTGATATTGCCCCGCGTCACGTCCACATCGGGCTGCAGCTTGGGGAAATACAAAATGCCGTTGAGCAAGAAGGGGTAGTCCGTCTTCAGGTGCACCCACAGCAGGGGATCTTCCTGGAAGGGGTAGAGATAGCGGTAAAACTCCAGATAGTCCTCAGTGGTCAGATCGCGGGGAGACTGCCGCCACAGGGCCTTTTGGCGATTGATTTGCTCGCCGTCGAGCTTGATCGGCACCGGCATGAAGTCGCAGTAGCGCTTCACTAGCTGGCGCACCCGGCCCGCTTCGAGGTACTCCACCTCTTCGTCCATCAGGGTCAGGGTGACCGTGGTGCCGCGCTCCGTGCGCTCCGACTCGCTCAGCTCAAAGCGCGGCGACCCGTCGCAGGTCCAGTGGACGGCCTGAGCGCCTTCTTTGTAGGAGAGGGTATCGATCTCGACCTGGCGAGCCACCATGAAGGCGGAATAGAAGCCCAAGCCAAAGTGGCCAATGATTTGGTCGTCAGCGGTTTTGCGATACTTTTCGACAAATTCCTCAGCGCTGGAGAAGGCAACCTGGTTGATGTATTGCTTGACCTCGTCGGCGGTCATGCCGATGCCATTGTCCGAGATGGCGAGGGTCTTTTGGTCTTTGTCGAGGGTGATGGTGATTTCGGGGTTCTCGGCGTCGCCCGAGAACTCACCTGCGTGGGCCACCATCCGCAACTTTTGAATGGCGTCCACTGCGTTGGACACCAGTTCCCGGAAGAAGATTTCGTGCTCTGAGTAGAGGGACTTCTTGATAATCGGAAAAATATTTTCCGTATGAATCGTGATGTTGCCCTGCTCCAGGATTGTTGCCATAGGTTTTATCCAGCGTTGAGTTGCCGCAGATCACTTCAGGATTCATCTTGCGCCATTGGCCCCGGTTTTGCGTCGGGGTTGCCCCACCCTCAGGCATTCGGATTTCCCTACCTTGGGCGTGGTTTCGGCGGTGCGCGGCGCTAGGGGCGGCGCAGTCGGCGGCCCGCCTGGAGCAGGGGATCGGGCAAGTGGTCCTTGAGCCAGGTGCGCGATCGCTGCAAGGCAGCGTGGCGGCGGCTGCGCCGGATACACTGCCCTAGGGCGCTGACCCAGGACTCGGTGATTTGGGCGGCCTGGGCGGCTTCGAGGACACGCTCCATTTCGGTCAAGGGGCCAGCCTCGACCAGGGTTTCGGCGATCGCGCGATCGCTGATGTCGGCCTCAAAGCACGGGGGCAGCCCCACCCCCAAAATGCGAAAGTTGAGGATCGTGCGAATGCACTTTTCGCAGCGGCCACAGTTGCGGTCAGCCAGAGCGCCCTGCCAGCAGACCCGCAGGTTGGCCAGGGCGTCGGGCCACTGGGCGATCGCCCGCATCTTCTCCAGTCGGGCCGCCACGGCCCCATCGTGAACCACGCGAAAGGCGTGGCTCGACAGCAGCGGATCGGTCACCGGGTTGGAGCCGTAGGGAAAGGAGAGCGCCCGATAGGGAAACGAACTGGGGATCAAGCCGGTGGTGTAGCGGCCCTGGAAGAGGGCCAGACAGGAGGCCAGACCCGCGCCGAAAATGTCCTCCCAGTTCAGGCCGAGGCCCGCCAAGAGCGCTCGAAAATTCGTCTGGACGGGGATCAGGTCTAGGCCCAGGCTGGCTAACATGGCCTGCGATCGCGCCGCTGCTCGCCAAAAAGCTTCCTCTTGATCTAGAGCAATGTCGAGGCCGTGCACCATCACGCCCGCCTTCAGGGGCTGCTGCGATCGCCCGCAGAGTCCCTTGGCGTGGCGAAACGCCGTGAAGCAGCTATCCACGCCGCCCGAGAAAGTGGCGATCGCCCCGGGGTACTGGGCGGCTTCGGCCTCCGCCTCGCGATCGGCCTGCAAGTCCACCGGCTGGTACCAGTGCGATCGCCACTCCGACCAGGCCGCCTGAAACTCGGTCAAGTTGCGCAGCAGCACCGGGGACGCCGTCCCGTGGATCTGGAGGTCCGCCCGCCGCCGCATCGCCAAAAAGAGCGTCCCCATCACAAAGGGGTCCATCTGGGTCGTCAGGGCCTCCCGATGGGCCACCGGGAAGCGGTACCACAGGGAGTGGCGGCTGCCGTCCCACAGCTCCAAAGTCGCGATCGCCGTTAGCAAATCCTCCGTCACGGTCGGGGCCTCGGGCCAGAGGTGCAGCTGTCGTGAAGCCATGAAACGCCTTCCTCATGCAGGGTACAGCAGGTTTTCAGCCCGACGCTCGGGCAGGTCCATCACAGGTCCATCAATAGAGTGGGCAAATCCGCCGCCGAACGCGCAAACCGGCCCCAGGGAATGTCACAAGTCCAGGTCTCGTAAAACGCCTCGTTCTTGAAATAGGCATTGGGCAAGAAAACGTGGGGAATCCCCGCCAGCACACACAAAATGTGGCCGTGCAGGCGATTGGTCACCACCCGGCGATAGCGGCTGAACTGGTACAGGCCGCTGTGGGCCACGTCCCACGAGCCGCGCAGGACGGCCCCATCGGTGCGCTGACTCGCCTGGGCGATCGCCCCTGAGCGGTGCCACTGCTGGCGCGAGAGCCACTCACCGGGCGTCGCCAGTCCCCGCTGCCAGCCCTCCCGCACCAGCCGCACCAGCCCCGGCACCCGCCAGTAAATCGCCTCCGGTCGGGGCACCGTGTCTCGATACCACCAGCGCCCCGCCGACCAGTCCGCCATTACCCAGGCGCGCTCCTGGGCCAGAGCTTCGCCAAAATCCGCATTGAGCTCCCGGTCGTCGCGGCAGTGGTAGAGCAGGGGCGACTGGCGCGGCGGAAAGGGCAGCGTCACGAGGCCTGCCAGCTGAAACGCCATGTCCGGCGCAAGCAGCACCTTGCAGCCGTCAAAGTACTGCTGCGCCGTGGCGTAACTGCGGCGATCGCGCAGCACCAAAGTCAGATCTGGGTGGGCGTTAAACTGCTTGGCCACTCGCTCCAGCGCCGCCTGCTCTCGGAAGTGCAGCGTCTGGGGCAGCAAGATCAGCGGGCGATCGCGATAGCGCTCCACGATGCGCTCTCGAAACGCCTGATTCACCGGCCAAATGTCCCCAAAGTTGCCGCCGCCCTGGAGCAGGATCGGCCCCTCCCCCACCCGCGCCGCCAGATCAGCCTCCGAAAAATTCTTGGGATTGGCCACGTAGGAGACTCGAGCACCGCGAGTTTGGGTGAGATAGAGCAGCGTGCCCAGCCCAATCAGGTGATCGCCCACGTTGAGATAGTTGGGATAGTCCAGCAGCGCGCAGGTCTCGAAGGCAGGCAGGGCCGCCAGCGCATCGTGCAGGGCAGACTTGAGAGCAGCGGGCGTCGTTAGACTCATGATGATCTTGCTGGGTCCTGTCTCAAGGGCGAACAACGGCTTCGAGTAGCTGAGCCGCCTCAGCGCAAATGGTCCGCCAGTTCAGGCGAGCCTGATATTCCTCAAAGGCAGTCAGCGCCAAGGCTCGGTAGCGATCGCGGTTTTCCATCAGCGGCTGAATATAGTCGCAATAGTCCGCCGCAGGGGCATCCAAGGGAAAACAGCGGCCATTGCGGCCCTCAGTGATAATCGACGGAATTCCCCCCACCTGAGTCGTTAGGCAGGGCACCCCCAGGGCATTGGCCTCCGCCAGCGCGTGGGGCGAGCAGTCCGCCGTCGTCGGCAAAATCAGAAAATGCGCTCCCGAAATCACCGATCGCAGCTGGGTCAGCCCGGACACCGTGGATTTGTCCAAAAAGCCCAGGATCTTCACCCAGTCCGGCCAGGTCGCTCGGGCGCGCGGCACCCCGCCGACTACCCACAGCTCCGTGGGGATGCCCCGCTGCCGGAGGGCCTCGGCCACCGCCAGCGCCACTTCGCCGCCCTTGCGCTGCCAATCTCCCCCCAAAAACAGCAGCCGGCAAGGCTGGGGCGATCGCTGCTCGATCAAGCTCTCTACTTCAGCGCGGCTCAGCGCAAAGTCCAGATTGGCCCCCCAGGGAATCATGCTGACTTTGTCCGGGTCCAGGTGGTAGAGGGCGATCGCCTGCTGAGCCGCCCACTGCGAGGTATAGACCACCCGCGCGCAGCCCTCGAGCGATCGCCGCTCCATCGCCAAAATATTTCGCCGCGTCTCCCCGCACAGATTGCTCAGGTAAGGATAAAAATCAATCAGCGCGCCCAGGGGCGCATCCGTCCACAAAACCACTGGCCGATCGGCGTTGAGCGCCGCCACAGGCACAACATTTTCGGGACACAGCACCACCTCCGCCGCCGAAGTGCGAAGCTGACGCATCACCTGCTGGCCATAGTCCCGCACGATCACCGGCTCCGCCCAGCGATAGTAATCCTTGCCAAAGCAGCGGCGATAAAGATTCCACTTCACCTTGGTCCGCAGAGAAGGGCGCTTGCGCAGACCGCCAATGAAGTCCACCGCCATCCCCCGCGCCAGCAGCTGCTGAGTAATGTGCTGGCCCGCCTGACACAGGCCCGGCTGCGTCGTCGGCCAGGTCTCCGGGCGCTGGACATCGTACACCGTCACGCAGGCTATCCTCATTGGCCCTCCTCCCGCCGCCGGCCCCAAAACATCCACGGACTGAGCAGCCGCCCCAGACGGGCCTCCATTTCCCAGGCCTTGCCCGGGTCCGCGGCCAGCTGACCGCGAAACTGGAGATAGAAAGCAGCGACTTTGTAGGCGTCGACGACCCCGTAGCCCAGGGTCAGCACCGGCATCAAGGCCCGCTGCCACGGCTGCTGCCAGCGCGCAATGCGCAGGGCGTGATTGGACAAGCCCGAGGTGCGGGCCAGCTTGCGCAGATAGGCCGCCTCGAAGCGATGGGGAGGAATGTGGTGCCAGACCACCATGGCTGGATTGTGCCACACCTCCCACGGGCCGTTTTGGATGTAGTACAACACTTCCAAGTCTTCGCAGGAGCCCAGGAAGGTCTGGTGCTTCTCGTCGCGGCCCCCGAGGAGCAGGCGCGGCGGCAGGCTCTGCTGCCAGGCCTGCTTGCGCACCACCGACCCAGGGGCGATCGGGATTCGGCGAGGTTTGGCCGTGCGCTGATAGCAAAAGGGCTCCGGACCGCGATCTTGGATAGCAATCAAGTTTTTGGCCTGCTCAAAATAGTCCGGCGGCGGTGCGTCCAGCTTGGCGCGGACGATCGCCCCGTAGGCCCCGGCCTGGGGATGGCTCTGGCCAAAGGCATGGGCCGCCGCCACCCAGGTCGGATCGGGGAGATTGTCATCGTCTAGAAAGCCGATCAGGTCGCTGCGGGCCTCGGCCACCGCCCGCTGGCGAGCATAGGTCACCCCCTGACGCCCCTCGAAGCAATAGCGAATTTCGCTGTGGGGGAGGGACCACGCCTGGGCATAGCGGGCGACGACGGCGGCGGTGTCGTCGGTGCTGTTGTTGTCCACGACGAGGATTTCCCAGGCGATCGCCCCGAGCTGGGTCTGGGCCTGAAGGGCCTCTAGGACTTCGGGAATGCGAGTCGCGCCGTTATAGGTGCAAATGGCAACGCTAAAATCCACGCAGAAATCTCACCATGGTAAGGATAGGGAGCGATCGCGCCTAGGAGAGCGAGGGCGGACGCCGAAACCAAAAAAACAGCGGACTAATCAAGCTCGCCCAGTAAAGCTGCATTTCGCAGGCCGCCACTACATCGGTCTGGACCTGGCGGCGATGGCGCAGCAGGTGACGCAGGATCTTGCGGCCATCATTGAGGGCGTAGAGCACAAGAGCCCCGGGGCGCTGCCAAGCCGGGAAACTCAGCATCCGCGTCCGGTAGCGGCTCAAGCCAATGCCAAAAAAGAGCTTTTTGAGATAGTCGGCCTCCAGGCGACTGCGGGGAATGCGGTGGTGCACGACCATGGCGGGGTTGTACCAGATTTGCCACTGGGCCCGCTGGAGGTGCAGCAACGCTTCTAGGTCTTCTCCGGCCAGCATGCTGCCGCCGACCCGGCCCGCCAGGACGAGGGTTTCCGGTACGTGGGCCTGCCAGGCTTCGCGCCGCACCACCAGCCCGGCACCAGGCGGCAGGACTTTGCGATCGGGCAGATAGGGCAGGGGGTCTTCGCCGCGATCGATGATGGCCAGGAACGGCTGAATCCGCTCGAAGTTGGGGGGTGGGGGTACCTCAAAGTCACCCAGCACGCGGCTGCCAAAGGCGCCCAGCTGGGGGCGATCGCGCCCAAAGGCCACCGCCGCCGCCACCCAGCCCGGATCGGGGCAGTTATCGTCATCGAGGAACCCGACCCACTGTCCGCGAGCAGCCTGAATGGCGCGATCGCGGGCAAAGGCCAGTCCCTGGCGCGTCTCCTGGACGTAGATCAGCGGCACCTGATGCGGCCAGTTTTGCTGATAGCGCTGCACGATCGCCGGAGTGGCGTCTTGACTGTTGTTATCGATGACGATTACTTCCCAGCGCAGACCCTCAACCCCCGTTTGCCCCCGCAGCGCGTCGAGGACGAACGGCAGGCGCGACTCACCGTTATAGGTACAAATCGCCACCGTCAGGTTGAACGAATTCGGCAACATCAGGGCGTCAGGCAGAGGCGGACAAGCCATGGTCAGCTCAGAAAAACAGCACCCAGCGAAGATCTCCCCTATGGTACCCAGCTCCTTCCGGAAATCCACGCGCTCAGGGGCGATCGCGCGATCGGCGTTCCCAGACCCAAAAAAATGGTTGATTGGTTGATTTGCAAGTGAGTTTTAATGCTTAGTCTGGGAACACTTATTCCAAAGGCCATCAGAGCCCAGCATTCCCTTCACCTGCAAGGCTCACGCGATCGCCTTTTTCGGATGGCTCGTAGGGCTTCCTACCCCTCCGAGATTCGGTTCTCTCTCCTCGTCCTGGGCCGCTTCCAAACCTAGGATGGAATTATCGCTCTTAGCACAGATCTTGCTTCCGCTGTGAAGTGATCTAAGGAGTTTAATGCTTCATGTCTAACTTTACCCATTCCACCCCCAACGCTTCTCGCTTCAGCCCTCGCGAAGCGGCTCGTCCCTGGAATGCGCCTTACAGCAGCACCGCTTCCCTCGCAGAGCGCATTCAGGCCGCTCGGGAACAGGCGCGGGCTATGACGGACCACTACGGTCTGTATTCCAGCGAGGCGGCGATCGCCTGGGAAGCCGTCGAAGAGCTGCTCGCCCAGGCCGCTCACCAGCGCCTCAGAGCCGCTAGCCCCCTAGAAGCCTACTGCCAAGAATTTCCCGACGCGCCAGAAGCGCGGATGTACGACGTCTAGGCTCTAAATCCCTGGGCGATCTTTGGCAACGCTCCTCACCGTCGGCTCTCTGCTTCGCCTCCCACACTCGTCTTGCGGGAGGCGATCGCATTTTAAAACCTGGTGCCAAATCAGAGGGTTCAAGCCTCCTCCTTGACTTGAGCTTCATGTCCCCTGGGGCGAACAGCAAAACTCAGGTTTCGTCCGTGAAGATACGGAGAATCCCCTAGCGTCCCTCAGGCTCTGTGCGTAGGATGGAACGAAGCTCTAGCACACGTGCGCCCTGCCGACGCCATGCTATTCAACTCCTACGAATTCATTCTGTTATTTTTGCCGGTGACGCTGTGGGTGTTTGCCCAGCTAGGACGCCGCAACTGGACTGAAGCAGCCCTTGCGTGGCTGGCGATCGCCTCTTTGGGATTCTATGCCTGGTGGAACCCGCCCTATCTAGCCCTGTTCGCGTTTTCCATCGGCTTCAACTACCTCGTAGGCTCCACCCTCAGCCACCGCGACTGGCTGGGATTTAGCCGCAAGCTGCTGCTGGGCTTTGGCATTGTGGTCAACCTGGCCCTGATTGGCTATTACAAATACGCCAATTTTTTCCTCAGCAATGTGAACACCCTTTTGGGCAGCGACTGGACCCTGGGCTCCATTATTTTGCCGCTGGGAATTTCCTTTTTCACCTTCCAGCAAATCACCTATTTGATTGACGCCTACAATCAAGAAACCAAAGAATACAACTTTGTTAAATACTGTCTTTTTGTGAGTTTCTTTCCGCAGCTGATTGCCGGTCCCATTGTTCACCATCGCGAGGTGATGCCCCAGTTTCAGGACCGCTCGATCTATCAGCTTCGAGATGACAACTTATCGGTGGGTCTAACGATTTTTTCTCTGGGTCTGTTCAAGAAAGTCATCTTTGCCGATAGCGTGGCCGTCTACGCGACGCCGGTTTTTGATATGGCGGCCCAGGGAGGAACCCCTGCCTTCGGGGAAGCGTGGTGCGGTGCTCTGGCCTACACTTTGCAGCTTTATTTTGATTTTTCGGGCTACTCCGACATGGCTATGGGCGCAGCGCGGCTGTTTGGCATTCGGCTGCCGCTCAACTTTCACTCTCCCTACAAAGCCGTCAGCATGATTGATTTTTGGCGGCGCTGGCACATCACGCTGTCGCGGTTTCTGCGGGACTATCTCTACATTCCCCTGGGCGGCAACCGCAAGGGCGAACTGCGGCGATATTTCAACCTGTTTGTGACCATGCTGCTGGGCGGCCTGTGGCACGGCGCGGGCTGGACCTTTGTGCTGTGGGGTGGCCTCCACGGCAGTTACTTGGTGATTAACCATGGGTGGCGATCGCTCCTCAAGAGGCTGGGCGTGGATCTCAAGCGGCCCCATCCCGTGGCCCAGGGCTGCGGCTGGGCGCTGACTTTTGGGGCAGTGGTGGTGGGCTGGGTGCTGTTCCGGGCGGCGAACCTGGAGGCGGCGCTGCTGATCCTCAAGGCCATGTTTGGCGGCAATGGCATTTCGCTGCCGGCCAGCTTTGAGCCGGTGCTGGGCTTCTTGCAGGCTTGGGGGGTCCAGTTTGCGGGGCTCCAAGGCCCCACGAAGCTGCCTTCGCGATCGGCGATCGCCTGGATTGGCGGGCTGCTAATCGTGGCTTGGTACTTCCCCAATACCCAGGAGTGGCTGGCCAAGTACCGCCCTGCGCTGGACTTCCCCAGTCGACCCGGCGAAGGGCGACTGTCGGGCGTTTGGCGACGCCTGCGCTGGCGGCCGACCCTGGGCTGGTCGCTGGTGATGAGCGGCCTCGCAGCCTACAGCATTTTGTCGCTGGCCAAGCCGACGGAATTTTTGTATTTCCAGTTTTAGGAGCAGTTTTGGGGGCAGTTTTGGGGCCGGTCTTGGGGTGGGCTCTGGGGGCGATCGCCCTTCCCCCGGCGTCGGCGCAAGGATGCTGATAGGGTGACATACTCCTACACCGATACTGACGTATCCGGTGTCGGCTTCTCAGTGACCCCTGGCAACCCATCGGGCGTTTCCTGAGCTTTATTGACGGAATGCCCTACCGCCAAATACTTGATGTTGATCGCTACATTGTGGTCACGGTCAATCGTCAACCCACACTCAGGACAGGTATGGATTCTGTCCTGAAGTATTTTAGGCACCTTGACCCCGCAACCAGAGCAGTTCTGAGACGTACCGCTGGGATTCACCGCAATCGTTAGCAACCCGGCTCTTTCAGCCTTGATTGCCAGAATTTGCAGGAACTGGCCCCAACCAGCATCATGAGTTGACTTCGCCAGCTTGCTTCTGGCAATGCCTCGAATGTTCAGCTTTTCATGGGCTATGTGCTTCCCCTTGGATAAAAGCTTGTTTGCGGTCTTGTAGTGAAAGTCCTTGCGCTGATTCAAGACTTTCAGGTGGGCCTTGGCAACGCGTTTAACCGCTTTTTTCCGGCGATTAGAGCCTTTTTTCTTGCGAGACAGCGAACGCTGCAATCGCTTCAGGCGCTTTTCAGCTTTGCGGTAGTGCTGGGGGATCGGTTCTTCTTTCCCTGAGTCGTCCACCAAGAACGTCTTCAATCCCAAGTCAATCGCGATGGTGTTCTCAAGACTGGGAACGTCAGGCGTGAGGGCAGGGACCGATGAGTCTTCCAGGCTCAGCGTCACGTACCAGCCATCGACTTTTTGACTGACGGTCGCGGTCTTGATTTTGAAGCCTTCGGGCAAAGGACGATGCTGGATCAGTTTCACCCAGCCAATCTTGGGCAGGTTGATCTGCTTGCCCTGAATGCAGTCCTGTTTGATCTGCGGAAAGGTGAAGGAGCGGTAGCGCCCAGAGCTTTTGAAGCGAGGTCTACCGCTTCGCTTGCCGTTGCAGTCTCCTTTGAGCCAGCGGTCAAAGGTTTTCTTGACTCGGCCAATGCAGTCTTGCAGGACCTGGGAGTGAATCTGCTGATACTCCGGGAACAAGGCCTTGGAGTTTACCAAGTCTCGTTTTTGAGAGTAGAAGTCGGGATTCTCTCGCCGTTCTGGCAGATGACAGATAAGCGGACAGGCGTTGATGTCACAGCGATTTTGCTCGTACCAAGAGAACCGCTCACCGAGACGGTAGTTGTACTGTCTGCGTAGCAACTCTAGCCATTCGCTCATGAAGGCGATTTGACTGGAGGTTGGGCGCAGTCGGTACTGGTAGGCGGTTCTCACGTTTTCTAGCTGCTTGGGGAGGGGCGCGGTCTCGCTTCTCAAGCGATGCGTTGAGGAGCAAGACCCTTTGGTCTGAAGCGAAAGAGATGGTTCAGGGCGGAGCTGGTAGGTTCTCGCGTCAAACATAGCTTACCGATCGCTCCGTTATGAACGCGCCTTCATCTCACGCCAAATCAGCGATTATGGACGTGAGGCTTCTGGCTGAACTAGCTAAGTACGATTGGTATTTGGACCTCAAGCACTGCAATCGCCTGATATTTTGGTACAGCAGGCAGAAGTCCATTCAGCCAGCCTCGATCCACAATCGAGGAAACGCAGATCGTGCAGCGTGCCGGGGGAGTCGGCGATTTCTAGAATGTCCTCAATTAGCGTTGAACTTTTGGTCATTCTCGCGCTGTTGATTGCCAACGGCCTCTTTGCCATGTCGGAGATGGCCGTCGTCTCGGCCCGCAAGGCGCGACTTCAGCAGTGGTCCAATCAAGGCAACAAGCGAGCCCAGGCCGCCCTAGCCCTCGCCAACTCGCCTAACCAGTTTTTGTCAACGGTCCAGGTGGGCATCACGCTGATCGGGATCTTGGCCGGTGCCTTCGGGGGCGCGACGCTCTCGGCGCGTCTGGCTGGGCTGCTCGCGCAGATTCCGGGACTGGCCCGCTACAGCCAGCCTTTGGCCTTCGGGTTCGTGGTGCTGCTGATTACCTATCTTTCGCTGATTATTGGGGAGCTGGTCCCCAAGCGCCTCGCCCTCAACGACCCCGAGCGAGTCGCCACGAATGTCGCCATGCCCATGGGCATGGTGGCGAAGGTCACTGGCCCAGTGGTGCATTTGCTCAGCGCCTCGACGGACCTGGTACTGCGCCTGCTGGGCGTCCAGCCTTCCTCCGAGCCGCTGGTGACCGAGGAAGAAATCAAGGTGCTGCTGGAGCAGGGCACCGAAGCGGGCATGTTTGAGTATGCCGAGCAGATGATGGTGGAGCGGGTGTTTCGCCTGGGCGATCGCCGCGTGAGCTCCTTGATGACCCCCCGTCCCGAAATTGTCTGGCTGGATCTGAGCGACTCTTGGGAAGTCAACCGCCAGCGGATCGCCGGGAGCATGCACAGCCGCTTCCCGGTTTGCCAGGACGAGCTCGACAATGTCTTGGGCGTGGTTTCGGTGAATGATTTGCTCAGCCGCAGTCTCTCGGGCCAGTCCCTGGACCTGACGACGATGCTGCGCCGCCCCCTGTTTGTCCCCGAGAACACCCGCGCTCTCAAGGTGCTGGAGCTGTTCAAGCAGTCCGGCGTCCACATTGCCATGGCCGTGGACGAGTACGGCGTGATTCAGGGCATTGTGACTCTCAATGACTTGCTAGAGGCGATCATTGGCGATATTCCCTCCAAGGACGAGGAGGAAACGCCCCAGGCCGTGCGCCGGGAGGACGGCTCTTGGTTGATCGACGGCATGATTCCCATTGATGAGTTTCGGGCGCTGTTTGACCTAGAGGAAATGCCGGGAGAGCATCGGGGCAACTACCACACCCTGGGAGGCTTTGTGATTACGCACCTGGGGCGAATTCCTGTGGCGGCTGACCATTTTGAATGGGGGCTGCTGCGCTTCGAGGTGATGGACATGGACGGCAACCGGGTGGACAAGGTGCTGGTGATGCCGCGAAACCCGATCGCGGAGGAAGTCACAACCTCGGACCGGGCGTCTGATCGACCTGACGAATAGGGCGATCGCCCGCTACGGGGGAGCTAGAAAGCCAAAACGGCGGGCGATCGCCTGTCCCGCCTCGCTCAGAAGAAAAGCCACGAAGCGCTGGGCCTCGGCCGGGTAGGGCGTCTCAGCCACCACCGCCACGGGATAGCGAATGGGCGGCGTCGCATCGGCAGGCAGCGTGTAGACCACCTGGGCGCGATCGCGCCCTCGAGCATCCGTGGCGTACACCAGACCCGCATCGACATTGCCCTGCTCCACGTAGGTCAGAGCCTGCCGGACATTTTCCGCGAAGACTAGCTTTTGGGCTTGAGCCAGGGGCTGATAGAGGCCCGCAGACTCTAGGGCAGCTCGGGCATAGCGCCCCGCTGGCACCGTCTCAGGGTTGCCCAGGGCCAGTCGGCGCAGCCGAGGCTGCCCCAAGTCTTCTAAGGCCCGAATCCAGGGATCTTGTCCAGCGGGCTGGACAATCACCAAGCGATTTTGGACAAAGACTGCGCGGCTGTTGGGCAGCAGGAGGCTCTGGGCAGCGAGGGCATCCATCTGCGCCTCCCCGGCGCTAGCAAACACGTCAATGGGCGCCCGCTGCTCGATTTGGCGCTGGAGCAGGCCGGAGGCAGCGACGGTGAAGCGCAGGGAGACCGTCGGCTCCTGAGCCTCGAAGACGGGCTGGATCGCCCGAAACAGATCGATCAAGGAGGCTGCGATCCCCACAGTTAGGGTGATACCAGCCGAGCGGACCGGGCGATCGCGGCAGCCACTGACCAGGGCGATCGCCCCCCAGCCTGCCGCGCCCCAGAGCAATCGTCGTCGGCTGACCCTGCACAGCCCCTGACTCATGGGCGATCGCCCCGCTCCAAGAAGGCCACGCACTCCACATGGGACGTCTGGGGGAAAAAGTCCGCTGGCTGCACCCGCGTCAGCCGATAGCCCTGCTCCGCCAGCAGCTTGAGATCGCGGGCCAGGGTCGCAGGCTTGCAGCTCATGTACACAATCCGCGCCGGGGCGATCGCGATCAGCGCCTCAATCACCCGGCGATCGCAGCCTTTGCGCGGCGGATCCAGCAGCACCACATCCGGCGTCTGCTCCAGGGACGGCAGCAGCGTCTCCACCGACCCCACCAAAAACGTCGCATTGGTGAGCCAGTTCAGCGCCGCATTCGCCCGCGCCTGCTCCACCGAGGCCTCATGAACCTCCAGGCCCACCACCTGGCGCACTCGCTGGGCCAGCGGCAGCGTCAGCGTCCCCACGCCGCAGTAGGCGTCCACCAGCATCTCTTGGCCCGTGAGCTGGAGCGTCGAGACAATCTGCTCCAGCATCGCCTCCGCCTGCTCCGTGTACACCTGGAAAAACGTCGTTGGTCCAATCTGGTATTGCAGCTCCGCAAAGGTCTCCGTCAAGAAACCCTGACCAGCAATGCAGTCCGTCTTCGGCCCAAAAATCGCATTCGTGCGCTGGGAATTGACATTCAGGCAGACCCCCACCATCTGGGGATAGCGCTCTAGCCACTGGGTCGCCTGCTCCGCCAGCCCCGGAATCGACTCCTCCCGGCTCACCAGCGTCAGCAAAATCTCTCCCGTCCGGCGCCCCACCCGAAACGACAAATGCCGCAGCTTGCCCCGGTGCTTCTCCTCGTCATAGATAGACCAGCCCTGGGTTTGCAGGTCTTCCTTGATTTCGCGCAGCAGCGGATCAAAGCGCTCATCCTGCACCGGACACTGATTGAGGTTGATCAAGCGGTGGCTGCCCTTGCGATAGTAGCCCGCCTGCACCTGACCAGTGGCCGAGCGATCGAGGGGATAGGTCACCTTGTTGCGGTAGTGGAGGTCAGTGGCAGGCGCGAGGATCGGCGCTACGGGCGGATTCTCGAAGCCGCCAATGCGCTCTAGGGCCTGGATCACTTGATTGCGCTTGGCCTCGAGCTGGTGAGGATAGGCAATGTGCTGCCACTGGCAGCCGCCGCACTTGTCCGCCACGATACAGGGCGGGCGCTGGCGCTGGGGTGAGGGCTCCAGAATCTGGTGGAGCTTGGCCTCGGCGTACTGGCGCTTGACGCGCACCAGCCGCACCTCGACGCGATCGCCCGGCGCCGTATCCGGCACAAACACGACGCGGCCCTCCACCCGGCCCACGCCAGCCCCATCGTCACTGAGGTCTGTGATCGTCAGCTCGACCAGTTGTCCTTGCTGCCAAGAATCAGCCTCAGGGGAAACAGACGGAAGCTCTTGAGAAGTCATAAAGCAGGAAATCCGAATAAAGAATGCTGGTGCTGGGACGCCCCGCACGTCCCAGGGACCACCGAAATACCAAGGAGAGTTTATCTCTGGCCGACGTCAGCCCCGTCTTCCCTCTACAGTCTCCTGGGGGTTGCGCCAAGGCCCCCACCTCCAGCCGATTCGGGGGCCATCAGGCAATGAGCATCCAGAGGGATCAATCCGGTATGATTGAAGGACTCGTAAGAGTCTTGATTACCCATGGGTACAGTTCGGAACACCGGAAGAACCTTGGCGGGGTAAAACGCCAGAATCAACGTAAATTGGTGTTGGCCAAGAGAATGTCAATTCTCGCCTCAAGTCTGCGGTGGGACGCATCGTGGACATTAAACGAAACAGCCTGTGGAGCCGTTCTGGCTGGGGATTGTTGGGCTTGCCTGACACCTGGGCGTGAGGCAATGAAGCAGGAAGCTCCGGCCAGTCTTCGGAATGGTTGGACGAGCGTCAAAGGATGATACCTGAGGCATCACAATATTATGACTGTAGTTAGCCAAGTAATTTTGCAAGCCGACGACGAGCTGCGCTACCCGACCGCTGGCGAACTGAATAGCATCAAAGACTTTTTTCAAACCGGCAATCAGCGCGTGCGCATCGCCAGCATTCTTTCTGAGAACGAGAAAAAGATTGTCCAGGAAGCCAGCAAGCAACTGTGGCAAAAGCACCCCGACTACATCGCGCCTGGCGGCAACGCCTATGGTCAGCGGGAACGGGCGCTTTGTCTGCGGGACTACGGCTGGTATCTTCGCCTGATCACCTACGGGGTGCTCTCGGGCAGCAAAGATCCCATTGAAAAAATTGGTGTGATCGGCGCACGGGAAATGTACAACTCTCTGGGCGTGCCGGTAACGGGCATGGCCGATGCGATCCGCAGCCTCAAGAAAGCAGCCCTGGGCTTGCTGACCGACGAGGATGCCGCTGAAGCGAGCGCCTACTTCGATTTTCTGATCCAAGGCATGTCTCAACCCTACATGATGTAGGCTTCCCCCACCGGGAGACTACGTTGGCCATTACGGCCTGGGTTCAAACATGACAATTGAGTTTTTGAGCTTCCCCGTCTTGGGTGAAGGTTTTGGCTCCTCAGGCAGTCAATTCCCACACCGAAGGCGGGGAACTTTTATGGGGCCGGGGGCCGGGTGGGGGGAACGTAGCGAATTAGGTGGGCGGCGATGAGCTGGCCGGTGCGGGGAGTGACGCGCACGGCGGCTTGTTGGCAGCGCGCGATGAGGCAGTGGCTGTAGAGGTAGGCGTCGAGAGCGGCGAGCTCGGCGGCGGTGAGGTTGACACAGTCCGGGTCGAGACAGAGGGCCTGGAGCCAGAGCTGCGAGAGGCGATCGCTGTAGGACTGCTGAGCTTCGTAGGGCTGGCTGCGGTGCGGTTCTTTGAGCTTGAGGGCTTCCAGGCGGGCGATCAGGGCTTTGAAGTTGACGTGGCGACAGAGATGGGCCTGCTCGAACTCGCGGGCCATGGCTCGGGTCAGGGCCTGGGCCAAAGAGCGGGGGGTGCGGGCGATCGGGCGATTGCGGGCGCGGGGTCGGTCGGGCACACAGGTGAGGTCTTGGGTGCGGGCCTGGTGCATGGCGCGGGCGAGCTCGACTTGGGCGATCGCAGCGGGCGATCGCAGCAGATCCAGAGACTGCACCAGATCCAGCACCCGCGCAAAGTCTTCATCCAGGGCCCGGACCACCTCCAGCGCGCGATCGCGCACCGTCACCAAAAACAGCAGCGCCGCTCGCTTGGCCGCTGGCGGCATCGAGCCGCCCGTGCCCTGGGTCATGGCGTCTGCCCACATCAGCAGCTGCTGCAGGCGCGGCGTCTGCAAAAAGCGCCGACTGCGCCGCTCCATCCGCACCAGCAGGTCATCTGCCCCCGATCGCATCAGCCCCGCCACCAGCAAAAAAACTTCCTGCCAGCGCTCATCGGTCAGGTGTCGCTGCACCAGCGCTGCCCCTTGGTGATGGTCGTCTAGGTGCTGGGCCGTCAGATATTCCTGCAAAGTCAGGTGCGAGAACGAAAAGACATCCTCCGCCCGCTCCACCAAAATGCCCTGCTGAATGGCGATCGCGTCCAGGATGCGCTCCCCGTCCAGGTGGCGCGGCGCATTCAGGTTATTGGTCAAAAATTCCTTGATTTGGCTGACGATCTCTCGTTTTGAGAAAAACAGGCGATCGGCCTGAAATCCCTCGTAGGCAATCTCCGCCAGCAAAATCTCCTCTAGCTCCGTATTGAGGCCTTGGTAGATCTCCTCCCGCATGATGCGCTTTTCGGCCGCCCACTCCTCCAGCAAAATCCGCAGCGCCTTGCGGTAGAGATTGCTGCGATTGGTTGGGAAATTCTGGGAATGGTCATACACCAGGCACAGCAGCGTCAGCAGCAAAGGCGTATGGGCCAACTCCTTCGCCGCCGCATTTTCCGGCTTGTGGAGCAGCTCCCAGCACTTTTGGGCTGTGCCCGCGGCCCGGTCCATCTCCGAGTGAAACCAGTTGTTGATAAATTGCTGAATCTGGGCCAAGTCAAAATCCGCCATGGCCACATCGCTAAAGCGGCGGAAATTGTGGCGATAGGCCGCCACGCGGCAGGAAATGATGAAGCGGTTTTGGTCGTAGCGATCGACAAAATCCTGGATTTGGCAGATGGCTTCGTCAGTGTTTTTGGTGGGCACCTCGTCGAGACCGTCAAACAGCAGCAGCAGCTTGCCCGCCTCTAGCAGCTTGCGCGTGGCCTCTTCGGAGGATGGGAAGCCGCAAATCTGGAACTCCTGGGCGATCGCCTCCTCCAGGTTCGCGCAGCCATTGGCAAAATTCTTCAGCTCCAGCAGCACCGGAATACACTCGTGCAGATAGGCTCCCTGGACCCCCTTGAGGGCCTCGAGGCCAATCTTGCGCAGAAACGTGGACTTGCCCGCACCAGGACCACCGAGGACCATCAGGTACGGTTTCTCGTTGGCCACCGTAATGCCATCCAGGCGCGAGGCAGCCTTGGGCTGAAACCCTCGCCGCCCCGATCGCCGATAGGCCTGCTCCAGCGACTCGATGGAGTCGTACCAGCGCATACCTGCCCGATCGAGAAACTGCACCGTGGTGTAGATCGTTTCGAGGGGCACCGGTTCGCGCATCCCCAAGACCTTGAGCTGGCCGTGGCGCCCTGCGTAGTTGTGCACATACTGCTCCGCAGCCAGCGCCAAGATGCGCTCGGGCGTCTCGTCGAGGCTGCGTACCCATTGCAGGAGCCGCCCGCCTCCCTCAAACACGGCCCGATTCATGATGCTCGCCAAGCCCATACTGGCCGCCTGAATCACAATGCGCTCAAATCCAGTCATTGGTTCCAAAGCTCAACAACAGCCGCCTCTAGGGCACGCGATCGCCCCTTCTAGGCCCTGCCCCATCCCGGTAGCAGGCCCCGGTCCCTGCCAAAAACTTTGCCTATCCTAGGAAAAAAGGCAACGGGATCCAATCACAGCGTTCCCAGGGGCGATCGCCCCTGGAGTTCCGTCTGGAAAGGGCGATCGCCGACATGGTTTCTACCTTTAGCGCCTTTTGGCACCCTCTCCCCCAGTCAGACGTCTATTGCATCAGTCGTTCACCCCGTTGCCCACCCTCATTACGCCCTGAAAGTTTCAATCATGTTGAACCCTTATCGGATTGCCTCCTTCCCCCTCCTTAGCTTGCTCGCCTGGGCCAGCCTCACCCTACCCGCTCCGGCCCAAGACAATCTGTCAGCGCCGAGCGACCCGGCCCCTGCCGCTACTGAAAGTGCCCCCTCCAGTCGCCCCTTGGCCCGCGCCTGCATCACCGAAGCCATCGTAGGCAGTGACGGCCTCACCAGCATTAACCCCAACCTCAATCGCGCCAAAAACCTCGCTCGCCAAGCCGCCGAACGGACCAACGGCGGCCTCGGCAACTACCGGGCCGAAGCCGCCATGTACGGCCCCATCGAAGGAGTTTCCTGCGTTGACAACGGAGACGGCACCTGGAGCTTCCGGATTCTGGGCGGTGCTCCAGGCGCAGAACCGACCCTCGAAACCGTCGTCGTTGTGAACCAAAACGACGGCACCTCCCGCATCGACTACAATGGCGAAATTCGCAACATCGAGGGCGATCGCCCCGTTGCAGAGCGCCCCAACCAGCTCACCCTGGTCAACCCCAACGCGCCCGGTCTTGCGCGCGCCCGCAACCTGGCTCGCCAAGCCGCTGAGCGCGCCAACGGCGGCCTCGGTAACTATCGGGCAGAGCCTGCTATGCACGGCATCAGCGGCGACATCCCGGTCCAAGACACCAGCGACGCCTGGATCTTTACCTTTCGGGGGGGACGCCCAGGCGAAACGGACTACTCCACCGAGAGCGAGGTGAGGGTGAGCAAAGATTTCGCCAGTATCACCGTTGACTACAACGGCCCGATTCGGTCAGCATCCGACAGCTAGTTTTTGGCGGGCAGCCCCACGATGCGGGCGATCGCCCGCCCCCTCTGCGCCCCGTCCTCTCCGCCCCACACATCCCCATGCGCCTCGGCAAAGTTGTCAAATCCAACTCCCACTGCGATTACATCGTGCAGGTGGACGACCCCATGGCAGTCCTCCATCCGCCCGAGCCAGATGACTACGGCTTTGGCAGCTTTGTCCGGCTCGAAAGCCCCGAGCGCCACTGGGCCGTGGGCATCGTCTACAACTCCCAGCTCTTCAATCCGCTGTTTTTGAATACGGGGCCGCGCCTCTCCAGCGAACCAGACCCACTCTTTACTCCCGACTTGATTAATGAGACCCGGACCCTGCTGGGCACGGTGCTCATCGGTCGGCTAGAGCAAGAAGCGGGCCAGATCTGCGGGTGGCAGGGTATCCCGCCCGCTGTCGTCCCCGTGGACACCCCGGTCCTCACGATGGACGCCGATGAAATTCACCGCTTTCATGTAAACGCCCAGGGTCAGCCGCAATTTCGCTACTACAGCCTTTTGTTGCGCTATGGCGGTAACTTTGCCGCTCACCTCGCCCAGCAGGTGCTGATGGACCTGGCCAACAGCGAGCTGTTTTCGGGAGCAGATCGGCGGGCGCTAGAGATCCTGTGCAAGGAGCTCACTTGGAAAAACACAATGGGGGCGATGCGCTAATCTGACATTAGAAGATTTTAAAGAACATTCACCATAACGCAAAAACTCGCGTTTAATGGTGAGATAAGCGCGCGATCGCCCCAAAGGTCGCGTTAGCTCTCTTTAAAAACGAAAAACCGACAGATTTCAGCTTGAAGCCTGCCGGTGCAATGTGTGTTCCCTGTTGATGACTCGGCTAAAGTTGAGTCAACTGTAGTATCCCAACTCACCTAGACAAGGATTGCGATCCAGATCAGCGATGCTCGTGATCCTTGTCACCGTCAGTTGGCCAGAATTCAGCCATTTGGCGGAAGAAATTTCAGACAGAAACGTATTTTTCGAAACATCTAACCGTAGGGTGGTTGTGTAACAATTGATCTACGGATTAAGTTAAGTATTGTTACGTGATTTCCTAAACCCGCGATGTTTCCTCAAGTTGTGTCCGATAGCTCCGTTAATCATTTCAAGTTCTGGCATGACGGCATTCATGAGGGGATGCGGTTGGGCGGCCGCCTGTATGGCCATGTCCGCTCCTACGGCATGACAGAGCGTTTGCAGGCCTACGAGCTAGCCTGCGATCTTTCTCAAAAAGCTTTGGATGTTTGCGTGACCTGCGCGGAGGTAGGTCCACGGATGGGCTACGGCGTTTGGGTCAGCCTGCAATCTCTCCAGCAAGCAGGCGCCATGGGCCAAGAAGCCGTATCTGAGCAAGCAAGTTTGTATTCCTAAGCACACAGGCGGCCTATTAACTCGGTGCTGACGCTTCACCACGCTCATCCTTGGGATCTGTCGCTTGCTGAGGCCAAGGCAGTTCAGGAGTCTCTGCGCGACAAGGTCATCGTGCAGGATCACTTGGAGGCGATCCGCTATGTTGCAGGGGTTGATGTTGGGTTTGAAGAGAATGGAGCGACTACGCGAGCTGCGATCGCGGTTCTACAGTTTCCAGAGCTACGCCTAGTCGAAACGGCGATCGCCCGCCGTCCCACAAGTTTTCCTTACGTTCCTGGCTTTTTGTCTTTTCGGGAGATTCCGGCGGTTCTCGACGCTCTAGAGCAGGTGCGTCAGTGGCCGGATCTGCTGCTGTGCGATGGCCAGGGTCAAGCCCATCCTCGCCGGCTAGGCATCGCGTGCCACTTGGGAGTACTGACAGACCTGCCGGCGATCGGCGTGGGCAAATCCCGTCTGGTGGGCACCCATCCTGAGGTGCCGGACGAGCGGGGTGCTTGGGTTCCTCTGGTGGACAGGGGCGAGGTGATCGGCGCTGTGCTGCGATCGCGCGCCAAGACCAAGCCCCTCTACATTTCGGTGGGTCACCGGATCAGCCTGCCCACAGCCCTCGAGTACGTGATGGCCTGCACGCCCAAATATCGCCTACCAGAGACAACGCGCCAGGCTCACAAACACGCGTCTGGCTTGATTTAGAGCCTTTAAACTTTCTGGGCTATGGGCTTCCTGGGCTTTAGGGAGCGAGGCGCGCCAGAGTCCAGGCCCCGGCCTTGTGGCGGTAGACGATGCGATCGTGCAAACGGTTGGGGCGTCCCTGCCAAAACTCAATTACTTCTGGCACCACCCGAAAGCCGCCCCAGTGGGGAGGACGGGGGATCGGCTGATCTTCGCCATACTGAGCCTCTAGCTCGGCCAGGCGCTGCTCAAGATCTGCGCGATCGTCCACGATCCGGCTCTGGTTGGAGGCCCAGGCTCCTAGCTGACTACTGCGGGGGCGGCTGTGAAAGTAGGCGTCCGACTCCGCGGCAGACACCTGCTCCACTCGGCCCTCGACGCGCACCTGACGCTCCAGCTCTGCCCACCAAAACACCAGCGACGCCCAGGGATTGGCCAAGAGCTCTTGGCCTTTGTGGCTCTCGTAGTTGGTGTAAAACACAAAGCCCTGGTCATCTAGGTTTTTTAGCAGGACCATGCGCGCCGAGGGGCGGCCATCGGGGGTGGCACTGGCGATGGTCATGGCGTTCGGTTCTGGCAGCTCCGCCGCGAGGGCTTGCTCAAACCAGCGGTGAAACTGGCGGAACGGGTCAGAGTCTACGTCTTGTTTGAGGAGTCCCTGACGGGTGTATTCTCGGCGCAAATCCGCGATCGCCGTATTCATAGCGCACTCTCCTAGGGAAAAACGAGGTTGGGCCATCAACACAGCCCATTTCCAGTATGTTCTTTTCCCAGACACCAAGAAACCCGGCGAAGCCCCAAGGTTCTGGGGTTGAGCGCCGGGCTTGCATCAATCAGCACACCGGAAAAGCCAACAATTTTCTAGGGGAGGCCGATCGCAGAGCACTCAATGCGGCGGAAATTGCTCCCAACGCCGCCCGGTCCTGACTCAGCGAGCCAGCCGGTGACGCCGTAGCGATTGATCGGCGCCCACACCCGTCCACCTTCGGCTCCAGACTGAGTCTGGGTATTGCCGGTGATGCGGAAGCCTTGGCCACGGCTGATCAGCCCCTTCGCCGCCGAGGCTGCGGTGGGGTTGGTACGGATGGTCATGGCCTCCAGACTGGTCACAATCCCGCAGGCTTGGGACTGGGGCGGCTGCTCAGTCGGTGGATTTGCAGGCGGGTTCGCAGGCGGATTGGCGGGTGGATTCGCAGGTGGATTCGCAGGCGGCGTCGAGGTACAGGGTTTCAAGAAGGTTGCCAAGATGAAACCCGTGCTTGGATTGCTAATGCGAATCCAGCCAAACGACGGGTCATTCACAGGGCCCGCCAGGGTGACGCGCGTACCTGCATTCAAGTCAGCAACGCGCTCGGATGCGAGGTCGGCACTGCCGTAAACCCGCTCGAGACGACTGAGTTGTCGACACTGGGCTGTGGTCTGAGCCAGTTCGATAGGAGCAGAAGTGGAAGCCTGGGGACCGGCGGGAGCAGGTTGATTGGCGGTGGCGGGCAGGGCCGCGACCATGCTGGAAAATAGCCCGACGGTGGCAAGGGACCTGAATGCTTTGATCGTCATTCTCACACCAAGAATGGGGGCATATGCCGGAAGATTAGCACGAGCCAGCGAAAATGGAATCTCCTGCAAGATTGTCTTTAAGTATCGGCTTAATATTCGTTCAAACGGCGGCGATCGCCCCCATTTGACATCTGAGATTTGCAGAGCAAAATCACCAAAAAAAGGGCGCGATCGCGCCCCCAGATCAGCTGAATTTTCGTTAAACCCACTTGGCGCTAGGGAGTGCGATCGTGCTTGAAAGAATTGAGCCACTCGCGGAGCTGCTCGGCAGCAACGTCGCGGCCTCCCAGACCAAAGGCCAGAGCAATGGCAACGGCGATCGCCCCCAAGAGCAGACCAAAGGCCAAGTTCACAATATTGGTCGCAATGCCCATCTGCTGGAGGGCCATGGCGCCCGTCAAAGCAATCACGGCAATGCGGGCCGTCTGGGCCAAAATGCGGGCCTGGGAGCTACCAGAGCTGGCGATCAGGCCAAAGGACAGGTTCGCCAGGTACAGGCCAATGGCGAACACCACAATCCCCGAAAGGACGCGGCCCGACACCACCACCAAGCCCGTGATCAACGTTGTGAGGGCTTCGATTTCCAGGACATTGACCGCAGCCACCGCCGCGAACAGCATGATGCCCACGAGAGCCACAAGTCCCACCACCTCAGAGGGAGTGCGCTGGGGCACGGACGGCTGGATCGAGGTCACCGTCGGCGTAGACGTCGCGGCATCTGACGGCATGACGGGCGGCTCCACCGGCGTCCGGGCCATGGGCGATCGCAGGCCCAGCCAGTTAAAGACATTATTGAAGCCGAGGCTCGTCAGAATGCTAGACACCAGTTCTGAGACAAACTGACCAATCACGTAGGCCACCACCAAAATAATGGCCGCCGTGAAGATCTTGGGCAGAGAGCCGAGAATGTCGTCCAGCATGGCGATCGCCGGTGCCGAAATCGCCTCAATTCTCAGCGCATTCAAAGCCGCGATCGCCGTCGGAATCAGCACCAGCACATACACGATCGTGCCAATGATCCACGACAGCGACTGAGAACCCGCCGTCGATCGCAGCCCGACCCGATTGCCAATGCGATCGGTCCCCGCCGCCGCCAGCAGATTGGTCACAATGCGGCGCACCACCTGGGCCACCAGCCAGCCTGAAAACCCAATCAGCACCGCCGCAAACACATTGGGCAAAATGCCCAAAATGCCATTGAGCATCTCCTGCACCGGGCGCAGCGTCCCCTGGAGCTCCAGAGTACTCAGCACCGACGGCAAAAACAGCAGGAAAATGAACCAATACACCACATTGGCGATGGTCTCACTCAGCGAGTACGTATCAGCCGCCGGGGCCGTCGTCGCAGACGTCGGTGCTGCCCTCGCCATCGTGGGATCCGCAGAATCCATCGGCATCGCCGGACTCTCCGGCGGAGACGTCACGTGAGTCCCCAGCTTTTCATCTAGACCAATGGTCATAAGAGCCCGCTCAATGACCAGCTTGGCAATGGTCGCCAGAAACCAAGCCAAAGCCAGCAGTGCTGCCGCCCCCGCGACCTTGGGCGCATAGCCCAAAATCTGGCTGAGGAACACATTGAGCGGCTCCGAAACGCTTGTCAGCTGCAGCGACTGGAGCACTGCCACCACCGTAAAGGTGATGACCACCCAAAACACCGCTCCAGCAATCCAGTCTTCAATCTTGGGGGCTGTCTGGGCTGCCGTCGAAGGTCCGCTCAGCCAGGAAGCCACCCGATTATCAACATTGGTGCGTCGGAGCAGGCTGCGAGTCACAGAGGCCATGAGGGCCGCCAAAATCCAGCCCACCAACAAAATGACAACGGCTGCAACGATTTGCAGCACAAATCGACTCGTCTGTGAGGTTGCCACTCCTTCCATAAAGCCCGGAGCGTTTTGAGCTAAATGGATCGATAGGGGAAACCCCATAGTTAATGAAGTATCTGACCAAAGTTCATTCATGGTCTTTTGAATGTCAATTTACTTATTGGCTAAACGCCAAAATTCCTTTCGTGGCGTGATCCCTGTGCTGGCCGACGATCGGCACAGCGTAGGCTTCTTCTCCCCGTGCGAGGAGTCGCATTTTTGAGTGAGGCGACGCCTAACCCCACTATTTGGCGCAAGATCCCAGAATTTATGTTGACTGAAGGAGTGCAGCAAAGAATCTGAGATCGCCGTGGGTGGGTATAGTCTTAGCCCCACTCAAGCGCACCAGAAATTAACAGAAAGTCGTTTGTCTCTGGAGTGATTTGACACGCAAACAATACCTATCTTTCTGAAGACGTGTCATCTATCTTTATAGAGAATCAAAGGCGATTAGCTGAGTATTTAGTGATTTTTTAACAATAAGTAGGATCTAATTGGGTCCAGCATCGTCAGACGAAGTCTAGCGAGACTACAGTTTCTCTGGCACAGTTAGGCATTTATTCTTAAATTTATTCTTAAGAAAAGGTGATCTGGTGCCGCAGTTTTTGATGAGGCATCTTCCGAGGGTAAATTTTAGGCATTATGGGCTATCAAGTTTTTGAGCAAAGTATTCAGATTCGCGCCAGCGCCACGGTGGTGGAGAAGTGCTTCACCGATCGCGACTTGATGCACCGATGGCTCAATCCAGCGCTGCGCTGCGATCCCATCGGTCCCTGGAGCACCGATCTGGGCAGCCAAACCCGGTTTGTGATCCAGATTCCGCTGCTAGAGCCGTCCCTCAAAAGTACGGTCGCGGAGCGAGAAGCGGGGCTGGTGGTGTGGGAGTTTAGCGGTTTTTTTCGGGGGCGCGATCGCTGGGAGTGTCAGCCCCAGCCCCAGGGAACTCTCTTGCTCAATCGCTTCGAGTTCGAGATTCCCAATCCCCTGGTTCGGTTTGGGTTCAATGCTTTTGCAGCGAAGTGGACGCAGGCGGATATGCAGGCGCAACTGCGGCGACTCAAGCGAGTGGCCGAGGCCGAAAATCAGCGCTTTCAAGACTAGGACGACGTTAAAAAGCGACTGAGAGAGTCTGACCCCTATAAACGAGATAATTCAGCCAATTAAGGCGATCGCTCGGCGATTTTGGTGAGCAGGCGGCGCACCGCGTCGGCGTCTGAGGCGAAGGGCGATCGCGTCAGGTAAGCTTCCAAATCCGTCGCGGCCTGGGTCCACTGATGGAGCTGGTAGTACAGGACACCGCGATCGCGCAATTCGGCGTCGGCGTCCGGCATCACCAAGAGAATCCGATCGACCATGGACAGGGCAGATCGCAGATCGCCCCGCTGGTGGTGGATCAGCTTGAGGTTGGTGAGCATGCGGGTGAGAAACTGTCGGGCGCTCACCGGCTGCAAAAACTCGGATTTCAGGACCGTTGGTCGGCCATAGACCTGGCTGAGGCGCTGCTGACAGTCTTCGCGAAACAGCACTTCGCCGTGATAGAAGGCGTCGACCCATACTTCCATGTCGTCCACGACGGGCCGCAGCAAAAAGTGCCCCGGCAGGCCGACGCCCACCATGGGAAAGTCGAGGCGCTTGGCGATTTCGAGGTAGACCAGGGCGAGGGTGATGGGAATGCCGGTGCGGCGATCGAGGACTTCGTTGAGGAAGCTGTTGCGGGGGTCGTAGTAGTCCTGGGCGTTGCCGCTAAAGCCGCGATCGCCGTAGAGAAACTGGCTAATGGCGTTGAGGATGCGCAGGGGGTAGCGCTCGGCAGGCAGCTGGGGGGCGATCGCCGCCGCCATGGCGTCGAGCTGCCCCAGGTAGGCCTCCACGTCCAGGCCGGGGTAGGTTTCTTGGGCAATGTAGAGGGCGGCCCGGGCCAGATTGATGTCGGCCTCAGGCTGACTGATTTCGGCCAATAGGCATTGGCGCGATCGCTCATGCTCGACCATGGTGCTCTCCTGGTTCAGCGCTGTGGGGGCTACTCACTGGCCCGCAGCCGGCGCAGCAGCCAGTCAAAGCGAGCGCGGGCCGTCTCCAGGGAGTCCAAGAAATGGGGGTTGAGGCTCAGCTCCTCAAAGGGCACCTCCGGCAGCGGGTCTTTGCCATAGCCCAGCCGCGTGACGGTGCCCCGCAGCCGATCGGACAAGAACATGGCCAGGGCGCGATAGAAGCGGGACGCAAAGGCCAAGTCGAGGTCGAGCTTTTGCAGCAGGCGATCGCGGGGGATCGCCCATACCAAACAAGACTCCAGCGCCTTGACGGTCGCTGAGGGGGGCCGCGAATCGACAAAGGAAATTTCGCCGACGACCTCGCCGCTGGTCAGCACCGCAAGCTCGCGATCGCCCTCCGCCGTCTCCAGCACCACCGCCAGCCGACCTTCCAGCAAAATATACAGCGCGTTAATCGGCTGGCCCTTGTGAATCAGGCTCTCGCCCGCCGTCAGCTCTTCTCGGCGGCCCGTGGTCAGCATCCAGTCCACGTCTGCATCGTTTAGCTCCCCGAGGATAAACAGGGCTTTTTTCATCGGTCTCTTGGACTTTTGTAGTTAAGCGTAATAGTCGATACACCCCAATCCCAAAAACAGCCAGTTTCGGCCAAATCAGCGATCCCCAGCTATTCCCCCATCTCCAAGGTAACAGCCAAGCCCAGCGCTTTGAGAGCAGCAAAGTTGCGGAATCTCCCGCGCTCCCTAGGCCAGCGGGGAATAGTCGGCCCCCGAGCCGTACTGCCACGCCTGCAGCCAGCGATGGTAATAGTAGCGCTGCGCGGGCGAGAGCGATCGCGTCCAGGGCTCGATGGCGCGGCCCACCGGATAGAGGCCGGTGTACAGCGCCAAGCGGCTATAGTGGCTCATCCAGTCCAGCAGGGACGGCAGACCCACCTGAGGAATGACCTCCACGACCCGCGCTGGCGCCGTCAGGGAGGTGCGCATCAGGGCCAAAGACAGGGCCGGAAAGCGCACCACGTCTTGCAGAAACGGCTTGAGGACGGGGTCTCCCAGGGCCGCCATCGAGTCAAAAACGCTGACCAACAGCTGATTGATCTGGTTGGGGGCGATCTGCTGCTGCACGCCCACGCTCATGGTGCGCTGGAACAGCCAGGTCACCGACAGGTTGGGCTGGTAGGGCTGGAGCAGCGCCAAACCCCGGCGATCGAGGACGTCCGCTGTCAGGGCTTCGCCAATGCCGTCGGTGAGGCGCTGGAGATGGCGCAGCAGGGAGCCGAAGCCGCCAAAACTCAGAGGGGACTGGCTGCCGCTGCTGTCGCCGATCTGCAAGATGCGGTCCCAGGGCGATCGCAAGGGACTCTGGCGGTAGCAGGGAAAAAAGCCAAACAGCGATCGCTGAATCGACAGGGCCGCGAGGTCCACCTGCTGATACTCCGGCAAGAGGCGGAAATAGTCCTCAAACAGCGCCTCCAGGCTGGGCCGCTCCGGGTGGGCGTCCACATAGGTAAACAGGTAGGTCGTGCGGCCATCGCGCGCCGGAAACGCCTCCCAAAAGTATTGGCACTGGCCCGCAATGGGCGTGAAGGACACCAGCAAATCCCCCGTCTCATTCGCGGGATAGCCCTGGGCGCAGGTACCCACCACCAGGCACACCCCGTCCGGCTTCTGGCCCTGGCGCGCCTGCTGCACAATGGGCGAAAAGTGGCCCATGCCGTCGAGGAGCAGCCGCGCCGTCAGGACGCTACCGGATTCTCCGGTGGACACCGCCACGCCATTGGGATGGACCGTCACTCGCTGGAGAGGGGTCTGCTCCAGCAGGTGTCCCCCCGCCGCCAAAAAGCGCGCCTTGAGCGTCTCCAGCAAAAAGACCGGATCCACCCCCACATTCAGGACGTTCTCGACCCACAGGTCCGGCCCGCCCAGGAAACTGACTCGGGCCGGGTTGTATTCCGTGGCGATCGCCTGCTCTAGCTCCTCCGGCGTCAGCAGCTCCAGATCCAGCAAAACCTGCAGCTCGTGGCGCGAGATATTCCACTCCTGGTCTCGGCCCCGCAGGGTGCTGCGCTCGATCAGGGCCACCCGCCAGCCCCGCTGGGCCAGGGCCGCCCCCAGGAAAATGCCCAAGGTACCACCGGCCACGATGACGTCCCAGGCGGGCGCTTCTCCGGGCTGGGGGTCCACGGTCACCACCTCGGGCACCGGCAGCGTCCCTTCCCGCAGCGATCGCCAGCGCTGGTCAGCCTGGCGCAGGCCGCCCAGGGCATCACCCGGCAGTTGGGACAGCAGTTGTTCTGTTAGGGTCATGGTTCTAGATCTTCTAAGGGCGATCGCGCTACAGTTCCGGCGCTTCGCCGCCCACCACCACATTGCGGATGCGCAGGCTCGGGCCGCCGCAACCCACAGGCAGGCCGCTCTGGCTGCCTTTGCCGCAGCCGCCGGACTCATCCCAGAAGAAGTCGTCCCCGATCGCCTCGATATCCGCCAGCGTCCGAAACACATTCCCTGACAGCGTCACATCCCGCACCGGCTCCGCCACTTCGCCATTGCGGATCATCCAGGCCTCGCCCGCCGTAAAGGTGAACATTTCGCCGTTGGTCATGCCCCCGATCCAGTTGCGGGCGTAGACTCCCTCGGTAATGTCGGTCATCAGGTCCGCAACCGGCGTTTTGCCCCGCTCGATCCAGGTGTTGGTCATGCGCACGATGGGCGGGTAGTGGTAGTTGAGGCAGCGAGCGTTGCCCGTGGGGGCTTCGCCCAGCTTGCCCGCCGTCTCGCGGGAGTGCAGCCGACCCACCAAAACGCCGTCCTGGATCAGCTGGGTGGTCGTCGCTGGGGTCCCCTCGTCGTCGTAGGCGTAGCTGCCGCGATGCCCTTCTGGGGCCGCCCCATCAAAAATCTGAAGCTCCGGCGGCCCAAAGCGCCGCCCCAGGGTCATCACTTCCAGCAAATCCGGGTTTTCGTAGGCCATGTCCGCTTCGGACAGGTGGCCAAAGGCTTCGTGAACGAACAGGCCCGACAGGATCGGGTCGATCACCACGGTGTAGGTGTTGCCCTGGACCGACGGCAGCGCTAGGGCGTCTACAGCCCGGCGGGCCGCGCTGCGGACCTGGTCATCGAGACCCAGCAAATCCTCGAAGGCGCGGCGCGATCCGATGGTTTCGCGCCCGGTTTGGACCGTTTCGCCGTTGCGGGCCGTGGCGGCGAAGCGCATTTCCAGATCGACCCAGGACTGCTCTAGCAGGGTGCCGTCGGAGGTGGCTAGGATCATGCGCTGGGCGCTGTCGCCGTAGCGCACCGAAATGGTGGTGATGCGCGGATCCACGGAGCGGAGGATCTCAGCGTAGCGATCGCACAGCGCCTTTTTCTGGGTCAGGGAGACTTCCCGGGGATTGGTGCCCGTCAGCGCCAAGCGGCAAATGTCCCGCACCGGGTCAACGGGTGCCAGCAGGGTCTCTTCGTCGCCGACCATGCGGGCCGCCGAGATCGCGTCTTCCACCCGATCTTTGAGGCCGCCAAGCTCATTGAAGCTGGCAAACCCCCAGCCGCCTTTGTAGCAGGCGCGCACCTGACCGCCGATGGAAACGCCCTCGCTGAGGGTTTCGATCTTGTCGCCGCGCAGCAGAATATCGGTGCCGTCAGATTCTTCTAGACGGATCGCCAGATAGTCCACGCGATCGCGGTATTTGGCGATGAGGTCAGACAGGAGGTTTTGGGCATCAGCTAGGACAATTGACATAGGACACGTATCGGGCACACTGTCTTCCATTGTGCTACCAATTTCGGGTGGACCCGTGTTTTTGGAGCAATGCAGCTTGGGGAGCTTCAATCCCCCTGGCGTCTGGCAACGGCTATTGCGACTTGTTGGTTCGGTTCTACAGCTATTCACGCCCGACAAATCCCGCTACTTTCGTATATAGAACGTCGTCTTTCCCGATCGCACCCAGATGGGGAAGGTGAGGCGAGTCCGTTTTGACGCAGCTAGCAGGGTGAGTGCCTGTGTACAGATGGTTTTTGCCAACCCTCAGCGAAGTTTTGGCCCAGCGTGAACCCGAAGGCGTTGGGCTTCTCGAGTCGGTTGCTCCGGGAGCCGGGGCGGGTCCTGGTGGCCGCGATCGCCGGGATGGCCAGCGCCGCAAGGCCGAGCAGCAGTGGCGAAGCGCGATCGCCGCTCTCGAGCAGCTTTTGGCTCAGCAGATCACCCAGGCCGAGGACACAGCGGCCTCGGGGGTGGTGCTGTGCGGTCCGACGGCGGTGCTCCCGCCAGGGGCGATCGCTGGCAGGCTGCCCACCTACATCTTTTCGAGCGAGCCGCTCCATCTGTCTCGCTGGATGCGCCGTCAGCTGATGCCCAGCGAGGGCTGCTCCGCCGAGCACCTGCCCCAAACCCCGACCACGCTGCCGCTGCTGCCGGACGATCCGCTGCACGAGGAGCAGTTTTGCCTGGTCCACACTCCCAGCTTTAGTCTGGTCATGCTCCTGGGCGAAACGCCCCTGGGAGAGCCAGGATTTTTGTTTTCGTTTAATCCCGAAACCGTCCAGTGGGCCTGGAATACGCTGCGGGCGCGCGCCCTGATGGTCAACCCAGAGCATGGCGCTCACCTAGACGCCCTGGGCCACGCTTTGCCCTGGGCCGAGCCCCACTACCACGTGGTGACGCGCTTTAGTCGCGAGCTGCTGCACCATCAGCGCAACCAGGCTGAGGAGGCCCCCGAGGTCGTCACCGCCAGTACCGCGACGAGCGAAAACGGCAGCAAGCCGTCCCTGGAGCAGCTCACCGAAGACTGCGTGAGCCCCGATGTGGAGCTGTTGCAGGCGATCGCCCACGAAGTGCGCACGCCCCTCGCCACCATTCGCACCTTCACGCGATCGCTCCTGCGCCGCCGCGACCTCCCGCCCGAGGTCCTCAAGCGCCTAGAAACCATCGACCACGAGTGCACCGAGCAGATCGATCGCTTTAACTTGATCTTCCGAGCCGCCGAGCTAGAAGTCGCCGAAAACAAGCAGACGCCCCTGGGCCTCGCCCCAACGCCATTGGCCGACGTCTTCCAGCAGGGCATTCCCCGCTGGCAAAAGCAGGCCAGTCGTCGCAACCTCACCCTCGACGTCCTGCTGCCCAACCAGATGCCCACCGTCGTGAGCGACCCCACCATGCTGGACCAGGCCCTCACCGGCCTGATCGAGCGCTTTACGCGCAACCTGCCCGCCGGTAGCCACATCAACGTCCAGGTCCGGCTGGCTGGCAGCCAGCTGAAGCTCCAGCTCCAGTCCCAGGAGTGCAGCGACGCCGAGCTCGACTCCCTCGAGTCCCACTCCGCCAATCTGCGGTCCCTGGGCCAGCTCCTGATGTTCCAGCCCGAAACCGGCAGCCTCAGCCTCAACCTGGCCGTCACCAAGAACCTCTTCCATGCCCTCGGCGGCAAGCTGATCGTGCGGCAGCGGCCCCGACGGGGCGAAGTGCTGACCGTGTTCTTGCCCCTCGAGAAGCACAACCCGAGCGTCTACACCGTCTAGGGAGAACCCGGAGCGGGCCAGACTAAACGAGGGGCTCCGGGCTCAGGTCCACGTCGGTTCCCCCGTGGTAGATCGGCAGCAGCACATTGAAGGTGGTTCCTTCGCCGGGTCGGCTCTTGACCGAAATCGAGCCGCCGCAGCGCAGCAGAAGCTGCTGCACGATCGTCAGGCCTAGGCCCGCTCCGCCGGTGCCTTCCTCTGTGGCCTGCCGCCCCCGATAAAAGCGATCGAAGATCTTGTGAATCTCGCTCGGGGGAATGCCAATGCCGCTATCGCGAAACTCCAGCTGGACATACTCGCCCTGGAGCTTGGCCTGTACCCAGACCTGGCCGCCCCGGGGCGTGAACTTGATGCCGTTGTGGAGCAGGTTGATCACGATCTGCTTCATCCAGGTGGCCAGGCAGGACACAGGGGGCAGGTTGTCGGGCACGGTGTAGGCCAGCATGACGCCTTTTTCTTGGGCCAGGGGCTGGTAGGTGCTGACCACTCCCGGCACGACGTCGCTCAGGCACATGGGCTGGACGGTGGCGAGGGTCGCTGGCTGATCCAGGCGAATCAGGTCCAGTAGGCCGCTGATCAGGGAGCCCTGGTGATCGCATTCTTTGTTGAGCACCTGCATGTAGCGCTGGCGCTGGGAGGGCTTGAGGTTGGGAGAGTTGAGCAGGGTGAGGGCGGTTTTCATGTTGGTCAGGGGCGTGCGCAGCTCCTGACTGACGTTGTTGAGAAACTCGTCCTTGAGGCGGATGGTGTTGAGGAGTTCTTCGTTTTGGCGCTGGAGGGCCTCGATGGCGTCGGTCTGACGCCGGTAGGCGACGATGCGCCGCCACAGGTCTTCTTGGTGACGCACCTGTTTGGCGAAGAAGAGGTTGAGCAGGTTGGGATCGACGGCCGCAGGCACCGGGAAGACCTCATCCCAGTGGCTCAGGAGCGGCTCGGTGGCGATCGCCACGGGCGCAGACTGGCCGGTTTCGAGGGCGATCGCTGGGACCGCCGCAAAGGCCGCCTGACACCCCGCCAGGACCACTTTCACCAGGGCCGGGTCAAAGGAGCACAGGGCCAGCAGGGGCTGCTTACGCTGGCTCTGGGCGGCGTCGGCTTCATAGTCGCTAAAGTCGCCCAGGCCGCCCAGGGGATCAGCGATCGCCTGCATGGAGCGCGGACGATGGGCCAAGACGCAGCCGCAAAAGCGCTCTGCCAAGACGATCAAAAAGTACTCGCGGCGCAGGGCGCTCTCGGCGGCGACAGGGACCGCTAGGCGGGGGGAGTGGTCCGGGCGCGGCGTCAGGAGCGTTAGGTCTGGATTGGGGGCGATCGCCGGCACGCCGACGACTTCTTCGCTCTCTAGCTCCTTTTCCAGGTAGTAGACCGCGTGGGGCACATCCAGCAGATGGGTGTACTGCTCGATTTCGCTGTGCCAGGCATCCTTGCGCGGGAGCTTGACCAGCACCGTCGCCGGAATCTGGTGCTCGATCAGGGTGTCCATGACCGAGGCGACCATGGACTTGAGGGTAGAAGGGCTAATTTGCAGCGGCGGAGCGGCTTCTTCTAGGCTGAAGGCCAGCTCGTACAGAGATTGATCGGGGGTAGGGGGCAACTCCATAGCCATAACCTTGGTCGATTAACGAAAATACTCCGGCTTTGCAGGCCAGATCACTAGCCCGCCGCAGCTAGCGCTAGGAGCGATGACCACGGAGAGGGCGGTTTTGCCTGAGAAAAATGAGACCCGCGATCGCAGGCCACGGCAAAAACAGGCAGTTCTGCATGAACTACCCCACCCTAAGAGGCGTGGGGTTTCTGTCGCTTCTTCGCCCCAAGTTGCCGCATACTTCCGCACGCGGTAGAGCTTGGCGGCTCTGCGACTGAAGAGGCAAGTTCCTTACCCCTTGCCCAAGCCAAATTAACTTGGGCGGCATTAACATCTCGGTCCTCAACATGATTGCAGTGAGGATTAGAGCAGACATGCACCCGGTCAGACAAGGTCTTGGGGGTCAGTTCCCAGCACTTCGCGCAGCGCTGAGAGGGCTTTAGCTGCTGAGTGGGAGACTCGACGTAGAATCTCCCAGCCTCAGCCAGCTTGTAGTCCAAGAACTGACCAATCATGCCAAAACCCACGGACAAAATAGAGCGATTGAGCCCTGCTTTTTGGCAGGTCTTGGTTTTACCTTTGCGGGTCATGTTTTTGACGCTGAGCTTTTCACTGGCCACTAGCCTATTACCGCTCACGATGTGGCTGGTTGGTGAATCCAGTTCTCGCGCTGTCGGGCGACTTTGCGCTGTAGCTTCAAGATCTTTTGGCGCTTACGCTTCCATCGGCGAGAGGCTTTGATGCGCTTCGCTTTGTTGGGGGCGCTTGCGTCTGTGTTTCTTCGAGGCTTGCTTGATTTCGCTCCAACAGTCGCGCTATCCTTGCCTGCCCTTTAAGAGGGTTGGGGACTGTCGCGGCTTAGTTCAATTTGTACTCTATTTAGGCAAAACCGCTGCAAATCCGTTGAGCAAGGATGGGTTCTTTTTCACACCGTCGATCCGGTGAAGCGGCCAGCGATCGACTGCCAAAGCGGCTTTAGCCGCCGTTGTGATCCGCTAGAGCCGAACCCCCGCTGGTCACAACGGCAACCTGCCATAGCGCTCTACACGGAGGCCAGCTCGTCGGAGAGGCGACGCTCGAGGGCCGCGCGGGCCTGTTCGCGATCGTCAAAGTGGATTTTTTCGGTGCCCAAGATCTGGTAGTCCTCGTGGCCCTTGCCCGCGATCAGGACGCCATCGCCCGGCTGAGCCTGCAAAATGGCCACGCGAATCGCTTCAGCGCGATCGCCGATCACCGTGGGATTGGCCTCAGCGGGGATGCCCGCCACCACGTCTTGCAAAATCCGCTCTGGGTCTTCGGTGCGCGGATTGTCGGAGGTGACGTACACCACGTCCGCTAGCGCCGCCGCGATCTGGCCCATCAGGGGGCGCTTGGTGCGATCGCGATCGCCGCCGCAGCCAAACACGCAGATCATGCGGCCCGGAATGAAAGGCCGTGCCGCCCGCAGCATGTTCTCCAGGCTGTCGGGGGTGTGGGCATAGTCCACCACCACGCTGATGTCTTGGTCGGGCTGGATCTGCACCCGCTCCATGCGGCCCGGCACGCCCGAAAACCCCGGCAGCGCCTGGGCGATCGCCGCCAAATCGAGGCCCAGGTGCAGCGCCGCTCCCGCCGCCGCCAGCCAGTTCTCCACATTAAACTGGCCCACCAGCGGCAGATGGAAAGCCACCTCGCCCGCGGGCGTGTGCAGAATTCCCTTGACGCCGTCGAGCTCGTAGGCAATGTCGCTGGTCCACAGATCCGCGCTTGCGTCCTGGGTGCTGTAGGTCCACACCTGCTCCCGGGGCAGACGCTCCACCAGGCGACGACCGTAGGGATCGTCCTGATTGACGATCGCCCGTCCCCGCAGGTAGGTCGGACTAAACAGGCGCGCCTTCGCCTCGAAGTAGTCCTCCATATCTTTGTGGTAGTCCAGGTGGTCCTGGGTCAGGTTGGTAAACACCGCCACCTCAAAAGCGCAGGCCTGGACCCGGCCCTGGTCTAGGGCGTGGGAGCTCGTCTCCATCACCGCAAACTCACAGCCCGCCTGCTTCGCCAGACCCAGCTGCCGCTGCAAGTCCGCCGCAAAGGGGGTCGTGTGGGTGGCCGTCTGGACAAAGCCGGGCCAGCGGGCATAGAGGGTTCCCAGCAGGGCCGTGGGCCGCTCGGCCTGGGCTAGCAAAAATTCGATCAGGTGAGTGGTGGTGGTTTTGCCGTTGGTGCCGGTGACGCCGACCAGCTTGAGGGTCTGGCCGGGATAGCCGTAAAAGGCCGCCGCCAGCTGGGCGCAAGCATCTACGATGGAGTCCACCGAAATCACGCAGGCGTCGCCGATCTTGGCTGCGTGGCTCTGGGCGATCGCCGGTGAGACCAGGGCCGCCACGGCCCCCGCCGCCAGCGCCCCCGCCCAAAATTCTCCGCCATCCACGCGGGTTCCCGGCATGCCGATAAACAGGTCTCCCGGCTGGCAAGCCAAGGAATTGGTGCAGATTCCGGTGACATCAGCCTCTAGGGCGCTGTGCTCAGCGGGCAGGGAGAGACCCGGCAGCGCGGCTAATAGCGATCGCAACTTCATAGCAGTGGCTCCTCACCTAGGCTTTTTGATCTGCCAGTCTAGCCTCGCCCCTGCGCAAAACGCTAGCTGGCAGACTTGAGGCCTATTGTGCCGGAGGAGGGGTGAGCACTTTCTGTAGCATTTGCGCCAGCTGCGCCACCGTCGCCCGCGGTGACGGCCGGGGGATCGGCGTTTCGGCCCCGTCAGCCCAGTACAAAACGGGCACCTCGTACTGGTATTGCTGAAACCAGTCCTCGCGGGTGGTGATGTCTCGAATTTCTAGCTCCAGGGCGGGGGTCTCGACTTGCTCCAGCTTTTCCTGGAGTCCTTCGCACAGGTGACAGCCCGGTTTGCTATACAAAATCAGTCGCATGGTGGCTTCTCTTCTTCCCAGGGATGGCCTCAAAGGTGTCCTCAGAACAGGCGGCTAGGGCGTGGGGGCAGGGTAGGCCTCCGGCTCCAGCACCCACACCGAGTAGCCTTTTTTGGTTTTGGCAATGACCGTTTCGTCGCCGCGCCGCCCAAAGCGAGCCGTGATTTCCATGGCCTTGTCGACGGTGGGCACGACCTTGAAGAGGGCGTAGTACTTGCCGTCGACCCACAGAGCCGCCAGACGCTGCTGCAGGTCCGGGACGCGAATGTGGCAGGTGCGGTACTGGCTCTTGGAGTCGAGGATTTTGCAGGGGGTTGAGGTTTGGGTCGGCTGGGCAGGGGTCTCGGCTTGGGGGGCGATCGCCTCTGCGCCGTCTAGGTAGGCGTCCGGCTCCAGCACCCACAGCACATAGCCTTTGGCGGTTTTGGTGATCACGGTTTCGTCCCCCCGCCGCCCCAGTTTGGCCGCGACTTCAAGGGCCTTGGAGCCGTCGGCTACGGTCCGAAAAAAGCTGTAGTAGCGATCGTCTAAGCAGATAGCCGCCAGCCGACCCTCCAGGTCGGGGACACAGACGTGGCAGGGCTTGTATTGGCTCCGGTGTTCAAGCAGGCGATAGGAAGCAAGGTTAGGGCTCATGGCGGCAGATTCAGGGTGGGAAGTGAAGGGGAGGAGCACACTCTCAGGCACCGGCCCGGGTTCCCTGGTGCAGGATCAGGCGGTTTCCCTCGGGGTCATAAGCGTAGACTTCGCGCCCGTGGGAAGCGGCCACAATGGGCTGGGTCGGTGGATGGCCCAGCTGGGTGAGATGGGCGATCGCCCTTTCGAGGTCCATCACCTCCAGGCACAGGCTAAAAGCGCTCTGGGCCGGCTGGGCAAACTCGGCGCGGTGCTGAGCTCCTGGTTTAAAGATGCCCAGCCGCAGGCCCGGAAGGTGAAACTCGGCGTAAACATTCTCCAGGCAGGGCCGGGGCGGCTGATCCAGGAGCGCTTGGTAAAAGGCGATCGCCCTCGGCCAGTCCTGAGCCGCGATCGCCACGAAAGCTTCGCTACAGCCCAGACTCATCCGGCGTCAGAGGGCGCAAATTCGGCCTGGAGCTGCTGCTCTAGCATCGTCAGCAGCTGCTCGACCGACTGATCAAGCTCCTCAAAACACTGGGGCGGCGGCGTTTGCGGCTTGAACTGCACCAGCTTGAGGGCGTAGGTCGGTGCCCCGCCAATCCCCAAAAACATCACTTCCTCAGCCGGATTGTGGCCATCCACAAAGCCCAAGATTTCCTGAATTTGGTTGTCGACCTTGCGGTTGAGGTCTTCTAGAGCCGCTTTGGGACAAAACATAAAGTGCGCGGGGGGCTGCAGATCGATTCCCAGGGTCCCCTGGGAATCAGCGTCCCGCGTCTGAGCCAAACCCCACGCTAGCGCTGCCAGCTCTGTTTCGTAGCGACGCACAAAGGCGTCAAGCTGGCTTTGCCAACCGTCGCTATCGCGGTTGGAGGTCATGAGGTTAAACATTGCCTAGCATCTCCCGAGAACCCAAATACATACCCCACCACAGAGAGGCCGCTGCCCTAGCCAGAGGCAACCCATCAGGGGCGATCGCCAGCTAGAAACGCAGTCACTCTTTGGTTAGTTTAGCGGAGCACTCGGACGCTTTTGGCATCCCCTAGGGGTCGCGGCGGGAAGAAGCGTAGGGGGCAGAGCGGGTCTGGGCGGCCTTGGGTGGCAAGGGACCCGGGCGCTGGCCTGAAGGGTGTCGCCGACGCCCAGGCCGCTGGCGGCGGGCCAGAGGAGCGCTCAGCCAGCTCCAGGCCACCTGCCCGCGATGGCGCGCCGTGGGCAGCCGCAGCAGGTAGGCCCACTGCCGCACCACCGCCGCCAATCGGCCGGTCAGGGTCAGCCCAAAGCTATGGACCACGGCGCTTTGGTAGCCGACGGTCATCATGTCTCCCAGGGGCCGGAAGCGAAAGGCCCGCAGCGATCGCCCCTGGATTTGCGATCGCAGGTTGTGGGCCGCCACCGGGGCTTGCTGGTAGGCAGCCTGGGCCGTGTCGGGCACCCGCTCTCGAGGCGACACGCCAATGTCAGCCACATCCCCCAGGGCAAAGACCTCGGGATAGTCGAGGAGCTGGAGCGTCGGGCGCGTGCGCACCTGGCCCTGGTCGTTTTTCGCGCAGGGCAGGGCCTGCACCCAGTCGTGGCTGGCCTTGCCGCCGGTCCACACCACCAGGTCCACCGGAATGTCGTGGGTTTGGCCGTGGCGCTCAACGATCACCGCATCGGGCCGCACTTCGCAAATGCTAGTTTGCAGGCTCACCCGCACCCGGCGCTGGGCCAGGGCCAGGGCCGCCGCCCGCTGGAGAGCCCCCGGAAAGTCTTTGAGCAGGCGATCGCCCCGATCAAACAGCAAAATCTGGCCGCGATCGCCCAGACGATCGGCCAGCTTGCCCGCCAGCTCGACGCCGCTCGGCCCGGCCCCGGCGATCGCCACCCGCACAGGCGATCGCCCCGCCGCCTCCAGCTCCAGCAGCCGCTGATGCAGGCGATCGCACTCCTCCAGGCGCCGAAATCCGTAGGCGTACTCTGCCGCTCCCGGCACCCCCGCGCTAGCCGTCCCCTGGCCCACCGCCAGCACCAGCTGGTCATAGGTGATGCCCCGGCCATCCTCCAGCCACACCTGCCGGTAGGGCAAATCCACCCCCTGCACCCGTCCCTGCCAGAAGGTCACGGGAGTCTCGCCGAGAAGGGCCTGAAACGACGGCGCAATCTGCCAGGGCTCTAGCTCCCCCGTGAGCAGCTCATAGAGCAGCGGCGAAAACAGAAACTGCGTCCCTGGCTCCACCAGCACAATCTGGGGACGGGGGCCGGGCCAGCGCTGCTGCGCCAAGGCGAGGGCCGTATACAGACCGCCAAAACCCGCACCCAAAATGCAAATCGTGTGAGGAGCTTGAGTCATGGTAGGTGGAGGATAAAAGGGCAGCGATCGCGGGGAGCAGGCCAATCAGCTGTCAGCCGAGACCGTCAGCCATTGTCCCGCTCGCAATTGTCTAACATTAACTATTGTGAAGATCTTCGAGGCGGTTGATCCAGTCCAAAGGACAGACTTTGGTCTCCGGAGGCGCGCCAAAACCGCGATCGCCCTTTCCCCCATGGGTCCCATCCATACTTCGGCCTTGGTCTTCGAGGCACTGCCTTGGTTCTCGCAACTGCGATCGCTCAGCTCGTTTCCCGAACCGAAGACTCGACGCCCCTCAAATGCAAAAGCCATAGTAGGAAAAGATCATGCCAGAGAGCACCCTGCGAAACCTTATCACCCTCCTCGGTCGGCTACTGCTGTCGGCCATCTTCTTGCGATCCGCCATTGGCAAGATGTCTGACCCCGGCGGCACCATCGAAGCCATGGCCAGCGTTGGGATTCCTTTACCCAATTTGCTGCTGATTCCCACCATTCTTCTGCTGATTGGCGGCGGTTTATCGGTGTTGCTTGGTTACAAGGCCCAGTGGGGCGCGATCGCCCTCATCTTGTTTTTGATTCCCGCCACCCTGCTCTTTCACACCGATTTTTCCCAAGCTGGCCAAGACATCCAGTTCATGAAAAACCTGGCCATCCTGGGCGGCCTGCTCATCATGACCCAGTATGGCTCCGGTCCCCTCAGCCTCGATACCAGCCTCAAAAAGGCCCAGGCTGAGCATCCCTAGCCGCTCTCTCAGTCCCCTCCCGCGAGGCACCGCCATGCGCAACAACAACTCATCTATCCAGGGTGAACTCAAAAGCCACGCCCAGATCCTGCTGACGCTGGTCGCGATCGCCTGGGCGCTGGAGATTGCCGATATCGTAGTCTTCCGGCGAGCCCTCGACGCCTACGGGATTCGCCCCCGCACCTTGGTCGGACTGCGCGGCATTTTGTTTGCGCCCTTTCTCCATGGCGGTCTGCCTCACCTGATCAGCAACACCGTTCCTTTCCTGGTGCTGGGCTGGTTCGTGATGCTCCGGGAAACCAGCGACTTCTTTATCGTGTCTGTCGTCGCCGCCCTGATCAGCGGCCTCGGCACCTGGCTGATCGGCGCTCCCTTTTCGATACACATCGGCGCTAGCGGCGTCGTTTTTGGCTATTTGGGCTATCTGCTGGGCCGAGGCTACTTCGAGCGCAGCTTTACGGCCATTTTCTTATCGGTTATTACAGGCTTCCTGTACGGCGGGATTTTGTGGGGCGTGCTGCCTACCCGCGTCGGCATCTCCTGGGAAGGCCACCTCTTCGGCTTTCTGGGCGGCGTTGTCGCCGCCAAGCTCCTCTCCCAGCCAAAGTCCAGTTCTTAAAAATCTTGGGCGTTTCTCGCTGATTTTTGGCTTCGGGTTGTAGAGCTGCGATCGCCAGAACCTTCCCGAGCTTTCCCCTAGCCAGCGCTTGCCTGCCAAGCTCGCTGGCTTTTTCGCTAGGGCCGCTTTTTCCGCTCCAAGTTTCACCAAAAATTGACTAGCAGTTTATCTGGCCTTTGCGGTCTTTCTAGAAAAATAGAGAGGCCGACTGAAACGTGCGCCCCTAGGTCACAGGCAGTGGTTTCTTCGGAGAGGCTTCTCAACTTTTCTTAAGGATTCCGTATTCTCCCCCTATATTCAGCCTCTGAAGTTAGGCATCTTACAGTAAGAAGTTTTGCAAAGAGCCTTGATTTTCGCTTCAATCTCTCTCTTAATTTTCGCTCTTGCAAGCCCTAGATTTAAGAAATTCAAATTCGCCCTCTTGAAGAATACAGCGTAGTCCTCCGAGACCGCCCCCCGCTACCGCCCCGCTTGTGTCTACCGATCGCCCCACCGAGACTCAAATTATGAATACGCTAGTTAAAAAGTTTTGGTTTAAAGCAGCGACTTGGATGGTTGCAGAGATCGTCCTAAACTGCATGGGTCTTGATAATTTGGCAGACTATAGCGAATACCTTTTTGATTGCAACGTCTCGCTTTCAGGCCGTCATACCTCCATCGGTGTTGTCGTTATGATGCCCTCTTTCGGCCTGTAAGACTTCACCTAGGTCTCATAAAAAGGCGATCGCACTTCATCTCAAACTTTATATCCAAGCTTTAGTTTAATTCCATTGAACCTCGACCCTCAATCCTGCCAAATTGGCAGGATTTTTTTTGCTTTTCTTTCGGCAAGTCACTGTATTTTGGTGACAAGGCTCACACTTGCTCAGGCATCTTTTGACAAAGGCCAATTTTTAGCTGAAAAACTCCCAGGGAGTCACCCGATCTGGTCATCTAGGAGGCAGTTTGACGGAAATTGATCGGCATTGCCTGAAGGATCTTGAGTATCAAGCAATCGTGGTAAATCGCGTTAAATCCAATGAGACAGTCTCTTTTATATGGTCTGCTGGGGCTGAGCATGGGCTTAGGTTTTGCCAGTGCTCTGCATGCCCAGTCCGCTAGCCCCGAGCCTTCTCGCGCCCAGCCTCCTTATAATTGCCGCACGCGAGAGGTCTGGAGCCCAGAAAAGCGGGCCTGGTGCGATCGCGCCCAGGCACTGCAAAATGCCACCTACGTACTGCCCGAGGTCGGTCCTGTGCAGCTCACTGCGGGGCAGCACGTCACGCCTGCGGGCTGGGTGACGAGCCTTGGTGATGCGATCGCCTTTGGCGATGTAGACGGCGATCGCGCGGAAGAAGCCGTGGTCGTGCTCAAGCAGACCCGCAGCGGCGTCGCCCAGGACTACCTGGCCCTGATGCGCTGGGCTGACGGCACCTGGCAAAACATTGATATCCAGGCCATCGATCCGGCCAGCCAGGTCCGCACTGTGGCGATCGCCGATCGCCAGGTCCAGATCACCCTCAACCAGCCCAAGCAGGCAACGCAGTTTTTTGCGGTCACCGAAGACAAACTCGTCGCCCAAAATGCGGCGGTGGACCCCATCGACGCGCCGTTTTCCCGCGAGCGGATCGACTACGCGGCCGTCGACCTCGACGAGCTAGCAGAGCGCGCCACTCTGACCGGCAGCGACCCGCGAGCGATCGCCCTAGCAGCGCTGGGGATGCCCATCGAGGAGGCAGAGGGGCGCTTTGAGCAAATCGCCCGTTTCCGGGCCGAGAGCAGCGGGCGCTTTGTGGTCTATCTGACCCAGCTTTACCTGCTCGACGACTCGGTGCGCCACGCCCGCTATCGGATCGAGTTCGAGCCGGTGGACACGGCCCGCGAGTCTCGCTGGCGCTTGACCTGGGCCGGTCGCCAGCAGATCTGCCAGCCCGGACGCGGCTCCCAAACCTGGACCGTCGATTTTTGCCAATAGATTTTTGCCAATAGAAGTCGATGGGCGATCGCCCTTGATCACAACAGTCCCTCCCAGCGGCGATCGCCTGATTAATGTCAGATTTCTCTGACCATTGCTTTGCTTCGAAATTCTCAATTGGCGCAATCTTGCTTGCTTCGCCGTCTGTCATTTTCTGAGGATTACAGACTAGAAATAGGAAATTCCTATCTATTTTTTTATTTGAAATCGCCCAAATGGGTCATGCAATTTTTAGGATTTACTTTATTTCTTTATTTGAACTCTTTGAATTCCCGGACTGCCTTGAAGTTTGGCCAAGACTTTCTCGTGCTGAAATAACGGTACTGAGGGCGCGATCGCCCTTTAGCAGGCGATCGCCAAGTATTTTTTAACGATTTTATTGTTTTTTGTTAACTCGTATTCCTCCACACCTTTTGCGTTTTAATTCTTAATTTTTATCCGTTTCTCTTTAATTTTTCGCTTTCAGCTCAGAAAATAAGAACTAAGTGCTCAGATTGTGACTTAGATTCCGAATTTTTACGGAAAACCTGATCGCTTTCCTGAATCCATCCCTAAGTTATCCCAACACCGCTTAGGTCCGAGATTCAGTCCCCCCACGTGAATGGAGAAATAGATTTCCATGGAAAACCTCGCTTTGATGCACGCTGCAATCGGCCACGAGTATCCCCTCACCGATGAGCAGCTTAAGGCCCTCGAATCCCTTCAGATCAGCATTCCCAGCTCTGCCTGGCTGGGCGTTGCCGGCCTCGCCGTCAGCCTATCCATCCTGGGCAGCGGGTCCGAGGCCCAAGCCGCCGTTCGTCGGGGCGACGCTTGCAGCGCCGTCAGCTCCGTCCAGTCCGCCCTAGCCAGCGCTGGCTACAGCCCTGGCGCCGTTGATGGCGTCTTTGGCGGCGGCACCGAGTACGCCGTGATCCGCTTCCAGCAGCGCAAAGGCCTCAGCGTCGATGGCGTCGTCGGTCCGGCGACCGCTGGTGCTCTCGGCTTGAGCCCCTCCATTGCCTGCAGTGGCAGCGGCAGCGGCACCGGCGGCGGCGGCGCAGTCACCGTCAGCACCAACGGCGGCGCGCTGAGTATCCGCTCGGGTCCGGGCACCGGCTACGGCACCATCGGCTATCTCAGCAATGGCTCCCGCGTCGGCATCACCGGACGCGTCTCCAACGGCTGGTACGAGCTCTCGAGCGGCGGCTGGATCGCAGGCTGGTGGACCTCCAGCGGCGGCGGTAGCGGTACCGGCGGCGGCAGCGGCACCGGTGGCGGCAGCCCCAGCGGCATCACCGTCAGCACCAACGGCAGCGCCCTCACCATTCGCTCTGGCCCGGGCACCGGCTACGCCGCTATCGGCGCTCTGAGCAATGGCTCCCGCGTCGGGATCACGAGCCGCACCTCCAATGGCTGGTACGAGCTGAGCCAGGGCGGCTGGGTTTCCGGCGCCTGGGTGTACTAGTGGCGGGCCATAAAAAAGGAATCAAGAACGGTCATTCCTGATTCCTCACGAGAGAGAAAATATTCTGTGAAATTTGCAGAATGATATCTGCCGAAGATGGATTTGTGTTGGCGCACAAATCCATCTTTTTTTAGCGCCTTCGGCCAGCCTTGACTACGGTGAATGCCGCACGCCGAATTCCGTTTTGCTACTGTCCCTGGGATCTTGGCTGCGGCCTAGGTCCCTAGCGTGGGCAGACCGCTGCGCCCAGCGAGGCGTTTAGCGGGGCTGGGGCTCCGCTGCCCCCGCAGGCAGTAGCGCTGGGAGCGGGCAGAGCCTGATTAAAGACGCTCAATACGTCTGTTTTCGACATGCCCGGCAGGACGTCCGGACGATACAGCATTTGGATCAGTTGGCGATCGAGGGCCGAAAACTGGGTGGTGTCGGTCCAGTTTTGGTAGAAGATGCTGTCGCTGTAGCGGAAGGAGTCGCGCAGCAGCCCCAAGGACTGGGTCAGCTCTTCGCGGATCAGGTGCGATCGCTCTTGCTGATTGATGTCGACGGTGGAAATCAGGATGCGGGCGCGATCGATGGTGTCGTTGTTCCACCAGGTCCAGGCGTAGCCGTAGTTGAGGGGGCGGTAGTTTGGTTCGTAGCGGCTAAACTCCGCTTCCGGTACAAAGTAAATGTCGACGTTGGGGCTGGCGTCATCCAGGCGCATCTGGGTCGTGCCCAGGAGAGTGTTGATCTCGCCCATCACGCTGCTGAGGGTGCGCAGATCTTCTTGGGTGGGGGAGCCGTGCACCTTGATGCGCATGGGCTCTCGCCACTTGCGGACGATGCCGCTGGCGTCGCCATACTCGGAGCCGAGGGCGATCTCGGTGAAGTAGCGAACGGCGTCTGAGCTGTAGGGCTGGGCCGCAGGCGGGAGCGTGACGGCGGCGATCGCCTGGGTCGAGGGAGCAGCCACCGGAGCAGCCACCGGAGCAGCCACCGTTGAAGCAGGCGGGGTCACGGCGGGACCGCGCGACACCGAGGCGATCGCCCGATTCGCCGTCCCCGGCCCAAAGGTCACAAAGTCACCGCGAATCCAGCCCTGATAGCGCTTCTGGGCGGACTTTACCAAGTACCAGGTGTAGCCGTCCCGCCCGCGCGTCTGGTCGAGGACCTCGACGCGATCGCCCACTCGCCCGACCCGCGGCGCGGCGGCCTGGGTGGTCGGCGCTGAGCGCACATTGATTTCGGAGTTGGCGTAGCGAGCGGTGAGGGCCGCCGGACGCGCCCACCCCGGGAGGGCACTGCCTGCGATCGCCGCGATCGCTGCCACGCTGGCCAACCGAAGAACCGCTTTTGTAACCGGAAACTGCATAGGCATTTTTCTTGGCGCTCCTAAAACCGTGAGGGGGCAAAAACCATCGCGGAGTGCTCAGCTCAGCAATGTCTTACGCTAGCAACATCGACAAAACCGACTCGTTCTACCAGAAATTAGGTCAGGACAGGCTGTAGTTTTTTATAACTGCCTGCGCCCTCATTCTTTAAACAAAAAATATTTTAGATTTCAATTAACTGAATAGTACATCTGAATTATCAAGCCAATGACCTGGCTGGCAAAATGGTCTCGCCCCAAACCCATCAACAAACCTTTAAAAAACCTCATTCATCCAGCATTCCCATCAGCTAACCCCTGGGAGCATCACATCGGCAGAGAGCAGCCCCCGTCCCGACGCCAGCAAAAGCGGCAGCTTTGCGGTGTGTGAGAGCGAAGCAAAGCTGCCGGGGATTATGCAAATTTTTCAGAGAGGTCTCTCCTAGGGGTTTTGCTTGACATACTGCAAGATTCCACGGGCGATCGCTGCTGCCATCTGCTTCCGAGAGTTGGCATCCGAGAGACGTACACTGTCCTCTTTGCCTGTCACAAACCCGACCTCCACCAGCACTGCTGGCATGGACGTGTTTTTGATCACGTAGAAGTTGGCGGTGCGCACGCCGCGATCGCGAGCGTTGGTGCTCTGGAGCAAGCTGCTGTGGATGGACTCCGCCAGCTTCTTACCGGAGTCGTAGTAGTAGGTCTCGATGCCATTCACATCGGGGCGGCTCATGCTCAGCGAGTTGGAGTGAATGCTCACAAAGACATCTGCCCGCGCCCGCTCTGCCGCAGAGACCCGAGGCGCTAGGTCAATTTCCCGATCGTCGCGCCGCGTCATCACCACCTGCACGCCCTGCTGCTCCAGCAGTCGCGCCACCTCCTGAGAAATCGACAGGTTGATTTCCTTTTCCATCAGGCCACCGATGCCCACCGCGCCGGGGTCACCGCCGCCATGACCTGCATCAATCACTGCCACGATGCGGCCATTGGGCACTGAGGGTAAATTCGGTGTGGGGCTCGGGCTAGAAGGCGCTTGAGCCGTGTTGGTGGGAGTCGTAGCCGCCACGGAC